>NZ_LLWQ01000217.1 GCF_001447385.1 Paracoccus sp. MKU1 | reverse complement strand
CCAACCACGCCCGTCACAAATATGCGTTCCACCATATCTTCGATCGGGTCTGTGACGAGAACGGCATCGAGCACAGGCTCACCAAGATCAACCATCCGTGGACCAACGGACAGGTGGAACGGATGAACCGCACCATCAAGGACGCCACCGTCAAGCGCTTCCACTACGACAATCACGACCAGTTGCGACGGCATCTTCAGGACTTTATCGACGCCTACAACTTCGGCCGAAGACTGAAGACACTCAAAGGCCTCACACCTTGCGAGTTTATCTGCAAACGATGGACTTCAGAGCCCAATCGATTCATCATCGATCCAATCCATCAAATGCCGGGACTGAACACCTAGACCGCCGTCGCCTCCGCCTGCGCAGCGAGCCCGGCCAGTTCGCGCGGCAGGTGCAGGATGAATTGCGTGCCCTCCTCGTCGCTACGCAACAGCTCCAGCCGGCCGCCATGGTTGCGCACCAGATCGGCGGCGATGGCAAGGCCAAGCCCGGTGCCGCCCTTGCGCGAGCCGCCCGAAAAGGGCTGGAACAGGAAATCCCGCGCCTTCTGCGGCAGGCCGGGGCCGGTATCGCCGATGCGGATCCACCATTCCTGCTCGTCCTCGCCGGCGCCGATCTCGATGGTGCCGGGCCGGCGCGTGGCCTCGATGGCCTGCCGTGCATTGCGCACCAGGTTCGACAACACCCGGAACAGCTGGTCGCGGTCGGCGCGGATCGTCAGGCTGGCGGGCACGTCGGTCAGGAACTCGATGGGCTCGGCGCCGTCGGGCCGGTCCGAGGCCAGCGCCTCGCCCTCGGTCACCTCGGTCACCAGGGCCGAAAGGTTGAAGCGCGACAGCGCCGGGGCCGGCTCCTCGGCCTTGCCGAAGGCCAGCGTCGTCTCGCACAGATTCACCGCGCGGCTGATCGAGTTCACCAGCTTGGGCGCAGCGCGGCGCACGGCCGGGTCGGCGCTGGTCTCGAGCCGGTCGGCGAAGATCTGCGCCGTGGTCAGGATGTTGCGCAGGTCGTGGCTGATGCGGGCCACCGCCTGGCCCAGCTGCGCCAGCCGGTCCTTTTGCTTCAGCGCCGAGGTCACGGTGCGCTGCATGGCGGCAAGCGCGGTCTCGGCCTCGTTCAGCTCGGTCAGCCGCGCGTTGGGGGTGATGATCGAGCGCGCGTCCTCGGGCGCATTGGCATAGGCGGTCATGTGGCTGATGACGCGCCGGATCGGCACCAGCAGCAGCCGCTGCGCCGCCAGGTTCAGCAGCAGCGCGGTCAGGACCGAGAAGGCGGCCGAGATCAGCAGCAGCCGCAGCCCGTAATCAATCATCTCGGTGCGCAGCCGCTGGGTGTCGGTGGTGATCTCGATCAGCTGGCCGGCCTGATTCACCGGCGCGCCGATCACCCGGATCACCCGGTTCTGCGGATCGGCCAGCTGCATCATGGCATCGCGGATCGAGGTCCAGAACGGCTGCTCGCGCAGGTCGTAGGTGGCCGAGATCGGCCCCGGGATCGGCGAGGACAGCACCAGCTGGCGCACGTCGTTGCGGCGCAGCACGACGTTGAAGACGCCGGCATTCTCCAGAAGCTCGGATTCCAGGTCCGCGGCCAACGATTCGTCGGTCGCCAGCAGCGCAAGGCTGGCGATCTGCGCGCGTTCCAGTCGCGATTCCAGGAAATCCAGCCGATAGTTCGCGATCGAGGGCAGCAGGATCAGCAATTCGGCCAGAAGCACGAAAATGCCCGTAATCAGCGCGAATCGGCCCGATAAGCTATTCAGGGACATGGTGAGCTTTGCTATTCCCTTCGTCTCGGCGCCGCTGCATCACATAGTGGCTGACATTACGCAGTTCAAACCTGCGTGACAGGGTCCCGGTTCCCCGGGACCCGCGGCGCCGGCAAAATCCTCGCAATGTGGTTGACTTGGTTTGCGGGGGCGACTATCCAGCGGGCCTCGAATGACCGGCGCGTCTTGCGTGGGCCGATGGCCCATACCCTGGCTCGCCCTGACCCGGAGTTGAAAGATGTCGAAACGCACCTACCAGCCGTCGAACCTGGTTCGCGCCCGCCGCCACGGCTTCCGCGCGCGCATGGCGACCAAGGGCGGCCGCCGCGTGCTCAACGCCCGCCGCGCCAAGGGCCGCAAGACCCTCAGCGCGTAAGCCCGCGCGCCGCAGGGCGTGGGCTTGCCGTGATGGACAGCACCCCCAAAGCCGCCGCCGCTGACCGGATCGTCGCAAATGCGATCTCGGACAGGGCGGCTTCTGCCGTTTCGGAGGTGCGGCTGGAAACCCTGCGCAAGCGGGCGGATTTTCTGCGCGCGGCCTCGGCTCGCCGGCAGGGCATGCCGGGCTTTCTGCTCCAGGCCCGCCGCCGTTCCGAAGACGAGGCGGGGGAAGGCAAGGCGGGACAGGCCATCCGGGTCGGCTTCACCTGTTCGAAAAAGCTCGGCAATGCCGTGACGCGCAACCGGGCCAAGCGCCGGCTGCGGGCGCTGGCGCGCGAGGTCATGCCGGGCGCGGCGCGGCCGGGCTGGGATTACGTGCTGGTCGGGCGGCCTGGCGCCACGGTCGAGCGCGGCTTTGCCGAGCTGCGGGCCGAGTTGGCCGCCGCGTTGGCACGGGTGCACGGATCGCGCGAGGCCGGGACATGAGCCCGCTGGCGCATCTTCTGGCGCTGCCGGTGCGGGCCTATCGGCTGGTCGCCAGTCCCTGGGTGGGGCATGGCTGCCGTTTCCAGCCCACCTGCTCGGCCTATGCGCTCGAGGCGCTGGAACGACATGGCGCGGCCAGGGGCGGCTGGCTGGCCGCGCGGCGGATCTGCCGCTGCCATCCCTGGGGCGGGCATGGCTATGACCCGGTGCCGGGCAGCGAGGCGCCGCAGCAGGACTGACGCGGCGCTTTCATGGTATTCAGGGCGCGCAGGCGCGATAGGGATCGACAGATGCGGGATGAGATCGACGAGACCCAGGATCTTGAGGCGGAGGACATCCATCCGCTGTTCCGCGGCGCGCCCGGCTCGACCGAGTTCCGCAAGTTGCGCAAGCGGCTGGTGCGCGAGACCCGCGCCGCGATCGAGACCTATGACATGATTCGCCCCGGCGACCGCTGGCTGGTCTGCCTGTCGGGCGGCAAGGACAGCTATACGCTGCTTGCCGTGCTGCACGAGCTGAAATGGCGCGGGCTCCTGCCGGTGGAACTGCTGGCCTGCAATCTCGACCAGGGCCAGCCGGGCTTTCCGGCCACCGTGCTGCCGGAGTTCCTGACCGAGCGCGGCGTGCCGCATCGCATCGAATACCAGGACACCTATTCCATCGTGAAGGAAAAGGTGCCCGAGGGCCGGACCTATTGCAGCCTGTGCTCGCGTCTGCGCCGGGGCAATCTCTACCGCATCGCGCGCGAGGAGGGCTGTCAGGCCGTGGTGCTGGGGCATCATCGCGACGACATCCTGGAAACCTTTTTCATGAACCTGTTCCATGGCGGCAGGCTGGCCTCGATGCCGCCGAAGCTGTTGAACGAGGAGGGCGACCTCAACGTGCTGCGCCCGCTGGCCTTCGTGGCCGAGGCCGATTGCGAGCGTTTCGCCCGGGCGATGAACTATCCGGTGATTCCCTGCGACCTTTGCGGCAGCCAGGAGGGCTTGCAGCGCATGCAGGTCAAGAAGCTGCTGGACGAATGGGAATCGCGCAGCCCCGGCCGCCGTCAGGTGATGTTCCGGGCACTGATGAACGTGCGCCCCTCGCACCTGCCGGATCCGAAGCTGTTCGATTTCACCGCGCTGATGCCGGATCCGTCGGATTTTAGCGAAAAAGACGTGCCGAAGCTGCGCGAACATTAACGGAACGAAAAGCGTCGCCGGCCTAGGCTGCGATCCGTGCAACAAGATTCGGATCAGGCAATGGCTTACGGAATCGCGGCGGCCGCGTCACGGCTGGCAAGGCTTGTCAGGGGCGAGGGGGCGGCGCAGGGCAGGGTCCGGCTTGCCCTGGTGCTGCGGGTCGAGAATATCGAGATGCTGCGTGCCAGCATCGGCCCGGCGATGCTGGAGCAGATGCTGGACCGGCTCTTGCTGCGGCTGGTGGCGGATCTGCGGCTGCTGCCGCAGGGGCGCAGTCGCGGCTGCGGCGAAATTCTCGGGCTTTTCGCCATCGGGCGCCAACAGGCGGTGCCGGGCCTGCTGGCGCGGTTGCAGACCATCTGTTCGGAGGGGATCGACCTGCCGGATCTGCGCATCTGCCCGGTGGTGAATGTGGCGATCGTCAGCGACGACACCGGCCGGCAGGAGCCGGCGGCGCTCTATACCTATGGCCGCATGGCCCTGCACGGGCTGAGCCCGTTCTCGCCCACGGGACAGATCCGCTTTGTGGAAATGGGACGGCAGGCCGAGCCGGGGGTGGGGCCGGCCTTGGCGCTCGACCGGGTCGGGCTGTTGTTCCAGCCCCAGCTTTGCTGCGACACCGGCCAGATGCCGGCGCTGCGGGTCCTGCCGCGCCTGCGGATGGACGACCGGAACAGCCATGATCTGGCCGAACTCGAGGCGCGGCTCGATGACGGCACGCTGGGCCGGATCACCGCCGATGTGCTGCGCCAGGCCTTTGCCAGCCTGCGGGGCTGGGACCGGCTTGGCACGCCGGTGCCGCTGCTCTCGGTGCCGCTGTCCGACCGGGTGCTGGGGGATGCCGCCATCGCCGATACGATCCTGTGGGAGCTGGACCGGAACGACCTGTCCCCGCAGCGGCTGGAAATCGAGGTGAGCGAGCCGATCGGCCGCGGCGGCGGCCGCATGCTGGTGACCGCCAGCTTGCAGCGGCTGGCCGCCGCGGGCTGCGCCTTGGCTTTGGGCGAGTTCGGCACCGGCAGCGCCGGGCTGGACGATCTGCGCCGCTTCGGCATCGGCCGGGTGCGGATCGGCCGCGCGTTCACCGCCGAGTGCGACCGGCGCGCCGACCAGCAGCGGATGATCCTGGCCATCCTGGCGCTGGCAGAGCATCTGGGCCTGGCCGCCTTGGCCGATGGCGTGGCGACGCAGGAGGAGAATGCCTTCCTGGCCCAGATCGGCTTCAACGCGGTGCAGGGGCCGGCCGTGGCACCGCCGCTGGAGGCCGGGGCGGTCGATGAGTTCCTGCTCGAGCGCGACCATGCGCTGCCTGTGCCTTTCGACCTGCGCCGCAAGGCGTGACGGCCGGGGCCGATCCGGCATGCGGCGGCGGCCCGGGCGAAATCCGCGTCGGCCGTGCGGCGGGCCGGTCCCATGGCGAGGCAGGGCGGGGCCAGGCGGCCGGAGCGCCGCGTCGGGGTGGAAACCGACCCGGTTTTCCGGCAAATTCCCTTGACCTTTGCCGGTCGCTTCTGTTGAAGCGGCCCGAACCCTCAGACTGGGTGACGACGAAGGGCTGGTCCGGAATGCAAGACAACAACCGCAACCTCATCCTGGCGATGGTGCTTTCCGCCCTCGTCATGCTCGTCTGGTCGATCTTCTTCGCCCCCGAGCCGGTGCCGCCCGCGCAGGATACGCCGCCGGCCAGCACCCAGGGTGTGACCCAGCCCGAGACCGGCGCCCCCGCGACGCCGGGCGCGGTGCCGCAGGGCGCGGCGCCGGAACTGGAAGCCGCGGCGGCCAGCAGCGACCCCTCGGCCAATGCCGGGCGGGTCAAGATCGAATCCCCTTCGCTCGCGGGCACGATCTCGCTGGCGGGCGGTCGTATCGACGACCTGGAGCTGACCGGCTATCAGGAGACGCTCGATCCCCGGTCGCCCTTCGTGCGCCTGCTGTCGCCCACCGCGCAAACCACCGTGCAGGCCCAGGGCAGCCCGGTCGCGCCGGGTGGCGATCCGCAGCTGGCAGTGCAGAAGCCCTATTACGCGGTCTATGGCTGGATGCCGGCCGCCGGCACCGATCCGGCGCTGGTTCCCGGCCCGGCCACGGTGTGGGAGGTCGAATCCGGCTCGACCCTCGCCCCCGGCCAGCCGGTCACGCTGCGCTGGGACAATGGCGCCGGCCAGATCTTCCGCCGCACCTATGAGCTGGACGACAAGTTCCTGTTCACCGTGACCCAGGCGCTGGAAAACACCGGGGCCGCGCCCTTCTCGGCGGCGCCCTATGGCATCCTGGCGCGCCACGGCCGGCCCGACACCCAGAATTTCTTCGTCCTGCACGAGGGCGCGGTCGGCATGACCGACGGTAAGCTGCTGGAGGAGAAATACAAGGACATGGCCAAGCTCGACCCGCTGCCGGGCGAGGGGCCGGCGCAGCTGATCGAGGTGCAGGAGAACGGCTGGATCGGCTTTACCGACAAATACTGGATGACCACGCTGGCGCCCGCGCCGGGCCAGGCCTTCACCGCGGTGGTGAAATACGCCCCCGGCGCCGACATCTACCAGACCGAGGCGCGGATGCCGGTGCAGACCGTCGCCCCGGGCGCCACCGGCACCAGCTCCAGCTATCTGTTCGCCGGCGCCAAGGTCTGGGAGGTCATCAACGGCTATCAGGAAAATCCCGGCATCGACCGTTTCGTCGATTCCATCGACTGGGGCTGGTTCTATTTCCTGACCAAGCCGATCTTCCGCCTGCTGCACTGGCTGCATGGCATGATCGGCAACATGGGCTGGGCGATCATCGCGCTGACCTTCGTGCTGAAGCTGCTGGTCTTCCCGCTGGCGCGCAAATCCTACATCTCGATGGCGAAGATGAAGGAGCTGCAACCGCAGATGGAGGCGATCAAGGAACGCACCGGCGACGACCGGATGAAGTTCCAGAAAGAGGTGATGGAGCTTTACAAGCGCGAAAAGGTGAACCCCGCCGCAGGCTGCCTGCCGGTGCTGTTGCAGATCCCGATCTTCTTCGCGCTCTACAAGGTGATCTTCGTCACCATCGAGCTGCGCCATGCGCCCTGGATCGGCTGGATCCGCGACCTCGCGGCGCCCGACCCGTCGAGCCTGTGGAACCTGTTCGGCCTGCTGCCCTGGGCGGCGCCGGGCCAGGGCAGCTTCCTGCACAGCTTTACCCTGCCGGTGCTGGCGATCCTGCTGGGCATCTCGATGTGGATGCAGCAGAAGCTGAACCCGGCTCCGACCGATCCGGCGCAGAAGATGATCTTCGCCTGGATGCCCTGGGTGTTCATGTTCATGCTGGGCGGCTTTGCCTCGGGTCTGGTGCTGTA
Source organism: Paracoccus sp. MKU1 (assembly GCF_001447385.1). Taxonomy (GTDB): domain Bacteria; phylum Pseudomonadota; class Alphaproteobacteria; order Rhodobacterales; family Rhodobacteraceae; genus Paracoccus. Next base: position 50,817 of record NZ_LLWQ01000217.1, on the reverse strand, counting down.
CTGGATCACCAACAACACCATCACCATCATCCAGCAGTACACGATCATGTCGATGCATGGCCACCGGCCCGACTTCTTCGGCAATATCCGCTCCAGCCTGCCGTCACGGGCCAAGGCCGAAGACAAGGGCGGGGACAAGGGCGGCAAATGACCGCCCGCATCGCCCGGATACGCCGGCATCCGATCAAGGCGATCGGCGGCGAGGATCTGCGCCACACCCGCCTGGATGCGGCGCGGCGCCTGCCGGGCGACCGGCTCTGGGCGCTGCTGACCGAGGGCGGCGAGCGTCACGCCGGCGAGGTGCCGGGTCGCTGGCTGCCGAAATCCTGCTTCCTGCGCGGCGCGGCCTCGGCCGGCTTGCAGGCTGTCCAGGGCGGCTGGGGCGAAGGCGCGGAAGGCGGCCGGATCCGTCTGACCCATCCCGACCTGCCCGATCTGGACTTCGACCCCGAGACCGAGGGCGCGCGGCTGGTGGACTGGGTCCGTCCGCTCTGGTCCGAGGGGAAACCCGCCCCCACCCGCCTGGTGCGGGGGCCGACCGGCTGGACCGATGTGAACCAGCCCTGGGTCTCGATCCTGTCGCTGTCGAGCCTGGCCGATCTGGAATCGCAGCTGGGCATGAGCGTGGGTGTGGAGCGCTGGCGCGGCAACCTGTGGCTGGACGGCTGGGCGCCTTATGCCGAGCGTGACCTGATCGGCCATGTGCTGACCGTGGGCGCGGTCGAGCTGCGGGTGACCGAGACCATCGGCCGCTGCCCGGCGACCAGTGCCGATCCTGCCACGGGTCGCATCGACATCGACATGCCCGAGGCGCTGGAGGCGCAATTCGGCCATCGCGATTTCGGCATCTATGCCGAGGTGGTCACCGGCGGCGATATCGCCCTTGGCGATGAGGTCTGCGCATGAAGGTCGCCTTTCCCGTCGCCCCGGAACCCGATGCCGAGACCGCCGAGGCCGCGCGCCAACTGTTCGCAGGCCCGGTCGATTTCCTGAAGGGCGTGGTCGCCATGGACGGGCTGCCGCCCGCCGATAGGCCCGAGGTCTGTTTCGCCGGCCGCTCGAACGCCGGAAAATCCAGCCTGATCAACGCGCTGACGGGCCGGAAATCGCTGGCGCGCGCCTCGAACACCCCGGGCCGCACGCAGGAGATCAACTATTTCACCCTGGGCGAGCGCGCCTATCTGGTGGACCTGCCGGGCTATGGTTTCGCCAAGGCGCCGGTCGCGGTGGTGGCGAAATGGCAGGCGCTCTTGAAGAACTATCTCGCCGGCCGGCCGACCCTGCGCCGCGCCTTCGCGCTGATCGATTCGCGCCATGGCGTGAAGGACGTCGACCACGAGATCATGAAGCTGCTCGACCGTTCGGCCGTGCCCTTCCAGGTGGTGCTGACCAAGGCCGACAAGATCGGCGCACAGGCCATGCAGGCCACCGTCGCGCAGGTGCAGGAGGCGCTGCAAAAGCACCCCGCCGCCTACCCCGAGCTTGTGGTCACAAGCTCGGACAAGGGGCAGGGCATCGCCACGCTGCGCGCCATCATTGCCGGTCTGGACTGATCGGCACCCGCGTCCTAGGGTCGGGCGCGACGAACAGGGGCCTTCGATGAGAAAGCAGAAGATGAACCGTGACTGGATCGCCACCGCCCGCACCCTTTCCGAGGCGTTGCCCTATATGCAGCGTTATTCCGGCGCCGTGGTGGTGGTGAAATTCGGCGGCAATGCCATGGGCGACGACGAGGCCATGGCCGAGTTCGCCCGCGACATCGTGCTGATGAAGCAGGTCGGCATCCATCCGGTCGTCTGCCATGGCGGCGGCCCGATGATCAACGACCTGCTGGGCAAGCTGGGCATCGAAAGCCGCTTCGTGCGCGGCAAGCGCGTCACCACCCGCGAGACGGTCGAGGTGGTGGAAATGGTGCTGTCGGGCCTGGTCAATAAGCGCATTGTGCAGGCGATCAACGATGCCGGCGGCCGCGCGGTCGGCATTTCCGGCAAGGACGACGACCTGATGGTCTGCGAGCCGGACGACCCGGAGCTGGGCTTCGTCGGCCGCCCGGTCGAGATGAACGTGCAGATCATCCGCGACCTCTACAATGCCGGGCTGATCCCGGTCATCGCCCCGGTGGCGACGGGGATGGAGGATAACGAGACCTTCAACGTCAACGGCGACACCGCAGCGGGCGCGATCGCCGGCGCGCTCAAGGCCGACCGGCTGCTGCTTCTGACCGATGTATCGGGCGTCAAAGACGCTTCGGGCGAGGTGCTGACCGCGATGCATCCCGACCAGGTGCGGGCGATGATCGCCGACGGCACCATCGCAGGCGGCATGATCCCCAAGACCGAAACCGCGCTGAAGGCGCTGGAGGAGGGGGTGCGCGCCGTGGTGATCCTGGACGGGCGGGTGCCCAATGCCTGCCTGCTGGAGCTGTTCACCGAACATGGCGCGGGGTCGCTGATCCGCTCGACCGAGCCGCGGGTCAAGCCGCGCGGCTTGCGCCAGGGCGACAGCGGGCTGTAGGCGGCGCGACATCGCCTGAAAGAGAAGGCTTGCCCGCCCGGCGGAAGCTATGGCAGGCTCGGTTCCGCTGCCCAACCTTAACCGCATGGCCGAAAAGGCAAATCGATGACTCCACTCGGACACCGCCGTCTGATCCTGACCCGTCATGCCAAATCGTCCTGGGACGATCCGGCGCAACCGGATCACGACCGCCCGCTGAACGCGCGCGGCCGCCGCTCGGCGCGCGAACTCGGAGACTGGCTGGCCAGCCGGGGCTATGAGCCCGAGGAGGTGCTGTGCTCGACCGCCGAGCGCACGCGCGAGACCTGGGCCGGCATCGCCATGGCGCCGCTGGAGGTGCGGCCGCATCTCCGTTACGAGCCGGGGCTTTACCATGCCGCGCCCGAAAAGATGCTGGAGATCCTGCGCAGCGCCTCGGCGCCGACGGTGATGATGATCGGCCACAATCCCGGCATCGCCGAATTCGCCGCCATGCTGCCGGCGCGGGCGCCGCTGGACCCGGATTTCCGCCGCTATCCGACGGCCGCGACGCTGGTCGTCGATTTCCAGATCGACGACTGGTCGGAACTGGCCCCGGCGCAGGGCAGCGTGCTGGATTTCGTGCGCATGGACGGGCGCGCCTAGGCGCCCCGTCAGGCCCGCATCCGCGTCACCACGCGGGCGGCGAACAGCCGCTCGACATCCTCGCCCCGGCACAGCTCGGTCGCGGGCGTCTGCACCGTGGCCGAGGCGGCGGCGGCCGCCAGCCCCAGCGCGTCGCAGACTGGCCAGCCGCGGGCATGGCCCAGCGTGAAGCCGGCCAGGAAACTGTCGCCGGCGCCGACCTTGCTGACCACCTGCACCCGCGCCGCCTCGGCATGCCAGATGCCCTGGTCGGTGGCGATGATGTTGCCGTCGCGGCCGCGCGCCACGATCACCCCATGCGCGGCGCCCGAGGCGACGAGGCTGGCCGCGAAGGCGGCGGTATCGGCGCGGAAGGGCAGGGGATGGCCGGCCAGCCCCTCGGCCTCCTCGTCGTCCATGCGCAGGATCTCGACCCGCCGGTCGGTGGCGGCGGCGACCTCGGCCAGCGCCTTGCCCGAGGTATCGACGATCAGCCGCGCGCCGCTGCCGCGCAGCCGCTGGGCCAGCATGGCGGCAAAGCCCGCCGGCACGCCGGGCGGGTTCGAGCCCGACAGCACCACCAGCGCGCCGGGTTCGGCGGCGCCGGTGGCGGCCTCCAGCGCGGCCTCGACATCGGCCGCGGACCATTCCGGGCCGGGCATGACGAAGCGGTATTGCTGGCGGATGGTGCGGTCGTCCACGGTCAGCGACTGCCGCGTCTCGCCCGGGGCGGGCAGGGTGTGCAGCGGGATGCCGGTTTCCTCCAGCAGCGCGGCGATGCGCTGACCGGTGGCGCCGCCAAGCGCGACCAGCGCCGTGCTGTCGCCGCCCATGGCGCGGATCGCCCGGCTGACATTGATGCCGCCGCCGCCCGGATCGAAGCGCGGCGCCTCGCAGCGCAGCTTGACGTCGGGCACCACCTGCCGCGCTGCGGTGGTGACGTCCAGGGCGGGGTTCAGGGTGATGGTCAGGATCGGCGCCTGGTCCATCATTCCCACCAGCGGTCGATGGTGGCGATGTCCTCGTCGGACCAGCCGAAATGATGGGCGAATTCATGCACCACGACATGCGCGACCAGCTGGCCCAGCGTCACGTCCCCGCGCGAGGCCCATTCGTCCAGGATGGCACGGCGGAACAGCCAGACCGTGTCGGGAAAATGCTGCGGGTCGCTGGCCGATTTTTCGGTCATCGGCACGCCGTCATAGAGGCCGGTCAGCTCCAGCGGGTCGTCGATCTCCAGCTCGTCGAGGAATTCCTCGCTGGCGAAATCCTCGACCCGCAGCACCACCTGCGCGGCGGGACCGGCGAATTCCGGCGGCAGGCCGGCGATGGCCTCGCGCGCCAGTTCCTCGATCATGGCCGCGTCGGGGGCCTCGGCATTCTTCCAGTCAAGCATCGGTTAACCTCTGTCTTTGGTCCCGATATGGACAAAAACCGCTGTTTGTGAAAGAGCGAAGCCGACAGGAGAGCTCCCATGACCATCACCCGTTTCGCCCCTTCGCCCACCGGCCACATCCATGTCGGCAACCTTCGCACGGCGCTGATGAACTATCTGATCGCGCGCAAGGCGGGCGGCACCTTCATCCTGCGCCTGGACGATACCGACCGCGAGCGGTCGAAGCAGGAATATGCCGACGGCATCCAGCGCGACCTGGAATGGCTGGGCCTGACCTGGGACCGGATCGAGCGGCAGTCGGACCGGCTGGACCGCTATGCCGAGGCGGCCGAGGGGCTGCGCGCGGCCGGCCGGCTCTACGAGGTGTTCGAGACCCCGACCGAGCTGGACCTGAAGCGCAAGAAGCAACTCAACATGGGCAAGCCGCCGGTCTATGACCGGGCGGGCCTGAAGCTTTCGGCCGAGGACAAGGACCGCCTGCGCGCCGAGGGCCGCGACGGCTACTGGCGCTTCCTGCTGGATCAGGAGCGGATCGAGTGGCCCGACGGCATCCTGGGCGAGATTTCCATCGACGCGGCCTCGGTCTCGGACCCGGTGCTGATCCGTGCCGACGGGCAGGTGCTCTACACCTTCGCCAGCTCGGTCGATGATGCCGAGATGGGCGTCACCCATATCGTGCGCGGCGCCGACCATGTGACGAACACCGCGACCCAGATCCAGATCATCCGCGCCCTGGGCGCCGAGCCGCCGGCCTTTGCCCATCACAGCCTGCTCACCGGTGCGCAGGGCGAGGAGCTGTCCAAGCGCCTGGGCACGCTGTCGATCAAGGACCTGCGCGAAAGCGGCGTGGCGCCCGAGGCGCTGCTGTCGCTGATGGCGCGGCTGGGCTCGTCGCAGCCGGTCGAGCTGAGGATGTCGCTGGACGAGCTGGCCGAGGGGTTCGAGTTGTCGCAATTCGGCGCCTCGCCCACCAAGTTCGACGCCGAGGACCTGTGGCCGCTGACGCGCGAGGCGAACCAGTCGCGCCCCTTCGCCGAGGTCAGGGACCGCATCGCCGCGCTTGGCGTGCCCGATGCGCTGGCCGAGCGGTTCTGGCGCGTCGCCTCGCAGAACATCACCAAGCTGGACGATCTGGCCGGCTGGTGGGAGATCTTCTCGAACGGCGCCGAGCCGCAGGTCGATCCCGAGGATGCCGATTTCATCGCCGAGGCGATGAAGCTGCTGCCGCCGCCGCCCTATACCGATGCCACCTGGGGTGAGTTCACCAACGCGGTGAAAACAGCGACCGGCCGCAAGGGCAAGGGCCTGTTCATGCCGCTGCGCAAGGCCCTGACCGGCCAGGCGCATGGGCCGGACATGTCCGAGGTCATGCCGCTGTTGCAGGTCGTGCGCGCCCGCGGCTGAGTCGCCCGGGAGGAATGACGCGAAAAGGCCGTCTGTAAGGGCGGCCTTTGCCATTTCGAGAACTGCTGTCTCAAGGGCCAATTTTGTAGTTTTTGTCTGATGGGTGCGGCGGGCGCGGAATCGTCAAGCGCGAGTTGGCCCAGATACTGCCCAAAAATCAAGCAACCGCGACAGGGGGAAGCCGGCAACGCCTGGCAGATTCACAACCGGGCGGGAGCAAGAACGCGCCCCCGCCCGGTCAGGTCTGAAAACACAACCAAAAACCGCTTACCAAGGTTAACAAACAACCGCTTACGGAACGATGCCTGTATGCACTGTCGGGGTGGAGAAGGGAACATGTCCATAAGTTAGGTTCCGTTGGCTGACCTAACGGAGGCAGCCCGTTGATTTTCCGGAGGGTGCAACTTCTGGGTGCAGAGCCCGGCTTTGTGGCGGATGACCGCTCATCAGGGCTTGCCCAGCGTCGACCGATCCGGGCAGCCGGGTTGCTTGCATGAGACCATTATGCTCAATTCAACCAAGAGATGTTTCGATGCCCGACTCTCCCGCTGTGCGGGCGGGGCGGGGGCGGGACTCTCGCGCCTGACCTCTGGCGGCGCGCAGCCCGAAACCCGGCGGGAGTGCGGCAAATCCTGCCTTCGTCCTTGCTATGCGGGCTGAAATCCCATAGCTAGCGCGCTGAAACAGGCGGAGGCGCGGGACGGCAGGTTCTGGCGCCGGCGAGGCTGTGATGCCTCGGACCCGCGCGATGGTTCGTGGATGAAGGAAGACAAATGCAGGTCAAGGAAACCCAGAACGAAGGGCTGAAGCGGGGCTATGAATTCACCCTGCCCGCAGCGGATCTGGCGGCGCAGGTGGATGCGAAGCTGAAAGAGGCCCAGCCCGAGGTCGAGATGAAGGGCTTCCGCAAGGGTAAGGTGCCGATGGCGCTGCTGAAGAAGCAGTTCGGCCAGCGTATCATGGGCGATGCCATGCAGGAGGCCATCGACAAGGCGCTGCGCGACCATCTGGAGAAATCGGGTGACCGTCCGGCCCTTCAGCCGAAGATCGAGATGGTCAATGGCGAGACCTGGAAAGAGGGCGACGATGTCGTCGTCACCGTCGCTTATGAGGCCCTGCCGGCCATTCCGGAAACCGACCTGTCGGGCGTCGAACTGGAGCGGCTGGTGGTCGAGGCCAGCGAGGAGCAGGTGACCGAGGCGCTGGAGAACCTGGCCAAGAACGCCCAGAGCTTCGAGGACCGCAAGAAGGGTACCAAGGCCAAGGACGGCGACCAGGTCGTGATCGACTTCAAGGGCATGGTCGATGGCGAGGCTTTCGAGGGCGGCACCGCCGAGGATTACCCGCTGGTGCTGGGCTCCAAGAGCTTCATCCCCGGTTTCGAGGAGCAGCTGGTCGGCGCCAAGGCCGGCGACGAGGTCAAGGTCGAGGTGAAATTCCCCGAGGATTACGGCCATCCGGCTCTGGCCGGCAAGGACGCGGTCTTCGAAACCACTGTCAAGGCGGTGAAGGCCCCGAAAGCGGCCGAGCTCGACGATGAGCTGGCCAAGAAGTTCGGTGCCGAGAGCCTGGACGCGCTGAAGGGCCAGATCCGCGAGCGGCTGGAGGCCGAATACAAGGGCGCCTCGCGCCAGGTGCTCAAGCGCGCCCTGCTGGACAAGCTGGACGAGCTGGTCAAGTTCGACCTGCCCGATTCGCTGGTCGAAGCCGAGGCGCATCAGATCGCGCATCAGCTCTGGCACGAGGAGCATCCGGAGGAGCACGGTCATAACCATGGCGAGATCGAGCCCACCGACGAGCACAAGAAGCTCGCCGAGCGCCGCGTCCGCCTGGGCTTGCTGCTGGCCGAGATCGGCCAGAAGGCCGAGATCACCGTCTCGGATCAGGAGATGACCCAGGCGGTGCTGCGCCAGGCCCGGCAGTTCCCCGGCCAGGAGCGCGCCTTCTTCGAGTTCATCCAGCAGAACCCGCAGGCGCAGCAGCAGCTGCGCGCGCCGATCTTCGAGGACAAGGTCGTGGATCATATCGTCGAGGGCGCCAAGGTTTCGGACAAGACCGTGACCAAGGACGAGCTGGAAAAAGCCATCGAGGCGCTGGATCAGGCCTGATCCGCCGCTTTGCTTGCAATGAGAGAGGCCGTCCCGTGGGGGGCGGCCTTTTTCGTCGCGGCCGGGGCCTGCGGCGCGGCGTGGCGGCTGAGTATTTGCAGAACGAAGATGCGGAAGCCCGGGGGCGGCGCTGCCCCGGCATTCGAGTATCTGGAAAACGGTGAAGCGCCCGTCGAGGGCTCAGAGCCGGTGCACGCGCGGGTCGTGATCGGCCGGGCCGCCGGGGTCGGGTCCCTCCATCGGATCGTGCAGCAGCGGGTCGTCGCGCAGGTCCGGCATATGCGCCCCATGCCGGTCGTCGGGGCGCGCTTGCGACCGGGTTCGGGACGGTGGGGCTCCGGGGCGGCGGTCGATGATGTCGCGCACCATGGCTGCAGCATCGCCGAATTCCTGCATGATGGTGCTGGCCTGCCCGGCGACGGTGCGGAAGCCGGTCACGGCGGCGGTCAGCGCGCGCATCACGTTTTCGACGCCGCTGGTCAGGCTGGCGGTGTTCGCCTCGACCTCTTGCAGCAGATTTTGGCGCGGCGGACGACGGGCAGGGCGGGGCGTGCGGTCGCGTTCCGCCTGGGGGCGGATACGCACGGGACGGCGGGTTTCCTCGTCCTGCTGGCCGGCCCCGACAGGCATGGCCCTGCGTCCCGTGGCAGCGGGTTCGGCCTGGGTGCCGCGGCGGCGCGACGGCGGTCCGTCCTGCGAGACGAGGTCGAGAACATGGCGCGCGGCAAGGACCGTGCCGGCGGTGAGCGCCGCGGCGGCCAGGCCGGTACCGCCCAGGACCAGCCATTTCGCCCCGCGCGAAGGGCGTGGCCAAGGCCGGCTGCCATCGGGCGAGACATCGCCATGCGGGGGGATGCGGCGCGATTCCACCGGCCCGGGCGGGCGGCGATGGCCCTCGGGCACCGGGCGGGGGCCGAAACGGGTCTGGCTGGTCTCGTCGGCCTCGGTATGGGTGATGGGCGGCAGGTCGTCCTGATGGTGCATCCGGCAATTCCTCTGGCGAAGGGGCGCTTTGCGGCTCAACCCGCGACCCCGGGGGAATGTTCCGGCGGGCGCGGCGCGCAGGCAAGGGCCGGGCATGAAAAAACGCGCCGGGTCGCGGCGCGTCCTTTCGATTTGCGGTGAAGGCGCGATCAGTTCGCGGCTTCGTCCTCGTCGCGGCCGGCCGAGCCGATATCGTCGAAGAGCTCGGCGATCTCGAATTCCGCGGCGGCTTCCTCTTCGGCGGCCAGTTCCTGGATCGACTTGCCCGAAGCCTGCAATTCGGCCTCTTCGGCCGAGCGGGCAACGTTCAGCTTGATCGTGACATCGACTTCCGGGTGCAGGTGCACGCGGACCTCGTGCAGACCCAGATCCTTGATCGGGGCGGTCAGCACGACCTGGCGGCGCTCGATCGCGAAACCTTCGGCATTGGCGACATCGGCGGCGTCGCGCGGCGTGACCGAGCCGTAAAGCGCGCCGGCATCCGAGGCGGAGCGGATGATGACGAAGGTCTGACCGTCGAGCTTCTCGGCGATCTTCTCGGCTTCGGCGCGGGTTTCGTCGTTGCGCGAGGCGAGTTCGGCCTTGCGGGCTTCAAACGCCTGGATATTGGCGTCCGAGGCGCGCAGCGCCTTGCCTTGCGGCAGCAGGTAGTTGCGGGCAAAGCCGTCCTTGACTTTGACCACTTCGCCCATCTGGCCCAGCTTGGCCACGCGTTCCAGCAGGATGACTTGCATGGTCGTCTCTCCTTACTTCACGGCATAGGGGAGCAGGGCGAGGAAGCGGGCGCGCTTGATGGCGCGCGCCAGTTCGCGCTGCTTCTTGGCCGAGACGGCGGTGATGCGCGAGGGCACGATCTTGCCGCGTTCCGAGATGTAACGCTGGAGCAGGCGCGTGTCCTTGTAGTCGATGGCGGGGGCGTTGTCGCCCGAGAAGGGGCAGACTTTCCGGCGGCGGAAGAAGGGTTTGTTGGCCATGATCCTGGTTCCTTTCCCTTAGTTCCGGTCGTCGCGGTCACGACGCTCGCGCCGCTCGCCGCGATCACCGCGGTCGCCACGATCACCGCGCTCGCGCTCGTCGCGCTTTTGCATCTGGATCGAGGGGCCGTCCTTGTGCTCGTCCACGCGGACGGTCAGCACGCGCATGACATCGTCATGCAGGCGGGCCAGGCGCTCCATCTCCTGCACGGCGGCCGAGGGGGCGTCCGAACGCAGGAAGGCGTAATGGCCCTTGCGATTCTTGTTGATCTTGTAGGCGAGCGTGCGCACGCCCCAGTATTCGTTGTCCACGACCTTGCCGCCATTGTCGGCGATCACGGTCGAGAAATGTTCGATCAGCCCTTCGGCCTGCGCGTTCGACAGGTCCTGACGGGCGATCAGCACATGCTCGTAAAGCGGCATGTCTGCACCTTTTTTCGGGGCGCACTTCAACGGCGGGACAACCCTTCCGCGCCCCGCCACGAGAGGCTGCGCCGGTTTCGCATTTGCGGAAGGATGCGGCCTTATAGCGACCAGGCCGGGGAATGCAAGGCAAAACCCCGGGGAGCGCCGGAAAATCGCCGTCGCGGCGACACAGTTTCCGCGCTGCGGCGAAACACGAAAATGTCAGGGATCTTGTTGGAAACCTTTGTTGATGCTGGGCCATTTTCTGGCAGAACCGTTCGTGACCTTTTTCAATCCGGAGTTCAGCATGAAATCCATCTTCGCCCCTGTCGCCGCGATCACCCTGCTTGGCGCCACCGCCGCCATGGCCGAGCCCGTGGTCTATGATTTCGACCCGTCGCACAGCCAAGTCGTCTTTGAATACAACCACATGGGCTTCTCGACCAGCACGGGCATCATCAACGGTGTGACCGGCAAGCTGACGCTGGATGCCGAGAACCCGGCTCAATCCAGCGTTGAGGCGACCATCCCGCTTTCCGGCCTGCGCACCCCTGCGGAAGAGCTCGACAAGCACCTGTTCGGGCCTGATTTCTTCAATACCGATGCCAGCGGCGCGGTTGCGACCTTCAAGTCCACCAAGGTCGAGCCCGACGGTGACAAGGAAGCCAGGGTTACCGGCGACCTGACGCTGAACGGAGTGACCAAGCAGGTCGTGCTGGACGTCGATCTGAACCAGATCGCCCCCCATCCGATGACCGGCAAGGAAGCCGCCGGCTTCGATGCCGAGGCCGAGATCAAGCGTTCGGAGTTCAACCTGGGCAAGTTCGCCCCCGCCGTCGGGGACGAGGTCGAGATCAAGATCACCGTCGAGGCCGTCAAGGCCGAGTGATCCGCCGGACGGAGCGCAAGCGAAAGGGGCCCGCGAGGGCCCCTTTACCATTCCCGCCTGCGCACGCCTTACATCGGCGTGGGCAGCGGCGTCGTGTCGGTGCGCACCGGCAGGATCGGGTGGTCGATCACCGGTTGTTCGCCCGTCAAGGCGCCCAGGAAGGCGGTGATGTCGTCGGCCTGCTCATCGGTCAGTTCGGTGCCGATCTGCGCCGAGGACATGATCTGCACCGCTTCCGCCAGATCCCAGACCACCCCCGAGTGGAAATAGGGCGCGGTCAGCGCCACGTTGCGCAAGGGCGCGGCCCGGAAGACATATTCGTCATCCACGGTCTGGCTGATCTCGTAGCGCCCCTTGTCGCCCACGGGCAGCACCTCGGCGCCGGGCTTGGCGATCAGGCCGAAGGGATGGTAATCCTGCCCGCCCAGGTTCACGCCGTAATGGCAGGCGGTGCAGCCGGTATCCATGAAGGCTTGCAGCCCGCGCTTCTGCTGGTCGGACATCGCCGCATCGTCGCCGGCCAGGTAACGGTCGAAGGCGCTGTTCGGGGTGATGAGCGTGGCTTCGAACTGCTCGATCGCGGCGGCGAAGTTGTCGAAACTCACCGGATCCTGCTCGTCGGGGAAGGCGGCCTGGAAGGATTCGACATATTCCGGCATCGAGTTGATGGTCTTGACCACCTGATCGGGGGTATTGCTCATCTCGACGCCGGCCTGGACCGGCCCCTTGGCCTGTTCCGCAAGGTCGGCGGCGCGTCCGTCCCAGAATTGCGCGGCGTTGAAGATCGCGTTCAGCATGGTCGGCGCGTTGCGCGGCCCCTTCTGCCAACCGTGCCCGATCGAGGTCGGCAGGCCGTCCACCCCGCCCAGGCCGACGTTATGGCAGGTCTGGCACGAGATCAGCCCGGAACTGGACATGCGCGGGTCGAAGAACAGCATCTTGCCCAGCTCGATCTTCTCGGCGGTCAGGGGAGTGCCCTCGGGATTGTCCTCGGTCTGCTTGATGGCGGTCATCGTCTCGGGAATAGCCTCGAACACCCCCTTGGCTTCCTCGCGCAGGGCGCTGTCGTCGATGGCTTCGGTCTGTGCCATGACCGGCAGAGCGGACAGGGCAAGACTCGTCGCTGTCAGAAAGGGGACGAGTTTCACGTTTGGCCTCCTTTGGCTTGGTGGGCGCGTCTTGCAATAGTCTGCACCACGACGGCCTGCCGTGCTTTGATCTGCATCAGATGTTCCCGAGGTTCCCGCTTGTCGGCTACCCGCGCAACGGCTAATTGCGTCAAATGCTGCCGAAAGACCGCCTTATCCAGATCGTCGAGCGTTTCGAATATCTCGAGGCGCGGCTGAACGCCGGGCCTTCGGCCGACGAAATCGCCGCGATCAGCCGCGAATATGCCGAGCTGAAACCCGTCGTCGCCCAGATCGCCGAATGGCGCGCCGCGCAGGCCGGCATCTGCGAGGCCGAGGCCCTGCTGGCCGATCCCGAGATGCGCGAACTGGCGCAGGACGAATTGTCGCGCCTGCGCGCCGCGCTGCCCGATCTGGAACATGCGCTGCGCATCGCGCTGTTGCCGCGGGATGCCGCCGATGCCCGTCCGGCGATCCTGGAGATCCGCCCCGGCACCGGCGGCGAGGAGGCGGCGCTGTTCGCGGGCGATCTGCTCGACATGTACCGCCGCTTTGCCGAGTCGCAGGGGTGGCAGTTCCAATTGCTGGAGCTGGTCCAGTCCGATCTGGGCGGCGTGCGCGAGGCGGTGGCGCGGATCGAGGGCGAGGGCGTGTTCGCCAAGCTGAAATACGAATCCGGCGTGCATCGCGTCCAGCGCGTGCCCGAGACGGAATCGGGCGGCCGCATCCATACCAGCGCTGCTACCGTCGCCGTGCTGCCCGAGGCCGAGGAGGTCGACATCGACATCCCCGCCAGCGACATCCGCATCGACACCATGCGCGCCAGCGGGGCGGGCGGCCAGCACGTCAACACCACCGATTCGGCGGTGCGCATCACCCACCTGCCGACCGGAATCGTGGTGACCAGTTCGGAAAAGTCGCAGCACCAGAACCGCGCCAACGCCATGGCGGTGCTGCGCGCGCGACTCTACGACATGGAGCGGTCGCGTGCCGATGCCGAGCGCGCCGCCGACCGCAAGTCGCAGGTCGGCTCGGGCGACCGCTCGGAACGCATCCGCACCTATAATTTCCCGCAGGGCCGCATGACCGACCATCGCATCGGCCTGACGCTCTATGCGCTGGACCGCATCATGCAGGGCGAGATCGGCGAGATCGTCGATGCGCTGACCGCCCATGACCAGGCTGCGCGGCTGGCCGCGCAGGGCGCGTGATTCCATGACCGGGGCGGAGGCGCTGCGCCAGGGCACCGGCCGACTCGCCGCAGCCGGGGTGCCGACCGCGGCCGAGGATGCCCGGCTGCTCCTGGCCCATGCCCTGGAACAGCCGCGCCACCACCTCGCCGCCGCGCTGGCCGCGCCGCTGCCGGCCGAGGCGCTGCGACGTTTCGACGCAGCGCTTGCCGCCCGGGCCGCGCGCCAGCCGGTCAGCCAGATCCTTGGTCGCCGCGCCTTCTGGAAGCACGAGTTCCGCGTGACCCGAGACACGCTCGACCCGCGCCCCGAGACCGAAACGCTGGTCGAGGCGGCGCTGGCAGAACCCTTTGCCTCGGTCCTGGACCTTGGCACCGGCACGGGGGCGATCCTGATCTCGCTTCTGGCCGAGCGGCCGGGCGCGCGGGGGACGGGCACCGACATCTCGCCCGCCGCGCTAACGGTGGCGCGGGAAAACGCGGTGCGGATCGGGGTTTGCGCGGATTTCCTTGAATCGGACTGGTTCGCCTCGGTTGCGGGGCAATTCGACCTGATCGTTTCGAATCCGCCCTATATCGCGCTGGACGAAATGGCGGATCTGTCGCCCGAGGTGCGGGAATGGGAGCCGCGCCACGCCCTGACCGATGGGGCGGACGGGCTTTCCGCCTATCGCGCCATTGCCGCCGGTGCGCCGGCGCATCTGTCGCCCGGCGGCCGTCTGCTGGTCGAGATCGGCCCGACCCAGGGCCGCGCCGTGGCGGCGCTGATGCAGGCGGCCGGGCTGGTTGAGCCCCGGATTCTGCCCGACCTGGACGGGCGCGACCGCGTCGTCGGCGCCCGCAAGCCGCTTTGACCCGGCAAGGATCCGCGTCTTTCGCGGGTTTTGACGAAATTTTCGCTTGTAAGCGACGCTGCGGCGTGTTTATTCGCAGTTGTGACGGGGGCGCACCGCCCACGCACGGGTCAGTCACACTCAGATAACCCAGCCTTTCACTGGTGACGCGGGAGCCGGAGCCAAAGCCGCACCTGCGCTGACGCCCGCCTTAGGAATGACCCCAACCTCAGCCGGCCTGTGCCGGGTATAAACTGACAACAAGCTGATGAGATCATCCAAATCCCGTTCGCGTAACAAGTCGAACCGACAGCGTTCGCTGGGCAATGTCGTCAACCGCGTCTTCGATTCCTCGGGTCCCGAGGGCAAGGTGCGTGGCACGCCCCAGCAGATCATCGAGAAATACCTGACGCTCGCCCGCGACGCCCAGCTCTCCAACGACCGGGTGGCCGAGCAGAGCTTCCTTCAGCATGCTGAGCACTATACCCGCATGCTGGGCGAGGCGCAGCGCGAGCAGGCCGAGCGCCAGAGCCAGCAGCATCAAAGCCGCGATGACGATTTCGAGGCCGGCGGCCAGACCGCCGCGGCCGAGAACGGCAACGGCCATAACGGCCACCGCCATCATCAGGACCGCCAGGAGCGTCGCGACGACCGGCGCGAGGATCGCCGTGACGAACGTCGCGATGATCGCCGCGATGATCGCAAGGACGAGCGCCAGCCCGCGCCCCGGGCGGAAGAGCGCGCCGCGCCTGCCGAGCCCGGGCTGCCCCCGGTGATCGCCTCGGACGAGGAGGCCGCCGGCCCGGTCGAGACCCCGGAAACCGCCGCTACGCCTGCCGAGCCTGCTGCGACGCCGGAAGCCTCTGCCGCGATCCCCGAGGAGCCCGCCGCCGCGGCCGAACCGGCCCCGCGCCGCCGCAGCCGCAGCACGACCGCAGCGCCGCGCAGCCGCAAGAAACCGGCCGAAGACGGCGGCAAGGCCCCTGCCGCGAAATCCTCGGGCCGTGGCGCCAAGGCCGCCAAGACCCAGCCGGAAAGCGCCTCGGGCGAATAAGTTCAGCGCGGCGCGGCGGCCAGGCCCCGCGCCAGCGTGCAGAACTGCTCCAGGCCGATCTCCTCGGCCCGCGCCGTCGGCGCGATGCCGGCCTCGACCAGCAGCGCCTCGATATCCGGGTGCAACCCCTTCAGCGAGGCGCGTAGCATCTTGCGGCGCTGGTTGAAGCCCGCCGCCACCACCCGGTTCAATACCGCCGGATCGGCCGGATAGCGCGGTCCGGGCAGGGCGGTCAGATGCACCACCGCCGAATGCACCTTGGGCGCCGGCACGAAGGCTTCGGGCGGCAGGGTCATCACGATCCGCGCCTCGGTGCGCCATTGCGCCAGCACGGCGAGCCGGCCATACGCCTTGCCGCCCGGCTGCGCCACGATGCGCTCGGCCACTTCTTTCTGGAACATCAGCGTCAGCGACTGCCAGAAGGGCGGCCAGGCGGCCGGCGTCAGCCAGCGGATCAGAAGCTCGGTGCCGACATTATAGGGCAGGTTCGCCACGATGCGGATCGGCGGCGTCAGATGCGCCAGCGGATCGACCTCCAGCGCGTCGCCATGGATCACCTCCAGCCGGCCCGGATAGGCGGCGGCGATCTCGGCCAGGGCTGGCAGGGCGCGGGCATCCTTCTCGATCGCCAGGACATGCCGCGCGCCCTCGGCCAGAAGCCCGCGGGTCAGCCCGCCCGGGCCGGGGCCCACCTCGATTACGTCGCAGCCCGTCAGATCGCCGGCGGCGCGCGCGATCTTGGCGGTCAGGTTCAGGTCCAGCAGGAAGTTCTGCCCCAGCTGCTTCTTGGCGCGCAGATCGTGCCGCGCGATCACCTCGCGCAGCGGCGGCAGACCGTCGATGGTGCTCATCGCCGCCCCGCCATCTCATGCGCCATGCGCAGCGCCGCGATGACGCTTTGCGCATCGGCGATGCCCCGGCCGGCGATGTCGAAGGCGGTGCCGTGATCGGGCGAGGTGCGCACGAAGGGCAGGCCCAGCGTCACGTTCACCCCGCCGGCGAAATCCAGCGTCTTGATCGGGATCAGCGCCTGGTCGTGATAGGTGCAAAGCGCCGCGTCATAGCGCGCCCGCGCCGCCGGGTGGAACATGGTATCGGCGGGCAGCGGCCCGCGCAGGTCGAAGCCCTCCCGACGCAGCCGCTCGATCAGCGGCACCATCCAGCGCGCCTCCTCGTCGCCCATCACGCCGTTCTCGCCGGCATGGGGGTTCAAACCGGCAATCGCCAGCCGCGGCCGCGCCAGGCCGAAGTCGCGCCGCATCGCGGCATCGGTGATGCGGATCGCCTGCTCCAGCCGCAGGGGCGTCAGCGCCAAGGGCACTTCGGACAGCGGGATGTGGATGGTCACCGGCACCACCCGGCAGGGCGGCTCGACATTGGTCGAAGCCAGCATCATCACCACCGGCACGTCGCCGGCCAGATGCGCCAGATATTCGGTATGGCCGGGAAAGCCGAAACCGGCGCCGCGCTTCAGCGCTTCCTTGTTGATCGGCAGGGTGCAGATGCCGCCGGCGGCACCCGACATGGCCAGATCGACGGCGCGCGCGATGACCTCGACCACCGTGGGCGCATTGGCGGGATCGGGCCGGCCCGGCACCGCCGGCGCCGGGAAGTCATGCCGCAACACTGCCAGCATGCCTTCGGCCACCGGCTGGTCCGGCGCATCGACCTCGGCCCAAGGCGTGCCCTCGGGCAGATGCCGCGGATCGCCAAGAAACACGAAAGGCAGGCCGGCGGCCAGCGCCTTGGGCGCAAGCTCCGGCCCGACGCCCGCCGGCTCGCCGCAGGTCAGGATGATGGGGCGGGCTTCAGTCATTTTCTCCGTTTCCCAAATACTCTCTGGGGGTCCAGGGGCCGAAGCGCCCCCGGTGCTTCAGCCGGGATCACGGCCGCCGGATGATCGCATTGGCCCGCAACTCGGCCAGATAGTTGTCGGCCGCCTGTCCGACCTTGCGGCTGAAGATCTGGTTGCGCATTTCCTCGCGATCCGGCGGCGCGTCGGGATCGGGCGCCGCGGCCTCCTCGCCCTCGGCGGTGACCGGCACAGGCGCCTCTTGCCCTCCACCCGCCAGCAGCGCCGGCTGGCGCTTGCAGAGCATCAGCAATTCGGCCACCCCGCCCTGACTGACCACCGAGGTTTCGTTGTCGTCCAGCACCGCCAGTCGGATTGCCTCTGCGGACGGGATCTGGCCCTGGGACAGGGTCTGGCGCTGGATCTGTTCGGGCGGCAGGCCGCGGGCATGCACGAAAAGATCGGCGCATGTGTCGGAAAGCGCGGCGATCCGGTTCGCCTCGGCGGTGCTCGACAGGCGGAAGCGGACGTAATCCAGCACCTGTTCCCTGGCGCCGGGGCGCAGCGAGCCGCGGCTGTCGCGCAGGTAGAACAACACCACCGCGCCCTCCACGGTCAGCGGCTGGCTGATCTGGCCGTGCTTCATCGACAGGATGATCGGCCGCAGCGAGGGCGGCAGGTTCTCCAGCGGCATCCAGGGCAGGCGGCCGCTGTTCTCGGCCGAGGGCGTCACGGAATGGCGCCGCGCGGCCGCGGCGAAATCCGCCTCCGAGCGCACGCTCTGCACCAGCGATTCCGCAAGACCCATGGCCTGCGCCTCCTGGCCGGGCGGGGCGGGGATGATCAGCTCGGACAGGGCGACATGGGTGATGCGCGGCGTCTCGATCAGGCGCTGCATCTCCTGATCGACCTCGGCATCGCTGACCGATATCTGCGGCACGATGCGCTGGCGCACCACCTCGCGCCAGACGACGCCGGCGGCGATGAAATCGTGGAAGGTCTGTCGCTCGACCCCGGCCTGGGCCAGGGCGCGGGTGAATTCCTCGACGCCCAGATTGGCGCGGCCGGCGAATTCGGCCAGGCCGGCATCGATCTGTTCATCGCTGGCGGCGATGCCCATCTGGCGCGCGGCAAACAGGCGCAGGCGGTCGTCAATCAGCGCCTGTTCGGCCGAGGCCCGGTCGGCATCGGGCGCGCGCAGGATTTGCAGAAAGCGGATGCGCTGGTCCAGTTCGTAGCGGGTGACGGCCGAATCGTTGACATGGACCAGCGGCTGGAACGGATTGCCCTGCGCAAAGGCCGGGGCGCCCCCGCCTGCTGCCAGCATCGCGGCCATGGCCGCCCCCAGAAGAATTCGCCGCATCAGCTCCCTCGCCACATGGTTTCGCCGGACATTAGCGCAGGCAGGCGCGGCGCGCCACCGTTCCCGGACCGGGCTCCTGCCGGCCGAAGCCGCCCAGCCGGATGCCCAGGTCGAAACGGGTGTCGGGCCGCACCTCGTCCGAAGAGGTAAAGCGCCGCTCGACCGACATTTCGACGGTTATGCATTCGTTGCGATATTCCATGCCCAGCTGTGCCTTTTGTGCGCGATCGGCGGTGAAGTCATAGCGCGTTTCGGTCGTGGCCCACCAGCCGCGCGCCACCTGCCAGCCCCCGGCCATAGTCAGTTCCGACACATCCTCGGGCCGGCTTTCGCCTTTATCAGAATCAAGCCAGAGATAGCCGGCCGAAACCTGCAAGTCAGGCCTGAACCAGCCCAGGCGCAGCTCGTTGCGGCTGATCGAGAAGCCGTCGTCGAACAGCGCCCGGTTGGCGATGGCAAGCCCGTTCGACCCCGAGTAATGCGCTGCCAGCAGCCAATCCGAGCGCTTGCCGCCCAAGGGGCCGCCGTCCCAGAATGTCGGATCGGTGGCGCCGCTTTCGAAGGCTGCGTCGGCCTCGTCGCGAAAGACGCGCCCGGCGGTCAGGCCGATGGACCAGCCCTCCGGGTCGATCCGCGTCCAGCCGATGCCCAGATTGGCGCGCCAGCCCGATTCGCGCGCGTCCCAGCCGGGAAAGCGGTCCAGCGCGAACAGGTTGCCTTCGTCGAATTCGATCAGCCGGCTGTCCTCGTTCGGCACCTCGTCCTCGGCATCGCGTTCGGGCGACCAGACCAGCTGCGCCACCGGCTCGACGATATGGGTCACGCCGCCGGAATGGCGGGCGAAGGGCCAGCGCAGCTCGGCGGCCAGCACCGGGTCGGCGCGCATCACCCAGTCCTCGTAGTCGCTGTCCTGGTTGATCCGGTAGAAATCGGCATCCAGCCGGGTCTCCACGGCGCCCACCAGGCCGCCGGGCAGGATGGTGCTGCGATACCAGTCCAGCGCGACCGAGCCGCGCGCCATGTCGCGGCCAAGCTTGTCCTGGCTGGACGAGCGGCGATGGGCGTGCAGCGACCATTCCAGGCTGGCGATGCCGCCGATCTGCCCGGGGGTCCAGCGCCGCTTCCACAGCGCATCGGCGACGACCGAGGGCGTGAACTCCTCTGCCTCGTCCTCGCGCAGCGATTCGTAATTGCCGATCCGCGCCATCATCATGCGGTCGCGGCGCACGCGGTCCAGCGTCAGCCCGCTCCACAGCCGGTCGGCGTCCGAGATGTCGTAATCCAGCAGATAGGCGCGGTTGCTGGCCATCTGGATCTGCAAGCCCAGCATATAGCCGCGCGGCAGCTCGAACCGGGCGCCGCCGAACAGATAGCCGCGGGTCTCGCCCTCCTCGATGTCGTCGCGCGAGATGGCGCCGTTCCATTCCATCGCGCCATTGCTGAAGGCCTGGCGATAGCGCAGCTCCAGCGTGCGGGTGCGCGAGGTGGCTAGATAGGGCGTCAGCGTGATGTCGGCATGATCGCCCAGCGTGACGAAATAGGGCAGCTTGATGCCGAAGCCCAACCCCGAGGTGGTGCGGAGCTGCGGCCGCAGAAAGCCGGTCATGCGCTCGACGCTGGGATCGGGCGCGGTCAGCCAGGGCAGGCTGGCGACGGGCAGCCCAAGGGCGCGGAGCTGCGGGCGGTCGAAATGCAGCTTGCTCGTGCGCGCGTCATGGGTGATGGCGCGGGCGCGGATCTCCCACAGCGGGATCGGATCCTCGGCGCAGATCTGGCAGCTCGAGGCGACGACATTGTCCAGCCGGGTGACGGCGCCGTTCTGGCTGCGGCGCATCTCGCGCGCGGCCATCTGCATCTCGCGCGCCAGCACCAGCCGCGCGCCGCGCAGGATGCCGTCCTGCATGTTCGGGTCCAGCTGGGCGCTGTCGGCGATCAGGATGGTCTCCTGGGGCGTGCCGGCGCGGGCGGGCTCGGTCAGGTGGATCGGCCCCTCGATCAGCGCCGCGCCGGTGTCGTTGTCATAGATCACGCGCGAGGCGATCAGCCGCGCCCCGCGATACCAGATCACCACCCCGCCCGAGGCGGTCAGCTTGTTGTCCGCGCCCAGCGTGACCTGGTCGGCCAGAAGCGTGGCCGGGCTGCCGGCGCCCTCGGCCTCGCCGCCGGCGATGCGCACCGCGCCGGGCCGCGTGGCGATGCGGGGCGTATGCGAGGCCTCGGTGCCGTCGGCGAAGCGGGCATTGCTGTCGGGATCCTCCGTCGGGGCCAGGGCGGGTCCGGCCGGGGCCAGCGGCACGTCCTCGGGCTGGTCATAGACCGGCAGGGTCTGGCCGTCGGGCGTCAGGCTTTGCCCCAGCGCCACGCCGGGCAGGAACGCCGCCAGCAATGCGGCGCGTGCCGCCGTGCCGGCCCTTCCCCTTCGTCTCTTGTGCCTGCGCGCCATCAACCGTCCTCCAGCCGCAAGAGTGCCCCAAGGGCAAAGAGCAGCGCCACGATGGGCGGCGCCCAGCCGGCTAGGGCCGGCGGAATGCCGCCATTGTCGCCCAGCACCTGCGCCAGGTTGCGCAGGAAGAACAGCCCGATGCCGCAGCCGAAGGCGCCCAGCACCAGAAGCCCCATCCGGCGCCCGCGCATGTGGCGCATGGTGAACACCGCCGCGATGGCGATCATGGCCGCCATCAAGAGCGGCCGGGCCAGTTCCATCTGGAACCAGACCTTGTGACGCTGGGCCGAGAAGCCTGCCCGCTCCAGCCCCTGGATGAAGGCCGGCAACTGCCAGACCGGGATCGCCTCGGGCCGGCCGAAACTGTCGCGGATGCGCGCGGCGGTCAGGTCGGTCGGCAGTTCCAGCCGCGGCGCGGTGCGGGCCATCGCCTCGGGGTTTGGCTGGGTCAGCGGCCATTCCTTGGTGTCGGTCAGCTCCCATGCGCCCTCGGTCAGCCGCGCGCGCGCCGCGTCGATGCGGCGGGTCGGGCCGGTCTCGGGCGAAAACACCATGAAGGTCGCGTCGTAAAGCGTGGTGGCGTCCGGGCTGGCGCGACCGGCGCGGATCACCACCTGGCCCGAGGTCTCGGCCCCGTTCGCGTCGCGCGCGGGCAGCGCCTGGCGCAGCCAGACCGCATTGTCGCCGACGCTGACGGTCTGTCCGCCGCCGCTGCGCATCTGCGCGACCGCGTCGTCATAGCGTTTCGTGGTCGCCGCCACCACCGGGTTCAGGATCGCGACCGCCAGCATGCCGGCCAGCGCGGCGGTCACGGCCGGCGCCGCGAGCACCCGGATGCCCGAGCGGCCCGAGGCGCGGATCGCCACCAGTTCCGAGGTGCGCGACAGGCCAAGAAACAGCGCGATCCCTGCCAGCACGGTAATCAGCGGCAGGATGGAATAGAAACTGGCGGTGATGTTCAGGAGCGACAGCCCCGCCGCGCCCGAAAGGCCGATATTCTCGTCCGAGAAACGGCGGATCTGCTCGACGATGTCGATCAGGAACAGGATGGCGCCGAAGATCGCCGCGATCATTGCCAGCATGCGCAGGAAGCGCCGCGCGACATAGGTGGACAGGATCATGCCGCGCCCCCTTTCGCCGCCGCCTTCGGGCTGCTGCGCAGGCGTCGCGGCCGGGCGGCGAGCCACAGCACCCCGACGCAGATCGCCGCTCCGACCAGGGGCGAGACATAGATCAAAGGCCAGCGCGCGGCATTGCTGGCCACCTGGTTCTCGGCTGCGGTGCTCAGGAACTGCACCACGATCAGCGCGATCACCGCCCAGATCACCTGCCGCCAGACGCCGAAGCGGCTGAACCCGCCCAGCAGCAGCATGCCGAAGCCCAGCAGCGCCGCGACCGGCGCCTGGAAGGGCTTGGCCAGCCGCTCATGCGCCTCGGCCAGGGCCCGGTCCGGGGTGGCGCCGGTCGCGGCCAGCAGTTCGGGATCGGGGTCCAGAAGGCGCAGCGTCGAATAGGCGCGCAGGTCGCGCATGCGGCTCGCCCCCGTGTCGATCAGCGTGCCGAGGTCATAGGCCAGTTCGGAAAACCGCGTCACCGACAGGCTCTGCCGGCCGCCGGAATGGCGCAGGTTCTGCACCATGCCCTGCATCATCACCAGCCGCGGCCCCTCGTCGGTCCTGACCAGCAGCGCCTCGGTCGCGGTATAGGTGGTCTGGCTGTCGGGGTCGCGGGCATCCTCGAGGAAGAAGTCCACCAGCCGCCCGTCCGCCGCGATGTCGCGGATGTAAAGCGTCACGCCCTGCACCGGATATTGGAACGCGCCGGCGCGCAGGAATTGCGCGGTGACATTCTGCGCGATCTCGGCCTGGCGGTCGGCCAGCCGTCCCCGCGCCATCGGCACGATGGCATGCACCAGCAGCGCCACCATCAGCGCCACCAGGACGCCGAAGACCAGCACCGGCCGCGCCAGCCGCCAGGGCGAGATGCCGGTCGCCTGCATCGCCACCAGCTCGGATTCCGAGGCCAGCCGGTTGGTGCCATAGGCGCTGGCCGCGAAGGCCGCGATGGGCAGCACGACCGAGATCACCAGCGGCAGGGTCAGCGCGGTGAATTCCAGCACCACCAGCGCGGTCTGCCCGTCCGAGATCAGCTGCTCGAACAGCGACACGGCGCGGTTGATCCAGTAGACCGAGACCAGCACCAGCGCAAAGAACCCGAACAGGGTCAGGAATTGCGACAGGATGTAGCGGTCGATGCGGGGCATGGGGGCTTTCGCGGGCTCGGACCCCGCCTGATTAGCCGCTGCGCGGGCGTTGGGAAAGCCCCGGCTCTGGTCAAGCTGCCTGCGCGTGACTAGTTTCCGCCCATATGGAGCAACGCGAGGGGCAGGAGCATGACTCATCCGGTCGAAATTTCCTTTACGGCGATGGATGTCGCAGGGCTGGCCGAGCGGTCCGGCCGCGTCGCCATCCTGGTGCCGAAGGCCGGGCGGCTGCCCGCCGGCCTGCCGCGCGCCACGCGCGAGGCGCTGACCCGGGCCCTGGCCTCGGAAGCATGGAAGGCGGTCAAGCCCGGCAAGGCGCTGGAGCTGGCCTTTCCCGCCGGGCTGAAGGCCGAGGCGCTGCAACTCGTCCTGCTGCCGGCCGATGCCGATGTGGCGACGGCGCGGGCGGCGGGTGCCAGCATCGGCGCGAAGCTGGGCAAGGCCGAGACCCTGGTGCTGGCCGGCAGCCATGCGCGCGCGGCCGAGGTGGCGTTGGGGCTGGCGCTCAGGGCCTATGACTTCTCGGCCTACAAGACCAGGAAATCCGACGACGGCGCTGCTGCCGGAAGCGATGCGCCGGCCGAGCCCGCCGCCAGCACCAGCCGCACCGGCGCGCCCGAGGACGCACGGCTGTCCGATGCGGCCGGCGGTGCCGAGCCGGCCCCCGACGCTGCCCCGGGCACCACGCCGCGCGGCCGGGTGGTCTTCATGCACAAGGACCCCGAGGCGCTGGCCCGCGCCGCGGCCGATGGAGCCGCCCTGGCCGAAGGCGTGTTCTTCACCCGCGACCTGGTGAACGAGCCGGCGAACGTGCTGACCACCAGCGATTTCGCCGACCGGCTGCTGGCCATGCGCGAGCTGGGGCTGGAGGTCGAGGTGCTGGAGGAGGACGAGCTGGCCCGGCTGGGGATGCGGGCGCTTCTGGCCGTGGGGCAGGGGTCCGAGAGCCCGTCCAAGGTCGTGGTCATGCGCTGGAACGGCGGCGGCGAGGCCGCGCCGCTGGCGCTGGTTGGCAAGGGCGTGGTCTTCGACACCGGCGGCATCTCGATCAAGCCGGCCGCCGGCATGGAGGAGATGACCATGGACATGGGCGGCGCGGGCGTGGTCGCCGGCGTCATGCGGGTGCTGGCGCTGCGCCGGGCCAAGGCGAATGTCGTGGGCCTGGTCGGGCTGGTCGAGAACATGCCGGACGGCCGCGCGCAGCGCCCGGGCGACATCGTGCGCTCGATGAAGGGCGACACGATCGAGGTGATCAACACCGATGCCGAAGGCCGTTTGGTGCTGGCGGATGTGCTCTGGTATGCGCAGGACCGCTTCAAGCCCGCCGCCATGGTCGACCTGGCGACGCTGACCGGCGCCGTCATCATCGCGCTGGGGCACGAGCATGCCGGGGTGTTCTCGAATGACGACGCCTTCGCCACGGCGGTGCTGGATGCCGCCAAGGCCGAGGGCGAGGGCGCCTGGCGGCTGCCGCTGGGGCCGGCCTATGACAAGCTGATCGATTCCCGCCTGGCCGATATCAAGAACACCGGCGGGCGCCCGGCCGGCTCGATCACCGCCGCGCAGTTCTTGCAGCGTTTCGTGCGCGAGGACACGCCCTGGGTGCATCTGGACATCGCCGGCGTGGCCCTGCCGCCCGCCGAGACCGGGCTGGCGCCCAAGGGCGCCTCGGGCTGGGGCGTGATGACGCTGGACCGGCTGGTGCGCGACCGCTTCGAGAAGCAGGGCTGATGGGCTCGGCCCTGTTCTACCACCTGACGCGCTCGGGTCCGGCGCAGCTCTTGCCGATGCTGATCGGCAAGAGCCTGCAAGCGGGCTGGCGGGTCGAATTGCGGGGCAGGGACCGGGCGCGGCAGGTGGCCCTGGACGAGGCGCTGTGGCTGCGCGAGGGGTTTTTGCCGCATGGCCTGGCCGGCGGGCCGCATGATGCGCGCCAGCCGGTGCTGCTGACGGTCGAGGGGCAGGCGGCGGTCAATGCGGCGCGCTGCCTGATCGCGCTGGAAGGGGCCGAGGTCTCGGGCGCGGAATGCCTGGCGCTGGAACGGGCCTGCATCGTTTTCGACGGCAATGATGCCGAGGCGCTGGAGCGGGCCCGCGCGCAATGGCGGGTGCTGAAGGACGGGGGCGTGGCGGCGGAATATTGGTCCGAGGCCGGTGGGCGCTGGGAGCGCAAGCAGTAGCGCGGCGCCTTCGGGGGGCTCTGCCCCCCGCGTCTTGCCCGCCCCTCGACGGGGCGGGCAAGACGCTCCCCCCGGGATATTTGGGCACGAAAGAAGCCGGTCAGCGTTCGAGGATGAGCCGGTTGCCCTCGATGCTGACCCGGGCGAAGCGCGACAGGTAGGACATGCCCATCAGCGACTGGCTGAGATCGGCGCGCAGCACCACGGCGGGGACCCGGGTGTCGCGGATCTCGCCGATGGCGACCGAATCGAGCAGCACGGTGGCGGTCTGGACGATGCCGTTCGCGGTGCGCGCCTGGCCGGCATAGGCGAGCCCCTCGGGATCGATGCCGACCCGCGCCGCATCCCTCGGTCCCAGCGCGATGGTGCTGGCGCCGGTGTCGATGACGAAGCGGATGGGCGTGCCGTTCACCTCGGCCGTCAGGTGGTAATGGCCGTCATTGCCGATGGGCACCTCGATCCTGCCGCCTTCGAGCATGCGCGCCTGCGGCGAGACCGTGCTGCGGATATCGTCCCAGAGCCCGGCCAGCGCCACGACGCCCAGGAAGATCAGCGCCCAGGCCGCCGCCTGCCGCAGCGCCTGGCCCGGCCGGTTGCGCAGCTCGACCAGAAGGAAGCCCCCGACGGCGACCAGGAGCAGCGCGAGATAGGCGAAGCGGCCGAACTCCTCGCCCATCAGACCAGCCCCGAGCCCTTGAGCCCGTCGATCACGAACTGGATCGACAGCGCTGCCAGCAGCATGCCGAAAAGCCGGGTGACCACCATGGTGCCGGTGCGGCCCAGCACATGGGCGATCGGCCCGGCGATGGCGAACAGCGCCGCGGCGATCCCCAGCACGGCCAGCATGACCCCATGGATCATCAGCGTATGGGCGGGGCTCGCATCCTGACCGACCAGCAGGATCATCGTGGCCAGCGCCCCCGGACCGGCCAGCAGCGGCGTCGCCAGCGGAAAGACCGAAGGGTCGTCGTCATCGTCCCTGGCCTGGCCCTCGCGCCGCTCGGTGCGGCGTTCGAACAGCATGTCGAGCGCGGTCAGGAACAGAAGCAGCCCGCCGGCGATGCGGAAGGCGGAAAGCGAGATGCCGATGCCGGTCAGGATCGCCTCGCCCGCCAGGCCGAACAGCGTCATCAGCGCCGCGGCGATGGCCAGGGCCCGCCAGCCGATTCGCCGCCGCCGCTGCGGCGTCATGCCGCGCGTCAGCGCGATGAACAGCGGCGCCAGCCCCACCGGGTCGATCACCACAAACAGCGTGACGAAGGCGCTGATGATCTGTGTGCTTTCCATGGCCGGCAGTATTGCGTGGAACCTTCGCGCAGGGAAGCGCGGCGGCGGGGCGGGCGGCGCGATCACGCGTTTGGGGGTTTCGAATGAGGCGATCCCGACCTATATCGGGACAGATAGATGCACCGCAAGGCCCTCGGGGGCCTGCCACGGAGGTAAAACAGATGCACGCACCTTCACCCATGGCGCTATTGCTGATCGCAATCGTCGTTCTGGTTCTTTTCGGGCGCGGCAAGGTCTCGTCCCTGATGGGCGAGGTCGGCAAGGGGATCACCGCCTTCAAGAAAGGCGTCAAGGAAGGCGCCGAGGATATCGACACCGCCGCCCGCAGCGAGCCCAAGGAACTGGAGCAGCTGAAGACCGCCGACGATATCGAGCGCGCCCGTGCCGAGCTTGCCGCCGACCGCGCCAAGCTGGAAGCCGACCGCGCCCGCACCGCCGCCGACAGCGGGCTGCGCGACGTGACGCCGACCGACACGACCAAGCTCTGATCCCCTGGCCCGACGGTCATGCTGGATATCGGCTGGAGCGAATTGCTGCTGATCGGCGTGGTGGCGCTGATCGTCATCGGCCCCAAGGATCTGCCCAAGCTGTTCCATACGCTGGGCCGGATCACCGCGCGCGCGCGCGCGATGGCGCGCGAGTTCAGCAGCGCGATGGAGGATGCGGCGAAAAGCTCGGGTCTCGATGATGCGGCCAAGACGCTCAAGGACGTGAACGCGCTGACCTCGAAGCGCGGGCTGGGGCTTGACGCGCTGGAACGCGCGACCGAGCGGTTCGAGAAATGGGATCCGCTGAATCCCAAGGACGAGGCCGCCCGCAAGGCGCCGTTGCCCGATCCTTCGGCCCCGCTGCCGCCGCAGCCCGCGGCGAATGGCGGCGATGCGCCGGCCGCCCAGCCTTCCGCCTTGCCGCCCGCGCCGGGTGTCGCGGCCCCGCCGATCCCGGCGGAGGAGGCGCTGGACACCGCCGATGGCCGCCGCCGCCTGCATGCCGTGCGCCGCTCGGACCGCGCTTGACAAGACTGACATGAGAGGCCGCTTCCGTGGCGATGAAATCTGCCAAGCCGGACGATATTGACGACACCTCCGCCCCGCTGATCGAGCATCTGGCCGAGCTGCGCACGCGGCTGATCTGGTCGGTCCTCGCCTTCGTCGTGGCGATGGTGCTGTGCTATTTCGTCTGGAACCCGATCTTCGATTTCCTGACCCAGCCGATCTGCCAGGCGCTGGAAAAGCGCGACCAGGCTTGCGGGCTCATCCTGCTGAAATTGCAGGAGGGCTTCTTCGTTGCCATGCGCATCGCCTTTTTCGGCGGTTTCGTGCTGGCTTTTCCGGTGGTCGGCTATCAGCTTTGGCGCTTTGTCGCGCCGGGGCTTTACCGCAGCGAAAAGAACGCGCTGCTGCCCTTTCTGATCGCCTCGCCGGTGATGTTCCTGATCGGCGCGGCCTTTGCCTATTACATCATCCTGCCCTGGGCCTTCGATTTCTTCCTGGGCTTCCAGCAGGGGCCGCTGGTGCAGCCCGCCGATCCGGCGGCGGCGCAGGGCGCCGGTCAGGCGGTGGCCGCCAATCCGGCCGCGCCCGCGGCCGAACAGCCTTGGGCCGGCATCGTCTTTCAGGGCTCGGTCGAGGAATATCTGAGGCTGACGACCAAGTTCATCCTGGCCTTTGGTCTGTCCTTCCAGCTGCCGGTGGCGCTGACGCTGATGGGCAAGGCGGGGCTGGTGTCCTCGGAGGGGCTGGGCAGCGTGCGGCGCTATGCCGTTGTGGTGATCCTGATCCTGGCCGCCATGGTTACGCCGCCCGACGTCATCAGCCAGATCGTGCTGTTCTCGGTGATCTATGGGCTTTACGAGGTGTCGATCTTCCTCGTGCGCCGGATCGAGAAGAAGCGCGAACTGGAGGAGCAGGCCGATGTCTGAGCAAGCCCTGCTGCGCATCGCCGCGGCGCTGGAGCGCCTCTCGCCGCCGCCGGCGTCCGAGCCGAGTTTCACCGAGGCGACGGCCTATGTCTGGCAACCCGATCCCGACAGGCTGGAGCCGGTCGCCGAAGTCAACCGCGTCGATCTGGTGCAGCTGATCGGCATCGACCGCGCCCGCGACACGCTGCTGGCCAACACGCTGCAATTCGCCCGCGGTCATGCGGCGAACAACGCGCTGCTCTGGGGCTCGCGCGGCATGGGGAAAAGCTCGCTGGTCAAGGCCGTGCATGCCGAGGCGGTGCGCCAAGGCCTGCCCCTGGTGCTGGTCGAGATCGCGCGCGAGGATCTGGGCTCGGTCGGGCGGTTGCTGGCGATCCTGGGCCGGGCGAGGGACCGCCGTTTCGTACTGTTCTCGGACGACCTGTCCTTCAGCCATGACGACACGCAATACAAGTCGCTCAAGGCGGTGCTGGACGGCGGCATTTCGGGCCGGCCGGCGAATGTGATCCTTTACGCCACCTCGAACCGGCGGCACCTGATGCCGCGCGACATGATCGACAACGAGCGCTCGACCGCCATCCATCCCGGCGAGGCGGTCGAGGAAAAGGTCTCGCTCTCGGATCGCTTCGGGCTGTGGCTGGGCTTCCATCCCTGCTCGCAGGACGAATACCTGGCCATGGTGCGCGGCTATTGCGACGCCTATGGCTTGCAGGTCCCCGAGGAGCAGTTGCGTGCCGAGGCGATCGAATGGCAGGCGACGCGCGGCTCGCGCTCGGGCCGGGTGGCCTGGCAGTTCTTTACCGATCTGGCCGGGCGCCACGGCATCTCGGTCTGATCCTTCGCGGCGGGACGGGCGGGGGCCTTGGCCGGGGCTCGGTCGCGCCAGGTTTCCTTGGGTATTTGGGCAACGGTGAAGGCCGGTGGCGGGCTGTCCCGGTCGCGGGCCTGGCTCTGGGGCGGGGGCGAGCGGCGGCGGGGCAAAAACTTTGACAAAGCTGCTTTCGGCCCCTTGACGCCCCCCGCCGCGCACCGTAAATCGCACGCACTCCGTGGCGGAGTAGCTCAGCTGGTTAGAGCAGAGGAATCATAATCCTTGTGTCGGGGGTTCAAATCCCTCCTCCGCTACCACTTCCCCTTATAAAAGAGTGATCTTGCTAGGAGTTTTTCCTAGCAGACGGCTTTCGCTGCCTGGATGGCTGCCGAGCGGTGGCGGCTTTCGTGGCCTATAAGCCCACACGGGCGGCGTTGCCCGTCCCTGCGGGGGCCGCAAGCAGGTGCAAAGGCGGGCGATAGCTGCATCATCATGCACCCAGGGGCTGCGCCTGCGATGGCGAGGGAGCGTCACAAGGGGCGGTAGACCGCGATCAGCGCAACCATCACCCAAAGTGCCACCGCCGCGGCCATACCACCAAGCCCAAAGGCCAGGAGACGGATTGTTCCCTTGCGGTCGAGACCGACAAGGAACGCGGCAAGCGCCGTCATGGACAAGAAAAGCGTGGTTCCCATGCGGGCTAGCTTAAAGCGCCCACCCCGCCAAGGGCAGCCATGTGCGAATCGCACGGCTCGTTCCTGCCCAAACGGCCCCAGCGGATGCGCAAGGTTTTGCTCGGACTGGTCGCGTGAACCTTGATGGATTAATGGTCTTGAGGAACGATTTTTCAGGACGCAATGACCGACGACCCCCTCATTCTCAAGCAGATTTCCGAAGGGCGTGACAGCACAAGGGCTTATTTGCACATCGGCAAGACGGGCGGGACGACCTTCCGGGCAGCCGCCGAAAGGGTCGCTTCATCCGAGCCGTCTCGCGTGCCGCTGATCTTTCATCATGACTGGACCGTGCCAAAGATCAGGGCGGCGTTTCCCGGTATCAAGATATCCTTCGTCTTGCGCGATCCGCTGGAGCGCATCGTCAGCGGGTTCATGTCGCGCCTGCGGCAAGGGCGCCCGACATATCAAAGCCCCTGGACTGTGGAGGAGGCCACGGCCTTTCTGTACTTCAGGGACGCGCGCAGCTATCTTGATGCGATACTGTCGGCGGGGGAATATGAAATGTCCGCCGTCGATTTTGCCACCAGGTCAATCGCTCATATCCGGCGCGGCTATCGCTTTCACATCCCCAACACCGGCACGGCATCGAAATGGCTTGGTTCCGTTGGAACCTTGGCGAGTCTGGAGCATTTTGCACAGCAGCTGCTGGGCTGTCCTGGGGAGTTGGGGCATGCGCATGGCAATCCGGTTCCGGCCGACGATGTCCTGAAAAGCTACCAAGCCGATGAGCTCGACCGGCTTCGTCAGCACTTTGCGCAAGAATACCAGGTGTTTGACGATGTGATGAGGGCTGCCGGCCTATAGATCGGGATCACTGCCGACGGACTCGCGATAGGCGGGGGTTCCGGGCTAGGATCGGACAGCAGGGAAAGGGGAGGGTTCCGGCGATGCATCTCGATCCGACGGCCGATCTGGGAACGCATGAAGTCCTGAACCAGCCGGCGGACCCCGGCGACCGCGACCTGTGGCGCGATGACCCCGCCCTGCGCGCGATGCTGGAGGCGGGCGGTGTGCAGGTCGAGGGACTGGCCCGTTATGGCGCATTCCTGGGCCGGGCCGAGGCGCGTGAGGCGGCGCGGGATGCGAATCGCTTTCCGCCCGAACTGAGGCTGTTCGACAGCGGCGGCAGGCGGCTGGACGAGCTGCGTTTTCATCCCGCCTGGCACCGCTTCATGCGCGATTCCACCGCCGCTGGCTATCATTCGGTGGCATGGGAGGGAGGGCCGGCCGGCCATCTGACCCATGCTGCCATGGTCTATCTGGCCAGCCAGGTCGAGCCGGGCCATTGCTGCCCCCTGACCATGACCTATGCCGCTGTCCCGGTGGTTTCGGCGGCCGGCCATCTGCCCGGCGACTGGCGCGCGGCGCTTTTGTCGCGGCGTTACGACCCGGCGGTGCGGCCGCTGGCGGCCAAGCAGGGCGCGACGCTGGGCATGGCGATGACGGAAAAGCAGGGCGGTTCCGATGTCCGCGCCAACACCACGCGGGCCGAACGCGACGGCGGCGCCTGGCGGCTGACCGGGCATAAATGGTTCTGCTCGGCGCCGATGTCGGACGGCTTCCTGACGCTGGCGCAGAGCGGGCGCGGGCTGACCTGCTTTCTGGTGCCGCGCTGGCTAGAGGGGGGGCGCAACGCCATCCGCATCCAGCGCCTCAAGGACAAGCTCGGCAACCGCTCGAACGGCTCGGCCGAGATCGAATACCAGCGCGCCCTGGCCTGGCAGATCGGCGAGGAGGGCGACGGCATCCGCACCATCGTCGAGATGGTGCATCACACGAGGCTCGATACCGCCATGGCGCCGGCCGGGCTGATGCGGGCGGCGCTGCGCGAGGCGCATCACTGGGCCGCCCATCGCAGCGCCTTTCAGCGCCGGCTGATCGACCAGCCCCTGATGCGGGCGGTGCTGGCCGATCTGGTGCTGGACTGGCAGGGCTGCCTGGCGCTTGGCCTGCATGTCGCCGCCAGCTTCGACGGCCGCGGCGCCGAGGATCGGGCCTTTGCCCGCATCGGCGTGGCGCTGGCGAAATACCTGTCGAACAAGCTTTGCCCCCAGGTCGTCGCCGAGGCGATGGAGGTGCTGGGCGGCATGGGCTATGTCGAGGACACGCCCCTGCCGATGCTTTACCGCGAGGCGCCGCTGAACGGCATCTGGGAAGGCTCGGGCAACGTGATCTGCCTCGATGCGCTGCGCACGCTGGCGCGCGAGCCCTTGGCGGCCGAGATGCTGGCGGCGCGGCTGGATGCCGCCATGGGGCAGGAGCCGGCCTATGACGCCGCGCTGGCCGCGCATCGCGACCGCTGGGCGGGGGGCGTGCCCGAGGCCGAGGCGCGCTGGTTCGTCGAGCGTAGCGCCCTGCTGCTCGCCGCCGCCGTGCTGCTGGCTCAGGGCGATGCCGATCTGGCCGGGGCCTTCGTGCGCACGCGCCTTGGCGCAGAGCGGGGCCGCACGCCGGGCGCCATCCCCGTCACCCTGGCCGAGCCTATCCTGGCGCGGGGGTTTCTTCCGGTGGCGGAGTGATGCCGGTCAGCGCGACAGGTAGAAATCCGCGGCCCTGCCGACGGCGATTTCCATGTCGGGCGAGGCGCCGGCCATCACGTCCAGTTCGGCATAGGCGGCAAGATCCAGCCCGCTTTCCTGCGCGATGGCGCGGATCGGCACCTGGCTGTCGCGGAAATCGCCGAAGACGACGCGCCCGCCCGCCGGCCGGGGCAGGTAATCCATTTGCGAGCGCCGATAGCCGATGGTGGTCAGCTCCCCCGTCCCGGCATGGACGAAGACCAGGATCTTCCAGAAGGCGGTGGGGATCCGGCGGTTGTAATAGACCGGATCCTGGTCCGAGAGCATGGGGCCGGTGATGACCGTCACCTTCAGATTGGCGCGGTCGGTATTGTCCAGGACGTAATCTTCGAGCGCGAGCCAGACGCCGCCGTTGAAGCCCTGCCGCTGCGGAGCGGCGTTGGTGATGTGGAAGGTGTCGGCATCGGCCTGGCGCGCGATTTCCGGCGGGCCCCAGTTCGGGTCCTCGCGCCGGGTCATGTGGCCGCGGCTGAACAGGCCCTGCCGGTCGTGGCCATAGCCTTCGCGCAGGTTCTGCACCTGCGGGTCGATGCGCGGGTCGCGGCGCCAGACGTCGCTGCGCGGCACGTTGCGGTCTGACCGGCTGCCGTCGATGTTGCAGGCGCTGCAAAGCGGCAGGGCGCGCGAACGCGACATGCGGACCGAGAAATGGGTATAGCGGATCTCGGTCTCGTCCCGGCCCGGATGCCGGGCCTCGGGGACCAGGCCGACCAGGTCATCCGCCCAGCGGCCCGGGCCGGGCAGGGGCAAGGGGTGGTCCGGCAAGACGAAGCCCGGGTCGTAGCCCGGGCGGTCGTCATAGCTTTCCAGCGGCAGCAGCGCCTCGCTCACCCGCAGCGGGTCCAGCCCGGCGGGCGGACCGAAGCCGTGCCGCATCAGCGCAGCTGCGCCTTGTGCGGGGGATTGAGCCGGAAGATCTTTTCCTGCGCCAATTGCCAATGCGCAAGATCGCCCAGGCATTTGCGCACCTCGGTCATGCTGCCCTTGACCCGGATGGTGCCCGGCACGACCTCTTCGGCGGGCAGCGGCTTCAACTGGTCCAGCACCTCGGCGGTTTCCTCGCGGCTGGGGTCGCGGTCATCGGAATAGACGAGCACGCAGCTCGGGGACTTCTTGTGTTGCGCCTTCATGGTCATCACCTCTGGGCCATCATCTCTGGTCGATCAGGCCGGCGCCTTCGTATTCGGGGCCGAAACCGATCGGAACGGCGTGGCTGTTCGCCATCTTCATAATGTCGTCAGAACGCTGCTGGTTGCGCTCTGCCGAAAGGATCTCGGGGGTGCGGGACAGCAATCGCGCCACCAGCCCGGCCACGGCGGGACAGGCCATCGAGGTGCCGTCCATCACCCCTTTCGAGGTCTTGTTGACCCAAGATATAATCCCCACCCCCGGTCCGATAAAGTCCACTTCCGGGCCGATATTGCTGAATCTGGCAAAAAAGCGGTCCTGGATGGGGGCAGGGTCGTCTGCGACGTTCCGGCCGGTGATCGCGCCCTCGGGCCAGGCGTCCAGCATGCCGCCGGCCGAAACCGCCGCCACCACGCCCGAGCGCGCCGGGTATGAGACGGGCGACATGTAGTCGTTGCCGGCCGCCGCGATGCAGACCACGCCCATGGCGCGCGCCCGCCGCACCTCGCGCGAGATCGAAATCGGCTCCGAGGACTGGCCGAGGCTCAGGTTGATGATGTCGCAGCCGTCCTCGATCGCCTGGCGGATGGCGCGGGCGATGGCGAATTCGCTGGCCCCGCCGTCGCCCTTTTCGAAAACGCGATAGGAATGCAGCACGACCGCGGGCGCGACCCGCGCCACGATGCCGGCGACATGGGTGCCATGGCCGGTGCCGTTGTCGAACCATTCGTCGGCGGGTTCGGTGCCGGTGGTGTTCAGCCCGCGTTCCAGGTTCAGTCCCTTGGCGGGATCGACGCCGGTATCGACGATGGCGACCCTGACGCCGCGGCCGTCGGGTTTTTTCGCCGGCGCCAGCATCCGCTCCAGCCCGTCCTGGAAATCCGCCTGGATCGGCACCAGCGACAGAGTCAGCTCGGTCAGGCCCTCCTCCTTGACAGGGATGTTCTCGTCCCCGCCGGGCCAATGGTCGGAGAAGGGCTGGCAGATCACCGCGTCGATCCGGGTCTGGCCGGCGGGCAAAGGCGTGCGGAACCGGCCGTCCTTGTCCGTCACCGCATCCGAGATGCCGAAGCCGCGCCGGCTGTCCAGCACCACCACCACCGAGACCCCGGCGACCGGCTTGCCGCTGGCCGCATCGACGCAGCGCAGCTCAAGCTCCTTGGCCGAGCGGAAGGCGGCGGGCTTCGCCTCCTTGCGGATGATGTTCATCTGGCCGTAGCGCAGCGGATAAAGCCGCAACTCACGCCGCACGCGCAGCCCGGGATAGGCGCGTTGCAATTCGCGCGCCTGCTCGGGTGTCATGCTGACGAGCGATGCCTCGTTCTCGCCGATCGAATCGAGCAACCGGATGCGGCCGACCTCGGTGTCCAGCAGCCGCAGGCGCGGCCGCACCGCCGGCGCCGATCCCTCGCAGGCGCCCTGCGCCGTGCTGCTTGCCGGCTTTGCGCCGGCTGCGCGGAACAGCTGCCGATGCATGGCACGAAACAGTCGGAAACTGGTGGTCTCCATGCTGTCGTTGAAGACGTTGTCGTCGGGGACGATCACATAGCGGGCGGTCTTTCGGGACATGCGCATCTGCTCCTTCCTGCAATCACAAGGCTACACCTTTGACGCAGTTTCGCCAGATGCGGTTTGCGGCCCGGCAGAAAGATGCGCCGGGCCGCGCCGGTCAGCCGCATTTCGAATGGCCGCAGGAGGGGCAGGTCATGCAGCCCTCGATCATGCGCATGCCGTATTGGCCGCAAGCCGGGCAGGCCGGACCGCGCGGGCGTTCGCCCACCGCCATCACTTCGGCCTTGGGATCGGATTTCAGCCCCATGCCCTCGCCGGCCAGGAAGCCGGTGGCGATCATGTGCCGCTCGATCACCCCGCCGATGGCGGCGAGAATCGAGGGCACGTAGCGCCCCTCGATCCAGGCGCCGCCGCGCGGGTCGAAGACCGCCTTCAACTCCTCGACCACGAAGGACACGTCGCCGCCGCGCCGGAACACGGCCGAGATCATCCGCGTCAGCGCCACGGTCCAGGCGAAATGCTCCATGTTCTTCGAGTTGATGAACACCTCGAACGGCCGGCGATGCCCGCCCTGCACGATGTCGTTGATGGTGATGTAGATCGCATGCTCGCTGCCGGGGAATTTCAGCTTGTAGGTCGCGCCCTCCAGCGCCGCCGGCCGCTCCAGCGGCTCGGTCAGGTAGACCACGTCGGCGCCCTTGTCGGCTTGCGGCGCGGCATCGGTCTTTTCGCTGACCGACAGGACCGAGCCGGTGACGTCGTTCGGGCGATAGGTGGTGCAGCCCTTGCAGCCCTTGTCCCAGGCGGCCAGGTAGACGTCCTTGAAATCCTCGAAGGAAATGTCCTCGGGGCAGTTGATGGTCTTGGAGATCGAGCTGTCCACCCATTCCTGCGCCGCCGCCTGCATCGCGACATGGTCCAGCGGTGCCAGGGTCTGGGCGTTGACGAAACAATCGGGCAGGGGCGCGTCGCCCTTCAGGTCGCGCCACATCTGCACGGCGTAATCGACGACCTCTTCCTCGGTGCGCGAGCCGTCCTTTTGCAGCACCTTGCGGGTATAGGCATAGGCAAAGACCGGCTCGATGCCCGAGCTGACATTGCCGGCATAGAGGCTGATCGTCCCGGTCGGCGCGATGCTGGTCAGCAGCGCGTTGCGGATGCCGTGTTGCGCCACCGCCTCGCGCAGATCCGCATCCATGCGCTGCATGAAGCCCGAAGCGAGGTATTTCTTCGCATCGAACAGCGGGAAGGCGCCCTTTTCGCGGGCGAGATCGACCGAGGCGAGATAGGCGGAACGCGCGATGGCCTTCATCCAGGCCCGCGTCTGCTCGACCGCATCCGCCGCGCCATAGCGCAGGCCCAGCATCAGCAGCGCATCGGCCAGCCCGGTGACGCCCAGGCCGATGCGGCGCTTGGCCTGCGCCTCGGCCGCCTGCTGGGGCAGCGGGAATTTCGAGGCGTCGACGACGTTGTCCATCATCCGCACCGCGGTGCGGACCAGTTCGTCCAGCGCCTCGGGGTTCAGGCGCGCATCGGCGGTGAAGGGCGCCTCGACCAGCCGGGCCAGGTTGACCGAGCCCAGGAGGCAGGCGCCATAGGGCGGCAGGGGCTGTTCGCCGCAGGGATTGGTCGCCGCGATGGTCTCGGCATAGTTCAGGTTGTTCTGCTGGTTGATGCGGTCGATGAAGATCACGCCCGGTTCGGCATAGTCATAGGTCGCGCGCATGATGCGGTTCCACAGGTCGCGCGCCCGCACGGTGTGATAGACCTTGCCGTCGAATTGCAGGTCCCAGGAGGCATCCGCCTTGACCGCCTGCATGAAGG
Source organism: Paracoccus sp. MKU1 (assembly GCF_001447385.1). Classification (GTDB taxonomy): domain Bacteria; phylum Pseudomonadota; class Alphaproteobacteria; order Rhodobacterales; family Rhodobacteraceae; genus Paracoccus. The sequence goes on along the minus strand of NZ_LLWQ01000217.1, from coordinate 13,497 downwards.
CGTCCGTCACCAGCACCGACAGGTTGAACATGCGCAGCCGGGCGCTGTCCTGCTTGGCCTCGATGAAGGCCTCGATGTCGGGATGGTCGCAGCGCATGGTGGCCATCATCGCGCCGCGGCGCGAGCCCGCCGACATGATGGTGCGGCACATGGCGTCCCAGACATCCATGAAGGACAGCGGCCCCGAGGCGTCGGCGGCCACGCCCTTCACCTCGGCGCCGCGCGGGCGGATGGTGCTGAAGTCATAGCCGATGCCGCCGCCCTGCTGCATGGTCAGCGCGGCCTCCTTGAGCATGTCGAAGATGCCGGCCATGCTGTCGGGGATCGTGCCCATGACGAAGCAGTTGAACAGCGTCACCTCGCGCCCGGTGCCGGCGCCGGCCAGGATGCGGCCGGCGGGCAGGAACTTGAAATCCTCCAGCGCGGCATAGAAGCGGTCCTCCCACAGCGCCGGCTCCTTCTCGACGCGGGCGAGGTCGCGGGCGACGCGGCGCCAGCTGTCCTCGACCGACAGGTCGATCGGCTGGCCCTCGGCGTCCTTGAGCCGATACTTCATGTCCCAGATCTGCTCGGCGATAGGGGCGGAGAATCGGCTCATGGCGGGCGTCCTTGGCTAGGGTCGGAATCGGGGCGAGCGGGTCTTATACAGCCGCGCCCGCCCGGTTGGAGTCGGAAAAACATGAGAGGTATGAATATAGGCGAAACCGGCGCCGATTTCCAGATCTTGCGGGCGCGCGCACGGCCCGCGCAACCTGTGGGGGCAGGCTATTGCTGCCCGCCGGCCAGCTCGTCGATGACGTTCTGCCACAGGCTGGCCGGCTGCGCGCCGGTCACGACATGGGTGTCGGCGACGATGAAGGTCGGCACCGAGTTGATGCCGCGTTGCCGGGCATGCAGCTCGCGGCTGGCGATCTGGTCGCGGTCCTCGGCCGTGGCGAGCAGGCGGCGGATCATCCGGCCGTCCATCCCGGCCTTCTCGCCGATCTCGACCAGAACGTCCGGGTTCGAGATGTTCCGGCCCTCGCGCCAATGCGCCCGCATCAGGCCGGACATGACCGGGGTCTGCACGCCCTCAAGCCCGGCCCAGTAGAGCAGGCGGTGGGCGTCGAGCGTGTTCGGCACCCGCTCGATCAACGAGGGGTTGATCCACAGGCCCAGCCGCTCGCTGGCCTCCATCACCGGCTTCATGGCGGCGATGATGCCCTTCTCGTCGGTGAATTTCATCTTCATGTAGGCGACGTAATCCATCCCGGCCTGCGGCATCTGCGGATCGAGGCGAAAGGGCTGCCAGGTGATGGCGAAGGGGTGGGCGGGGCGGCTTTCCAGCGCCCGGTCCAGCTCGGCCTTGCCGATCAGGCACCAGGGGCAGACCGGGTCGGCGAAGATGTCGAGGCGGATCTGGCCGGGAAGCGGTTCGGTCATGGCTGGTCCTTGCGATGGGCCTCGCGCAGGGCGCGGCGGTTGATCTTGCCCGTCGGCGTGCGGGGCAGGGCGGGCAGGCGGATGTATTCGCGCGGCTGCTTGTAACGCGCCAGCCGCGCCTCGGCTTGCTGCCGCATCGCCTCGGCCGTGGCGGGGCCGGTCCAAAAGGCGGCGATGATGCTCGTGCCGGGTCCCACCGGCAGCTCGGCGGCGGCGACGTCGCCGGCGTCGGGCAGGGCGGAAAGCGCGTCCTCGACCTCGCCCGGCGCGACGCGGAAGCCGCCGGCATTCATCATGTCGTCGGCGCGGCCCAGGGTGCGGATCGCGCCCTCGGGCGTGGCCTCGGCAAGGTCGCCGGTCAGGAACCAGTCGCCCCGGAAGCGGGCGGCGGTCTCCTCGGGCTGGTCGAGATAGCCCAGGAACAGGCCGGGGTCGGAGCGGTGCACGGCCAGGATGCCGGGGCCTTGGCCCGGTGCGCCGCTATCGTCGAGGATGGCGATGCGCCGGCCGGGCTGGGGGAAGCCGGCCGTGCCCTCGGGCGCCGGCCTGGCCGGGCTGCCGGACAGGAAGGTCGAGCATTCCGACATGCCCATCGCCTCGTGCAGGTCGGCGCCGGTGCGCGCCTGCCAGTCGCGGCGCAATCCGGGATCGAGCCGCTCGCCGGCGGTGAGACCATGGCGCAGCCCGGCCCAGGGCCTCCAGTCGGCGCGCAGCATGCGGCGAAAGACGCCGGGCGCGGCGGCGAGGATGGTGGCGCCGTGGCGGGCGGCGATCAGCGGGATCTGTTCGGGCGCGACGCCTTCGGCCGGGATCAGCGCCGTGGCGCCGACGGTCCAGGGGTCCATGAGCCCGGTGCCGAGGGTGAAGGTCCAGTTGAAGGCGCCGGCATGCAGCAGCCGGTCCTGGGCGGTGAGGCCATACCAGCCGTCGAACATCATCCGGCGGGCAAGGATGGCGCGATGGGCGTGGCAGACGGCGCGCGGCTGGCCGGAGGTGCCCGAGGTGAAGACGATATAGGCCAGGTCGTCGGGCGCGGCCTGTGCGAATTCGACCGGCGGCAGCGCGGCGAAATCGGCGAGCCGGGCGGCGTCCAGCACCGGTGCCGGATGGTCGGGCAGGGCGATGCCCTGGTCGGCGACGATCATCGCCGGGCGGATCGCGGCGGCGATCTTGCCGATCTCGGGCGCGGTCAGCATCGGCGAGGTCGGGACCGGCACGATACCGGCGGCGATGGCGCCGAGATAGGTCACCGGGAAGCCGGGATTGTTGCCCAGCCGCATCAGCAGCCGGTCTCCGGGTTCGAGGCCGGATTGCAGAAGGCCGGTCGCGGTGCCCAGCACCGCCTGGCGCAGCCGGGCATGCGACCAGCGGTCGGCACGGCCGAGGCCCAAGACCGACATGGCCAGCTTGTCCGGCATGGCAAGCCCCGCGCGCAGCACATGTTCGGCCAGGTTCATTCCGTCGCCCCGTTTCGGTTCCGGGCTTCGAGATAGTGGCTTGCGGCGAAGGTGGGAAGGGGGCTCTGCCCCCCGCGAGGCCGGCCCCTCGACGGGGCAGGCCTCGCGTCCCCCGGGATATTTGGACACGGAAGAAGCCGGAGGGGGGCGAATGAAAACGGCCGGCGCCTTGCGGGGCCGGCCGGTTCCAATTCCGGGTGCTGCCGAATCAGAGCAGCTTCAGATCCGAGGCCGAGCTGCGGCCATCGCGGCCCGATTGCAGTTCGTAGGCGATCTTCTGATTGTCGTTCAGGCCGGTCAGGCCGGCACGCTCGACCGCCGAGATATGGACGAACACGTCCTTGCCGCCGTCATCGGGCGCGATGAAGCCATAGCCTTTGGTGGCGTTGAACCATTTTACGGTGCCGGTAGCCATTTTACCGTCTCTCCTTCAAGTCTCCCGGGGCGAGATTGCGCCCGGGCCGTGCAGCCCTTTCCCGTCAAGTCCGGCTGCCCCGTGAAGGGAGGCGGTAGAAAGTCGTGCTCACGCGGACGAGAGGATGAACGATTCGCTGAAAAACGCAAGCACGAATGCATCGCGCAAGATGACGTAGGGTCATCTTGCGCGTTCGCATCGGCAAATTGTCGCCAAACCGGGGCGCTTAGCGCAGATCCGGCGGGGTGGCCTCGGCCCGCAGCATGGCGATGGCCGATTCGAGCCCGTGGCTTTCGCTGCCCTGGCGGTCGAGCCGGCGGATCGAGACGCTGCGCTCCTCGACCTCCTTCAGGCCCGCGGCCATGATGACCGGCACCTTGCCGACCGAATGCTCGCGCACCTTGTAGTTGATCTTTTCGTTGCGGATGTCGGCCTCGGCCCGTAGCCCGGCCGCGCGCAGGGCGGCCACGACCTCGTGGACGTAATCGTCGGCGCCCGAGACGATCGAGGCGACCACCACCGGGCGCGGTGCCAGCCACAAGGGCAGTTTGCCGGAATAGTTCTCGATCAGGATGCCGATAAAGCGTTCGAAGCTGCCCAGCACGGCGCGGTGCAGCATGACCGGCATGTGCTTCGCCCCGTCCTCGCCGACATATTCCGCCTCGAGCCGCTGCGGCAGGTTGAAGTCGCATTGGAAGGTGCCGCATTGCCATTCGCGGCCGATGGCGTCGGTCAGCTTGAAGTCGAGCTTCGGCCCGTAGAAGGCGCCGTCGCCGGGATTGACCTCATAGGGCAGGCCCAGATGCTCGATGGCGCCTTTCAGCGCCGCCTCGGCCTTGTCCCAGATCTCGTCGCTGCCCACGCGCACGTCGGGGCGGGTCGAGAGCTTGATGTCGAATTTCTCGAAGCCGAGATCCTTGTAGACCGAGGACAAAAGCCCGATGAAGCCGGCGCATTCCGCCTCGATCTGGTCCTCGGTGCAGAAGATATGCGCATCGTCCTGGACGAAGCCGCGCACCCGCATCAGCCCGTGCATCGCGCCCGAGGGTTCGTAGCGGTGGCAGGAGCCGAATTCGGCCAGCCGCAGCGGCAGGTCGCGATAGGATTTCAGGCCCTGATTGTAGACCTGCACATGGCAGGGGCAGTTCATCGGCTTGAGCGCGTTGATGCGCTTTTCCTTGGCGCCTTCCTCGTCCACCTCGACGATGAACATGTTCTCGCGATAGGCTTCCCAATGGCCGGATTTCTCCCACAGGATGCGGTCCACGACCTGGGGTGTCTTGATTTCCTTGTAATCGGCGCGGATCAGCCGGCGGCGCATATAGGCCTCCAGCTCGCGATAGATCGACCAGCCGTTCGGGTGCCAGAACACCATACCCGGCGCTTCCTCCTGGAAATGGAAGAGTTCCATTTCCTTGCCCAGCTTGCGGTGGTCGCGCTTGGCAGCCTCCTCCAGCATGGTCAGATGCGCCTTGAGGTCGTCGCGGTTGCGGAAGGCCACGCCGTAGATGCGTTGCAGCATCGGCCGCGAGGCGTCGCCCAGCCAATAGGCGCCGGCGACATGGGTGAGCTTGAAGGCATCGGCCGGCACCTGGCCGGTATGTTGCAGATGCGGGCCGCGGCAGAGGTCCTGCCAGTCGCCATGCCAATACATCCGCAGGTCCTCGCCCTCGGGGATGCGGTTCACCAGCTCGACCTTGAAGGGCTCGTTCCGGTCCTCGTAATAGGCCAGCGCGCGGGCGCGGTCCCAGACCTCGGTGCGGACCGGGTCGCGGGCGGCGATGATCTGCTTCATCCGCGCCTCGATCTTGCCCAGATCCTCGGGGGTGAAGGGCTCGGCGCGGTCGAAGTCGTAGAACCAGCCCTGGTCGCGCACCGGGCCGATGGTGACCTTCACGTCCGGCCAGAGCTCCTGCACCGCGCGGGCCATGATATGGGCGAGGTCGTGGCGGATCAGCTCCAGCGCCGGCTCGCTGTCCTTCATGGTGTTGATGGCGATGCGGCCGCTGGCCGTGATCGGCCATTGCAGGTCGATATGCCGCCCGTCGAGGCTGGCGGAGATGGCGTTTTTCGCCAGGCTGGGGGCGATGGAGGCCGCGACCTCGGCCGCGGTCACGCCGGCGGGATAGTCGCGCGCATTGCCATCGGGAAAGGTCAGGGAGATCTGGGACATGGAGTCCTCCTCGTCGGTTTGGCGCCCACGGAACGCCCGGTTGCGGGTATGTCGCGCGGGTGTGGCGCGATTGCCGGGCGTTGTCAATGCGGCTAGGGTCGCGGGGGGCTTTGCGCCCCCCGTCGCGCGAGGCGCGACTCCCCCCGCAGAGTATTTGGGAAACGGAGAAATGACGCAGTTTCTGGAAGGGCCGCAGGGGCGGCGCATCGCCTATGAGCGGATCGAGGGGCAGGGGCCCGGCGTGGTGTTCCTGGGCGGTTTCAGGTCGGACATGCAGGGCACCAAGGCGCTGTGGCTGGAGGATTGGGCACGGGCGCGGGGCCAGGCCTTCCTGCGCTTCGACTATTCGGGCCATGGCGAATCCTCGGGCGCCTTCGAGGAGGGCTGCATCGGCGACTGGTTCGCCGATGCCATGGCCGCGATCCGGGGGCTGACCGAGGGGCGGCAGGTGCTGGTCGGTTCCTCGATGGGCGGCTGGATCGGGCTGCTGCTGGCGCGGACCATTCCCGAGCGGTTGGCCGGGCTGGTTACGGTGGCGGCGGCGCCGGATTTTACCGAGCGCGGCTATTGGGCGGGGTTCTCGAATGCCGAGCGCGCGGCGCTGCTGGAACGGGGCCGGGTCGAGCAGCCCAGCGATTACGACGACGAGCCCTATGTCATCACCCGCCAGCTGATCGAGGACGGGCGCGACCATCTGGTGCTGGACCAGCCCTTGCCACTGTCCTTCCCGGTGCGCTTCCTGCAAGGCACCGAGGATGCCGACGTGCCGATGTCCTGGGCGCTGGATCTTCTGGCCCATGCGAGCGGCGAGGACATGCGGCTGACCCTGGTCAAGGGCGCCGATCACCGGTTCTCGACCCCCGATTGCCTGGCGCTGATCGGCGCGGCGCTGGAGGAGGTGCTGGCGCGGGCGGCGTGAAAGGGGGCGCGGCCGGCGGGCCGCGCCTTGTTTCCGCGGGGGTCAGACGGCGATCTTGGCGTCGCGCTCGGAGAGGCTGATCACCCCGCCTTCGACCGGCTCGGGACCGCGGCGGCGACGCTTGCGTGGGCCGGCAGGCTGGATCTGCTCATCGATGAAGTCCAGCACCAGCGGGCGGATGTTCAGCCGCCAGCTCTTGCCGGCGAAGATGCCGTAATGGCCGGCGCCGGGTTCCAGATGCTGGGTCTTGCGGGTTTCCGGCACCCCGGTGCAGAGCGCCAGCGCCGCGACGCATTGGCCGGGGGCCGAGATGTCGTCATTGGCGCCCTCGACCGTCATCACCGCGACATCGGTGATCTTGCCCAGGTCGACCGGCTTGCCGTTCACGGTGAAGCGGTTCTGCGCGATCTCCCGCTCCTTGAAGATGCGTTCGACCGTCGAAAGGTAGAATTCGGCGGTCATGTCCATCACGGCGAGATATTCGTCGTAGAAGGTGTTGTGCTTGTCGCCTTCGGACGCCTGGCCGCGGGCCTCGGCGAAGATCTTGTCGAGGAAGGCCTTGGCATGCGTCTCGGCATTCATGGCGATGAAGGAGCTGAGTTGGGCCAGGCCCGGATAGACCATGCGCCCGGCGCCGCGATACTTGAAGCCGACCTGCTGGATCATCAGGTAGTCCAGCTCGCCCATGGTGATGCGGTTGCCGAAATCGGTCACCTCGGTCGCCGCCGCGTCGGGGTCGATCGGGCCGCCGATCAGGATCAGCGAGCGCGGCTGGGCCTTGGGGTCCTCCTCGGCCAGCAGCGCGGTCGCGGCCAGGGCCAGCGGGGCCGGCTGGCACACGGCGATCACATTGGTGTCGGGGCCGAGATGGCGGATGAAATCGACCAGATACTGGGTGTAATCGTCGATGTCGAACTTGCCGCAGCTGACCGGGATGTCACGGGCATTGTGCCAATCCGTCACATAGACTTCGCAATCGGGCAGCAATGATGTGACCGTGGTGCGGAGGAGAGTGGCATAATGGCCCGACATCGGTGCGACCAGCAGAACCTTGCGCGCCTGGGGCGCGCGGCGGGCGACGCGGAAATGTACGAGATCGCCGAAGGGGCGCTCGATCACCGGCTCGACATAGACGACATGGTCCTGGCCGTCTTCGGAGACGATGGGCGGGATTTCCCAGTCCGGCTTGATGACCATGCGCGCAAAGCTGCGTTCGGTCACCCGGCCCCAAGCCGACATCAGCTTGAACAGGGGATTCGGCAGCAAGGCGAAGGCCGGGTAGGAGGCGAGCGCCCGCGCGCTGGCGCCCATCCATTCGTTGGTGTTGCGGATCGTCTCCATCGCGTCGTAGGAGATGATCCCTCTCAAGCCCTTATAGGTCGTCATTCCAACCTTCTCCCATGAACCCGCCGGATTCGGCCTTGCCAGGGAAGGACACGGCTTTACCTGCGTATTGCGCTGAGCATAATGCTTTTACGGTTCAGGGAGGATTGTCAATTATGGCGGGCAAGGACGAAAGATCGGAAGCGGGTGGCGCGGGCGACGCTGCGGCCAAGCCGCGCGGGGGTCGCGGGACGGCAGCAGGTGGCCGCTCTGCGGCGAAGGCGGCGAAGCAGGATCCGGCCCCGGCCGATGCGGAAAAGCCGGCGCGCGCCCGCCGGGCGAAGGCCGCCCCCGCAGCAGAGGCGCCGCAGGAGCCGGTGGCGCCGGCCGAGCCCAAGGCGGCCGCCAAGCCGGCGCGCGCCAGGACCGCCGCCGACAAAGCCGCTACGGCCAAGCCTGTCGTGAAATCGGGCAAGCGCAAGCCCGTGTCGCGGGCGCGTGCGGCCAGCCGCAACGATCCGCGCCCCGGGCCGCGCCGCAAGCCCTCTGCCAAGGCCGCCGCCAAGGCGCAGGCCGAGTCGGCCTCGCTCAGCGCCGTCGACGAGGCGCTGCGCCCACTGGGCGCCGTCGGTCCGGGCGCCGTGCCGCCCAGGGCCGCGCCTGTCGCCACGCCGCCCGCCGCGGCCGCGACCGGACAGCCCGCCGGGTCCGCTGCCGAGCCCTCCGCGCCTGCCGCTGTCACCACCACCTTTGCCGAGGCGGCATTCGGGGTCGGCAGCCGTCTTCCCGAGCAACTGGCCCAGAACATCGAACGCATCGAAACGCTGACCCAGCGCCTGGTCAGCGCGCTGGCCAAGCGCCGTCCGCACAGCCCCGGCGTCGAGATGCCCGGCCCCGACCTGTTCGCCACCGCGACCAGCGCGTGGCTCAAGCTCTTGGCCGAGCAGCCCGAGCGCGTGCTCGGCCAGCAGGTCAGCTATTGGGGCGAGACGCTGCGCCATTTCGCCGAGGTCCAGGCCGCCCTTGCCCGCGGCACGCTGACGCCGCCGCCCAGCGAGGGCCCCAGGGACCGGCGCTTCTCGAACCCGCTGTGGGAGGCGCATCCCTTCTTCAACTTCGTCAAGCGGCAATACCAGATCAACGCCCAGGCGCTGCAAGAGGCGGCCAGCGCGCTCGACCTGCCCGAGATGAGCGACCGGCGCCGGATCGAATGGTTCACCCGCCAGATGATCGACATGATGGCGCCGACGAACTTCCTGGCCACCAACCCCGACGCGCTGGAAAAGGCGCTGGAGACCGAGGGCGAGAGCCTGGTCAGGGGGCTGGAGAACCTGGTGCGCGATGTCGAGCAGAACAATGGCGAGCTGATCGTTTCGCTGGCCGACCGCGAGGCCTTCCGCGTGGGCGAGAACATCGGCACCAGCGAGGGCACGGTGGTCGCGCGCACCAAGCTCTACGAGCTGATCCAGTACAAGCCGACCACCGGGCAGGTGCACGAGATCCCGCTGGTGCTCTTTCCGCCCTGGATCAACAAATTCTACATCCTCGACCTCAAGCCGCAGAACAGCCTTATCAAATGGATCGTCGATCAGGGCCATACCCTGTTCGTGGTGGCTTGGAAGAACCCCGATCCCAGCTATGGCGACACCGGCATGGACGATTACGTCTCCGCCTATCTGGAGGTGATGGACCGGGTGCTGGACCTGACCGATCAGAAAAAGCTGAACGTGGTCGGCTATTGCATCGCCGGCACCACGCTGGCGCTGACGCTGTCGCTGCTGAAGCAGCGGGGCGACGACCGGGTGAACTCGGCCACCTTCTTCACCGCCCTGACCGATTTCGCCGATCAGGGCGAGTTCACCGCCTATCTGCAAGAGGATTTTGTCTCGGGCATCGAGGAGGAGGCGGCGCGGACCGGCGTGCTCGGCGCGCAGCTGATGACGCGCACCTTCAGTTTCCTGCGTGCCAACGACCTGGTCTGGGGGCCGGCGATCCGCAGCTACATGCTGGGCGAGACGCCGCCCGCCTTCGACCTGCTGTTCTGGAACGGCGACGGCACCAACCTGCCCGGACGCATGGCGGTGGAATATCTGCGCGGCCTGTGCCAGCAGAACCGCTTCGTCAGGGAGGGGTTCGACCTGATGGGCCATCGCCTGCATGTTCGCGATGTGACCGTGCCCCTTTGCGCCATCGCCTGCGAGACCGACCACATCGCCCCCTGGCGCGACAGCTGGCGCGGCGTGGCGCAGATGGGCTCGACCGACAAGACCTTCATCCTGTCCGAATCGGGCCATATCGCCGGCATCGTCAACCCGCCCAGCAAGAAGAAATATGGCCATTATACCTCGGATGCCGGGTTCGAGCAGGGCGAGCAGCACTGGCTCGACAAGGCGCAGCACCACGAGGGCAGCTGGTGGGGCCGCTGGGGTGAATGGCTGGCCCGGCGGGCAGGGGACATGATCGAGGCCCGCGGCCCCGGTGAGGGCTTTGGCCCTGCGCCTGGGCTTTACGTCCACGAGCGGGCATAAAAATTTCTGCACCGCAGCAAGAAAATCTTGCAATGCTGCGGTGCAGAAAGTATATGTTGGTCAGAACAGTTCAACCGGTGCCGAAGCTTCGCGCCGATCCAAGGAGAGAGCACATGGCCAAGACCCCCGACTTTACCAAGACCCTGCAAGAAGTGATGGCGAAATTCCCGGTCGACACCTCGTCGTTCCAGGACGCTTTCAAATCGCAAACCGCGCTGGGCGAAAAGATGGCTCGCGTCGCGCTGGCCGCTGCCGAGCGTTCGACCGAGATCTCGGCCCAGTGGGCCAAGGACACCATCGCCCGCATGGGCGAGCTGACCTCGTCCAAGGAAGAGCCGGCCGAATACGCCAAGGCGCTGAGCGATTTCGCCACCGCCGCCGCCGAGATGGCTGCCGAGCACATGGCCGCCTTTGCCGAAGTGGCGAAGAAGGTCCAGATGGACACCGTCGACCTGATGCTGACCGCCGGCAAGGATCTGGCTGCCGACGCCCAGAAGGCCGCTGAAAAGGCCACCCGCGAGACTCAGGCCGCGGTCAAGAAAGCCGCCGCCGCCGCGACCACGGCCAGCACCGTGACCAAGGCCTGATTTCAGACCTTGACGGTTTCAAGTTAAAGGGGGCAGTTCGCTGCCCCCTTTTCTCATGCCCGCCTCCAAGGCCCTGCCGTTTGCGGCATCTCGGAGGCGGCTTCGGTACAGATTGGCGATTTTCTTTGCATTTTTCCGGGCCATTTCCCATCATGCTGCAAATGCATTGCCGGAGGAGCCATGGCTGAGGCCGAGAACACGACCCCGCTTCTGATCAAGCGCTATGCGAGCCGCCGCCTCTACAACACCGAGACGAGCGATTACGTCACTCTCGAAGATATCGCGGGTTTCATCCGTGCCGGGCGCCAGGTGCGCATCGTCGATCTCAAGACCGGCGATGACCTGACCCGGCAATATCTGTTGCAGATCATCGCCGAGCATGAGGGCCGGGGCGAGAACGTGCTGCCCATCGATGTCTTGATCGACCTGGTGCGCAGCTACACTACCCAGGCGCAATCCGTGGTGCCGCAATTCCTGGCCGCCAGTTTCGAGATGCTGCGCGAGGGCCAGTCCAAGATGATGGAAAACCTGTCGACTTTCCCGAATCCGATGTCCTCGATGCCGGGCTTCGAGGCGCTCCAGCGCCAGCAGCAGTTGTTCTTGAAGGCGATGGCGGCGGGCTGGGGTGCGGGCAGCAGCGGCCCCGACATGGAGGAGATGGAAGGGGAGGAGCCTCGCCGCGCTGGCAAGAAGGGGTCCGAGCCCGAGGACATGGCCGAGATCCGCCGCCAGCTTGCCGAGTTGCAGAAGCGGATTTCGAAGCTTTGAGAGAACTGCGTCTTGCGCCCCGCGGTCCGTCGCGCTAGAGGAACCGCCACGGACGGTTGGCCGAGTGGTCGAAGGCGCACGCCTGGAAAGTGTGTAGGCGGGGAACCGTCTCGAGGGTTCGAATCCCTCACCGTCCGCCACTATCACCCTTTCGAACCCGTTCAGGCCGCTTGCCCGCGGCGGATTTTCTCCCGTTTTCAAAGAGGTTTGCCGGATGGGTGCGAACCGCTGAGACGCGGGTGCGCAGCGATTTCCGTCTCTGAATGGCCTCTCGTCTCTGGTCGGGCGAACCGCGCCGATTTCGGTTCGGTCGAAAATTTTCACGCCTTTCCAATGACCTGACTCGCAGTCCCGCCAAAACTGCGCGCCCTATTTCCATCGCTATCGACCGAAACGGAGACCGAACAAGCAGGAGGCGTATCCAATAGGTACGGTGGCAGAACGGCGCGTAGCGGTGGCGGATCAATCGGCGACGGGCTCAGCGAAGCCATTGATGACAAGAGCACATCGCGCCTCTAGCCTGGCGGCATGGCGAGTGGCCCCTGGACCGATGAAGAGAACGACCTGATCGTCGCGACTTACTTCGCGATGCTGGCCGACGACATCGCCGGGCGCCGCTACAGCAAGGCCGAGCATCGCCGGGCGCTCCTGCCTCTGCTGAACGACCGGTCGGAGGGATCGGTCGAGTTCAAGCACCAGAACATCAGCGCGGTGCTGACGGGGCTCGGCGAGGACTGGATCCCCGGCTACAAGCCCGCCTTCAATTTCCAGATGACGCTGGTCGACGCGGTGGCGCGGTGGCTGGATCTGCATCCGGATTGGCTGGGCCGGTCTCCAGGCATGAGGCCTGCGGACGGCATGCGCGAGGCCGCACGGATCTGGATCGGTCCGCCGCCCACGCTGTCAAACCAGCCTCCGCCGCAGGAGCTGGACCAGATGCTGCACATCACCAGGAAGTTCGACGTGGCAGGCCGGGACGAGCGCAATCGCGTCCTCGGCCGCGCGGGTGAGGAGCGCGTCCTGGCGCACGAGCCTGCCACGCTGAAGGCCGCAGGACGGGATGACCTCGCGCGAAAGGTCCGCTGGGTCTCGGAAGAAGACGGCGATGGCGCGGGCTATGACATCGCCAGCTATGCGCCCGATGGCCGCCTGCGGCTGATCGAGGTGAAGACGACGAACGGTTGGGAACGCACGCCGTCGACCCCGGGAACCTACACAGCCCCTGCTCGGTGAAGACGACGAACGGTTGGGAACGCACGCCGTTCCACATCACGCGGAACGAGCTGGCCGTCGCCGACGAGCGGCGCACGGACTGGTGTCTGTTCCGGATGTGGAATTTCTCGCGCGAGCCGAGGGCCTTCGAGCTCTACCCGCCGCTCGATGCGCATGTCTCGCTGACGCCGACGTCGTTTCAGGCCAGCTTTCACTGAGATCCGGCGGAGCCGGCGTGCCAAGATAGCACGATTCACTTACGCCCGAAGTACTCGTCTTCGGAAAGCCCAATTACTTGATTTTGTCGCGACAGCGCCTCGCGCCAACCAAAGCGAAGTTTCTCGATTAGCGGTTCTCTGCGCCCGAAGATCTCGGAGTTTGTGACCCTTAGGCTCCAGACCCATTGCTTTCAGGCCTTTGGCGTGCTTCAGGCTCCGCAAGGAGAGCTGATCGATGAGCAATCTTTTCTGGCTGAGCGAGGCGCATATGGAGCGGCTACGGCCCTTCTTTCCCAAGAGTATCCGAAGATCAGAAAACAGTCCGGGGGACTGTTTTCCTGAGGATGGGCAAGCCGCGCGTGGATGCCCGGCATGTGCTGAGCGGGATAATCTTCGTCAATCGCAATGGCTTGCGGTGGTGTGACGCGCCGAAGGAATACGGCCCGGCCAAGACCCTCTACAACCGTTGGAAGCG
>NZ_LLWQ01000216.1 GCF_001447385.1 Paracoccus sp. MKU1 | reverse complement strand
TACAAACGGCGCAACCGCATCGAGATCATGTTCGGCCGCCTGAAGGATTGGCCAATCGTCGGGAAAACAGTCCCCCGGACTGTTTTCTGATCCTCCTCATACGTCGCGACCCGATACGACCGGTGCCCGGAAACCTTCTTCTCTGCGATCATGCTAGCCGCAACCGTCTTGTTCTGGCTGTGAAACTCAATGAGCCTGGACACTAGCCGATCCGGGTTTGAAGTGATGCCCGCCGCTTCGGCCTCCAGAACGGGCGCGAAGGCTCCTAGTTGCGCCCGGAATCTAACACCTCGATCCGGCTCGCATCCGGGCTACACGGGTCGCTGAACGTCCAGCGAGATCCAGCAGCATCTTTTTTCGGGTGTGGGGGCGAGCGCGGGGTGACACGCGGCGGTATTCGCCTAACCGGCTAATAATCAATCCGAATATGCGATAGATTTGGTGGAGCCAAGGGGAGTCGAACCCCTGACCTCTTGAATGCCATTCAAGCGCTCTACCAACTGAGCTATGGCCCCACCGGAGGTCTCGGGCGGCGTCTCCGGCGCCCGTGTGAGGCGTCGTATAGGAGGGCGCGCCGGAAGGTGCAAGCGGAAAAATGCAGCCACAGTGCAAAATTCCCGACTAACGCCCCAACCCGTTGAAAGAACTTGCCTTCATTCGGGAATCCTGCCGCCGGACGCTGCCCGGGACAGGGTCGGCGAAGCGGCGGCACCGCTTCGCCCGCCGGCACTCAGCCCAGGCCCAACTTGCCGCGCAGCGTCGCGAGATCCTCGGCCAGCGTGTTCACCTTGGCCGAAAGCGCATTGCGATCCGCATCGGTCAGTTCCTCGTAAGAGACGAAGCCGCCTTCGGCGCTGCGGTATTTCTCCAGCACCTCGTCCACCGCCGCGAAATTGCCGTCCACCTTGGCGAGGAAATCGGCCTCGTTCTCGGCGATCAGCGGGCGCAGCAGGTCATAGATCTTTTGCGCGCCCTCGAAATTCGCGTCGAAATCCCACAGGTCGGTGCGTGAATAGCGGTCCTCCTCGCCCGAGATCTTGGTGGCGGCAACCTCCTCCATCAGCACGGCGGCACCGCCCACCACGATCTCGGGCGGGAAGGTCAGGTCATTGATGCGCGTGTCGAGCTCCTTCACATCGGCCAGCAGCTTGTCGGCATATTCTGCCAGCCCCTCGGTCGAGCCCTGCTCCCAAAGCCCGTATTCGATGCGGTGGAAGCCGGTGAAGGCCGGGTCCTGCTCGGCCTGCTCGTAATCGTCGGCGCGCGCGTCGATCGAGACGTCGAGATCCGAGAACAGCTCGGCGATGGGCTCGATCTTCTCATAGCTGGTGCGGGTCGGGGCGAAAAGCGACTTGGCCTTTTCCACTTCGCCGGCCTTGACCGCATCGGTGAAGGCGGTGGTGTCCTCGACCAGCTTGGCGGTGTTTTCCGCGACATAGAGCTTGTATTCCGCCAGCGGCCCGACCAGGTCCAGCGAGGGATCCGCCGCCATGGCGCCCAGGCCCCAGCCGCCCATGGCCAGTGCCAGGGCCGTCGTCTTCAGATACTGTCCGACCATCGTTCCAACTCCCGTTTGATGGTTTCCCGGCTTGGCGGATCAACCCCGCCTGGCTGCGTTGACAAGGGACGAGCCGAGGTAACCCCCGGCCGCGGCGCCGGGCAGGGCAAAGAAATAGCCCCCGCCCACCGGCTTGATATATTCCTCCAGCGGCTCGCCGTTCAGCTGGTTCTGCACGGCGATGAAGCCCGCCTCCAGATCGGCCTGATAGGCGATGAACAGCAGGCCCTGGTCGAGCTGGCCGTTCTTCAGCACGCCGCGGGAATAGTTGAAGGGGCGGCGCAGCATCAGGTTCCGCCCGCTTTCCGGGGTGCGCGGATTGGCCAGGCGGATATGCGAATCCGGCGGCGTTGCGGTGCCGTCCGGGTCGGCAGTGTAGTCGGGCACGTCGTATTCGCTGGCCTCGGGCGCGTCCAAGGGCGCCCCGGTCATCTTGGTGCGGCCGAAGATGCGCTCCTGCTCGGCCAAGGGGGCGCGGTCCCAGCGTTCGACGAAATTGCGGATCACTCGGACGGCCTGGTAGCTGCCGCCATGGGTCCATTCCGGCTCGTCCGGGCCGTGGGTCCAGACCACGCGCTCCATCAGCGCCGCGTCATTGGCATCCGGGTTGGCCGAACCGTCGCGGAAGCCCAGGAAGTTCCGCGCGCTCGGGGTCGAGCCGTCGGGGGCGGGCGGCACCGGCGGGACCGAGCCCTCGATCATCCAGCGCAGCACCAGGAATTCGGACAGGTTCTTCACGATGTCGCGCAGGGCGTGGATGTTGGTGTCCGGCAGGTTGGCGCAGAATTGCAGCGACAGGTCGCCATGGCACAGCGCCGGGTCCAGCGCGTCATTGGGGAACTGCACCATGCGTTGCAGCCGCGCCGGCTTCAGCCCGGCAAGCCAGTCGTGCCTGTCGAAGAACGAGGCGCCCAGGCCCAGGGTGATCGTCAGGTTGTCCGGCGCGATCACCGGGCCCAGCAGGCCGGAATCGGCGGGCGGCAGTTTCGGGTCGCGTGCCGGTACCGCGCCGCCCTGGGTCAGGAACACGGCGCGCTCGGTCAGCAGCCGCAGCATTCGCTCGAAATCGTCGAGGGACGAGATCACCACGTCGAAGGCGGCAAAGATGCCGCTGGCCGGGCGCGGGGTCAGAATGCCGGCCTGGTGCCTGCCATGGAAGGGTACGCGCTGCGCGGCGGTTTCGGCATGGCCCGGCGGCGCATCGACCACCTGCGGCCCTTGCTTGGGCGGCCCGTCCTGCGCCCCGGCGGACAGGCCCGGGATACCCAGGCCCGCAATGGTCCCGCCCAGGGCGCCCAGTCCAAGCTGCCTCAGAAGGGTACGGCGCGTGGTGGAAAGGCGGTCCTGGTCGCTCATGTCAGTTCATCCCGATGGCGGGTTGCAATTTGCGCAGGCTTTCGGAAAGCCGCGTGAGGTCGGCGGCCAGCGCGGCGCGGGCGTCCTGCGGCACGTCGCCATAGCCGGGATGGCCCTGCGCCTCGACCTCGGCAAGACGGGCCTGGACCGCCTGCATGTCCTGTCCGATCACCGTGTCCAGCGCCGGATCGACCTCGGCCACCACCTGCCGCAACAAGCCGGCCAGCTTGCCGATCCCCTCCAGGCTGGCGCCGAGATCCTGCAAGTCGTTGCCGGCATAAAGGTTCTCGCCCTGCGGCAGCTGGCCCTGCGCGATCTGAAGCGCGCTTTCGCCCGGCATCTCGATCAGCAGGCCGGGGTCCAGCGGCGCCTGTTTCAGCCGGGCGGCCAACTCCGTCAGGTCGGCGACCAGCGCGTCCGCAAGGGGTGCCAGCCCCTCGGTGCTGTTTTCGGCGAAAAGCCCGTATTCGATGCGGTGATAGCCGGTGAAGGCGGGGTCTTGTTCGCGCCCCTGCAAATAGGCGGCGCGGGCGTCGATGCGCTCTTCCAGGTCCGAGAAGCGATAGGCCAGCGGCTCGATGCGGCGATAGGGCAGGCGGGCCTGGCGCCATGCCTCGCGCGCGGCCTCAAGATCATTCGCGGCGATGGCGTCGCGCAGCGTCTCGGCGGCCTTCACGGCGGCATTGCCCTGCATGACCAGATAGACGCGGTATTCCGACAGCGGCCCCAGGAACTTGCGCAGCGTGACTTCCGAGGCGGCGGCCGCGGCCTCGTCCGATGGCGTCACGGTCAGTTTGCCGCGCGGGTTCGACAGCAGGCCGCAGGTGATGGCATATTCGCCCGGCGCCAGTTGCACCTCCAGCATGCTGCGGAAGCCCGGGGCGATGTTCTCGCGCTCGGCCACCACCATGACGCCGTTCAGGATCTCCCATTCGATGGGGCGGTCGCTGGCGTTCACGATCTCGAAGCTGCGCCGCCCGCCGGGCACGGTGATGGCATTGGGCTCGCAGGTGGTGGCGTTCACGGTCACCAACTGGTCGGCGCCGGTCTGCGTGCCGGCAGTCTGCTGTGTCGCCTGCCAGAAGGCTACGCCGCCGGCGACGGCCAACACCGCCGCGCCCGCGACCGCCAGGTAAATGCCTTTCGAGGGTGAACTCATTTGCGCCCCGCGGTCCGCGGCCGGGCGGGCAGGGGGCCTGCCTGCGGCCTGAGGAAAAGCACCAGCGTCACCGCCAGGAAGACGCCCCAGACCAGCGCCTCGCCCAGCGTGGGCGCCTCGCGATAGCCCAGAAGGCCGGACAGAACCGTGCCCAGCGGGCTCGATTCCGGCAGGGTGCGGCTCAGGTCATAGATCCGGTCCTGCAAGCCGTTCCACAGCCCGGCCTCGTGCAGCGCGCGGACCGAGCCGGCCAGCAGCCCCGCCGCGACCAGCAGGATGAACACCCCGGTCCAGCGAAAGAAGCGGCGCAGGTCCAGCCGCAGCGCGCCGGCATAGATGCCCCAGCCGGCGCCGATGGCGACGATCACGCCCAGAAGCGCGCCGATGGGCGCCGCGCTATCCCGGCTTTGCTGGAAGATCGCCAGCAGGAAGAACACCGATTCCAGCCCCTCGCGCGCCACGGCCAGAAAGACCATGCCGATCAGCGCCCAGGTGCCGGCGCTGTCTTGATGCGCCAGCGCTTCGTCGATGCCGGAATGCAGCTCGGCCTTGATCGAGCGCGCGGCCCGGCGCATCCAGAACACCATGCCGGTCAGCACGGCGACGGCGACCAGCCCGATCACCGCCTCGAACAGTTCCTGCGTCTTTTGCGGAAAGCCGCTGTTGACCAGCTGGATCGCCGCGCCGGCGAACAGCGCCATGGCGACGGCAAGGAAAACGCCGACCCAGATCGCGGGCAGCCAAGCGCGGCGTCCGGTCTGGCGCAGGTAACCGGCGATGATGCCGACGATCAGGGCCGCCTCCAAGCCCTCGCGCAGCATGATGAGAAACGGTGCCAGCATCGGCCTTTCCCCAACATTTTGTCGTGGTGCGGGTCCGGTGGCGGCGGATCGCGCCGGCCGGAAGGGCATCGCGGCAAGGTCATCGGCCAAAGCGGGCCGACGGGAAAAGCAATACGCCGCCCGCGGGGCTTGTCAATCCCGAGGGAAACCCTAGGAAAGCCCCGCGACGCCTTGTCTCAGCCCCGGCCGTGCGGCTCGTGCCAGTCGATCAGCGGATTGATCGGGATGATGCGATGCGGGTTTATCGTGACATGGCTGTAATGGTAATGCCGCACGATATGGTCGAAATGCACCGTCTCGGCCACGCCCGGCCATTGATAAAGCTCGCGCGTCCAGCCCCAGAGGTTCGGATATTCGCGCAGCCAGCGCCGGTTGCATTTGAAATGCGTGTGATAGACCGGATCGAAGCGCAGCGTGGTGGTGAACAGCCGCCAATCCGCCTCGGTGATGCGCTCGCCGCAAAGATAGCGGTTCGCGGCCAGGTGGCTCTCCAGCCAGTCCAGCGTCTCGAACAGCGGCCCCACGGCCTCGTCATAGGCGGCCTGCGTGGTGGCGAAGCCCGCCTTGTAGACGCCGTTGTTCACCCGGTCGTAGATGCGCTCGTTCATTGCATCGATCTGGCCCAGCAACTCGGCCGGGCAGTAATCGTCGCCGTTGTCGGTCAGCCCGTCGAAGGCCGAGTTGAACATGCGGATGATCTCGGCGCTTTCGTTGCTGACGATGGTGCCCTGCGTCTTGTCCCACAACACCGGCACCGTCACCCGGCCCGAGGCTTTCGGGTCCACCTTCAGGTAGAGGTCGCGCAGATAGGGCAGGCCGAACAGCCCGTCCCCGGTCGCGCCGGGGAAATCGGTGGCGAAAGTCCAGCCTTCGGACAGCATGTCCGGATGCACGGCCGAGACGTCGATATGCCGCGCCAGCCCCTTGATCGCGCGGAAGATCAGCGTGCGATGCGCCCAGGGGCAGGCATAGGAGACATAAAGGTGATAACGCCCGCTTTCCGCGGGAAAACCGCCCTTGCCGCTGGGGCCCGGGCTGCCGTCCGGGGTGATCCAGTTGCGCCAGGCGGTCACGCTGCGCTGGAAGCGTCCGCCGCTGCTTTCCGTGTCATACCATTCGTCATGCCAGACACCGTCGATCAACTGGCCCATGCTGTCCCCCGCGTTTCCGTCCGGTCTCCAGCATAGCCGAGCGGGCGGCGCGGGCAACCGCTCTGGCTTCAGTGGCGCAGTTGTGCGCGCGCCCAGCCGGCGATCCCGGCGGCATCCATGGCGCCGGATTGCCGCGCCACCTCGCGCCCGCCGCGATAGAGCAGCAGCGTCGGAATGCCGCGAATGCCCAAGGCGGCGGCGGTCTGCGGCTCGGCCTCGGAGTTCAGCTTGATCAGCCGCATCTCCGGCTCCAGCATCCCGGCGGCGCGGGCGAATTCCGGCGCCATCATCCGGCAGGGGCCGCACCAGGGTGCCCAGACATCGACCAGAACCGGGATCGAACTGCGGCCGATCTGGCGCTGGAACATCGGCCCGTCCACGTCGGCGGGCTGGCCGGAGAACAGCGCCGCGCGGCATTTGCCGCAGCGCGCCTCGCGCGGGTCGCGCCCGGGCGGCAGGCGGTTCGTCGCGCCGCAGGCGGTGCAGGCGATCTGGATGTCGGTGCCGGACATGCTCGACCTCGGTTCCTGAAGCTGTCCCAAGGATATGTTCGCATTGCCGTAGGTATTCAAGGCCGCGGCCTATCCGCCTGAGACACCGTCCCGGCAACAAGCCGGTCCCAGTTCTTGCGCCGGGGCCGCGTCCGGGCCCAGTTCGCGGCGCAGGTGGCAGATGGCCTCGTGCTGGCTCAGGAAGACCCGGCCCGACAGGTGGCGCAGGAAATCGCTGCGATGCAGCCGGTCCATGACCGGCCCCTTGACCTCGGAGAGATGCAGCTTGACCCCGCCTTCGGCTAGGCGGCGATTGATTTCCTCAAGGCTTTCCAGCGCGCTGGCGTCGATATCGTTCACCGCCGGGCACATCAGCACCACATGACGCACGCGCGGATTCTGGGCCACCAGGGCGGCGATGCGATCTTCCAGAAAGCGGGAATTGGCGAAATACAGGCTTTCATCGACGCGCAGCGACAGGATCTCGGGCCAGACCAGCACCCGGTGGCGGTCGATGTTGCGGAAATGCTCGGTCCCCGGCACCTGGCCCACCACGGCGGAATGCGGCCGTGAGCTGCGGTAAAGCTGCATGACCAGCGACAGGACCACCCCGGCGCTGATGCCCGGCTCGATCCCCACCAGCAGCGTGACCAGGATGGTGGCCGCCATGGCCAGGAAATCGCGCGGCGAATAGTCCAGAACCCGGCGGATGGCGCGGAAATCCACCAGCGACAGCACCGCCAGGATGATCGTCGCCGCCAGCACCGCCTGCGGCAGGTCGGCCAGCAGCGGCGTCAGGAACAGCGCGGCCAGCGCGATGCCGATGGCGGTGAAGATTCCCGCGGCCGGGGTCTGCGCGCCGGCGTCGTCATTCACCGCCGAACGCGCGAAGCCCCCCGTCACCGGATAGCCCGCGCTGAGCCCTGCCGCGATATTGGCCGCGCCGAGGCCGATCAGTTCCTGGTCCGGCGCGATCCGCTCGCGCCGCCGCGCCGCCAGGGTCTGGCCGACCGAGACCGACTCGACGAAGCCCACGACCGAGATCAGCAACGCCGCCGGCGCCAGCGCCATCAGCAATTCGGCCGACAGCCCCGGAAGCGCCAGCCGCGGCAGGCCCTGCGGGATGGCGCCGACCAGCGCCACGCCCCTGGCCCCCAGGTCCAGCGCCTGGGCCAGCGCGATGGCCAAGGCGACGGCCAGGATCGGCGCCGCCCGTGCCAGCATCTCGGCCAGCCAGGCGGGCAGCCCGGCCCGCACCAGCCCGCGCCTGCCCCAGCGCCGCGCCGCGTAAAGAAACCCCAGCGCGCCCGTGCCGACGGCCAGCGTCCAGGGATTGGTCTGCGGCAGGGCGCCCAACAGCGCGGGCAGGATCTCGGGCAGGGTGGCGCCTGTGCCGCCCACGCCCAGCAGGTGCCGGACCTGCCCGGCCGCGATCAGGATGCCCGAGGCGGTGATGAAGCCCGACATCACCGGATGGCTCAGGAAATTCGCCAGGAACCCCAGCCGGAAGATGCCCGCCGCCGCCAGCATCGCGCCCGAGAGCAGCGCCAGCACCACGGCGGCCGTCAGCGGATCGGCCAGCCCCGCCTGCACCACCGGCCCAATGGCCGAGGCCGTCATCAGCGAGACCACCGCCACCGGCCCGACCGCCAGCACCCGCGAGGTGCCGAAGACCGCATAGGCGACCAGCGGCAGGATCGAGGCATAAAGCCCGACCTCGGGCGGCAGGTTGGCCAGCATGGCATAGGCCAGGCTCTGCGGGATCAGCATGATGGTGACGATCACCGCCGCCAGCAGGTCGGCGCCGAGCATCGCCCCGCCATAGCCGCGCGCCCATTGCAGCAGCGGCAGGCGGCGGATCAGCCGCATCCGCGGCACGCCCCTTGCCGCCTTGCGCGGTCGCTTCGTCGCTCTGCGGCCCATCGCTGCTGCGCCTTCGCGGCCAGGATGCCTGCGCCCATGGTTGCGGTAAAGATCAGCGGCTCGGGGCGGAGGAGGCCGATGGCGGGGATGGCCCCGCCGGGGCAGAAGCCCGACAGCCCCCAGCCGATGCCGAACAGCGCCGAGCCCCAGACCAGCGCCGCGTCGATCCTGCGCCGCTCGGGCAGGTGAAAACGCGGGTCGAGCACCGGGGCCGGCCGGCGCAGCACCAGCCGGTAGCCCGGATAGGCCACCGCCAGCGCACCGCCCATCACCAGGGCCAGGGACGGATCCCAGGACCCGGCAATGTCGAAGAAGTTCACCACTTTCGCCGGATTGGCCATGCCCGAGACCGCAATCCCCGCGCCAAAGACCAGCCCGATCAGCAAGGCCGTGAGCAAGGCCATCTCAGAGCCCTCCCATAAGGTGGCGCGTGACATAGACCGTCGCGCCCGTCACCAGCATGAAGCTCAGCGTCGCCACCAGCGACCGCGCCGACAGCCGCGCCAGGCCGCAGACCCCGTGGCCCGAGGTGCAGCCGCCGCCATAGCTGACCCCGATCCCGACCAGAAGCCCGCTGAGCGCCGTCCAGCCCAGCGGCGCCGGGCTGTCGAAGCCGATCTCGACCCCGCCGGCCCGGACCAGCAGCAGCGGCGCCAGCGCCGCGCCCAGCAGGAAGGCCAGCCGCCAGCCACCGCCCGGCGCGAAGGCCCCGGCCAGGATCCCGGTCATGCCGGCGATGCGGCCATGGAGCGCCATCAGCAGCACCGCCGCCAGCCCGATCAGCCCGCCGCCCAGCAGCGATTGCACAGGGGTGAACTCGGTCATGCCCGGCCTCCGGCGTCCTGGTTCCGGTTCTTTCGGCTGCCCGTTTCCGGACCGTCGCCGCGCATGGCCAGCCCCGCCCGAGCCCCGAGCGGCGGCCGCCCAGCCAGATCCGGCCGCAGCGCCCGCACGGCGCCGCCCATGTCGATCTGCATCTCTCCTCCTCCTCCTTGGCTTCAGTCCCAGGGCGCCTGCAACAGATCCAGCGGGATCTTCAAATAGCGCCGGCCGTTCGCTT
This sequence comes from Paracoccus sp. MKU1, assembly GCF_001447385.1. Classification (GTDB taxonomy): domain Bacteria; phylum Pseudomonadota; class Alphaproteobacteria; order Rhodobacterales; family Rhodobacteraceae; genus Paracoccus. The sequence continues at coordinate 33,950 of NZ_LLWQ01000216.1, read as the reverse complement.
CCGGTTCGGGCAGCCGGCCGGCATTGATGTTGACCTGCAAGGCATGCAGGATCAGCCGCGGCATCGGCAGGCTGCGGTCGCGCGCCTGGCGCGCCGCGACGAATTCGGCCTCGGTGCGATATTGCGCCACGTGGCTGTTCCGGGCCTTCTGCTCGGCCACGGTCGATTCCCAGGCCGGCGCCCGCCCGCCCTGGCGATAGTCGTGCCCGGTGAAGAGCCGCGTCGCGTCCGGCAGCGCCAGGATCTCCTGGATCGAGCGCCACAGCACATGCGCGTCGCCGCCCGGGAAATCCGCCCGCGCCGTGCCGCTGTCGGGCATGAACAGCGTGTCATGCACGAAGGCCGCATCGCCGATCACATAGCTGATCGAAGCCAGCGTATGGCCCGGCGAAAACAGCACCCGTGCCGGGATGTTTCCGACCTGGAAGCCTTCGCCCTCGGCGAAAAGCTTGTCCCATTGCGAGCCGTCGGCCGGGAAATCCGGCCAGTTGTAGAAATCCTTCCACAGTTTCTGCACCTCGACCACCTTCTCGCCGATGGCCGTGGCGGCGCCGGTCCGGCGCTTGAGATAGTCGGCGGCCGAAAAATGGTCGGCATGGGGATGAGTGTCGAGGATCCACTGCACCTGGTAGCTGCGCGCGGCGACGAAATCCAGGATGCGGTCGGCCTCGATGGTGGCGGTGGCGCCGGATTTCTCGTCATAGTCCAGCACCGGGTCGATGATGGCGCATTGCCCGGTCGCCGGATCGGCCGCCACATATTGCACCGAGCCGGTCCGCGGCTCGTAGAATCCTGTCACCTCCGGGGCCTGGGTCATCCGCTCCCTCCTTCGCTGCCGCAATACGGGAAAGTTACATATTCGAATATGCGTATGGATGCAAGGCAGGAGGGCTGGAAGGGAGGATGCTTGCGCCGATCTTCTTGACGGCGGCAGAATCTTCGATTCTTCTGGTCGCCCGGAGGGAACCTGTTCCGCCGCGCCCGTTTGGCCAAGGGCAGTTTCGCGGCACCTTGCGGAACGGCATTGTCAGGCTGGCGCCGGAAGCTCCGAAACCGGCAGGAGGAGAAGGACATGAAGATCGGCTGCCCCAGAGAGATCAAGCCGCAGGAATTTCGCGTCGGCCTGACCCCCGCCGCCGCGGCCGAGGCCGTCGCGCATGGCCATCAGGTGCTGGTCGAGACCGGTGCGGGACTCGGCGCCGGTTTCGCGGACGAGGATTACCTGGCCGCCGGGGCGCGGATCGCGCCGGATGCGGGCGCGGTCTTTGCCGAGGCCGAACTGATCGTGAAGGTCAAGGAGCCGCAGACCCCCGAGCGCGCCATGCTGCGGCGCGGGCAGGTGCTGTTTACCTATCTGCATCTGGCGCCCGATCCGGCGCAGACCCGCGACCTGCTGGATTCCGGCGTGACCGCCATCGCCTATGAGACGGTGACCGATGCGCGCGGCGGGCTGCCGCTGCTGGCGCCGATGTCCGAGGTGGCGGGGCGGCTGGCGCCGCAGGTCGGCGCCTGGGCACTGCAAAAGGCCAATGGCGGGCGCGGCGTGCTGCTGGGCGGGGTGCCGGGGGTCCGGCCGGCCAATGTGCTCATCATCGGCGGCGGCGTGGTCGGCGCGGCGGCGGCGCGGGTCGCGGTCGGCATGGGCGCCAACGTGACCGTCATGGACCGTTCGCTGCCGCGGCTGTCCTGGCTCGACGACCTGTTCATGGGCAAGCTGACCACCCAGCATGCCAGCGCGGCGGCGACCGCCGAGCTGATCCAGGGCGCCGACATGGTGATCGGCGCCGTGCTGGTGCCGGGCGCGGCGGCGCCGAAGCTGGTGTCGCGGGCGCAACTGGCCACCATGCCGCGCGGCGCAGTGCTGGTCGATGTCGCCATCGACCAGGGCGGCTGTTTCGAGACCTCGCGCCCGACCACCCACCAGGACCCGATCTATGAGGTCGACGGCGTCATCCATTACTGCGTCGCCAACATGCCGGGCGCGGTGGCGCGGACCTCGACCCAGGCGCTCGGCAATGCCACGCTGCCCTTCCTGCTGGCGCTGGCCGACAAGGGCTGGCGCCGGGCGCTGGAGCAGGATGCGCATCTGCGCGCGGGCTTGGCCACGCATGACGGGCAGCTGACCTCGCCGCCGGTGGGCGAGGCGCTGGGGCTTGCGGCGGTCACCCCGGACCAGCTTCTGGCCGGGTAGGCACGGCGTCAGCGCGGGCGGGGTCGGCAGGGGGCGAGAACGGCGCGGCTGGCGGCGTCCCGGCTAGCGCCAGAAACGCTTGGCATCGACGAAGGCATCATGCGCCTCGGCGGCGGCGTCGATCTCTGCGCGCTTGTCACGATCCGTGCCCGGAAGCGCGGCCGCCTCGGGGTCATCGGCAAGACCCAGCCGCGCGATCAGCGCCGGCGCGGTCGCCAGGTCGTTCAGCGCCCCCATGCGATCCTGCAACGCCTCCAGCGCGGCAAGGAAACGCGCGGCCCGGCGCTTGCGGCGCTTTTCGGTGAACAGCGGCGCAAAGAATTCCGCGGCATAGCGCAGCTTCTTGGCGTCCTTGCGCAAGGTGTGCCGGGCCTCGTCATCCAGATCGGCAAGGTCGATGCCGTCCTTCTTGACCTTGCGGCGGAAACGGTCGAGGGCACCGGCGGCAAACTCCCGCAACGGCAGGTCGCGGATCTCGGCGCCCGAGGGCAGGGTGGTCCAGGGACCGATGGCAAGATATTCCGCCAGATCGAGCATCAGCAGACGCGCCCGGCGCGAGGCCAGTGCCGTGCGGGACTGGGCATAGGCCGCCATCCGGGTCGGCTCCAGCCGGGCGCGCAGCGCGTCGGACCGGCAGCGCAGGCGCAGCACGTCCAGGTCGCGCGCCTCGCCCAGCATGCCGGCCAGCCAGCGGCTCTCCTGTTTCAGCCGGTCGGCCAGGTCGTCCTGAAGCATCGGCTTGAAGATGGCAAAGGCCGAGCGCAGCCGGCGCAGCGCCACCCGCGCCTGATGCACGGCTTCGGGATTGCCGGGATCGATCAGCGGCTCGTTGAGCCGGAACTGCCGCAGGCAGGCGGCGCCGATCAGGCGAAAGCCTTCCGCCGCCGTCATGTCGCGGCGCAAGGCGACCGGCGCCGCCTTGTGCATGTGCAGCAGCGGCCCCAGCAGGCGGAAGCCGTGCTTGGCCTCGGTCAGGATGCCAAGGCGCAGCGGCACGATCTCGTCCAGCCGCCGCGCCAGCGCGTAGAGCGTCGCGGGCGGGCCGTCGCGCAGCAGCAGCCGGATCTCGCAGCGAGCCGCGCGGCGGTCGGCGGCCGCCACCTCGCCCTGGTCGAGCACCAGGTCGATGGCGGCGCCCTGCCAGGACAGGCTCCAGACCTGCCGCCGGACGTTCAGGCCGAACAGCGGACCGATTTCCGCGATCTTCGCCCCCAGCAGCGCCGGGACCGGCGTGCGGTCGTCCAGGACCGGCCTGTCGCCCGCGACGGCCTGCCGCCATTCGGGCAGCACGAACAGATCGGCGGTGGGGCCGGTGGCGCTGATGGTCTGGATGCGTTCGCCTTCGTCCTCGCCCTCGGTCAGGCTCAGCGTGAATCCGGCCGCGGCCAGATCCCGGGCCGGCGTGTCGAAATAGGTCGCATGGACAGGCAGGGCCTTCGGCTCGCCCGGCAGCAGATCCGAGCCGCGCAGCATCCCGGCCGCCTCGGGCGCGATGTCCAGCGGCAGTTCCGGCGCGGAGACAAGGGTTTTCTGTTGCGGCATCTCGACCTTCCGTTGCGACGCTTCGGTGCGCGGCACCCGCCCATCATGAACGCGATGCGCAAGAAAGATAGCCCACGGTCAAGACAGATCCATGTCACTTTTCACAAGCCGGCCGGCGATGAGGCGCAATCCGAGCCGGCGCCTCGGGCGGCGCCAACGGCAGCCGGCGGTTCCGCGCGGGCCCGGCAAGCCGGTGTCCTCGGCCCGGTCAGCCGGCCCGGTGCCAGGCCGTCACGCCCCACCAATGCTGGGTGCGTTCGCAATGATGGGCGACGGCCTCGACCGCGCCCGGCGCGTCGCGGCGCTCCAGCGCATCGATGATCGCCAGATGCTCCTCCATCGCCGAGCGGATCCGCTCCTGCACGAAGGGCCGGGCGCGCTGGATGATGGCGATGCGGATGCGGTTGGCGTCGTAGCTGGCGCGCAGCAGCGGATTGTCCAGCCCCTCCGCCAGAAAGTCGTGCAGCGACAGATCGACCTTGATGGCCCGCGGCGAAAGCTCGGGCGCCGGCGCACCGCGCGCGGCGGCCAGCATCTGCTCATGCGCCTGACGCAGGGCGGGCAGCGATTCCAGCCGCGCGTCGTTCGATATCCTGCGCCGCGCCCCTTCCTGGTCCAGCACCATGCGCAGGTCCAGGCTGTCGCGGATCACTTCGGGCCGCGCCTCGAGGATCTGCACCCCGCGCTTGGGGATGATCTCCAGCCAGCCCGAACTGCTGGCATGGCGCGCGGCTTCGCGCACCGCCGCCAGCGGCAGCTTGAGGATATCGACAAGCTGGGGCATCGACAGGAACTGGCCCGCGCGCAACTCTCCCTGCCGCAGCGCCTGGGTCAATGCGGCCTGCGCCCGCGTGTTCAGCATGTCGTCCATCCGTCTTCCCCCCTCCGGCACCGTCAGTCTGTCATGATTCCAAGAGGGAATTTTAAAGAATTCCTATAAGGTGATATCTAACATACTAAATAGACGCTCAGTAAAGATATCATCTAACATTTTATCTGCAAGCCCAGGCTTCGGCTTGCCGTGCCGGGACAGCGCCGGCTGCCAGAGGAAACGGGAGGTAACCATGGCATCACTTACGGCTGGGGGCCGTCGCCTTGCGACGCGCCCCGCGACAGGGATTTCGCGCCCGCTGCGGGCGGCAAGGACGCAGCCTCATCCCGCCGGCGCCGTCATCGGCCATTCGACCCGGTCGCGCAAGGGGTCGGGCCTGCATGCGAACGGGGAGGGGATGCTGTGACCAGCCTCAAGACCGCCGAGACCGGCCACGAGCACCTGCAAGGCGTCGCCCTGCACGAAACCATTCCGCCCGGGGTTTCGCCCGGGCTTTACAATCAGGACCTTGCGCCCACCAAGAAAGAGGGTCGGACCTGGAGCACCTACAACATCTTCGCCCTCTGGGCCAATGACGTGCACAGCCTGGGCAACTACTCCTTTGCCATCGGGCTGTTCGCGCTTGGCCTTGGGGCATGGCAGATCCTGGGCGCGCTGAGCTTCGGCGCGCTGTTCCTGTTCATCCTGCTGAACCTGTCCGGCTACATGGGCCTCAAGACCGGCGTGCCCTTCCCGGTGATGAGCCGCATCAGCTTCGGCACCCGGGGCGCGCAGATCCCGGCGCTGATCCGGGGCGGCGTCGCCATCGTCTGGTTCGGCATCCAGACCTATCTGGCCTCGATGGTGCTGGACGTGCTGCTGATCGCGCTGATCCCCAGCCTGGCGCCGCTGTCGCAGCAGATGCTGCTGGGCCTGTCGGTGCTGGGCTGGATCAGCTTCAGCATCCTGTGGGTCGTCCAGGTCATCATCGCCTGCTACGGCATGGAGAGCATCCGCAAATACGAAGCCTTCGCCGGCCCGATCATCCTCGTCACCTTCGTCGCGCTGGCGGGCTGGGTGCTCTACAGCTCGGGCGGGGCGCTGCGCTGGTCGCCGCCGAACCCGCTGACCGGCGGCGCGATGTGGGCGCAGATCCTGGGCGGCGCTTCGCTCTGGGTGGCGATCTACGGCACGTTCGTGCTGAATTTCTGCGACTTCACCCGGGGCGCGGTCTCGCGCCGGGCGGTGGTCATGGGCAATTTCTGGGGCATCCCGATCAACATGCTGATCTTCGGCATGATCGTGGTGATCCTGACCGGCGGGCAACTGGTGATCGACGGCACGCTGATCCAGAGCCCGACCGACGTGGTGCAGAAGATCCCGAACACGCCGCTGCTGATCCTGGCCAGCCTGTCGCTGCTGATCCTGACCATCGCGGTGAACCTGATGGCGAATTTCGTCGCCCCCGCCTTCGCGCTGGCGAACCTGCTGCCGCGGCACCTGAACTTCCGCCGCGCCGCCGTGGTCAGCGCCGTCATCGGCTTCGTGATCCTGCCCTGGAACCTCTACAACTCGCCCATCGTGATCGTCTATTTCCTGGGCGGCCTCGGCGCTTTCCTCGGGCCGCTGTTCGGGATCGTGATGGCCGACTATTGGCTGATCCGCAAACAGCATGTGGACGTGCCGGCGCTTTACAGCGACGATACGGCCGGCCCCTATCACTATGTCAACGGCATCAACCCGGCGGCGATCAAGGCGCTGATCCCTTCGGCCGCGATCTCGCTGATGTTCGCCTTCCTGCCGGCACTGCATGCGCTGTCGCAGTTCTCGTGGTTCATCGCCGCCGGGCTGGGCGCCCTGTTCTACTGGCTGATCGCGCCCAAGGGGCTGACCTATGCCGACCGGGATGGCGAGGCCATCGCCGTGGCCACAAATCACTGATCCCGAGACGGAGAAGACATGCGTATCCTTGTTGTGAACGTGAACACGACCGAGACGATGACCCACGGCATCGGCGTCCAGGCCCGGAAGGCCGCCGCGCCGGGAACCGAGATCGTCGCCCTGACCCCGCGCTTCGGCGCGGAATCGGTCGAGGGCAACTTCGAGAGCTACCTTGCCGCCGTCGGCGTCATGGATGCGGTCATGCGCTACGACCAGCCCTTCGACGCGGTGATCCAGGCCGGCTATGGCGAGCATGGCCGCGAGGGGTTGCAGGAGCTTCTGGAGGTGCCGGTGGTGGACATCACCGAGGCCGCCGCCTCGACCGCCATGTTCCTGGGGCACAAATATTCGGTCGTGACCACGCTCGACCGGGCCGTGCCGATGATCGAGGACCGGCTGAAGCTGGCCGGGCTGGACGCCCGCTGCGCCTCGGTCCGGGCCAGCGGCATGGCGGTTCTGGAGCTTGAGACCCAGCCCGAGCGCGCGGTCGAGGCCATCGTCGAACAGGCCGCCGCCGCCGTCGAGCGCGACCATGCCGAGGTGATCTGCCTCGGCTGCGGCGGCATGGCCGAACTGGAGGCCAAGGTGCGCGAGCGGACCGGCGTGCCGGTGGTCGATGGCGTGGCCTCGGCGGTCACCATCGCCGAATCGCTGGTCCGGCTGGGGCTGAAGACCTCGAAGGTGCGCACCTATGCCCCGCCGCGCCCCAAGCGCGTCACGGGTTTTCCGCTGGCGCTCTGAGCGGCAAGCCACCGTTCCGGCGGGCAGTTGCACCGTGACCGCCTTGCCCGCCGGATCGCCTGCCGCCTGCGCTAGGGGCAAGGATCGGGCGGGCTGAGCAAGCCGTGGCCGAAGACCTCGTCATGGCCGGCCTTGCCCAGGTCGCGCGCGCTCGACAGCAGCCGGGCGCGCACCTCGGCGGGGGTCAGCCCCGGCTCCCTCTGCATCAGCAGCGCCGCCGCCGCGGTGACGAAGGGGGTCGCGAAGGAGGTGCCGGTCTTGGTCCGCGCCCCGCGGATCGAGGCGGCGGTCCAGACATCCACCCCCGGCGCGGCCAGGTCGATATGCTCGCCCCGGTTCGCCCGGCGATAGACCTGCGCGCGGCGATCGACGGCGGTGACGGCGATCACCTGCGGATAGGCGGCCGGAAAGGCCGGCTTCGCCGCCGGTCCGCCATTGCCCGCCGCCGCGACCAGCACGATCCCGGCCTGGTCCATGCGCCGGATCTGCCCGGCCAGCGCCTGGTTGGGCGGGCCGGCCAGCGACAGGTTCACGATCCGCACCTGCTGCGCGGCCAGATAGTCCAGCGCCTCGACCAGCGCGAAGGCATCGGCGCGCTCGTCCTCGCGCCGCTTGTGAAAGGCATCGACGGCGATCAGCGGCGCCTGCGGCACCAGCCCCGGCGTGCGGCTGTCGGCGCGCCCGACCAGCAGCGCCGCCACCGCCGTGCCGTGCAGCTTGTCCGAATCCGGGGCGTCGCTGTCCGAGGCGATGCGGTGCAGGCTGATCCGCGCCCCCTCCAGCCCCTCGTGCCGGATGTTCAGCCCGGTATCCACCATGCCGATCAGCGGCGGGGTGCCGCAGCCCGCGCCATGCGCCGGCCAGGCGATCATCTGCCGTGCGGGGCAGTCGCTGCCCCGGCACGCCCCCGCCTGGCCCGGCCGATAGTAATGGTTGAAATCGGCGGCCGTGGCCGAGCCCATGCCGCGCACCGTCTCCCGCGCCTGCTCCAGCGGCATGGCGGCGGGCTTGCGCAGCCGGTGCATCGGCTCGCCCGCGCTCAACCGGGTCTCGTGCAGCAGTTCGAAGCCGATCTCCTGCAACTGCGCCAGATCGGCGGGCGTCAGGCCGCGCGCGATCACCTCGTCCGGGGCGCGCTGCGGCAGGGGTGCGGCCTGGGCCCGCGGCTGGGCTGGCGGCGGTGCCCGGCGGCGGCGCGGGGCGTCATCATCGTCGTCGTCATCATCATCATCGTCGTCATCCGCCCAGGCGGCGGCGGGGGCCGGCCAGTCGGCCCCGGGGCGCAGATCGGCCAGCAACATGGCGGCCAGCACGGTCATGAACAGCAGCAGGCGCGGCATTGCCTTTCCTCCACTCGCCGGTTTCTGGACATTCTACGCCCCACACATTCTATTATTCCCCGCCAGCGTCAATTTTTCCAACCGGAGGTTCCGCCCTGGGCGCGGGCGAGCCGCTGACGCCAGCGGACGAGGCCCGGGCCCTGCGTGGGCTTTCCGGGGAATAGACCCGCCCCGCCGCCCCGGATCCGAGCGGCAAGCCGCCCGTTCGATGGGCCGGCCCTCTCGATCCAATAAAATCCTTTATTATCAATTGAAAAGAGCGGCTCTCTCCGTTTTTTTTCATTCCGCCACAAATTTTTCGCATGGCGCCGGAATAATCCGCCGACCCGGGGCGTAATCCCGCCATACAGAGGTGAAGGATGCCGGACATGGCCCTGATCGTTCCGAATGCGCCCTCGGGCCCCATGCCCGTGCCGTTGGCCGGCCGGCGCCTGGCGCGGCGCCGCGCGGCCTCTGAGTCTTATGACTTGCGCCCCGGCCGAACCGGCAGCCGGGACGCGGAGAGCGGCCGCAAGGCCGTTCCGATCCTGCCGGTCCAATGCAAGTGACGGAGAACGACCATGGCAAACATTCGTGGCAATGACGACGACAACCGCCTGTTCGGCACCAGCCTCGCCGATGTGATCCGCGGCCTGTCGGGGGATGACACCATCTTCGGCTATCAGGGCAACGACAGCCTCTATGGCGGCGAGGGCAACGACCGCATCGACGCGGGCCACGGGCACAACCGGGTCTGGGGCGGCGAAGGCAATGACGTGATCCTGGCCGGAAGCGGCAACGACACCATAGAAGCGGGCTCCGGCAATGACGTCGTGCGTGCCGGCAACGGCAACAACCGCATCACCCTGGGCGAGGGCAACGACCAGGCCACCACCGGCAATGGCCGCGACCATATCGCCGCCGGCGAGGGTAACGATGTCGTCCGCGCCGGCGCCGGGGCCGACACGCTGCTGGGCGGCGAGGGCGACGACCGGCTGTTCGGCGAGGCCGGCAACGACCGGCTGGTCGGGCATGAGGGCAACGACACGCTGAACGGTGGCGCCGGCAATGACACCATGACCGGCGGCGAGGGCGCGGATGTCTTCGTCTGGAATGGCGGTCGCGACCGGATCACCGATTTCGACAGCGACGACGACCGCATCAACCTGTCGCATTACGCCCGGTTCGACAGTTTCGGCGATATCCGCGCCGCGGCCAGCCAGGTCGGCAACAATGTCGTCATCCGTGCCGGCAACGACCAGCTGGTGATCGAGGACATCCGGCTGGGCCAATTGGGCGACGACGATTTCATCTGGTGACCGCACCTGCGACCACCGCCGACGGGGGCGCGGGCTTCTCCCGCGTCCCCGCGGCTTGTCCGCTGGGCGTACCACTGTTCCGACGCCTGGACGAACAGGGCGTTGGGACCGCACCGGCTTGACCGGTCCCGGCTTCTGGCGGTGTTTCTTTTTGCTGATGTTCATGGCTATGCTCGGCTGTTAGGGGCGCGCTTGGCGACTTCCCCCGGGGCCTCGGTGGCGATCCAGCCGTTCGAGAACATCTCGGGCGATCCGCATCTGTGTCTGGCCATCGTTCCCAACCTTTCCCGACGGTCTACGGGCGGCGCTGGACCGGACGCCGGCGTTGGTTCGGCGCGCGGTCGAATGCGACGGGCGACCGGCGCCGAGGCGCGTCGGCGGCGGGCCGGGCTGCATGAGCCCTGGCCGGATTCCGCCGACCGGGGCCGTTCGGATCTTGTGCGGGCTGCGCGGCCGGGCCTTAATTCTCGCATGACGGGAAAGCGACATGCCTCCTTGCTGCGGCGTCTGAGGGTGCGCATGGCCGCCTCGGCCGGGGTGGCGGCCGCGGTGCTGCTCGGCCTGTGGTTGAAGGTCGAGGAGGCGCGGGCGCCACAGGACCCGCCCCCGGTCGCCCTTGGACAGCCGGTCGATCTGGGCCGGGTCGAACTGACGCCGCTGTCGCTGGCGCTCGCCCCGCCCGAGCAGCAGGGCGAGCCGGCCCGGCTGCTGATGCAGGTCCGGCTGCTGAACCTGACCGGAGAGAGCCAGACCGCCGTCTTCGGCTTTCCGCCGCATCCGCCCGAGCTTGCCTCTGGCGGTGTGGTCTGGCCCGAACCCGAGGTCACGCTGGACCGCGATGGCGAGATGCTTGCGCAGTTGCATCCGCGCCTGGCCGAGCGGGTGACGCTGGCTTGGCAGCTTCCGCCGGACTGGCGGCCTGGGCCGGTCTCGCTGACCTTCCACCGGCAGATCTTCAAGCTCAGGGATAATCTCTACGGCATGTCGAACTGGCTGCTTTTCCAGCCCACCGCCCGCATGACCATGCTGCCCGAGGGTGCGCCATGATCTGGCTGGGTCGCATTGCCATCGTGCTGGCCGGGGCCGCGCTTCTGGGCGGGATGATGCAGACCGCCCCCGACTACAACAGCGTCGTGCAGCCCTTCCGCCACCATGTCGCGGCGGGCAGGACGGGAGAGGCGCGCAGTTTCCGCGCCCGCTTCACCGGCCTGCGCCTGGCCGACCGCATCGCCTTCCGGCGCTATGGCCGGGATCTGGTCCGCGACAGCGACGGCGTGTTCCTGATCGCCGAGATCGAGGCCGAAGCGACTCTGGCCTCGCAGCGCCTCGACGCGGTCTGGCAGGGCGCGAGCGGGCGGCGCTATGCGCTGTCCCGCCGCGCCGAGGACATTCCGCGCGGGCTGGAAAGCCGCTGGTTCCAGCCCGGCCTGAGCAATCGCGCCGTCGCGGTCTTCGAGCTGCCCGCGGACGAGGTCGCGGGCGGCGCGCTGGTGCTGACGGGCAGCTTTACCGCGGTTTTCGACAGCGCCTTGCATCTGGCCCCGCCGGCCTTGCCCGAGCGCCGGCCGATCATCCGGTTCGAGCCATGAGACCTCTCATGAGACATCTGCTGTGGATCCTCCTTGCCGCGGTCCTGCTGCTCGCCAACGTGGTCGTCGGGGGCTGGACCGAGATCACCGACCTGCGCCGCGCCCGCGAATGGCGGGTGGTGCAGGCCGGCGAGGCGGGGGCCGAGCTGCGCGGCGTGCATGTCCGGCTCGATCAGGTCTGGGCGGGAAGCGCGCCCAACCTGTCCGAGCGGGCGCTGGTCCTGGTCCGCCTGGCGCTGCGCGGTCCCGAGGCGGCGCGGCAGGGCTGGGCCGGCTGCGACATCAGCCTGCGCGACGCGGCGGATCGGGTCTGGCTGCCGCTGATCAGCGCCGATTCCGAGGGTGCCGTCCGGGTGCTTTCCCCTGATGGTGAGAACAAGGGGCGCTGCAATCCCATCTCATATGACGCGCCGCCGGACGGGCAGGAGATGCTGTCGGACCAGCTTTTCCTGGTGCCGGCCGAATTGCTGAAGGGCGCGCGGCTGCGCGTCTCGGCCTGGGGGACGCGGCCCGAGGCGCTGGAATTCGCGGTCACGCCGGTTCTGCGCGATCTGCACTAGCGGCGCGGGCCGCCTGCGCCCGCCCGGCCAATTCCAGCCCGGCGGCGAGGATGCAGAATTGCACGACGCAGACCAGCACCCCGCCCTGTGGCTGGCCGGGCGCGCCGAAAAGCAGGCCCAGCGGATATTGCGCCACCTGCCAGACCCGCAGGTCCTGCGGCCCGATCAACTCGGCCAGCCCGACCCAGGCCCAGCGGCCCGCCCAGTCGGCCAGCCGCCACAGCACCAGCACCGAGACGGTCAGCGCGAAACCCGCCGATCCTGCCAGCAGCATGCCGTTCGCCACCGCGTGCCAGCGTTTCACCAGCCCCGCCCAGAAATGGCCGATGAAGTCGGTCAGCGGCTTCGGCAGCGCCTGCCAGCGGTCGACGACCCGGCCGGCCGAGCGCCGCGTCTCCTCGGCCATCAGGTTCAGGTCATGGCCATAGACGATGGCGCCGAGATTGAACCAGATCAGCGGCAGCAGCGCATACCAGAACAGCCGCACCAGCCAGGGCCAGGGCTGGAAGGCGGGCGCCCAGTCCACCGGGCGCCTCGTGGCATCGACCACCTCGGCCGCGGCGGGCGGGACCAGGCTTTGCCACAGCTCGGCGGGCGAGGGCAGGCGGGCCAGCCATTCCACGAACTCCGCCTGCCAACCCGAGATGACGTACAGCCCCAGCACCGCCCAGCTCGCCTCGCAGGCGACGACCAGCAGCGGCCAGATCCCGGCCTCGCTGCGCTTGTGCAGGGCCTTGGCGCCGCGCCGGATCGCCCAGATCAGCAGCACGGCGACCATGACCCAAAGCGTGCTCTGCACCTCCAGCGCGGTGGGCGCCGGCTCGGGCGAGACCGTCGAGAAGTCGATCCGCTCCATCGAGGTCGACAGGAACGCCTTGGAATAGTCGCGCAGCGTGTTCCCGAGCAGGCCCCAGCCGGCGTAATAGCCATAGAACGGGATCAGGACCGCCAGAAGCGCCCCGGCCAGCATGCCGATGCCTGCCGGGGTCCCGGCTGCGCCTTCCTCGGGCGCGGGCGCCTCGCGACGGCGCCTTGAGCGAAAGCGCAGCACCGGCAGCCCGTCGCGCAGGATAACGAACATGGCGACGAACAGCACCAACTGCAACAGGATCACCGGCACCAGCGCGATCAGCCCGGCCAGCCGGTCGGCGAAGCCGATCTCGACCGCCAGCATCATCAGGAGCGTGCCGAGCAGCGAGCCGGCCAGCCATGTGGCCGCCAGCACCGCGCCGTAGTTCCGAAACAGCCGCGCCGTCAGCAGGACGTGCTGGCGCAGGATATGCAGGTCCCCGGTCATGGCGGCAGGATCGCAGGATCGATGCCGCATCGCAAGCCGGGCGTTTCCCGCGTTTCAGGACGGCGCGTCGTCGGCATGGCGTCCCAGGCCAAGCCCCATGCCCATGCCCATGCCACCGCCGCCACCCATGCCGCCGCCACCTCCACCGCCGCCGCCCTTGCTGCCGCTTTCGCCGCGCCCGCCCCTGGACGAGCCGCCCGATTGCCGCGTCGGACCCTGCGAGGGGATGGTCACGTCCCGAGGCACCGGACCCAGGTCCAGCGCCTTGCGGATGAAATCGCGCAGCGAGACGACCAGTTCGGCGGTATGGATCGGCCGGCCGGCGGCCATCTCGGCGGCGGCACGGCTGGCCAGGCGGACCTGTTCCTCGGTGCCCAGCAGGATGATGTCCGACAGCGCCGCCTCGACCGCGTCGCGGATGCGCCGGGCGCGATCCGAGCCGGCGGCCTCCTCGGCCCCAGCCTCTTGCTCGCGCTGCCGCAGGTCGCGCAGATGGGTCGGATCGACCAGCAACTCGCCGGTGAAGGACCCGCCCAGCACCTTGTAGGCGGCGATCAGCGTGCGCAGGCGTTCGTTGATCTGGCGGTTCATGCGCTGCTGGCGCTGCTGGATGGTCAGCAGCATCAGCACCCGGATGCCCACGCCGATCAGCGTGAACAGTGCAAGGCCCAGCAGCGTCGTCAGGATCCCCTGCCAGGTGCTGAAATCGAAATAGCGCATGGGCACCCCCCTCGGCCTGTCCTGGGCCTTTATCCCACCGCTTTGCCGCGATGCGCCAGAGGGGTTTTCCGGCGATCGCCGCCGGCGCCTCGTTCAGCCCTCTTGCCGCAATGCCGCGATCAGGTCGTGGAACCGATCGCCCTGCACGATGACATGGTTGCGCAGCGCCTGGGCCGCGCCCTCGCCATCGCCGGCGCGGATGCGCGCCACCACCGCGTCATGTTCCGCGAATGACCGCATCATCCGGTTGCGCACCTTGAGCTGCATGCGGCGATAGGGTTGCAGCATGGCATGCAGCCGCGCCGCCTCCTGCGCCAGAAAGGCGTTGTGCGTCGCGCGATAGAGGCAGTGGTGGAAATCCGAGTTGCGGGCGTAATAGGCCTCGACCTCGCCGGCCTCGGCCAATTGGCGGCAGGCCTCGTGCACGGCCTCGAAATCGGCCATCTCCGCCTCGGTGATGCGGCGGGCGGCCAGGCGGCCGCAGGTCGCCTCGATCTCGGCCATGACCTCGAAACGCTCGGCCAGTTCGCTCGCGCTCCATTCGGTGACGAAGGTGCCGCGCTTGGGCACCACCCGGACCAGCCCCGAGGCTTCCAGCTGGTGCAGCGCCTCGCGGATCGGGGTGCGCGAGACCTCGAATTCCCGCTCCAGCGCCTCGGGGTCCAGCCGGGCGCCGGGTGGGTACTTGCCCTCCACGATGGCGTTTTCCAGCGCGTTGCGGATGCGCAGCGTGTTGGGGATCGTCGCCATGGAAAGCCTCCTTCTGCTTCTTGCCCGAAAGATAAGCAGTTCCCCGGCATTTATCCATCTTCGGATTTGATATATACAACAAGCAACGGGAAACGTATAACAGCCCGGTGAGGATTCGCGCACCGGAGGAGGGCGCGGGAATCGGCAGCCGGTTTACCGGCGCAAGGAGGTTTGCATGGAGAGGAGCCGCGCATGACCCCACATCTATTTTCCATCTACGCACTGGCGGCGATGTTCGTCGTCGCCACGATCTGGCCGATCAACATGGGCGTGCTGGCCTATGTCGGCGCCTTCCTGGTCGGCACCTTGCTGGCGGGACAGGCGGCCAAGGAGATCATCGCCGGCTTTCCCAGCGGCCTGTTCCTGACGCTGGTCGGCATCACCTGGCTGTTCGCCCTGGCGCAGAACAACGGCACCATCGACTGGCTGGTGCGCATGGCCGTGCGCGCCGTCAAGGGCCGCATCGGTGCGATCCCGTGGATCATGTTCGGCATCTCGGCCGTCCTGACCGCGGTGGGCGCGGTCAGCCCCGGCGCCGTCGCCATCGTGGCGCCCATCGCGCTGGGTTTCGCCTTTCGCTACCAGATCTCGCCGCTGCTCATGGGCCTGATGGTGGTGCATGGCGCGCAGGCCGGGGGCTTTTCGCCGATCAGCATCTATGGCGGCATCACCAATGGCGTGGTGGCCAAGGCCGGCCTGCCGCTGTCGCCGATGACCACCTTTGCCGCCAGCTTCTTCGTCAACGCAGCGGTGGCGCTCTTGCTGTTCATGGCCCTGGGCGGGCGCAAGCTGATGCAGGCGCGGTCGGAGCGGATCGAGCCGGTGAGCGTGCCGCATGTCGAGATCGCCCGCCCGGCCACCGGCCCGCAGATCTTCGGCGACAGCGAGGCTGAGGCGCTGAGCCGCCGCATCGGCGAGGAGGGCGGCGGCGAATCGAACCGCCTCGTCTCCGAGGTGGACGAGGGCGACCAGCCCGAGGGCACGCTTTATCAGATCGTGACGCTGGCCGGGCTGGCGTTGCTGGCGGTGCTGGTGCTGGCCTTCAACCTCGACATCGGCTTCGTCTCGCTGACCATCGGCCTGGGCCTGGCGCTGTGGAACCCTACCATGCAGAAACGCGCCATGGCGCAGGTCGCCTGGCCCGAGATCATGCTGATCACCGGCGTTTCCACCTATGTCGCGGTGCTGGAGCACATGGGCACCATCGATTTCGTCGGCGACAGCGTGGCGGGCATGGCCTCGCCCCTGCTGGCGGCGCTGATGCTGTTCCTGATCGGCGCCGTCGTCTCGGCCTTCGCCTCGTCCACGGCGGTGCTGGGCTCGCTGATCCCGCTGGCGGTGCCCTTCCTGCAAGGCGATACGGGCGTGGGCGCCATCGGCTTCATCGCCGGCATGGCCGTCGCCTCGACCATCGTCGATGTCAGCCCGTTCTCGACCAACGGCGCCCTGGTTCTGGCCAATGCGCGCGGGGTGGACCGCCAGGTGTTTTTCCGCAAACTGCTGAACTACGGCGCGCTGGTGACGGTGGTCGCTCCGGTCGTGCTGTGGCTGATCTTCGTCGTGCTGCCGGGGTGATCCCGGCAGACCATCCCCTGTTCGGAGGCCCGAAATGATCAAGACCGTCGAGACCCCGCGCCCCAGCCGCCCGGCCTTTCTGGGCGAGTTGTTCGAGGTGCTGACCGCACGCGGCCGCCGTCTGCTGGGGCGGCGGGGCGCCGGCACGGCCACCGAGGCGCCCGAACTGTGCGAACTGGGCGAGGCGCTGCTGTCGCGGCGGGGCGAGGCTTCGGGCGTGGCCATCGCGCAGGGGCTGCTCGCCGCCTTCGAGGATGCCGACGAGGCGACGCGGCTTGCCTTCCTGCAAAACCTCGCCGACCGTTTCGGCCCCGATCCGGCGGCGGTGCGCGCGGCGCTGAAGGCCGTGCAGCACGACGCCGATTCCCCCGAAGCCATCGAGGCGCTGCACGATGCTGCCGAGCCGCGCCGGCAGGAGCTGTTCCGCCGCCTGAACCTGGCCCCCGGCGGCACGGCGGCGCTGGTGCGGATGCGCGAGGAGCTGCTGCGCCATCTGCGTGACAATCCCGTGCTGCGCCGGGTGGACGGCGATTTCGCGCATCTCTTTGCGTCCTGGTTCAACAGGGGTTTTCTTGTGCTGCGTCATATCGACTGGAACACGCCCGCCAGCATCCTGGAAAAGATCATCCGCTACGAGGCGGTGCATGCCATCCAGAACTGGGACGACCTGCGCAATCGCCTGCAACCGACCGACCGGCGCTGCTACGGCTTCTTCCATCCGCAGCTGGTGGACGAGCCGCTGATCTTCGTCGAAGTGGCGCTGACCGAGGAGATCCCGGACAATGTCGCCGGGCTGCTCGACCTCGACCGCCAGCCGATCCAGGCGGAGCGCGCCAGCACCGCGGTGTTCTATTCCATCTCGAACACCCAGCGCGGGCTGGCCGGGGTGTCCTTCGGCAATTTCCTGATCAAACAGGTGGTCGAAGAGCTCAAGGCCGAACTGCCCAACATCCGCACCTTCGTCACGCTGTCGCCGGTGCCGGGCTTTGCCGCCTGGCTGGCCGGGCAGCGCAAGGACGCGATGTCGGAACTGATCGACGCCGACCAGCGCCTGGCCTTTGCCGTGCTGGACGATCCCGACTGGCACAAGGATCCGGCCGTGGCCGAAAGCCTGCGCGCGCCGCTGCTGGCCGCCGCCGCGACCTATTTCCTGCGCGCCCGCGACGGCAAGGGCCGCGTCCTCGATCCGGTGGCGCGCTTCCACCTGGGCAACGGCGCCCGGCTGGAGCGGCTGAACTTCCTGGGCGATGTCTCGGCCAACGGGCTCAGGCAGTCGCATGGGCTGATGGTGAACTATCTCTATGATCTCGACCGGATCGAGGCGAACCACGAAGCCTTTGCCGAACGCAGCGCCGTCGCCGCCTCGGACAGCGTCAAGCGCGCGCTGCCGGCCTCCAACCCATGAACCACGGGGATAACTGATGAGTGACAATCTGTTCGACCTTCTCGCCGCCGGCATCCGCGACCCTGAGGCCGTGGCCATCGAGACCCCGGCGGGCGAGCCCATCCGCTACGCCGACCTGATCGCCCGCAGCGGCCGCATGGCCAATGCGCTGGCGGGGCTTGGCGTCCAGCCCGGCGACCGGGTGGCGGTGCAGGTCGAGAAATCGGTTCAGGCGATCATCCTCTATCTCGCCACTCTGCGGGCGGGCGCGGTGTTCCTGCCGCTGAACACTGGCTACACCCCCGCCGAGATCGGCTATTTCCTCGGCGATGCCGAGCCCCGGGTTTTCGTCTGCGACCCCGCCCGGCAGGAAGCGCTGCGCGAGCCCACCGAGGCCGCCGACGCCCGCATGGTCACGCTGGATGCCGAGGGACGGGGCAGCCTGACCGACGCCGCCGAGGCCGCGCCCGAAACCTTCGCAACCGTGGCCCGTGACAGCGACGACCTGGCCGCGCTGCTTTACACCTCGGGCACCACGGGCCGGTCCAAGGGGGCGATGCTGACGCATGGCAACCTGGCCTCGAATGCCCTGGTGCTGCGCGAGGCGTGGCGCTTTACCGCGCGGGACGTGCTGATCCACGCCCTGCCGATCTTTCACACCCATGGCCTGTTCGTCGCCACCAACGTGGTGCTGTTCTCGGGCGCCTCGATGATCTTCCTGCCGAAATTCGACGTGGACCGGATATTCGAGGCGATGGCCCGCGCCACGGTGCTGATGGGCGTGCCGACCTTCTACGTCCGGCTGCTTCAGGACGACATGCTGAACGCCGAGACCACCGCCAACATGCGCCTGTTCGTCTCGGGCTCGGCGCCGCTGCTGGCCGAGACGCATCGCGAATGGCAGGCCCGCACCGGCCACGCCATCCTGGAACGCTACGGCATGACCGAGACGAACATGAACGCCTCGAACCCCTATGACGGCGAGCGCATCGCCGGCACCGTCGGCCTGCCGCTGCCCGGCACCGAGATCGTCGTCACCGACCCCGAAACCGGCGCCGAGCTGCCGCAGGGCGAGATCGGCATGATCGAGGTGCGCGGCCCGAACGTCTTCAAGGGCTATTGGCGCATGCCGGAAAAGACCGCCGCCGAGCTGCGGGACAACGGCTTCTTCATCACCGGCGACCTGGGGAAATTCGACGCGCGCGGCTATCTGCATATCGTCGGCCGCGGCAAGGACCTGATCATCACCGGCGGCTACAACGTCTATCCCAAGGAGATCGAGACCGAGATCGACGCGCTGCCCGGCGTGGTCGAATCCGCCGTCATCGGCCTGCCGCATCGCGATTTCGGCGAGGGGGTGACGGCGGTGGTGGTCCCGACCGGCAGCCCCGCCCTGACCGAGGCCGAGGTGCTGGCCCCGCTGGAAGGGCGGCTGGCGAAGTTCAAGCAGCCCAAGCGTGTGCTGTTCGTGGACGAATTGCCGCGCAACACCATGGGCAAGGTGCAGAAGAACCTGCTGCGCGACCGTTTCGCCGGGCTTTACGACTAGCGCCCGATCGCACAGGCGGGCAGGAAACGGGGCAGGGCGGCGATGGCCGCCCCGCCGTCAGGCTCAGGCCCGGCTGACGTTGCCGAAAACCAACCGGCCCTTGTGGAAGGTGGCGCTGCGGGCCGAGCGCCGGGCCACCGCCTCGGCCGAGCAGCTGGCCTCGGCCAGCGCGAATTCCGCCGCATCGCCGGGTGTCGGCCAGGCGCGTTCGCCCGCATCGTCCAGCGGCAGCACGTCGCCGGTGGCAATGGCCATGGCGCGGGTCAGGCCGAACTCGTCGCGCCCGCCATAAAGCTGCGCGCAGAGATTGGCCTTTTCCAGCATGTCGCCGGTGCCGAAGGGCGACCAGTGATCGATCACGCTGTCGGTGCCGGTCATCAGCGTCACGCCCTTTTCGCGCAGGCGCGGCAGGGGCATGGTCAGTGCCCCGATGGGCACGGTCGAGATCACCGTGACGCCCTGCGCCGTCATGCGCTCGGCCAGCGCGTCCAGCTCGGCCTCGGGCAGCGTCCCCAGCGCGAAGGCATGGCTCAGGTTCAGCCGGTCCTTGAGCTGCGGCGTGCGCTCGACCGTCTCGACCATGTAGTTGATCGCCGCGACGCCGGCGGGGCCGGTTTCGTGCAGGTGGATATCCACCGCCTTGTCATGGTCCAGTGCGATCTGGAACATGGCGTCCAGCGACTGCTCCATCGCGCCGTCCACATTGGTCGGGTCCAGCCCGCCGACGAATTGCACGCCCATGGCCATCGCCTCGCGCATCAGCCCGTCCACCTTGGAATGCAGCAGCCCGTGCTGCGGGAAGGCGACGATCTCACATTCGAAGCGGTCGCGGTGCCTTTCCAGCGCAAGTTGCAGATGCTCCAGGCTTTTCAGCCCGCTGACCGGGTCGATGTTGCAATGGCTGCGCGCCACGGTGGTGCCTTGCGACAGCAGCAGATCGATCAGCGCCTCGGCCCGCTGCTGCGAGGACGGCAACAGCTTCGGCAGCAGGATTTCCTCGCGCGCGATCATGTCCATGATCGTCTTCCCCTGCCGCGGCAGCGGCGCCTGCCACGGCCCGCCATAGAAGGTCTTGTCCAGGTGGATATGCATGTCGCGAAAGGCCGGCAGCGCCAGCTTGCCCCCGGCCGAATAGCGCGGGACATCCGGCGCCAGCGCGGCGCCTTCCCCCAGGATCGCCTGGATGCGGCCGTCGCGGATTTCCAGCGTATGCAGTGCGGTGCGGGTGGCGGTGATGTATTCGCCCTCGCGCTCGAAGCCGTTTTCCAGCCGGACCTCGGTCAGGTAGTAATGCGTCTCGGCGATCTCGCCGATCAGCGCCTGTTCCTCGGCGGCCCCGGCGGCGGCTCCTGCGGCGCTGGCGGTTCCCATGCCCATCACGGCCGATGCGGTCATCAGCCCCCCGGTGCCGCGCAGGAAGGCGCGGCGGCTGTGGCGATGCTCGGTGTGCAAATGCGTTTCCTCCCGAATGTCGTTTGCCCTGCGATCTGGATAAGCCCGGCCGGGATCATCTGGAAATTAAATGTCCAGATGATAAACATCGTGAAATCGAATGGAGTCCGGGATGCTCGATCCGCGCCTGCTGCGCGCCTTCGTGGCCATCGTCGATTGCGGCAGCTTCACCCGCGCCGCGGAGCGGCTGCACATGACGCAATCGACCATCAGCCAGCAACTGGCCCGGCTGGAGGATGCCGCCGGCCACCCGCTGGTCGAGCGCACCGCCCGGCCCGTGCTGCCGACCCCGCAGGGCGAGCGGCTGCTGGGCTATGCCCGGCGCATCCTGGCCTTGCAGCAAGAGGCGGCGGCGGCGCTTGGCGATCCCAGCGGCACCAGCTCGATCCGGCTGGGCCTGCCCGAGGACATCTTCAACGCCGGGATGTGCGGGATCTTTCGCGACTTCACCCGGCAGTTCCCGCAGATCCGGCTGGACGTGACCGTCGGTCTCAGCCGAGAGCTGACGCGCCGCTATCGCGCGGCCGAGCTGGACATCGTCGTGGTCAAGGAGCCCGCCGCCGACAGCGATTGCCGGGCCAGCTTCACCGAGGCGATGGCCTGGTTCGAAAGCGCCGTCCTGCCGCGCGACTGGCAGGATCCGGTGCCGCTGGTGGTGTTCCCGCCCGGCGGGCTTTACCGCGACGCCATGTTCGCGCGGATCGAGCGCGAGCATCGGCGCTGGTATGTCGCCTTTTCCGGCAGCAGCCTGCACAGCGTCATGCTGGGGGTCGAGGGCGGGCTGGGCATCACGCTCCTGCCGGTCGCGGCGGTCTCGGGCGCAGGGTTGCGGCGCTGCGACAGCTTCGGCGGCGAGCCGGCCATGGTGGTGTCGATCTATGCCTGGGAAAGCGCCGGTCCCATCGGCCGGCTGACCGGCGAGATGACCGGCCTGCTGGCCGAGCGGCATCGCCGCAGCCTCGCGGCCGGCGGGGAATGATCGCCGGTCAGCCCGCGCCCGGCACCTCGGCCAGCGCCAGCCGCCGCATCCGGCGATAGATCGTGCTGCGGTCCACTCCCGCCTGCCGCGCCACCGCCGAGATATTGCCCTCGCATTCCGCGATCAGCCGGCGCAGCGCGGCGCGTTCCCCGGTATCGGCGGCCGGCAATGCGCCGGTCCGCAGCCGGGCGGGGCGGGCGATCTCGTCCGGCAGGTCGTCGGGGCCGACCGTCGCACCGTCGCAAAGCGCGGCGCAAAGCGTACAGAGATTGACGATCTCGCGCACATTGCCCGGCCAGTCATGGACCAGCAGGCGCGCCATGGCCTGGGGCGAGAAGCGCGGCTTGCCCTCGGTCGCGCTGGCGATGCGGGCGATCAGCCATTCCAGGTCGGCCCGCGCCCGCACCGGCGGGATGTCCAGCACCAGCCCGTTCAGCCGGTAATACAGGTCCTGGCGAAACCGCCCCTCGGCCACCAGCTCCGCCAGGTCGCGATGCGAGGCCGAGATGACGCGGATGTCCACCGGCTCGGCGCGGGTGGCGCCGACCGGCAGCACCTCGCGCTCGGACAGCACGCGCAGCAGCCGCGCCTGCAGGGCCAGCGGCATGTCGCCGATCTCGTCCAGGAACAGCGTGCCGCCATGCGCCTCGCGGATCAGGCCCTTCTTGCCGCGGGCATGGGCGCCGGTAAAGGCGTTCGGGGCATAGCCGAACAGCTCGCTTTCGATCAGCGCCTCGGGCAGCGCGGCGCAATTGATGGCGACGAAGGCACCCCGGCGCCGGGACGAGGCATGCATGGCGCGGGCGATGAACTCCTTGCCGGTGCCGGTCTCGCCGCGCAGGATGACGCTGATCTGGCGGTCCACCACCTTGGCGGCGCGCTCGGCCAGGCGCTGCATGGCCGCGTCGCCGCCATGGATCGCGCGCAGAGGCTGGGGCAGGCTGGTTTCGGCGGCCCGGCGCGGCGGTGCGGTCGGCGGCACGGCCCGGGCAAAGATCAGCCCGCCGGCCTGCATCTCCAGCGCGCCGTCGATCAGGGCCATGGCGCGCGACAGCTTGGGCAGGTCGTCCATGGCAGAGGCGAAGATGTCGTCGAAGCGCCGGCCGATCAGCGCCCCGGCCGGCCCGCCGGCCAGAAGCTCGCGCGCGTTGTGGGTCATGCCGCTGATGCGGCCCTCGGCGTCGATGGCGACGGCGGCCATCGGGTCCACGTCCAGGAATTCGGGCGAGGGGTTCAGCCGCAGGATCCAGTCGGCGCGGTGCCGGCGCACCAGATTGGCCATCTCGATGCGCCGGGCGCAGGATTTCATCACCTCCAGCGTCAGCGCCTGGCTCATCTTGTCCTGCGGCGCCTGAAGATGCGACAGGTCCAGCACGCCGATCAGCCCGCCGCGCGTATCATGCACCGGCACGGCGGTGCAGGACAGCGGCGTCAGCGCCACGTCGAAATGGTCGGTGCGATGCACGGTGATCGCCCGCCCGGTGGCAAGGCAGGCGCCGACGCCGTTGGTGCCGACATGGCTTTCATGCCATTCCGAGCCGGCGATCAGCCCGGCATGGCGCAGCTCGCGGTCCAGTTCCGCATCGCCGATGGCATCGACGGTCACGCCGCGCGCATTCGCGAGCAGCAGGACGTAGCCCATCGCGTTCACGCGGCGATAGAGATCCTCCATGCCGTGCCGGGCAACGCCCAGCAGTTCCTCGGATTCCTGGCGGTGCTGGCGCAGCTCCTGCTGGGTAACGATACGCGGCCCGGCATGGCGGCCGGGGTCGAGCTGGTGTTCGTTCACGCAGCGCCGCCACGAGGCCAGCACATCGGCATCCCGGCGCGGCGATGTCTCGCCCTCGGCCACGCGAATGACTTCAAGGACATGCGTCCCCGTATCCGGCATTCCCCGCATCGGCTCCTCCCAAAGCCCGGCGCGACCATAGCACGGGTCGGACAGCGCCGGGGCAGAAATCTTGCCGCAGGCGCGGGCCGTCAGCGCGACAGGTCGATCAGGATCTTCAGCTGGCTGCCGGCCGGGTCCAGCAGCGCCTCGAACCCCTCGGCCACCGCCTCGTCCAGCGCGATGCGCTTCGTCACCACCCGCCTGGCCGGGATCGCGCCCGAGGCGATCAGCTCGATGGTGCGCGGCCAGCCATGGGTCGGATAGCACCACGAGCCGCGGATCTCGGCATCCTTGAAGGTCAGCTGGAAGAAATCCACGCTGCCCTTGCCGGGATGCAGCCCGGTCTGCACGATCACCCCCTGCTTGCGCACCGCGTCCAGGCAGGATTGCAGCGCGCGGTCGTTGCCGACGCATTCCAGCGCCACGTCGCAGCCGATGCCGCCTTGGGTGCCGGCGCGCACCCGCTCGCCCACATCCTCGCGCGCCGGATTGATGGGAACGATGCCCGGCACGACCTCGGCGGCGAGCCGCAGCCGCGTGTCGTTCACGTCCGACACGAACAGCCGCGTCGCGCCAAAGGCCCGCGCGGTCAGCAGCGCCAGGATGCCGATGGGACCGGCGCCCGTCACCAGCACCGAATCCCCGGCGGTGATCCGGCCCCGGTCGCAGGCATAGACGCAGACGGCGGTCGGCTCGACCAGCGCCGCCTCCTCGTCGCTCATCCCGTCGGGGATCTTCTCGACATTGTAGTCGTTGAGCAGCGCCATCTCGGCCATGCCGCCCGAGACCCAGGACAGCCCGACCAGCGCCAGGCTGCCCGAGAGGTTGTGCCAGCCGCGGTCGGCGAAATGCTCGCCGCCGCGCGGCATGATGAGCGGCTGCACCGCCACCCGGTCGCCGGGCGCCACCTTGGTCACGCCCTCGCCCACCGCCACGACCTCGCCGCCGAATTCGTGACCCAGCACCTGCGGGCCATGGGCGCCGGAATAGGGATGCGGCGTGGTCGGGATGAAGATCGGCCCCGAGGCATATTCGTGCAGGTCGGTGCCGCAGATGCCGACATGGCGGTTGCGGATCAGCACCTGGCCGGGGCCGGGCGAGGGCGGCTCGGGAATATCCTCGATCCGCAGATCCCTGGCGGCATGGAAACGCAAGGCTTTCATGGGGTTTCCTCTCAAAGCTCATCGAAGGCGGCAAGGGCTTTCGCCGCATAGACCGTGCCCGGTCCGCCCGACATCTCGATGGCGACGGCCAGCACCTCCAGCAGTTCCTCGCGGCTGGCGCCATGGGCCTTGGCCTCGCTGGCGTGAAAGACGATGCAATCCTCGCAGCCGCGCCCGATGGCGACGGCGATGGCGATCATCTCCTTCATGGCGGGGCCGACCTTGCCCTCGCGGTTCGCGGCGAGCATCAGCCCGCGAAAGGCGGACATGGTCTTGCCGTCGGCCTTGTAAAGCGCGGCGGCGCGCGCGTTCATTTCGGCCAGCTTCTGTTTCGCGTTCATACCAGCACCATCCCTCCATCGACGACCAAGCTTTGCCCAGTCATGTAATCCGACCCGGCCGAGGCAAGGAAGACCGAGACGCCCGCCAGATCCTCGGGCCGCGAGGGACGGCCCAGCAGGATGTCGGCGGAAAAGCCCTCGAAGGCCTCGTTGTCGCGTTGGGTCAGCCCCTCGTCCTTGAAGCCCTTGTCGATCAGCTTCCACATGTCGGTCGCGACCACGCCGGGGCAGATGGCGTTGACGCAGATGCCGTGCTTGCCAAAGGCGCGGGCCGCGGCCTGGGTCAGCGCCACCACGGCGAACTTGCTGGCCGAGTAATGCGCCAAGGGCTCGTAGCCCTGCTTGCCGGCGATCGAGCAGGTGTTGACGATCTTGCCGCCGCCGCCCTGGGCGATGAACTGCTTCGCCGCCTCCTGGATGCCGATCAGCACGCCCATGGCATTCACGTCCATGACGCGGTGCCAGTCCTCCTCGGTGATGTCGTTGAACGGCTTGACCTGCGCGATGCCGGCATTGTTGAACATGGCGTCGAGCCGGCCATGTTCGGCGGCAGTGCGGGCGATCAGCGCGCGCGTGCTTGCGCGGTCGGTCACATCGACGGCAAGGCCGATGGCCTGCCCGCCCGCCTCGCGGATCTCGGCGGCGGTGGATTCGGCGGTATCGGCAGCGATGTCAGCGATCACCACCCGGGCGCCGGCCTGCGCCAGCCCCTCGGCGATGGAACGCCCGATGCCCCGGCCCGCGCCGGTGACGATGATGCTGCGGCCTTCGACGGAATTGCTCATCTCTCTCCTCCCATTGCAATGGGCCGCCCCCGAGGGGACGGCCGGATTGTCAGGCGATGAAGTCGCGGATCAGGCGGTTCACCTCGGCCGATTGCTCCATCTGCACCATGTGGCCCGCATCGGGGATGACATGGCGGGACGCGCCCGGCAGGCTTTCGGCATGGGCGGCGGGGATGATCGCATCGGCCTCGCCCCAGATCACCTGCGCGGGGACGCCCGAGGCGGCCAGCGCCTCGGCCAGTCGCTCGGCCTGCCGGCCCTCGCGGAACAGATTTCCGGCCAGTTCGGTCAGGAAATCCTGCACCCCGTCGAGGCGCTTGTATTTCAGCAGGTCCTCGACCATCGCGCGGCTGACCAGCGACTGGTCCCTGAACAGATGCGCCAGCACCGGCTTCAGGTCCTTGCGCCCGGTCGCCTTCACGAAGCCGTCGATATAGTCCGCATTGATCTCGGAGCCGAGTCCGGCCGAACAGATCAGCGTGACCGAGGCCGCGCGCTCGGGGCGCCGGGCCGCCAGCGTGCCGGCGATCAGACCGCCCATGGAATGGCCGGCCAGATGCGCCTTGTCGATGCCCAGATGGTCCATGAAGGCGATCACGGTCGAAACCATCAGCCCCAGCCCGGCCGGACGCGCCGATTTCACCGACTGGCCATGGCCGGGCAGGTCCAGCGCATAGACCGGCGCGGCTTCCGCCAGCGCGTCGATGTTGAACAGCCAGTTGTCCAGGTCGCCGCCGAACCCATGGATCAGCACCAACGGCACGCCCTCGCCCGGCCGCTCGGCATAGCGGATGCGACCCATGGGCAGGTCGGCATATTGATAGGCGGGTCCGGCATCCTCGTCCTCGTCGCCGGCCGACGGGGCCTGATAGGCGGCGACATAGGCGTCGATCTCCGTGTCGGGCACCGATTCCGGCGCCATCACCGCCAGCAGCGCGCGCACCGGATAGGTCTCGCCCTCGATGCCGACGCGGCGGCGCAAGAGGCCCCCGTCGGCGGCCTCGACCACATTGGCGATCTTGTCGGTCTCGACATCCATGATCTCGTCGCCAGGCTTGATCTCGGCGCCCTCGGCCACGTGCCAGGCGGCAAGCTTGCCCTCCTTCATCGACAGGCCCCATTTCGGCATCAGGATCGGGGTGATGTCTGCCATGTCTAGTTCTCCAGCGTCTTGCGGACGGCCGCGGCGATGCGCTCGGCCGAGGGCACATAGGCGTCCTCCAGCGAGGGCGAGAAGGGCACCGGCGCATGCGGCGGCGTCACCATCTGGATGGGTGCCTTGAGGGCGCCGAAGGCGTCCTGCGCCACGTTCGCGGCGATGTCGGCGGCGATCGAGCAGCGCGGGTTCGCCTCGTCGACGCAGACCAGCCGGCCGGTCGCCTCGACGCTTTCCAGCACCGTGTCCATGTCGATGGGCGACAGCGTGCGCAGGTCGATCACCTCGACATCGACGCCGTCCTTCTTCAGCAGCTCGGCGGCTTCCAGCGAGCGGCCGACCATCTGGCCATAGGTGACGATGGTGGCGTCGCCGCCCTCGCGGACGATGTTCGCCTCGCCGAAGGGGATGGTATAGGGTTCCTCGGGCACGTCGGCGGTGCTGGCGTAAAGGTTCTTGTGCTCAAGGAAGATCACCGGGTCGTTGTCCCGGATCGCCTGGATCAGCAGGCCCTTGCAGTCATAGGCGTTCGAGGGGCAGACCACCTTCAGCCCCGGAAGATGGGCAAAAAGCGGCGTCAGCATCTGGCTGTGCTGCGCCGCCGCGCGAAAGCCCGCGCCGCACATGGCGCGGATCACCACCGGGGTCTCGGCCTTGCCGCCGAACATGTAGCGAAACTTCGCCGCCTGGTTGAAGACCTGGTCCAGGCAGACGCCGATGAAATCGACGAACATCAGTTCCGCCACCGGCCGCAGCCCCGCCGTCGCCGCGCCCACCGCCGCGCCGACATAGGCGCTTTCCGACAGCGGCGTGTCGATCATCTGCTTCGGGTGCTTGGCGTAAAGCCCCTTGCTGACGCCCAGGACGCCGCCCCAGGCGTCGTCCTCGCCCTGCGCGCCGGCGCCGCCGACGATATCCTCGCCCATCATGATCACGGTGGGGTCGCGGGTCATCTCCTGATCCAGCGCCTCGTTCACCGCGTCCTTCATGCTGATGATGCGTGCCATGGTTTCCCCTCCCTCAATAGGATACGTAAACGTCGGTGGTCAGCTGTTCCGGGCCGGGCAGCGGCGCGGCGATGGCCTCGGCCACGGCCTCGTCGATCAACTGCGCCACCTCGGCGTCGATGGCGTTCAACTCGTCGTCCGAGATCACCCCGGCCTCGGTCACCTTCTGGCGAAACAGCTTCAGGCAATCATTGTGCGCGCGGTTGTATTCGTTCTCGCCCGGCGCCTTGTAGGTCTGGGCGTCGCCCTCGAAATGGCCGAAGAAGCGCACGTTCTTGCACTCCAAAAGCGTCGGGCCGGCGCCTTCGCGGGCGCGGCGGATGACCTCGCCCGCCGCCTCGTGGACGGCGAAGAAATCAAGGCCGTCCACGGTGATCCCCGGCATGCCGAAGCCCGTCGCCCGGTCCACGTAGCTGTCCGATGCGGTGGCGTAATCGACCGAGGTGGATTCGGCATAGCCGTTGTTTTCCACCACGAAGATCACCGGCAGGTTCCAGATCGCGGCCAGGTTCATGCTTTCCAGCACCGTGCCCTGGTTCGAGGCGCCGTCGCCGAAGAAGGTGATGCCGACGCCGTCATGGCCCAGCTTCTGCGCCGCCAGCGCCGCGCCGCAGACCAGCGGCGCGCCGGCGCCCAGGATGCCGTTTGCGCCCATCATCCCCAGCGACAGGTCGGCGATATGCATCGAGCCGCCCTTGCCGGCGCAGCAGCCGGTCGCCTTGCCATAGATCTCGGCCATCATCGCCTTGACGTCCACGCCCTTGGCGATGCAATGGCCATGGCCGCGATGGGTCGAGGCGATGCGGTCGCGGTCGTGCAGGTGCATCATGATGCCGACCGCCGTCGCCTCCTCGCCGGCGTAAAGATGGACGAAGCCCGGGATCTCGCCGCGGGCGAAATCGACATGCAGCCGCTCTTCGAAATCGCGGATGGTGCGCATCTTGCGATAGGCTTCAAGCAGCCGCTCCTTGGGCAGCGGAAACGGATTGGACATGAACTCCTCCCTTGTCTGGTTCAGTCTGGGTTGCGGATGAACAGCCCGGCCTGCGCGGCATGGGCCATGCAGGCGGGCACGTCGATGGTGCGGAAGGCGTCGGGCACCAGCCGCACCGAGACCTCGTCCCTTTCGGTGAAGGTCAGCTCGCGCTCGCCGTCGAAGGCCAGCGTGCCGGCGGGGATCGAGGGGCGATGCGCCTCGCCCGGCGCCATGCGCGCGATGCCGGCGATGCCCACCCGATCGATCAGCCCCGGCGCGATGGGGGCGAGGAGCTGGCGCGGCGCATCGGGGGACAGGCGGACATGCCGGCCCTCGGGCGTGGCGCGGTCCACCGGGTCGCAGAGCCCGGCGATGGCCGACATGCCAATGGCCTGCGGCAGGCCGAAGGTCACGAACAGGTCACGGAAGCCGGCGGCCTTCCAGATGGCGCGGGCGCCGATGAAGCGGTCCTCGACCACGGCGACATCGACCAGCGCGATCTCGCGCCGCTCGCCCAGCGTCACCTCCAGCCATTTGTTCGGCCGCAGCGCCACGGCCTCGGGCACCTGCCCGGTGACGGCCAACCCCACGGCCAGGCCGGTGATCGTCGGCTCGCGCAGTTCGGGAAAGGCGTTGTTGGTGCCGGTCGAGACCCCCGCCACCGGCACCGCGCCGCAGGCCCCCACCACGACGCGGCTGGTGCCGTCGCCGCCCAGAACCACGATGGCGCCCACGCCATCCTCGGCCATCATCCGCGCGGCGCGGGCGCTGTCCTCGGGCGTGGCGGTGACGGGCATGTCCAGATAGCGCAGGCGCGGAAAATTCCCGTGGCCGAGTCGAAGCTCGCGCTGGATGCTGCGTTCCAAGTGAAAGCGGATGCCGCCGTTTTCCGGCATGACCACCACCTCATCGACGCCGGACGCGGCCAGCCCGGCCATCATGCGCAGCACGATATTGGCGCGGTCGTTGATGGGCAGGTTGCCCGCATGCGAGATCACCCGCCGGATGTCGCGAGCCGAAATCGGATTGGCGATGATGCCGACCTTGACCATGTCTGTCCTCCCTGCCCATCATGCAAGCAACGCCGGTGCCAATTTTGGAGCGGGGGTTTTGCCGGGTTTTGGCGACGGGCTGTTGCACCGCCGTGCAACACTGTGGCGCAACAGGAGAGAGGGGATGCAAAGCCAGCAGCAGCGCCAGATCTGCGGCCTTGCGCTGAGCCAACAGATGCGGCTGTCGCTGGACCTGCTGCATATGGAGGGCGGGCGCCTGCGCCGCCGCCTGCGGCTGGAGGCCGCGCGGAACCCGTTCCTGGAACTGCGCGAAACGCCCGGGACGGTGACGCCGCGGCAGGCGCTGACGGATCAGATCGGCCTTCTGCGCCTGACCCGGGATGAGGCGGACCTGGCCCGCACGCTGGTGCATTGCCTCGATGATCACGGCTGGCTGGTCGATCCGCTGCCCGAGATCGCCGGCTGGCTGGATGTGCCACCCGCCCGCATCCAGGCGCTGCTGCCGGTCTTGCAGGCGCTGGAGCCGCCCGGCGTCTTTGCCCGTGACCTGGCGGAAAGCCTGCGGCTGCAATTGCGGGCGCGCGGGCGGCTGGACCCGATGATCGAGCGGCTGCTGCAACGCCTCGACCTGGCGGCGGCGGGTGATCTGGCGGCGATCCAGGCGCATTGCGGCTGCGATGCCGAGGATGCGGCGGGGATGTTGGCCGATCTGCGCGCGCTGTCGCCGTTTCCGCTGTCCGAGGGCACGGCGCCGCCGGCCGCGCCCGAACTGGAGCTGACGCCGGACGGCCGCGTGGTCGCCCTGAACGGGCCGTCGCCGGCCTGGTGCGCGGGCGAGGGCCG
This sequence comes from Paracoccus sp. MKU1, assembly GCF_001447385.1. Classification (GTDB taxonomy): domain Bacteria; phylum Pseudomonadota; class Alphaproteobacteria; order Rhodobacterales; family Rhodobacteraceae; genus Paracoccus. The sequence continues at coordinate 3,056 of NZ_LLWQ01000216.1, read as the reverse complement.
GCCCGGGCAGGCCGCCCTTGCCAGCGCCCTGATCGCGGGCTGCGAGGCACGCGGCGCCAGCCTGCTGCGCATCGGCACGGCACTGGCCGAGGCGCAGGCGGATTGGCTGCTGGGGCAGGGGGCGCTGCGGGTGCTGACCATGACCCAACTGGCCGAACGGCTGGGGCTCGCGAAAAGCACGGTCAGCCGGGCGGTGGCAGGGGTGGCGATGCGCAGCCCGCGCGGCACGGTGCTGCTGCGCCAATTGCTGCTGGTGCCGGCCAGTCCGCGCAATCCCGATCTGGCCCGCGACGAAGCGCAGAAGGCGCTGCGCCGGCTCATCGCGGACTGGCCGGCGGGGCAACGGATCTCGGACGCGGCGCTGGCACAGCGACTGGCCGGGCAGGGCATCGCCCTGTCGCGCCGCACGGTGGCGAAATACCGCGCCGAGATGGGGCTGGTCGCCTGGGGCCGCGTTCAGCCCGGGCCGGCGTGACCGAGCGGGCGGGACAGTTCATGGCCGCGCTCGGCCAGGCTGGCCGACAGAAAGCCGATCACCGCCCGCACCCATTGCATCATGCGCAGGTCGCGATGGCAGGTCAGCCAATAGGTCCTGGTCAGCCGGACCTGATCGGGCAGCACGATCTGCAACTCGGGATATTTCGCGGCGATATACCAGGGCAGGACGCCGATCCCCAGCCCGTTGCGCACAGCCGCCAGCTGGTTGAAGATGCTGGAGCTTTTCACGCTGGCCCGGATCGCGGGATGGATCTCGCCCAGGTAGTCGAGCCCGGGGGCGAAGATCATCTCCTCGATATAGCCGATAAAGCGCAGCTGGCGCAGATCCTCGGGGCCGGCGATGGGCGGCAGGTCGCGCAGATGCGCGCGCGTGGCGTAAAGGTGCAGCGTATAATCCACCAGCCGTTCCGAGCGATAGGGGCCGCTGGTCACCGGGTCCAGCGTGATCGAGATATCCGCCTCGCGCCGCGACAGCGACAGCACCTGCGGCATGGTGATGAGCTCCAGCGAGATCAGCGGGAAACGCGCGGTAAAGGCCGGCAGCAGATGGGTCGAGAACAGGCTGCCGAACCCCTCGGGCATCGCCAGCCGCAGCGGCCTGGCCTGACCCGGCGCGGCGACCTGATCCAGCGGGATCAGCCCGGCCGCCTCCTCCATGCGCTCGGCCGCCTCGATCAGGCGCTGGCCGGCGGGGGTCGGCTCATAGCCGCGGGGATTGCGCTCGAACAGGCGGGTGTTCAGCGCCTGCTCCAGCCGGTCGATGCGGCGCGAGACGGTGACATGCGAGGTGCCCAGATGCCGCGCGGCGCGAGAAAGCTGGCCTTCACGCACAACCGCCAGAAAGAATTGCAGATCGTCCCAGCTGAGATTGGCCATCTGTTCGAAAACGCACATACCCTGTAAGAAATTAAACCTCTCTGAACACTTGTGTCAAAACCGAATTGCCGGCATCGTTCGGTCCAGGAAGGCGCGGGATGGAGTCGCGCCCGACGGTAACAGGACAGCATTCCCACCCGGACGACCAAGGCTGACGGTGGAAGGGATGCGCCTTTGGGAGGACATAATGCGAAAGATTCTGCTGTCGACCGCTGCGGTCGGCCTCATTGCCACGCCCGCCCTGGCCGAAGTCTCGGATGGCAAGGTCAAGATCGGCATCCTGAACGACCAGTCCGGCGTCTATGCCGATTTCGGCGGCAAGTATTCCTATGAGGCCGCGCGGATGGCGGTCGAGGATTTCGGCGGCAAGGTGCTGGACGCGCCGGTCGAGGTCGTCACCGCCGACCACCAGAACAAGCCCGACATCGCCTCCAACATCGCCCGGCAGTGGTATGACACCGAGCAGGTCGATGCGATCATGGAACTGACCACCTCGTCCGTGGGCCTGGCGGTGCAGGCGCTGAGCCAGGAAAAGAAGAAGATCACCGTCAACACCGGCGCGGCCACCACCGAGCTGACCGGGCCGCAATGCACCCCCTATGGCTTCCACTGGGCCTATGACACCCATGCGCTGGCCGTGGGCACCGGCGGCGCCTTGGTGAAGGAGGGCGGCGACAGCTGGTTCTTCCTGACCGCCGACTATGCCTTCGGCTATTCGCTGGAAGAGCAGACCGGCAATTTCGTCAAGTCGCAGGGCGGCACGGTCGCGGGCGCGGTGCGCCACCCGCTGGCGACGACGGATTATTCCTCGTTCCTGCTCCAGGCCCAGTCCTCGGGCGCCAAGGTGATCGGCCTGGCCAATGCCGGCATGGACACGCAGAACGCCATCAAGCAGGCGGCGGAGTTCGGCATCACCGCCGGCGGCCAGCGCCTTGCGGCGCTGCTGTTCACCCTGGCCGAGGTGCATGGCATCGGGCTGGACGCCGCGCAGGGGCTGACGCTGACCGAAAGCTTCTACTGGAACCGCACGCCGGAATCGCGCGAGTTCGGCGAACGCTTCAAGGAGCGCACCGGCGTCATGCCGAACATGGTCCATGCCGGCACCTATTCCGCCGTCACCCAATATCTCAAGGCGATCCAGGAGGCCGGCACCGACGAGACCGAGGCTGTCGCCGCCAAGATGCACGAGATGCCGGTCGACGACGTCTTCGCTCAGGGCGGCAAGGTCGGGCCCAACGGCCGGCTCATCAAGGACGTCTACCTGATGGAGGTGAAGGCGCCGGGCGACGTGACCGAGGATTGGGATTACTACAACGTGCTGGCCACCATTCCGGGCGACGAGGCCTTCCTGGACCCCGCGGAAAGCGGCTGTCCTCTGGTCCAGTGATGGCGGCGTTGCTTGCAGAGCAGACCGAGCCGCGGGTGGTGCTTTCCGCCCGCGGCCTCGGCAAGGATTTCGCGGGTTTCACGGCGGTGAACGATGTCGACCTGGACGTGGAGCACGCGCGCATCCATGCGCTGATCGGGCCGAACGGCGCCGGCAAGACCACGGTGTTCAACCTCTTGACCAAGTTCCTGCAGCCGACGCGGGGCCGGATCACGCTTCTGGGCCAGGACATCACCCAGACCAAGCCCGACAAGGTGGCGCGGATGGGGCTGGTGCGCAGCTTCCAGATCTCGGC
>NZ_LLWQ01000215.1 GCF_001447385.1 Paracoccus sp. MKU1 | reverse complement strand
TGCTTGGGTTCCGTCGTGCCGGACGGCCCGCGGGCCGGGCCGCCCGTGCGGTGGGCTCAGTAGGACTTGATGGTTTCCCAGCGGCTCAGCCGGTCGCCATGCTCGCTGATCCAGCCGGCGATCGCCTCGTCCATGCTCTGGCCGTCGTTCACGGCGGCGTTGATCTGGGCGACTTCCKCGATCGGCACATGGACGCTGGGGGTGACCTCGCGCGCCTCGGGAGTTGCTTCGGCAAAGCCCTTCTGCGCGATCCAGTAATAGGTTTGCGGCGGCGCAAAGATGCCCTTGGGGTCGGCCAGGAACTTGGTGTCGAACTTCAGCGCCATCCAGGTCGGCTCCCACAGGGTGACGGCGATCCAGTCCTGGCGGTCCACGGCGGATTTCAGCGCCGCGGTCATGCCGGCGGTCGAGCCCTCGACCAGTTGCAGCTTCAGCCCGTATTCCGAAACCGCGTCGGCCGTCTCGCGCATCAGGCCGGCGCCCGGCTCGATGCCGATGATCTTGCCGCCGAACTTGTCGGCATTCTCGTTCAGCTCCTCGACCGAGTCGATGGGCACGTATTTCGGCACCGCGATACCCTGATACAGCCCGTGCGAGACCGGCGACAGCTTTTCCAGCCGGTTCATGTTGCGCTTCCAGTAGTCATGGGCGACATAATCCACCTGCGAGGTCAGGATCTGCACGTCGCCCTTGGCCAGCGCCGCATAGGCGATGCCCCATTCCGAGAATTCGGTCAGCTCGACGGTGAAGCCCTTGTCCTCCAGCACCTTCTTGGTGATGCCCGAGATCGGGGCCAGGTCCTCCCAGGCCATGGTGCCCATCTTGATCACCTTGTCCTGCGCCAGCACCGGCGAGGCAAGCCCCAGCGCCACGGCACCGGCAAGGACGGCTTTGAAAATTCTGCGCATCTATTCCTCCACTGATCGGGTTGGTTCGCCGGCCCTGCCATCGGACAGGGGCCGTCATTCGCCGCGCAGCCTGTCGCGGCGGGACTTGCCCGGATCTCTCCGTTACGGGGCCGGGCGGCGTTTGCCGGGGATCGTCGGCCGTTTCCTCCAAGGGCGTCCTCCACGCCCGGAATGGGTGGATTTATCCCCCAGGGCCGCTGCGCAGGCAAACGAGATTTTCCTGTGGCGAGGCATTAGAAAATCTACGGCGAGGCGCCGCGGGCATCAGCCGGGCTGCGGGTCGTCCCGCGCGGCGCTCAGCCCTGCGCCTGCGCCCGCGTCGCTGCCAGCAGATGCTCGACAAAGGCCGCGACACCGGGACGCTTCAGGGATTTCTTCTTGCAGTTCAGGAAATTGCCGCGCCCGGCGGTGATCGGCGCGGGATGGGCGAAGACCAGGCGGCCCTCGGCGATGGGCGCGCGGACCATGTGGTGCCAGCCCAGCATCATCCCCTCGCTGCGCAGCGTGGCATTCATCAGCAGGCTGACCTTGTTCGTGGACAGGCTGGACGGCGCCTTGGCCCATTCGGCGCCCTGCGCGCGGAACCATTCCGCCCAGCCCAGCGGCTGCCAGCCGATGGCGTCCGCGCTCCAATGCCGGTCGTGCAGGTGCAGAAGGTTCACCCGGTTGAATGCGTCGGCGGTGTCGAAGGGGCCGTGCTCGGCCAGGAAACCGGGCGAGCAGACCGGCTGCGCGATCTCCTGGAACAGGAAATGCAGCTCCTCGCCGACCTCGCAGCGTTCGTTGCCGCAGAGGATGGCGATGTCCACCTCGGAATAGTTGCGCAGCGTGTCGTCGGCATCCGAGGCCAGCACCACGAAGCCGATATCCGGATGCTGGCTGCGGAAGCTGTCGATCAGCGGCTGCAGCCAGAACAGCGACATGCCGTCGGTGGCCGAGACGGTCACGGTCTGCGGCCCCTCGTCCCCCGCCAGAACCGCGACCGCGGCGCTGATCGTGTCCAGCCCCGCCGTCACCGCATGGAACAGGCCCGCGCCTTCGGGGGTCAGTTCCAGCGCGTTGTGCTTGCGGATGAACAGCGGCACCTCCAGCGCGCGCTCCAGCAGGCGGATCTGCTGGCTGACCGCGCCCTGGGTCACGTTCAGTTCCTTCGCCGCCAGGGTGAAGCTCAGATGCTTGGCCGCGACCTCGAAAGTGGCAAAGGCCCCCAGCGAGGGCAGGTAACGGCGCTTGATCGGCGGCATGGCGGCGATGCTTCCCCTTGGACAGGGCATCATTCTAGCCGCGATTGCCACTCTTTCCAGCGCATATAGGCATTGGCGCCGATGGTGTCGAAAGGATGCGGCGGCAGGCGGCCCGGCTCGGCCTCGGCGGTGAAGAACTCGGTGATCATGCTCGACCGCCCGCACAGCATCTCGGCCGCGCCGATGCCGGTCAGGGTGCTGCGGGTGGTGCCCAGCCCGTTGTCCACGCAGGCGGCGAACAGCCCGGGCTCCAGCTCGCGCATGACCGAGACGCCGTTCTTCGACAGGCACAGATGCCCCGACCAGCAATATTCGAAGCGCAGCCCCTTCAGCATCGGGAAGCGGGCATCGAATTTCTGCCGCATCTGCCGGACCAGCCGGTCGAGGTCGGCGGCGCTGGTCTGCATCTGCGGCCGGTAATAGCCGCCCTGGCGGATGACGATGCGGTTGCCGCCCTGCGCCGGGCCGATCCGGCGCACCGTGGTGCCCATCGGGTCGGCGGGGGTGGCGCCCCAGCATTCCTGGCCGCCAAGCGCGCGGATCGCCTCGGGCGACAGTTCCTCGGTCATGCAGGCGTTCAGCATGATGTGCATCAGCCGGCCGCGCTTGAAGCCGAAGCTTTCCAGATGGCCGTTATTGGCCATGATGACCTTTTGCGCCCGCACCTCGCCCTGCGCGGTCGCCAGCCGCCAGCCCTGCGGCGCGGTCTCGATGGTCAGCACCGGCGAGTTCTCGTAGATGCGCACGCCCCCGCGCTCCAGCCCGGCGGCGAAGCCCTGAACATAGCCCGCCGGCTGGATCATCGCCGTGCCGGGGGTGTAGAGGCCGGCGCGATAGTAGCCGGTGCCGGTGGTCTCGCGCATGGCGCGGGCGTCCAGCATCTCATGCGCCTCGCCCAGGTCGCGCAGATGCCTGGCATAGCTTTCGTTCGCGGCCAGCCCGGCGGCCGAAGCGGCGGCGTTGATCTTGCCGCTGCGCTGGAACCAGCCCTCGGGGATGGCGTATTCCGCCACCGCCTGCGCCGCGAAATCGATGGCATGGCGGTTCAGCCGCGTCAGTTGCCGGTCGTGGCTGTCGCCCGAGCCGGCATAATCCGACGAGGTCAGCTCATGCGGCAGGTCGATCATGAAGCCGGAATTGCGCCCGGTGCCGCCTTCGGAAATCCGCGCGGCGTCCAGGATCACGACATCCAGCCCCGGGTCGATCTGGTGCAGGCGCCGGGCGGCCGAGAGCCCGGCGAAACCGCCGCCGACGATGGCGACGTCGCAGCCCGTGCTGCCTTCCAGCCGCGCGCGGGGCGCGACCGGGGGCAGGATGGCGCTCCACCCGGCCGGGCCGTTGAAGACCGGGGTGCGGACGGCCTGGTGCCGGGCCATGTCAGTCGAGGCCCGCTTCGGCGCTGTCGGTCAGGTCCAGCCAGATGGTCTTCAGCTGGGTATACTGGTCGTGGGCGTGGATCGAGTTGTCGCGCCCGCCGAAGCCCGATTGCTTGTAGCCGCCGAAGGGGGTGGTCACGTCGCCCTCGCCGAAGCTATTCACCGTCACCGTGCCGGCCCGCAAGGCCCGCGCGCCGCGAAGCGCCCGCTTGCCGTTGGCCGAGAAGATCGAGGCGGCGAGCCCGTATTCGGTGTCGTTCGCCACCGCGATGGCTTCCTCGAAACTGTCCACCACGATCACCGTCAGGATCGGGCCGAAGATCTCCTCGACCGCCAGTTTCGAATCGCGCGCGGTCTCGACGATGGTCGGCTCGATGAAGCCGGGGCTGACGACATTGCCGCCGACCAGCACGTTTTCCGATTTCGCCGCATCCAGATAGCTGCTGACCTTGTCGAAATGCGCCTGGCTGACCAGCGGGCCGACGCGGTTCGCCGGGTCCAGCGGATCGCCGACCAGCCACCCGGCCGCCTCGGCCCGGACCTTCTCCAGCAGCCGGTCCTTGATGCCGCGCTGCACGATCAGCCGCGAGCCGGCCGAGCAGTTCTGGCCCATGTTCCAGAAGGCGCCGTTGACGACATGGCCCGCCACCGCGTCCAGGTCCTCGGCATCGTCCAGCACGATGCAGGGGTTCTTGCCGCCCAGTTCCAGCACCACTTCCTTGAGGTTGCTGTCGGCGGAATAGTTCAGGAAGCGCCGCCCGGTGGCGGTCGAGCCGGTGAAGCTGACCATGTCCACGTCCGGGTGCCGGCCCAGCGGTTCGCCCACCTCGCGGCCCGAGCCGGTGACGATGTTCAGCACCCCCGCCGGCAGCCCGGCCTCGGCGGCCAGTTCCGCCACGCGCAGCGCGGTCAGCGTGGTCTCGCCCGCGGGCTTCATCACCACCGAGCAGCCGGCGGCCAGCGCCGGGCCGATCTTCCAGGCCAGCATCAAGAGCGGGAAGTTCCAGGGCAGCACCAGACCGACCACGCCCACCGGCTCGCGCACCACCATGGCGATGTGGTTGTCGGATGCGGGCGAGACCTGGTCGTAGATCTTGTCGATCAGTTCGGCATGCCACTTGATGACATGGATGGTTTCCGGCACGTCCACGGTTTCGCAGTCGAAGATGGTCTTGCCTGCGTCGAGGCTTTCCAGCACGGCGAGTTCGCGGGCATTCTCCTCCATCAGCGCGGCGAGGCGCAAAAGCGTCTCCTTGCGCTCGCCGGGATGCAGCTTGGACCAGCGCCCGTCCTCGAAGGCGGCGCGGGCGGCTGCGACGGCGACGTCCACGTCCTCGGGTCCGCAGGCGGCGATCTCGGCCAGCGCCTCACCCGTTGCGGGGTTGGTGGTGGTGAAGGTCTTGCCCGAAATCGCCGGACGGAATTCCCCGTCGATGAAGGCCAGCTTCGGGAAGGTCAGGCCGGCAGCGATGGACTTGTATTCCTCGGTGGTCAGCAGGTCGCTCATCTCACTTCCCCTCGACAATGGCCTGGACGGCGGTTTTCAGCGTGGCGATGACCGCTTCCAGCTCGGCCTTTTCGTCGGCGTTCAGCCCCTGCAGCGGCGGGCGCATCGGGCCGGCGCGCAGGCCCGAGACCTCGACCCCGTGCTTGACGCATTGGATGAACTTGCCGCCCTGCTCCAGCACCGCCATCAGCGGCATCATCGCCGACATGATGCGCCGGCCCTGGGCGAAATCGCCGCGCACGGCGCAGGCTTCGTAAAGCGCCACATGCTCCTCGGGCAGGAAGTTCGAGCCGGCGCAGATCCAGCTGCGCGCCCCCCAGGCAAAGAATTCCAGCGCCTGGTCGTCCATGCCGCAAGACATCTGGATCTGCGGATAGTCGCAGGCCAGCAAATGGATGCGGTTCACGTCGCCCGAGCTTTCCTTGATGCCGATGACGTTCTTCGACTGGCTGACGATGTCCAGGAACGCGCGCCCCATGCTGACGCCCATGCGGCCGGGATAGTTGTAAAGGATCACCGGCAGGTCGGCGGCGCGGTCGATCTCCAGCGCGTTGGCGGCGTTCTCGGCCTCGGTCGGCACCGAATAGGGCGGCGTGCCCAGCAGGATCGCATCGGCGCCCATCTCGCGCGCGCCCGCCGCCAGCGCGACGCTGTCGGGGGTGCGCATGGCGCCGGTGCCGACGATGACCGGCAGCCGGCCATCGGCGCGCTCGGTGATGAAGCGGGCCAGCGCCAGCCGCTCCTCGACGGTCTCGGCATAGTTCTCGCCTGTCGAGCCGCCCGAGATCAGGCCGTGGACGCCCGCCGCCACCAGCCGCTCGACCAGATCGGCAAGCGCGTCGTAGTCGATCGCGCCATCGGCCTGGAACGGGGTGATGACGGGCGTGTAGATGCCTTCCAGAACCATGCGGGGTGTCATTCGCGGCCTCCTCTGCGCGGGCGTTTGTCCACCTAGTGGTAGGGCAGCCGGCCGTCCCGCCGCAAAGGAGAATGTTCACGGATGCGGCATTAGAAAAACTACGTCAGCCCGGCGCCAGGGGCCGCGCTACCTGAGGCCCAACAGCGACAGGATGAAAAGCACCACCACCACGAGGCCGACGAGATAGATTATCGAATGCATGGCCATGCTCCCATTCCTGCCCGTTCAGGGCCCGCGACGGGCGCCCGGCTGGCGCGCGGTGCGCCGGCCCTGCTGCGCCCGAATGAACGGGCGCGGAGCGGCAAGGTTTCCCGACTTGATCTTGTTTAAGCCGCGGGCCCCGGGGCGGCGCGGCGGCGATGGTGCAGGCCAGCAGGGCAAGGCCAGGGCGCATGGTTCGAAAACCTTTGTCGTCGCGATGCCGCCGCTTTAGGCTGGGCAGATGACAGCGATGCGGCAGGCCGGTGCCAGATCCGTGATGCCGCCCTTGCCCCCTTGCCGGGCAATGCCGTGTCGCGGGGCGATGCGTGCAGGTTTTTGGGAACCGTGCCGCAGCCCCGGCCCTTTTCTAGCGGGGGAAGCGACGGGACGGAGACAGGAACCATGCAGCCAGATGGAGCCGGGGTCGCCACCCGGGACGGCGGTGGGACGGGGGCGACCGCGGCCTCGGTCTTCGAGGCGGCCGGGCGCGCGGTGCTTCAGCAGCAGCGGCTCCAGGCCGCGGGCTTCGATCCCCGTGCCGCGCGCTTCGACGTGGCGCAGGCGGCGCGGGACCAGCGAGCGCTGTATCAGGCGGCGCTCAAGGCCGATGCCGAGAGCGAGCATATCACCACCGCCACGCGCTGGCTGCTGGACAATTACCACACCATTGCCGAGACCTATCGCCACCTGACCCGCGACCTCAGCCCGGCCTTCCTGCGCTCGCTGCCGCGCGGCCGCTTCCAGCCGGTGGCCGAGCCGATCCCGCGCGTGCTGGCGCTGGCTTGGGATTATGCCGCCATGACCGACGGCGACCTGCGCGAGCGCAGCTTTGCCGATTTCATCGCCGGGGCGCAGCAGGTGGACTGGCTGACCATCGGCGAGCTGTGGTCGCTGCCCTCGATGCTGCGCTATGCGCTTCTGCTGCGCATGCTGCGGCTGAGCGAGGAGACCGAGCATGCCCGCCGTGGCCGGCGCGAAGCCAATGCCGCCATGGACCAGCTGATGGCCAAGGACGAGCCCGGCCCGGCGGATTTCGACCAGGTGGTGCCCGGCCCGGCCTTGCAAAACCCGGCCTTCGTGGCGCAGGTGATCTATCGCGTGCATGCGGGCCTGGACCGCACCCATGCCATTACCGAGCAGCTTGCCCGCCGGCTGGCGGCCCAGGGCCGGACCGCCGAGCAGGTGATGGCCGGCGAGCAGACGCGCCAGACCGCGAACAACGTCACCGCCGCCCATATCATCCACGCGCTGAAGCGCCTGGACGAGATCAACTGGCGCGAATGGTTCGAGGCCACCAGCCGCACCGAGGCGATCCTGCGCGAGGATCCCGACCACGAACGCCTCGCTCCCCAGACCCGCAACGCGATCCGCAACCGCATCGAGATGATCGCGCGCCATTCCGCCCTGGCCGAGCCCGAGGTGGCCGAGCGTGCGCTGGCGGCGGCGGGTCGGCGCGGCATCCCGGTCTCGGTGGTGCTGCTGGGCGATGACGCGCCGCGTTTCGAGGCCGATTGCGGCTATCGCCCGGTCTGGCGCGAGCGGCTGGCGCGGTTGGTGCGCCGGCAGGGCATCCTCAGCCTGATCGTGCCCCTGGCGGTGCTGATGGCGCTCGCCCTGGGGCTGTGCCTTGCCTATGTGCCGTCGCAGACCGGCGGCTTCCTGGCCGCCACGCTGATCCTGCTGTCGCTGGCGCCCTTTCTCGACGCCTCGCTGGCGCTGCTGCGCTTCGTCGCCAGCCGGCTGATCGCGCCGGCGCAACTGCCCGCCTATGGGTTCAAGGACGGCATTCCGCCGGACCATGCCACGCTGGTCGCGATCCCCTGCCTGCTCACCAGCCTCGACACCATCGACGACCTGCTCAGCAATCTCGAGGTGCATTACCTCGCCAACCCCGACCCGGCGCTCAGCTTCGCGCTGCTGACCGATTTCACCGACGCGCCGGAGGAGATCACGCCGCGCGACCCCGAACTGCTGGCCTATGCCCGCCGCGGCATCGCGGCGCTGTCCGAGAAATATGCCCATACCGGCCGCCGCTTCTACCTGCTGCACCGCCGCCGGCAGTGGAACGAGGCCGAGGGCGTCTGGATGGGGTGGGAGCGCAAGCGCGGCAAGCTGGTCGAGCTGAACGCGCTCTTGCGCGGCAGCCGCGACACCAGCTTCGTCGATACCGGCCCGCGCCCGCCCGAGGGCATCCGCTATGTGGTGACGCTGGACGCCGACACCCGCACGCCGCGCGACACCGTGCGCATGCTGGTCGGCATGATGGCGCATCCGGTCAACCGCCCGGTCTATGACCCGGCGCTGCGCCGCATCGCCCGCGGCCACGGGCTGATCCAGCCGCGCGTCACCTCGCTGTTGAAGCATGGCCGCCAGACCTCGCCCTTCCAGCGCATCCTGTCGCAGGACAAGGGGCTCGACCCCTATGTCTTCACCGTGTCCGACCTCTATCAGGACCTGTTCGGCCAGGGCACCTATACCGGCAAGGGCATCTATGACGTCGATGCCTTCGCCGCCGCCGCCCAGGACGGCATCCGCGAGAACTCGGTGCTCAGCCACGACCTGATCGAAGGCGCCTGGCTGCGCGCGGCGCTGGCGACCGACGTGAACTTCATCGAGGAATATCCCAAGCGGTTCGACGTGGACCTGTCGCGCCAGCACCGCTGGGCGCGCGGCGACTGGCAGTTGCTGCCCTATCTGCTGGACCTGCGCAACGGGCTGGACGCGCTGGCGCGGTTCCGCATCGTGGACAACCTGCGCCGCAGCCTCCTGCCGGTGCTGCTGATGCTGGCGGGACTGGTGGCGCTGATCGGCCTGCCCCATGCCGATGCGCTGTTCTGGCTGGGCCTGCTGGGCGTCTCGGTCGGGCTGTCGCAGCTTCTGGGCTGGCTGATGGGGCTGATGCCGCGCCAGTCCGGCGTCGCCCGGCTGCGCCATATGCTGGTCATCGGCAACGAGCTGATCGACCAGATCACCGCCTTCATGATGCGGCTGACGCTGCTGCCGCAGATGGCCTGGAGCATGGTCGACGCCACGGTGCGCAGCCTGTGCCGGGTCTATGTGTCGCGCCGCCGCCTGCTGGAATGGACCACCACCGACGCCGTGGCCAGCCGCGCGCACGAGACGCTGCCGGGCTATCTGGCGCTGATGCGCGGCGGGCTGGCGCTGGCGGCTGCCTTCGTCGCCGTGGTGGCGCTGCTGCGCCCCGAGAACCTGGCGCCGGCGCTGGTGCTGGGCGTGCTGTGGCTGGGCGCGCCGCTGATCGCCTGGGTCAGCGCCCGCCCGATCGAGCACGAGGGCGCCCGCCCCCTGACCGCCGAGGAGCGGCTGGAATGGCGGGCCGAGGCGCGGCTGATCTGGCGGTTCTTCGAGACCTTCGTGACCGAGCGCACCCATCACCTGCCGCCCGACAACTATCAGGACGATCCGCAGCCGAAACTGGCCGAGCGCACCTCGCCGACCAATATCGGGCTTTACCTGCTCTCGACCGTGACCGCGCACGAGTTCCGCTGGATCACGCTGGGCGAGGCGCTGGATCGCATCGAGGCCACGCTGTCCACCATCGAGCGGCTGGAGCGGCAGCACGGCCATCTCTACAACTGGTATGCGACCGACACGCTGGAGCCGCTGGGCGTGCGCTACATCTCGGCGGTGGACAGCGGCAACCTGGCGGGGCAGCTGATTACCCTGGCCGCGACCCTCAAGGAATGGGCGCGCAATCCGGCGCTGTACCTGTTGCCGGACCTGTCGGGCGCGGTCGATATCCTGTCGCTGACGCGCCGGCTGCATGCGGCGATCCCGCGCGAACGGCGCAGCCTTAGCCCGCTGCGCGACCGTATCGAGGAACGCATCGCCGGCCTGTGGCTCAGCCTGGCCAGCGCCGAGGCGCCGCATCTGGCGCCCCTGCATGTGCAAAGCCATGCCCGTGCCGCCGCCAATTTGCAGGTGCTGATCCAGGGCCTCGTCACCGAGATCCCGACCGATGCCGCGCGCGAGCTGGAGTGGTGGGCAAGCCGGCTGGTCGGCACCTGCGACGAGATGGAAAGCCTGGGCCGCATCGACCCCGAGGAGGTCGCCATCGCGGCCCGGCGCATGGCGGCCCTGGCCGAGCGTGCCCGCGCCTTCGCCTTCGAGATGGATTTCGGTTTCCTTTACGACCCCGAGCGCCAGCTGCTCGCCATCGGCTACAATTGCGCCGAGGGCACGCTGGACCAGTCCTTCTACGACCTGCTGGCCTCCGAGGCGCGGCTCGCCTCGCTATTCGCCATCGCCAAGGGCGACCTGCCGACCGAGCATTGGAACCGCCTCGGCCGGCCGATGACGGTCATGCCCTACGGCTCGACGCTGGTCAGCTGGTCGGGCTCGATGTTCGAATACCTGATGGCGCCGCTGGTGATGGACGAGCCGCCCGGCTCGATCCTGCACAGCTCCTGCGACGTGGCGGTCGAGGCGCAGATCCGCGACGGCTGGCGCGCCGGCCGGCCCTGGGGCGTGTCGGAAAGCGCCTACAACGCCCGCGACGCGCAGATGAACTATCAATACTACGCCTTCGGCGTGCCGGAACTGGCGCTGCGGCGCTGGCTGCGCGACGACCAGGTGGTGGCGCCCTATGCCAGTTTCATCGCCGCCGCCTTCCGCCCGCGCAGCGCGCTGAAGAACCTGCGCCGGCTGGCGCGGCTGGGCGCGCGGGGCGAATACGGCTTCTTCGACGCGGTGGACTTCACCCCGTCGCGACTGCCGCAGGGGCGCAAATGCGCCGTGGTGCGCAGCGTGATGGCGCATCACCAGGGCATGAGCCTGATCGCCATCGCCAATTCCCTGATGGACGGGCTGCACCGCGACCGTTTCAACGCCGATCCGGTGATCGAAAGCGTCTCGACGCTCTTGCAGCAAAAGACCCCGCGCGAGGTGTCGCCGCTGTTGCGCGAAAGGGTGCGGCGCCGCCTGCCCGGCCCCTCGGAACTGGGCCAGACCGAAATCGTCGAGGTGACGGATGCCGCATCGGCGCCCCATACCGTCGCGGTGATGTCGAACGGGCGGCTGTCGATGCTGCTGGATGCCAGCGGCGCCGGGCGGCTGCGCATGGACGGTACCGCCATCACCCGCTGGCGGCCCGACCCGGCGGCGGATGTCTGGGGCGAGTTCCTGTTCATCCGCGACCTCGCCTCGGGGCGCTGGTGGTCGGCGACGGCGGCGCCGGGCTTCGATGCCGAGATCGGCTATGCGGCCCGGCTGTTCGACTACAAGGCGAATTTCACCGCCCTGGGCGAGGGCATCCATTGCGAGACCGAGGTGATCCTGTCCGACGACCTGGATGCGCGCGGCGCCCGGGTCAAGCTGCGCAACCTGTCGGACCGGCCACGCCAGCTTGCCCTGACCAGCTATGGCGAGATCGTGCTGGACCAGAACGACGCCGACCGCGCCCATACCGCATTCTCGCGCATGTTCGTCGCCACCGAGGCGCAGCCCGACCAGGGCCGCATCTTCGCGCGGCGCAACAAGCGCAATCCGCACGACCCCGACCGCCACCTGATGCATCTGAGCGCCGGCGCTGGCGTGCCGGCCGGCGCGGCGACCGACCGGCGGCTGTTCGTCGGTCGCGGCCGCAGCATCCGCGCCCCCCAGGCGCTGGACGATCCCGACCTGCTGGCCCAGGCGGCGCCGGGCGAAAGCTATACGCTGGACCCGATCTTTTCGCTGACCCGGCGGCTGACCATCGACCCGGGGAAGGAGGCGGTGGTGACCTTCTGGACCGTCGCCGCCCCCAGCCGCGAGGCGCTGGAGGAAGCGCATCTGCACTTGGCCGACGAGGGCGCCTATGACAACGAGCACCAGATGGCCTGGACCCGCAGCCAGGTGCAGCTGCACCACGCCAGCATCACCCCCGAGGAGGCGGCGCTGTTCCGCCGCTATGCCGCGCTGCTGGTCTATCCCAACCAGATGCTGGCCTCGCAGGTGCGCCATGTCATGGGGCCGCAATCGGCGCTGTGGCCGATGTCGGTTTCGGGCGACAATCCGATCATGGTGCTGCGCATCAACGATCCCGATCTGATGCCGGTGGCCCGCCAGGCGATCCGCATGCAGGAATATCTGCGGATGCGCGGCCTGGAATGCGACCTGGTGATCCTGAACGAGCAGCGCGTCAGCTATGCCGCCCATCTGCACGAGGCGCTGAACAACCTGTGCCACAGCATGCAGTTGCTGCATTCGCGGCCCTCGGTCTTTGCCGTCGATGCCAACGGCTTGTCGGACGAGACGCGCGACACGCTGCTGGCCGTGGCGCGCGTGGTGATCCATGCCCAGAACGGCAGCCTGGCCGAGCAGATCCAGCGGCTGGAGCCGGCCGAGCTGCGGCGCGGCATCGCCCGCCCGCCGGCCCGGCCCTTGCAGCGTCCCGCCCTGCGCAGCGATTTCCCGCCCGAGGATCTGCATTTCTGGAACGGCACCGGCGGCTTCGACGCGCAGGGGAACTACGTCATCCGCCTGCGCCACGGCCAGACCACGCCGAACCCCTGGATCAACGTCGTCGCGCGCAGCGATTTCGGCTTTCACATCTCGGCCGAGGGCGCGGGCTTTTCCTGGTCGGCCAATTCGCGCGACCACCAGCTGACGCCCTGGTCGAACGATGCGGTCAGCAACCCGCCGGGCGAGGGCATCCTGATCCGCGACCTGGGCACCGGCGCGATCCATACCCCCTATGCGGCGCTGTCGAGCCAGCGCGAGGCGCTTTACCAATGCCGCCACGGCGCCGGCTTTTCCGAGTTCACCGCCTGGTCGGGCGAACTGGAGATCGCCGCGCTGCACAGCCTGATGCCCGACGCGCCGCTGCGGGTGATCGGGCTGCGGCTGACGAATCACGGCACCCGGCGGCTGACGCTGGACGTGGCGCAGTTCCTGGAGCCGGTGATGGGCGGCGCCCGCGCCAAGTCCGCGCCCTATCTGCAACCGCGCTACCTGCCCGAGGCCCGCGCGGTGGAATGCGAGAACCCCTATTCCATCGACTATGCCGGCCAGCGCATGATCCTGTCGGTGGACCGCGAGGTGACCGGGCTTTGCCTGTCGCGGCTGATCTGGCAGGGCCGCAACCGGGACGCCTGCCTGCCGGTATGGTTCGATTCCACGCTGAGCCGCCGCTTCGTGCATCGCCATGACGGCGATCCGGTGATGATGCTGGAAACCCGCATCGAGATCGAGCCGGGCGAAAGCCAGACCGTGACCTTCCGGCTGGCCGCCGCGCCGCTGCTGGAGCGGTCCGACACCGCCCGGCAGGCCGCCACCGCCCAGACCGAGCACTGGCAGCACATCTTCGGCCGCTTGCAGGTCCAGACCCCCGACCCCGCCTTCGACCTGATGGTGAACCGCTGGCTGCCCTATCAGGCCATCGCCTGCCGGATCCGGGCGCGCTCGGCCTTCTATCAGGCCTCGGGCGCCTATGGGTTCCGCGACCAGTTGCAGGACACCTCGGCCATGCTGGTCTACGACCCGGCGCTGGCCCGCGCCCAGCTGCTCGAGGCCGGCTCGCGCCAGTTTCCCGAAGGCGACGTGCAGCATTGGTGGCTGCCCGGCACCGGCGCCGGGGTGCGCACCCTGATCGCCGACGACGTGGTCTGGCTGGGCCATGCGCTGGCGCGCTATGTCGAGGTCACCGGCGACCGCACCGTCCTGGACGAGCCCCTGCCCTTCATCCTCGGCCGCGCGCTGGCGCCGGGCGAGCACGACGCCTTCTACCGGCCCGAGACCAGCGACCGCACGGTGACGCTGTACGAACACGCCGCATTGGCGCTGGAGCTGGCCATCGCGCGCACCGGCGAACAGGGCCTGCCGCTGTTCCTGGGCGGCGACTGGAACGACGGCATGAACCGGGTGGGCGCGGCCGGGCGCGGCCAGTCCGTCTGGATGGGCTGGTTCCTGGCCCAGACCATCGCCATGATGGCGCCGCTGGCCGAGGCGCGCGGCGAGGACGGGCGGGCGAAACGCTGGCGCGCCCATGCCGCCAAGCTGTCCCGCGC
The DNA here is from genome assembly GCF_001447385.1 of Paracoccus sp. MKU1. GTDB lineage: Bacteria > Pseudomonadota > Alphaproteobacteria > Rhodobacterales > Rhodobacteraceae > Paracoccus. The sequence goes on along the minus strand of NZ_LLWQ01000215.1, from coordinate 214,002 downwards.
GCTGGACCGGCACGGCTGGGACGGCGGCTGGTATCTGCGCGGCATCTATGACGACGGCACGCCGCTGGGCTCGGCCGCGTCGCAGGAATGCCGCATCGATTCCATCGCGCAAAGCTGGTCGGTGATCTCGGGCGCCGGCCGCAAGGACCGCCGCAACCCGGCGCTGGACGCGGCGCTGGAGCATCTGCTGGACGAGGACGGCATGCTCTTGCGGCTGTTCACCCCGCCCTTTGCCGATGCGCCGCAGGATCCCGGCTATATCAAGGGCTACCCGCCCGGCGTGCGCGAGAATGGCGGGCAATATACCCATGCCGCGATCTGGATGGTGCAGGCGCTATGCATGGCAGGCCGCGCCGACGACGCCTGGCGGGTGTTCCGGCTGCTCAACCCGATCAGCCACGCCAGCGACGCCGCCACCTTGCAGGTCTATCGCGGCGAGCCCTATGTCGTCGCCGCCGATGTCTATGGCGCCGAGGAAAAGATCGGCCGCGCCGGCTGGACCTGGTATACCGGCTCGGCCGGCTGGCTGCACCGCGTCGCGGTCGAGCATATCCTGGGCCTGCGCATCAGGGACGGTGAAAGGCTGGAGGTGGCGCCCGCCCTGCCCTCGCATTGGCCGGGCTTCCGCGCCAGCGTGATGATCGGCAGCCGCCGGCACGAGGTCGAGGTCACGCGCGACCAGACCGGCGCGCCGCGCATCCGCATCGACGCGGAGGGGGCGGCATGACCGGGCGCCCGGGGCAGGTAGCGCGGCCAAAGGTCCGCCGCGGCCGCGCCGGCGACGCGTCAGTCCGTCTCGGCCAGCAGCGGCAGGATGCTGCCGCGCTCCTTCAGGCAGCGCAGGGTGAAGATCGAGCGGGCATGGCGGATGCCCGGCACGCGATAGAGCTTGCGGCGCAGGAACTCCTCGTAGCCGCGGGTGCCGTTCACCGCGACCTTCAGCAGATAGTCGTATTCGCCGGTGGTCAGCCAGACCTCCTGCACTTCGGGGATGGCGGCCATGGCGCGGCCGAACTCCTCCAGCACCTTGTCGTCGTGCCGCTCCAGCGTGATCTCGATGATGACGGTCTCGGCGGCGCCGAGGCGCGACTGGTCGAGGATGGCGCCGTAGCCCTTGATGACGCCCTCGGCCTCCAGCCGGCGGGTGCGCTGCCAGCAGGGGCTGGGCGACAGGCCGACCCTTTCGGCAAGCTGGCTGTTCGACAGCCTCCCGTCGCGACTCAACGCCCGCAGGATCCTGAGGTCGATCGCGTCAAGCTGGCGCGGGGCAGAAGATCCGCTCATGTTTTTCCGGAATCGTCAGAAGAATCTTTTGCATTCTGGCTGATAGCTGGAAATAAAGAAAGGAGATTTTGCGACGATTTGTGGCATCATCCGCTTGGGAGGAGCACGATGGAACGCCTGTATGTCGTCAGTTTTTCCACGGACACGCCGCTGGAGCACCTGTCGCGCGCGCTTGATGAGCTGCGCCGGATCGGCTGCCGTCTGGCGCATCTGTCGGTCGGACCCGGCAGCCGGATCGATCAGCCCTGCGGCAGCACGGTGCGGATGGCGTTTCATCCCGCCGGCAGCCTGTCCGGGCCGACCGTCCTGAACCGCATCGCGCGAATGCCCGATATCCGCGCCTTCCGGGGCGGTCCCGCCCGCCCCTGACCAGTGACCAAGGCAAGAGGAGATGCCGATGGAGACGCCAGACCCGAACGAGTATCCGCCGCTAAGCCTGATCGTGCCGGAGCCCGAGGTGCGGCCCGGCGGCCAGCCGGATTTCTCGCATGTCGCGATCCCGCGCGCGGGCACGGTGCGCCGCCCGCCGGTCGATGTCGATCCCGAGGAGATCCGCGACCTGGCATTCACCATCATCCGGGTGCTGAACCGCGAGGGCCAGGCCGTGGGCCCATGGGCCGAGGCGCTGGACATCACCCCCGAGGACCTGCTGACCGGGCTGCGCCACATGATGACGCTGCGCATCTATGACGCGCGGATGCTGAACGCGCAGCGCCAGCAAAAGACCAGCTTCTACATGCAGCATCTGGGCGAGGAGGCGATCTCCTGCGCCTTCCAGCGGGCGCTGGCGCCGGGCGACATGAACTTCCCGACCTATCGCCAGGCCGGGCTGCTGATCGCCGCCGGCTATCCGCTCAGCTCGATGATGAACCAGATCTTCTCGAACTCCGAGGACCCGATGCGCGGCCGGCAGCTGCCGGTCTGCTATTCCTCGCGCGAGCACGGCTTCTTCACCATCTCGGGCAACCTTGCCACGCAGTTCATCCAGGCGGTGGGCTGGGCCATGGCCTCGGCGATCTCGGGCGACCGCAAGATCTCGGCGGCCTGGATCGGCGACGGCTCGACGGCGGAAAGCGACTTCCACGCCGCGCTGGTCTTTGCCTCGACCTACAAGGCGCCGGTGATCCTGAACATCGTCAACAACCAATGGGCGATCTCGACCTTCCAGGGCATCGCGCGGGGCGGTTCGGGCACCTTCGCGGCCCGCGGGCACGGCTTCGGCATTCCCTCGCTGCGCGTCGATGGCAACGACTATCTGGCGGTTCTGGCGGTGGCGAAATGGGCGGCGGAGCGCGCCCGGCGCAACCTGGGCCCGACGCTGATCGAATATGTCACCTATCGCGCCGGCGGGCATTCGACCTCGGACGACCCCTCGGCCTATCGCCCGGCCGAGGAAAGCACGGCCTGGCCGCTCGGCGACCCGATCCTGCGGCTCAAGAACCACCTGATCGCGCTTGGCATCTGGAGCGACGAGCGCCACGCCCAGGCCGAGGCCGAGATCCTGGCCGAGATCACCGAACAGCAGAAGCGCGCCGAGGCCATCGGCACGCTGCATCACGGCCAGCATCCCAGCCCGGCCGACATGTTCGAGGATGTCTATGCCGAGATGCCGCCGCATCTTCTGAAGCAACGTCACGAGGCGGGGTTCTGACATGGCACGCATGACGATGATCGAGGCGATCCGCGACGCGATGGACGTGGCGATGGGCGCCGACCCCTCCGTCGTGGTTTTCGGCGAGGACGTGGGCTATTTCGGCGGCGTCTTCCGCTGCACCGCCGGCTTGCAGGCGAAATACGGCAAGACCCGCTGTTTCGACACGCCGATCAACGAATCCGGCATCGTCGGCGCCGGCATCGGCATGGCCGCATACGGGCTGAAGCCGGTGGTCGAGATCCAGTTCGCCGACTACATGTATCCCGCCTATGACCAGATCGTGTCCGAGGCGGCGCGGCTGCGCTATCGCTCGGCCGGGCAGTTCACCTGCCCGATGGTGGTGCGCATGCCCACCGGCGGCGGCATCTTCGGCGGCCAGACCCACAGCCAGAGCCCCGAGGCGCTGTTCACCCATGTCACGGGGTTGAAGACCGTGGTGCCCTCGAACCCGCGGGACGCCAAGGGGCTGCTGCTGGCCGCCATCGAGGATCCCGACCCGGTGATCTTCATGGAGCCGAAGCGGCTCTATAACGGGCCCTTCGACGGCCATCACGACCGTCCGGTCACGGCCTGGAAAAGCCATGAGCTGGGCGAGGTGCCCGAGGGGCATTATACCGTCCCGCTGGGCAAGGCGGTGCTGCGTCGGCAGGGCCGGGCGGCCACGGTGCTGACCTATGGCACCATGGTCCATGTCGCGCTGGCCGCGGCCGAGGAATCCGGCGTCGATGCCGAGGTGATCGACCTGCGCACCCTGCTGCCGCTGGACATGGAGACCATCCTGGCTTCGGTCAACAAGACCGGCCGCTGCCTGGTGCTGCACGAGGCGACGCTGACCTCGGGCTATGGCGCGGAACTGGCGGCGCTGGTGCAGGCGGAGTGCTTCTGGCACCTGGAAGCGCCGGTCCGGCGGGTGGCGGGCTGGGACACGCCCTATCCGCATACGCATGAATGGAGCTATTTCCCCGGCCCCGCACGGGTGGCCGAGGCATTGCGTCAACTGGTCGAGGTGGCCTGAGATGGGTATTCACGCAATCCGCATGCCCGATATCGGCGAAGGCATTGCCGAGGCCGAGATCTCCGAATGGCTGGTCAAGCCCGGCGACATCCTGCGCGAGGACGACCCGATGGTCGCGGTGATGACCGACAAGGCGACGGTGGAAATCCCCTCGCCCGTCACCGGCACGGTGGTCTGGCAGGCCGGGCAGCCCGGCGACGTGATCGCGGTCGGCGCCGAGCTGATCCGGCTGGAGGTGGACGGGCCGGGCAACGTGGCCGGCGACGCGGCCCCCCAGGCACCGGCCGCGGCCGACGCATCGGGACCGTCACGGCAGGCCGAGACGGCGCCGCCCGATCCCGAACCGGCGCAAGCGAAGGCCGAACCTGAGCCCGAGGTGGAGCAGCCGGCCGCAAAACCGCCGGTGCGGCCCGCCGCCGCTGCCTCTGCGCCCCTGCGCCCCGAGGGCGAAAGGCCCATCGCTTCGCCCGCCGTGCGGGCGCGGGCGCGCGAGGCGGGGGTGGACCTGCGGCTGGTGCGCGGCTCGGGTCCGGGCGGCCGCATCGGGCATGAGGATCTGGACGCCTTCATCGCCTCGGGCGGCATCCCGGCGCCCTCGGGCCCGCAGCCCGACGGCTCGGTCGAGGAGATCCGCGTCATCGGCTTGCGCCGCAAGATCGCCGAGCGGATGGAAGCGGCGGGCAGCGTGCCGCAGATCACCATCGTCGAGGAGCTGGACGCCACCGCGCTGGAGGACCTGCGCGGCCGCATGAACGCCCAGGGCAAGGGGGTGCGGCTGACGCTGCTACCCTTCATCGCCCGCGCCATTGTGCGCGCCGTGCATGAACAGCCGCTGATGAACGCGCATTACCACCCCGAAGCCGGGCTGATCCACCGTTTCGGCGGGGTGCATCTGGGCATTGCGGCGCAGACGCCCCATGGCCTGATGGTGCCGGTCGTCCGCCATGCCGAGGCGCTGGACCTGCGCGCCACCGCCGCCGAGATCGCGCGGCTGGGCGCGGCCGCCAAGGAGGGCACGGCCAAGCGCGACGAGCTTTCCGGCTCGACCATCACCATCACCTCGCTGGGGCCTTTGGGCGCCATCGCCTCGACGCCGATCCTGAACCTGCCCGAGGTCGCCATCGTCGGCGTCAACCGGCTGGCGGTCCGGCCGTTCTGGAACGGCGCCGCCTTCGAGCCGCGCAAGATGATGAACCTGTCGTGCAGCTTCGATCACCGGGTGATCGATGGCTGGGACGCCGCCGTCTTCGTGGCGCGGCTGAAAGAGCTGCTGGAGACCCCGGCGCTGATCTTCGTGGAGGGCTGAGCGAATGCGCGAGATCCAATGCAGGCTGCTGATCATCGGCGCCGGTCCCGGCGGCTATGTCTGCGCCATCCGCGCCGGGCAGCTGGGCGTCGATACGGTCGTGGTCGATGCCGAACCGCCGGGGGGAACCTGCCTCAACGTGGGCTGCATCCCCTCCAAGGCGCTGATCCATGCCGCCGATGAATTTCATCGGCTTGCGCAGCTTTCCTCGACCCCTTCGATGGGGATTTCGGCCGGTGCCGCCCGGCTGGACCTTGGCGCCACCATGGCCTGGAAGGACGGCATCGTCGAGCGGCTGACCGGCGGCGTCGCCGCGCTGCTGCGCAAGGCCAAGGTGCGGCTGGTCACCGGCCGGGCCAGCATCCGCGACGGCAAGACCGTGCTGGTCGAGACGCCCGAGGGCCCGGTGCAGATCCGCACCGAGGTGCTGGTGCTGGCCACCGGCTCGGAGCCCATCGAGCTGCCCGCCCTGCCCTTTGGCGGCAAGGTGATCTCCTCGACCGACGCGCTGGCGCTGACCGAGGTGCCGGGCCGGCTCGCCGTGGTCGGCGGCGGCTATATCGGGCTGGAACTGGGTATCGCCTATGCCAAGCTGGGCGCCGAGGTGACGGTGGTCGAGGCCGCACCGCGCATCCTGCCGCAATACGATGCCGAGCTGACCCGCCCGGTGGCGCAGCGCCTGACCCAGCTGGGCATCCGGCTGCTGACCGGGGCGCGGGCCGGCGGGCTGTCGGACAGCGGCGCGCTGCGCGTCGCCGGGGTGGACGGGGCCGAGGACATCCAGGCCGACAAGGTGCTGGTCACCGTCGGCCGCCGCCCGCGCGCGACCGGTGCGGGGGTGGACGGGCTGCGGCTGGAGATGGCGGGGCCGTTCATCCGCATCGACGAACGCTGCCGGACCTCGATGACCGGCGTGCTGGCCATCGGCGACGTGACCGGCGAGCCGATGCTGGCGCATCGCGCCATGGCCCAGGGCGAGATGGTGGCCGAGCTGGTCGCCGGCCAGCGCCGCGCCTGGGACAAGCGCGCCATCCCGGCGGTCTGCTTCACCGATCCCGAGATCGTCAGCGTCGGCATTTCCCCCGAGGAGGCCGCGGCGGCGGGGCGCGAGGTCGTCACCGGCCTCTTCCCCTTTGCCGCCAATGGCCGGGCGATGACGGCGGGGGACGAGACCGGCTTCATCCGCGTCACCGCCCGGCCCGATACGCATGAGGTGCTGGGCATCCAGGCGGTCGGCGCCGGCGTGGCCGAGATGGCCGGCGGCTTTGCGCTGGCGCTGGAGATGGGCGCGCGGCTGGAGGACATCGCCGGCACCATCCATGCCCACCCGACCCGCGGCGAGGCGCTGCACGAAGCCTGCCTGCGCGCGCTTGGCCACGCGCTGCATATCTGAAAGGGGCATTGATCGCCGCCCCGCGATGGCGCAAACCCTGCCCGCGCGGGGCAAGGGGCGGGCGATGGCGGTGGAACGGACGGATTTGCGGGTCACGCTGGCCCCGCCCTGGCTGGTGGCCGATCTGGGGCGGGTGCGGCGCGTGCTGTCCTTTGCCCCGCATCGCCCCGGTTTTCGCAGCGCGCGGCATGTCCTGATCCGGCAGGTCCGCGATGCCGACCTGACCCCCGAACTGGACGCGACCCGCTGGCTGGGGGACGAGATGACGCGGATCGGCCATGGCGACGACGTGGGCATGATGACCTCGCGCGGGTTGCGCCATCACCGGCTGGCCTGTGCCGGGCCGGTGGCCTGCCTGGCCACCGTCGGCCTGGGCAATGCCGAGCGGGTCGGCCGGCGCCGCATGGCGCAGCCGCGGCGCGGCCATGGCACGATCAACATCGCCCTGCTGGTCGAGGACGGGCTGACCGAGGCTGCGATGATCGAGGCGCTGAGCATCGTGGCCGAGGCCCGCACCGCCGCCGTCATCGCCGCCGGGATCGACCTGCCGACGGGCCGCGCGACCGGCACCGGCACCGATTGCATCGCGGTGGCCTGCGACCCGGGCGCGACCGCATTCGCCGGGCTGCACACTGCCCTGGGCGAGGCGATCGGCGCCGCGGTCCATGACGCGGTGCTGGCCGGGGCGCTGGCCTGGGTCGCCGAGCATGGGGCCAAGCCGGCCCTGGCGGTGCCAAGCTGCACGGATTCATGAGTATTTGAGAAACGGTGAAATCTGGCAGTCTGGCAGTCTGGATCTACCCCACGAATATTTCCTTGTGGGGTAGGCTGCGGGGCACTATCCTGCCCCACGGGAAAAAATCCGTGGGGTAGCCCTTATGGCGCAGCATCTTTCGCCGGTGGCGGTGGCGGCCTGGACCGATCTGTTGCGGCATCTCAAGGATGCGGCGGTCAGCGAACTGCGCGGCGTGCCGCGGCTGAAAAAGGTCGGGCAGAAGGGCTATTGGTACGATCATTTCCGCATCGGCGACCGGACCGTCGACCGCTATATCGGCGAGGATGGCGAGGAATTGCGGGCGCGGCTTGACCGGCTGGAGAGCCTGCGCGAGGCCGAGAAGCAGAGCCAGCGCGAACGCGCGCGGCTGATGCGCATCCTGCGGGCCGAGGGTTGCCTGATGACCGATCGCGGCTCGGGCCAGGTGATCTCGGCCATGGCGCGGGCCGGGGTGTTCCGCTTGGGCGGCACGCTGGTCGGCACCCAGGCGTTCCGCTGCTACGAGGGCGAACTGGGCCTGCGCATCGGCTTCGATCAGACCGCCATGACCGACGATATCGACATCGCCAGTTTCGAGCGGCTGTCGCTGGTGCTGGGCGACAGGGTGACCGAACCGCTGGCCGAGGTGTTCCGCGACCTGCGCTTCGACCCCCTGCCCTCGGTCGAGGGGCAGCGGGTCTGGCGCTGGCGCCAGGGCGAGCAGCAGACGCTGGTCGAGTTCCTGACCCCCTGCTTCGACGGGACCGAGGGGCTGCGCGACCTGCCGGCGCTTGGCGTCTCGGCCCAGAGCCTGCATTACCTGAACTTCCTGATCGCCGATCCGATCCGGGTGCCGCTGCTTTACCGCGCCGGCTTCCTGATCCAGGTGCCGCGGCCCGAACGCTATGCCGTCCACAAGCTGATCGTCGCCGACCGCCGGCGCGAGGGGCCGGAGGCGCTGAAGGCGCGCAAGGACCGGGCGCAGGCCGAATTCCTGATCGAGGCGCTGGCCGAGGAACGGCCCGACGAGCTGCGCGATGCCTATGAGACGGCGATGGCGCAGGGCCCGTCCTGGCGCACGCGGCTGGCCGCGACGCTGGAGCGGATGCCGCATCTGCGCGACCGGCTGGAGGCGCTTTAGCCGGGGCGGAAATCGGCGGGCTTGATGCCGTGGCGCGCCAGCTTGTCGTAGAAGGTCTTGCGCGGCAGGCGCAGCCGGGTCATGGCCTGGGTCGCATTGCCCTGGGCAAGCCGCAGTGCCTCGCGGATCAGTTCGGCCTCGTATCCCGCGACCAGATCCGCAAGGCCCGGCGCCTCCTCGCCCTCCTGCGGCGGATCGAAGGGGGTCAGCCCCAGCGCATGGCTTTCGGCGAATTGCTGCAATTCGCGCAGGTTGCCGGGCCAGCCATGGCCGGCCAGCCGCGCCTTGACCGCGCCGGTGACCGGCGCCACCGGCAGGTTCAGCCGCGCCGCCGCCCTGAGCAGGAAATGCCGGAACAGTTCGGGAATGTCCTCGCGCCGCTCGGCCAGCGGCGGCAGGGTCAGGGTGATGCCCGACAGCCGGTAATAAAGATCGCCGCGAAAGCGCCCCTCCTGCATCAGCCGCTCCAGGTCGGCGCGGGTCGAGGCGATGACGCGCAGGTCCAGCGGCCGCGGCGCGGCGCTGCCGGGGGGCTGGATCTGGCGTGCCTCGATCAGCGCCAGCAGGCGGGCTTGCAGCGCCGGGCCGAGCGCGTCGATTTCGTCCAGATACAGCGTGCCGCGATGGGCGGCCTCCAGCCGGCCGGGCGCGCGCGGGCCGCGGCCCTGCGGCTCGCTGCCCAGCATCTCGGCTTCGAAGCGCGCCTCGTCCAGCGCGGCGCAGGCGACATGGACGAAGGCGCGGGCGCGGCGCGGGCTCTGGCGGTGGATGGCGCGGGCCACGGTTTCCTTGCCCGAGCCGCCGGGGCCGAGGATCAGCACGTCGCCCCCTGCCTCGGCCACCCGCTCGACGGTCTCGCGCAGGTGCTGCATGAAGGGGCTTTGCCCGATCAGCCGGGTCTCGCGCGCCGCGCTGTCCTGTTGCTGGCGGCGCAGGGTGCGGTTCTCCAGCACCAGCGCCCGGCTGGAAGCCGCCCGCGCCAGCGCCGCCGCCAGCGTGCCGCCGCCGACCGGCTTGGTCAGGAAGTCGTAGACCCCCTGTTTCAGCGCCGCGACCGCCATCGGCACGTCGCCATGCCCGGTCAGCAGGATCACCGGCAGGTCCGGGTCGAGCGCGCGGATGCGCTCGAACAGCTGGAAGCCGTCCATGCCGGGCATGCGCACGTCCGACAGCACCACGCCGGGCCAGTCCGGGCCAAGCCCGCCAAGCGCCTCGGCCGGATCGGTGAAGGCTTCGGCGCGAAAGCCGGCCAGATGCAGCGCCTGCATCTGCGCCTCCAGCAGGTCGGGATCGTCATCGACAAGGCGGACAAGCGGGGCGTCGGGGGCGGGTGCGTCGGTCATGCGGCTTTCGGCAGGTCGAGGTGGAAGGTGGCGCCCTGCCCTTCGCGCTGCGGCTCGGCCGTCAGGCTGCCGCCGAAATCCCGCGCGATCTCCTGCGAGATCACCAGGCCGAGGCCCAGCCCCTCGGGCTTGCTGGTGGCGAAGGGGGTGAAAAGCTGGGCGGCGATCTGCGGCGACAGCCCCGGCCCGTTATCCGCGATGCTGAGCCGCAGCATCGGCCCGTCGTCTTGCAGCGCGATGCGGATTTCCGGGTCGGCCCGGCCCTCCAGCGCCTCTTGCGCGTTCTGGATCAGGTTCACCAGGATCTGCTCCAGCCGCACGGTCTCGGCCATGACCCGCAACCCGGGCGGGATCTCGGGCAGGGTCAGGCGGATGTTCTGCGCCCGCCGCCGGCTGGCGGTCAGCAGCAGCGCCGCGTCCAGCGCCTCCTTGAGCGGGACCGGACCCATCTGGCCCGTGGCCTTGCGGGCAAAGCCGCGCAGCTCGGTGGTGATCTGCGCGATGCGGTCGGTCATGCGCGAGATCTGGGCCAGGTTGCGATCCAGGCGGGGGCTGTCCGAGGGCAGCATCTGCCGGCCGTTCTCGGCCAAAAGGCGGATGGTGGCCAGCGGCGTGTTCACCTCATGCGCGACGCCGGCGGTGATCTGGCCCAGCGTCGCCAGCTTGTTGGCCTGCACCATCTCGCCTTGCAATTGCGCCAGCCGCTGCTCGGCGGCGCGGCGCTCGCGCATTTCGGCGGTCAGGTCGCGGGTGCGTTCCTCGACCGCGCGCTCCAGGTCGGCGCGATAGCGGCGCTCGGCTTCGGCGCGGCGGGCGGCGCGGGTGCGGGCGCGCGCGGCCCAGAGCCCGCCGGCCAGCAGCAGCGTGAACAGGAAGCCGACCGTCCCGGCCGCCAGCAACGCCGCCCGCACCGCCTCGGCCCCCGGCGCACGGACCCATAGCACCCAGCCCGCCCCCGGCACCTCGCGCCGGGCCGAGACCTGCCCGGCCGCGACTGGCGGCAGCGGCCCGAAGCGCAGGCCCGGCAGGCTGGTCAGGATCACCTGCCCGGTGGCGTCGGTGACCAGCGTGGTCTCGGCCGCCCGGGTCCAGCCCTGTTCCATCGCGTCGAACTCGACCTTCACCACGACGACGCCCGGGGGGCCGCCCTCGGACGGCACGTCATGCGACAGATAAAGCCCGGGCCGGTTGCTGACGGTGCCGAGCGCGAATTGCGTCGCCTCGCCGCGAAGCAGCGCCTCGCTGAAATAGCTGCGGAAGCTGTAGTCCGAGCCGATGAAACTGTCGGGATCGTGCCAGTTCGAGGCGGCAATGGCGACGCCGTCGCGATTGAGCAGATAGATCACCGCGCTGCTGGTCTGTTCCTGCAACCGTTCCAGCTTTTGCGACACGCGCGAGACATTGGCCGGCGACGGATCGGCCAGCGCCTGCCGCACGGCGGCATCGTCGGACAGAACCGTGGCCACGGCGCGCTGCTTGGCCAGCACGCTTTCCAGCGTCTGCACCCGGCTCTGCGCGCTGACCGCCAGCCGCTCGGTCAGGGCGCGGGCGGCGCTGTCATGGGCCAGCCGGAAGGTCAGCGCCAGAGCGGCCAGCATGGCCAGCGCCACGGCGACCGCGAGCGTCAGCCGCCACAGCACCGGGCTGGGCCTCTCGCCTTGCGAATCGGTTGTGGCGGTCATGCTTCCCCATGCGGTCGGGCGTTGTGCGGGTTTCCACACTAGCAGATCCGGCCTGTGCGGAAAACCACACAGATCAGCCGGGCGGCTTTGGGCAAAAAGCCATGATTACAACGCATTGCTGTCATGCGCCGGGTTTTTGGGCGCCAGAGCCGGCGAATTTATCATGGCGGTCACATCACCGTCATACGCAGGTTGGAGGAGGCCCCATGCACATCGACACCACGGCCGCGCCGGTCGCTCACGCACCGCGGCCCTTTTACAGGCATCTTTATTTCCAGGTTCTTTGCGCCATCGTCGCCGGCGCGCTGATCGGGCATTTCTATCCCGAGACCGGCGAGGCGCTGAAGCCCCTGGGCGATGCCTTCATCAAGCTGGTCAAGATGATCATCGCCCCGGTCATCTTCCTGACCATCGTCACCGGGCTGGCCGGCATGGGCACGCTGAAGGGCGTGGGCTCGGTCGTCGGCAAGGCCTTCGGCTATTTCCTGACCTTCTCGACCCTGGCGCTGGTGGTCGGGCTGGTCACCGCCAATGTCATCCGGCCCGGCGCCGGCATGAACATCGACCCGGCGACGCTGGATGCCAGCAAGGTCGCCGACTATGCCAGCAAGGCGCATGAATCGTCGCTGACCGGCTTTGTCATGGACATCATCCCGTCCACGATCACCTCGGCCTTCGTCGATGGCAACATCCTGCAAGTGCTGTTCGTCGCCATCCTGTTCGGCATCGGCCTGATCCTGATCGGCGACAAGGGCAAGCCGGTCGTGGCGCTGTTCGAGGCAATCAGCCACGCCGTCTTCCGCATGGTGGACATCCTGATGAAGGCCGCGCCCGTCGGCGCCTTCGGGGCCTTCGCCTTCACCATCGGCAAATACGGCATCGCCTCGGTGGTGAACCTGGCGACGCTGGTCGGCACCTTCTACCTGACCTCGGCGCTGTTCGTGATCGTGATCCTGGGCACGGTCTGCATGCTCAACGGCTTTTCGATCTTCCGGCTGATCTCCTATCTCAAGGCCGAGATCCTGCTGGTGCTGGGCACCTCGTCCTCGGAATCGGCGCTGCCCTCGCTGATGGAGAAGATGGAGAAGGCCGGCTGCAAGCGTTCGGTCGTCGGGCTGGTCGTGCCGACCGGCTACAGCTTCAACCTGGACGGCACCAACATCTACATGACGCTGGCGGCGCTGTTCATCGCCCAGGCCACCAATACCGACCTGACGCTGCAACAGCAGATCCTGCTGCTGCTGGTCGCCATGCTGTCGTCGAAGGGCGCGGCGGGCGTGACCGGGGCGGGCTTCATCACCCTGGCCGCGACGCTTTCGGTGGTGCCGACCGTGCCGGTCGCCGGCATGGCGCTGATCCTGGGCGTGGACCGCTTCATGTCGGAATGCCGCTCGATCACCAATTTCATCGGCAATGCGGTGGCCACGGTCGTCGTCAGCCGCTGGGAGGGCGCGCTGGACCGCGAGCAGTTCGACCGCGTGCTGGCCGGCGGGACCGGAGGCGAGGCCGCCCCGATCCACGACCTGCACGGCGCCCCGGCCGGGCTGCGCCTGAACGAGGCCAGCGCCGACTGACCCCACGCGATTGCAGCAAGGGCGCCCCGTCGCGGGCGCCCTTTTGCGTTCAGGGCGGCGGCGCCGTGGTCTCCCGCAGCATCAGCCGCGGCGCCAGCAGGGTCACGGCCGGGATCTCGCGCCCGGCGATGCGGTCCAGCACGATCCGCGCGGCCTTGCGGCCGATCTCGCGCTTGGGCTGGCGGATCGTGGTCAGCGCCGGGGCCAGGTGCGACACCAGCTCGATATCGTCGAAGCCGACGATCGAGACATCGCCCGGCACATGATGCCCGGCGCGCTGAAGCCCCGACATGAAGGCGCAGGCCATCTCGTCGGAAAAGGCGAAGATGCCGGTCGGGCGGTCCGAGGCCGGCAGCGCCTGCCAGGCCAGCGCCGCCTGCTGCCCCGATTGCAGGGTGAAGTCGCCGGGAAACTCGGTGATCCGCGCATCGCCCGCCGCCGACAGCGCGCCTTCGCGCCGCGCCTTGTGCAGCACGTTGCCGGGCGGGCCGCCGATCAGGCCGATATGGCTGTGGCCAAGGCCGCGCAGATGCGCCACGGCCAACCGCCCGCCATCGCGATTGTCCAGCATGACGCGGGGCAGTTCCGCGCCCTCGATCCATTCGCAGGCGGTGATCACCGGCGGCAGGTCCGCCCGCCCGGCCAGATCGCCAAAGGGCGCCAGCCCGTCCAGAAGGATGATCCCATCCGCCCGCGAGGGGTCGAGGAAACGGTCCAACCGGGTATGGCGGCCGCTGTCCTCCAGCGTATCGGCGACCAGCAGGTCATAGCCGGCGCCGGCCAGTTCCCGGCCCATGCCGTCCAGGATCTTGGCAAAGAACGGGTTGCCCAGATTGGGCACCAGCGCCACGACGCAGCCGGTCCTTTGCTTGCGCAGGTTCCGCGCGGCGTGGTTCATGCGATAGCCGGTCTCGGCCACCGCCCGCATCACCGCCTCACGCGTCGCTTCGGCCACCACGCCGGGATTGGACAGCACCCGGCTGACGGTCGAGGCCGACACGCCCGCGCGCTGCGCGACATCCGACAATCTGGCCCGTCCGGGCGGGGTCCGACTTTCCATCGCCCAAGGTTACGCGCGCCGCGCGGCCGGGCGCAAGAAAATGTTGCAATCGATTGCAGACCAGTGCAGCCTGACCCTTGGGGAGAGAGGGAAACCATGCGGACCATCAAGGGACCGGCGCTGTTTCTGGCGCAGTTCATCGGCGAGACGGCGCCCTTCGACAGCTGGGACGGCATCACCCGCTGGGCGGCCGATTGCGGCTATCGGGGCGTGCAGGTGCCGACCGGCGACCCGCGCATGCTGGATCTGGAGCTTGCCGGGGACTCGCAGGACTATCGCGACGAATTTCTGGGCATCGCCCGGCAGAACGGCGTCGAGGTGACCGAGCTTTCCACCCATCTGCAAGGCCAGCTCGTCGCCGTGCATCCGGCCTATGACGCCGGTTTCGACGCCTTTGCGCCGCCCGCCCTGCGCGGCAATCCCAGCGCGCGGCAGGAATGGGCGGTCGATCAGGTCGCCCGCGCCATCCGCGTCAGCCGGCTGCTGGGGCTGGACCGGATGGCGACGTTTTCGGGGGCCTTGGCCTGGCCTTACCTTTACCCCTGGCCGCAACGCGCACCGGGGCTGGTCGAGGCCGCCTTCGACACGCTGGCCGCGCGCTGGCACCCGCTGCTGGATCTGGCCGAAGAATACGGCATCGACCTGTGCTATGAGATCCATCCGGGCGAGGATCTGCACGACGGCGTGACATTCGAGATGTTCCTCGACCGCGTGGACGGGCACCGCCGGGCGAACATGCTTTACGATCCCTCGCATTATGTCCTGCAACAGCTTGATTACCTTCAGAACATCGACATCTATCACGACCGCGTCCGCATGTTCCACGTCAAGGATGCCGAGTTCCGCCCGACCGGCCGACAAGGGGTCTATGGCGGCTATCAGGGTTGGGCCGAGCGCGCCGGCCGCTTCCGCAGTCCCGGCGACGGGCAGGTGGATTTCGGCGCGGTGTTCTCGAAGCTGACGCAATACGGTTTCGACGGCTGGGCGGTGGTCGAATGGGAATGCGCGCTGAAGCATCCCGAGGATGGCGCGCGCGAGGGCGCGCGTTTCGTGCGCGACCACATCATCCGGGTGACGCCGCACGCCTTCGACGATTTCGCCGCCAGCCGCGTGGACCGCGCGGCCATCGACAGGGTGCTGGGGCTATGAGGCCGGTTCGCCTGGGCATGGTCGGCGGCGGCAGCGGCGCCTTCATCGGCGCCATCCATCGCATCGCGGCCCGCATGGACGGGCGGTTCGTGCTGGTCGCGGGGGCGCTGTCCTCGGACCCTGCGCGCGCGGCGGCCAGCGCCGCCGAGCTGGGCATCCGCAGCTATGGCGATTTCGCCGAGATGGCGCGGGCCGAGGCGGCGCGCGAGGACGGGATCGAGGCGGTCAGCATCGTCACGCCGAACCACCTGCACGCCGCCCCCGCCGCGGCCTTCCTGCGCGCGGGCATCCATGTGATCTGCGACAAGCCGCTGGCCGCGACGCCCGAACAGGCGCGCCAGATCGCCGAGGCCGCGCGGGCCAGCGGCGCGCGGTTCTTCCTGACCCACAACTACTGCGCCATGCCCATGGTGCGCGAGGCCCGCGCGCTGGTGGCCGAGGGCGCGCTGGGGGATATCCGGCTGGTGCAGGCCGAATATCTGCAAGGCTGGCTGGCCGACCGGACCGACAGCAAACAGGCCGAATGGCGCACCGATCCCGCCCGCGCCGGCGCCGGGGCCATCGGCGACATCGGCACCCATGCCTGGCAGCTGGCGCAATTCGTCACCGGCCAGACGCCCGCGTCCCTGTCGGCCGATCTGTCCAGCATGGTGCCGGGCCGCGCGGTCGATGACGATGCGCGGATCGCGCTGCGCTACGCCTCGGGGGCAAAGGGCGGCATCTGGGTCAGCCAGGTCGCCGTCGGGCAGGAGAATGGGCTGTCCTTGCGCCTCTTTGGCACGCAGGCGGCACTCGAATGGCGCCTGTCCGACCCCGAGCGGCTGATCCTGTCGCCCAAGGACGGCCCGGCCCGCATCCTGACCCGGGCGCAGGACCGCAGCGCCTCGTCGCGCACCCCGCCGGGGCATCCCGAGGGCTATCTGGAAGGTTTTGCCAATCTATATCGTGATATAGCGGATGTTATTCGAGGCGATTCCAGCCTGTCGGATCGCATTCCCGGACTGAATGCCGGGCTGTCCGGCATGGATTTCATCGCCGCCGCCCAGGCTTCTGCAACACGGGACGGCGCCTGGGTCGAGGTCGGGCCATGACCGTGCTGGCGCTGAGAAACGTCTCGAAAAGCTTCGGCCCGATCGAGGTGCTGCACGGCGTCGATCTGGCGCTGGAGCCGGGCGAGGTCCATGCCCTGATCGGCGAGAACGGCGCCGGCAAGTCCACGATCATGAAGATCCTCGGCGGTTTCCTGGACCCGACTTCGGGCGAGATCCTGCTGGACGGCCAGCCCGCAAGCTTTGCCAGTGGCCCCGAGGCCGAGGCGCGGGGCATCGTGGTCATCCACCAGGAATTCAACCTTGCCCCCGACCTGACGGTGGCGGCGAACGTGTTCCTGGGCCGCGAGATCGGCGGCTGGCGGCTGGACCATGCCGCGATGCGGGATGCGACCGCCGCGCTGCTCAAGCGGCTGGACACCCGCATCGACCCCGATGCCCGCATCCGCGACCTGTCGGTGCCCGACCGCCAGATGGTCGAGATCGCCAAGGCCCTGTCGCGCAAGGCCCGCGTGCTGATCATGGACGAACCCAGCGCCGTGCTGACCCATCGCGAGGTCGGTGCGCTTTACGCCCAGATCGACCGGCTGCGGGCCGAGGGGGTGGCGATCCTTTACTGCTCGCACCGGCTGGACGAGGTGGCGCATCTGGCCGACCGCATCACCGTGCTGCGCGACGGCCGCGTGGTGCGCCAGGCGCTGCGCGGCGAGCTGACCGAGGACGGCATGGCCACCGCCATGGTTGGCCGCGAATTGCAGGATTTCTATCCGCCCAAGGGCCAGCCGGGCGACCAGCCGGCGCTGGAGGTCCGGGGCCTGACCGTGCCCGGCCGGGTCCGCGACGTCAGCTTTACCCTGCGCCGGGGCGAGGTGCTGGGCATCGCCGGTCTCGTCGGCTCGGGCCGCACCGAACTGGCCGAGGGGTTGGTCGGGCTGCGCACCTCGACCGGCGAGATCCGGGTCGAGGGCCGGCCGGTCGCCATCCGCAGCCTGCGCGACGCCTTTGCCGCCGGCCTCGCCTATCTGACCGAGGACCGCAAGGAGGCCGGGCTGCTGCTCGACAAGGGCCTGCGCGAGAACCTGACGCTGGCGACGCTGGAACGCTTCGGCGGCTGGCGGCTGGACACCCGCGCCGAGGATGCGGCGCTGGAGCGCGCCACGCAGGAATTCGACATCCGCGCCCCGCGCCGCGACATGCCGACCGGCAAGCTTTCGGGCGGAAATCAGCAAAAACTGTTACTAGCCAAGGTGATGTTGCCTGATCCTCGAATCATTCTCATCGACGAGCCGACACGCGGCATCGACGTGGGCACCAAGCGGCAGATCTATGCCTTCATCCGCAAGCTCGCCGCCGAAGGCCGCAGCCTGATCGTCATCAGCAGCGAGATGACCGAGGTGATCGGCCTGTCGGATCGCGTGCTGGTGATGCGCGAGGGGCGACTGGCCGGCGAGCTGGCCGGCGAGGACATGACCGAGGACCGCATCGTCCGCCTTGCCATGGGCGTGACCGGAGAAGCCGCATGAAACTCGACCTGCATACCCTTGGCCCGCTTGTCGCTTTGGTTGCCCTGGTGATCCTGGGCGCGGCGCTGAACAGCGCCTTTCTGGCGCCGGCGAACATCACCAACGTGCTGGCGCGCTCGGCCTTCATCGGGCTGATCGCGGTGGGCATGACCTTCGTCATCACGGCGGGCGGGCTGGACCTGTCGGTAGGGTCCATGGCCGCCTTCCTGGCCGGCATCGCCATCATCGCCATGAACGCCGCTCTGCCGACGACCGGCCTGAACTGGGGCACGATCCTGGTCGGCATGGGCGTCGCCGTGCTGGGCGGCATCGCCGCCGGATACCTGAACGGCGCGCTGGTCACCAAGGCGCGGATCGAGCCCTTCATCGTCACGCTGGGCACCATGGGCATCTTCCGCTCGCTGGTCACATGGCTGGCCGATGGCGGCACGCTGTCGCTGGATTACGGGCTGCGCACGCTTTACCGGCCGGTCTATTACAGCGGGATCGGCTGGATCACCTGGCCGATCATCGTCTTTGCCATCGTCGCGATCCTTGGCGAATGGACCATGCGCCATTCCCGCTTCGGCCGCCATGTCGAGGCCATCGGCTCGAACGACCGGGTCGCGCGCTATTCGGCCATCGACGTGAACCGGATGCGGCTTCTGACCTATGTGCTGCTGGGCGTGCTGGTCGGGCTGGCGGTGGTGCTTTACGTGCCGCGGCTCGGCTCGGCCTCGGGCTCGACCGGGGTCCTGTGGGAGCTTGAGGCCATCGCCGCCGTCATCATCGGCGGCACCGCGCTGAAGGGCGGGCGCGGCCGGGTCTGGGGCACGGTGGTCGGCGTGCTGATCCTGTCGCTGATCGACAACATCCTGAATCTGGCCGATCTGGTCAGCCCCTATCTGAACGGGGCGATCCAGGGGGTCATCATCGTTCTTGCTGTCGTCTTGCAGCGGGAGAAACGCACCGCCGAGGAGCGGTGACTGGGGAGGAAGCCAAAGATGAAACGCAGAAGCCTGATGAAAGCCGCGGCCCTGATGGCGGCGATGGGGATCGCCGCCCCCGCCGTCGCGCAGGAGGCCGAGAAGAAGATCATCGGCGTGTCGATCCCGTCCGCCACGCATGGGTTCATGGGCGGGCTGAACTGGCACGCGCAGGACACGATCAAGCGGCTGGGCGCCGCCTATCCCAACCTGGAATTCGTGCTCTCCACCGCCGGCGACCCGGCCAAGCAGGTCAACGATATCGAGGACATGATGGCCACGCGCAACATCGACGCGCTGGTGGTGCTGCCCTTCGAATCCGAGCCGCTGACCGCGCCGGTCAAGGCGGTCAAGGATGCGGGCAAATTCGTGACCGTGGTGGACCGCGGGCTGAGTCAGGAGGGGATCGAGGATCTTTACGTCGCCGGCGACAACACCGCTTTCGGCCGCGTCGCGGGGGAATACTTCAAGGAAAACCTTGAGCCCGGCGCCAAGGTCGTGGTGCTGCGCGGCATCCCGACCACGCTGGACAACGAGCGCGTCGATGCGTTCCGGGCGGCGCTGGAGGGGTCCGAGGTCGAGATCCTCGACATGCAGCACGGCAACTGGAACCGCGACGACGCCTTTGCGGTGATGCAGGACTATCTGGCGAAATATCCGCAGATCGACGCGGTCTGGGCGGCCGACGACGACATGGCCATCGGCGTGCTCGAGGCGATCTCGGCCGCGAACCGTCAGGACGAGATGTGGGTGATCGGCGGCGCCGGCATGAAGGAGATCGTCAAGCGCATCATGGACGGCGACAAGCAGCTGCCGGTGAACGTGACCTATCCGCCGGCGCTGATCTCCTCGGCCATCGAGATGACGGCGCTGAACTTCGTGTCGAACGCGCCGATGACCGGGCGCTTCATCATCAGCAGCCAGCTCATCACCCCCGAGAATGCCGAGCAGTTCTATTATCCCGACAGCCCGTTCTGACGGTCCGGCCGCAGCCCCGCCAGCTTGTCGGGGTTGCGGGTGATGAAGATGGCGGCGACGCGGCCGTCCTCGATCTGCAAGGCGGTGGTTTGCAGATGGCCGCCGACGCGGCTGAGGAAACCGGGCAGGCCGTCGATGGTGACGGCGCCCAGGAACTCGGGCGGCGGGCCGGGCTTGCGCGCCAGCCCGGCATAGAGCCGAGCGACGCGCTCGGCCCCGGCGATCACGTTGAGGAAGGCCACCACCTTGCCGCCGCCGTCGGAATAGATCCGCACGTCGCGGGCCAGGATGCGGCCCAGCACCGCCGGGTCACCCTGCCGGCAGGCCTCGAAGAAGGCGCGGGCCAGCGCCTCGCCGGCCTCTTTCGGAACGGCATGGCGGGGCCGGTCGGCGCGCACATGCGCCCGCGCCCGCGCCGCGAGCTGCCGCGTCGCGGCCGGGCTGCGGCCGATGGTTTCCGCGACCTCATCCAGCCTTTCGCCAAAGACGTCATGCAGCAGGAAGGCGGCGCGTTCCAGCGGCGTCAGCCGCTCCAGCGCCATCATCAGGGTCAGCGTCAGGTTGTCGGCGCGCAGGCCGTCGTCCTCGGGCTCGATCAGCGGCTCGGGCAGCCAGGTGCCGGGATAGGACTCGCGCCGGGCGCGGGCGGATTTCATCTGGTCGAGGCACAGGCGCGAGACCACCCGCGTCAGCCATGCCGCCGGCTCGGCGATGGCCGCCCGGTCGCTGCGGTCCCAGCGCAGCCAGGCCTCTTGCAGGATGTCCTCGGCCTCGGCATGGCTGCCGAGCATGCGATAGGCCAGGCGCAGCAGACGGGGCCGCTGCGCCTGAAAGGTTTGCGTGGCGCGGTCAGGCCGCATCGGCCCGTTCCGCCGGCAGGCCCATCGCATGCCGGGCGCGCAAGCCGACCTGCACGCGGTTCCACAGGTTGATGGCGCCGATGGCCAGCGTCAGCCAGGCGCGCTCGTCCGGGGAAAAGGCCGCCTCCACCGCCTGCCAATCCGCGTCCGGCGCCCCGGTCTGGGCGATCAGCGTCAGCGCCTCGGTCCAGGCCAGCCCGGCGCGCTCGCGGTCGGAAAACAGCGGGCTGTCGCGCCAGCCGGCGACCATGTGCAGGCGCAGGTGGGTCTCTCCGTCCTGCAACGCCTCGGCCGCGTGCATCTGGATGCAGAAGGCGCAGCCATTGATCTGCGAGGCGCGCAGCTTGACCAGATGCAGCAGTTTCGGCTCCAGCGGGCCGGCCTGCAGCGCGGCCTCGAAGCCTGTCAGCGCGCGATAGCCGGTCCTGGTGCGGTCGAAATGATCGGTCATGCGGGGTGTCATCGGGTTGCTCCGTTCTGTTGCACCGGCTTGACGAGGCAGCGCCCGGAAATGTGACATCCGCCCGCAAGAAAATCCACGGCCGCCGCCAGTCCGCCCGGTCAGGCCACCCGGCGGCCCTGCACCCAGGCGCCGCGCAGCGCGGCCCCGCCGCCGATGCGGGCGACGCGGATCACGTCGGCACGGGCGCCGGGGACCAGCCGGCCCCGGTCGCCCAGCCCCGTCGCCTCGGCCGGGGCGCTGGTGACGGTGGCGATGCCGCGCGCCATGTCGCCCCAGAGATCGCCCAGGAGCAGCGCCGCCGACAGCAGCGACGAGGGCACGTAATCCGAGGACAGGATGTCGAGCAGCCCGGCCTCGGCCAGTTCCGCCGCCGCGACATTGCCGGAATGGCTGCCGCCGCGGATCAGGTTCGGCGCCCCCATCATCACCAGGATGCCGTAGTCGCGGCAGGCGCGCGCCGCCTCGGCCGTGGTCGGGAATTCGGCGAAATGCGCGCCGTGCCCGGCCGAAACCGCGACCTGCGCCGCCGTGGTGTCGTCATGGCTGGCCAGCACCGCGCCATAGCGCCGCGCCTCGGCCACCGCCGTTTCCTCGTGCAGCGCGCCCAGCCGGTCGCGCAGGGCGCGCTGGCTGGCGACATGGTCGGCAAAGCCCTCGTCCGACAGGCCGTGCTTGCCGCAGACATAGTCCTTGAGCTTCGAGAGGTCGCGGAACTGCCGCTCTCCGGGCGTGTGGTCCATCAGGCTGACGATGCCGATGCGGTCCCGGGGGCCGAATTTCGCCATCTCGGCCACCAGCGTCTCGGAACAGACCTCGGCCCGCAGGTGCAGGTAATGGCTGATCTTCAGCGCGCCCATGGAACGCAGCTCCAGGATCTCGTTCGCCAGCGCCCGGGCATATTCGCCGTAGTTCGCCTTGCCGTCCGACACGACCGAACCGACGCGCAGCGCGTCGAAGACCGTGGTGATGCCCACCCCGGCCAGTTCGCCGTCATGGGCCAGGATCGCCGCCTGATGCGGCCAATGCACCCGGGGGCGGGGCTGGATATGGCGCTCCAGGTTGTCGGTATGCAGTTCGATCAGGCCCGGCAGCACCAAGTCGCCTTCGCAATTCACCGCGCCCGGCGGCACCGCGGCGCCCTGGTCGATGGCGGCGATATGGCCATCCGCCATGCGCAGCGCGCCGCGGATCACCTCGCCCGGCAGGATAAGTGTGGCATTGGCAAGGATCGTCTCGGTCATTTCGTGCTGTCCTGTCTTGCGTCCGGGTCCATGGGCGGGCTGAATGCCAGCGCCGTGTCACAAGCCTGTGACACGCGACCGCTAAGAGCCTGCGCATGGACATCATGAAGCGTTACGCCATCTATTACGCCCCGCCCGAGGGCGCATTCGCCCGCCGCGCCAGCGCCTGGCTGGGCTGGGATGCGGCCTGCGGCCAGCCGCTGACCCCGCCGGAGCTGGGCCTGCCGGCCGAGGAGATCACCCGCGATCCGCGCCGATACGGCTTTCACGGCACGCTGAAGCCACCCTTCCGGCTGGCCGAGGGCCGGGACGGCGACGCATTGCACCGCGCCGTCGCGGGGCTGGCCCAGCGGCTTTCGCCGGTCACCCTGCCCGGCTTGCGGCTGGCGAGCCTGGGCGGTTTCCTGGCGCTGGTGCCCGAAGGCGACACCGCGCCGCTGCAAGCCCTGGCGGCGACGGTGGTGGCGGCGCTGGACGGCCTGCGCGCGCCGCTGACCGAGGCCGAGATCGCCCGCCGCCGCCCCGAGCAGCTGACGCCGCGGCAGCGCGAGCTGCTGGAGCTCTGGGGCTATCCCTATGTCATGGAGGAGTTCCGCTTCCACCTGACCCTGACCGACCGGCTGGAGGGACCGCTGGCCGCCGAGGCGGCGCGGATCCTGGAGGCGCATTTCGCACCGGTCCTGCCCCGACCCTTCAAGGTCTCGGACCTGTGCCTGTTCGGCGAGGCAGAGGACGGGCGCTTCCACCTGCTGCATCGCTATACCCTTTCCGGCTGAAGCGCGGCGAGAAAGCGCGCAAGCCCCTGTTCGGGCGTGCCGTCGTTCATCACCACGCGCGGCGCGAGGCCGGGCGGCAGGGGAAAGCCCGCCCGCGCCAGCCGCGCCGCCTGATCCGCGCCGCTTTCCCGCCCGCGTCCGGCCAGCCGGCGGGCCAGCACCTCGGGCGGCGCCGTCACCAGCAACACCGTCAGGCCGGGGAAGCGCGCCTGCGCCTCGGCCAGGACGGCGCGGCTGGCGTTGATGAGCAGCGTGCCCTCGCCCGCCAAGGCATCGGCCGGGATGCCATAGCCGAGCCCATGCGCGCGCCAATGCAGGGCAAAGGCGCCTGCCTGCTGGCGGGCGGCGAATTCGGCCTCGGTGACGCCTTCGAAATCCTCGCCGCCCGCCTCGGCCGGGCGGGTGACGACGCGGCGGGCGGCGCGGATGTCGGGCCGCGCGGCGCAGGCCAGCGCCATCAGCGTATCCTTGCCCGCGCCCGAGGGGCCGACGACGGCGACCAGGCGGCTCATGCCGCCATCCCCGGCGTGAAGCCGGTCACATCGACCAGCCGGTCGCAGACCCGGTCCCGCGCCCCCTCGTCGTGGAAGATGCCGAGGATCGCGGCGCCGCGGGCCTTGGCCTCTTCGATCAGGCGCAGGACCACCTCGCGGTTCTGCGCGTCGAGGCTCGCGGTCGGCTCGTCCAGCAGCAACGCCGGATAGTCATGGGCAAAGCCGCGCGCGATGTTGACCCGCTGCTGCTCGCCGCCCGAGAAGGTGGTGGGCGACAGCCGCCACAGCCGCTCGGGGATGTTCAGCCGCGCCAGCAGGTCGGCGGCGCGCGTCCGCGCGGCCTCGGGGGGAACGCCCAGCCGCAACAGCGGCTCGGCCACCACTTCCAGCGTCGGCACGCGCGGCACGACGCGCAGGAACTGGCTGACATGGCCCAGCACCGCGCGGCGCAAGGCCAGGATCTGGCGCGGCTCGGCCGTGACCACATCGATCTCGCCGATGCGGATCGAGCCGCCCCCGGCCAGGTAATTGCCATAGACCATGCGCATCAGCGTCGATTTGCCGGCGCCGGACCGGCCGACCAGCCCGACGCATTCGCCGCCGGCCACGCGCAGATGCGCCCCCGCCATCACCGGGATCGCCACGCCGCCCTGATTGTGCAGGGTAAAGCTTTTCGAAAGGTTCCGGATCTCGATCATGGGCTACACCTGAAGGACAGAGGACACGAGAAGCTGGGTATAGGCATGCTGCGGATCGTCCAGCACCTGATCGGTCAGCCCGCATTCCACCACCCGGCCCGATTTCATCACCATCAGCCGGTCGGCGAGCAGCCGCACCACCGCCAGGTCATGGGTCACGATCACCACCGACAGGCCCAGGTCGCGCACCAGCCCGCCCAGCAGGTCCAGAAGCCGCGCCTGGACGCTGACGTCGAGGCCGCCGGTCGGCTCGTCCATGAACACCAGCCGCGGCCCCGTCACCAGGTTGCGCGCGATCTGCAAGCGCTGCTGCATGCCGCCCGAAAAGGCCGAGGGGCGGTCGTCGATCCGGTCCGCCGCGATCTCGACCCGGCCCAGCCAGTCGGTGGCGGTCTCGCGGATGGCGGCATAGTTGCGCGCGCCCACGGCCATCAGCCGCTCGCCGACATTGCCGCCGGCCGAGACGCCCATGCGCAGCCCGTCGCGCGGGTTCTGGTGGACATAGGCCCAGTCGCCGCGCAGCAGCCGGCGCCGCTCGGCCTCGGAGAAAGCCAGCACATCGGCGCCGTCGAACAGGATCCGCCCCTCATCCGGGCGCTGGTGGCCGGCAAGGCAGGACAGCAGCGTGGATTTCCCCGAGCCGCTTTCGCCGACGATGCCCAGCACCTCGCCGGGATAAAGGTCGAAGCCGACGCCCATGCAGCCGATCCGTGCGCCGTAGCGTTTCGTCAGGCCCTGCACCGACAGCAGCGGTGCGGCGGTGATGGCGTTCTGCATCAGGGTCATGGCGTGGCTCCTTGCGGCGACAGGCGGCCGCGATGTCCCTGCGCCTGGCGCGAGGCGCAGAAATCGGTATCGGAACAGACGAACATGCGCGTGCCGCGATCGTCGGTGATGACCTCGTCCAGATAGCTGCCGGCCGAGCCGCAGAGATCGCATTCGTGGTCGGCCTTCGAGGCGACAAAGGGATGGTCCTCGAAATCCAGGCTCACCACGTCGGAATAGGGCGGCACGGCATAGATGCGCGCCTCGCGCCCGGCGCCGAAAAGCTGGATCGCCGGATTGCCGGCCAGCTTCGGATTGTCGAATTTCGGGATCGGCGAGGGGTCCATGACATAGCGCCCCTCGACCCTGACCGGATAGGCATAGGCGGTCGCGATCTCGCCATGCCGGGCGATGTCCTCGTAAAGCTTGACATGCATCAGCCCGTATTCCTCAAGCTCGTGCATCTTGCGCGTCTCGGTCTCGCGCGGCTCCAGAAAGCGCAGGGGCTCGGGGATCGGCACCTGGTAGACCAGGATCTGGCCTTCGCTCAGCGGCTGCTCGGGGATGCGGTGGCGGGTCTGGATTACCGTGGCTTCCGCAGTGCGCTCGGTCGTCTCCACCCCCGCCGTGCGCTGGAAGAAGCGGCGGATCGACACCGCGTTGGTGGTGTCGTCGGCGCCCTGGTCGATGACCTTCAGCCGGTCGTCCGGGGTCAGGCAGGCCGCCGTCACCTGCGCGCCGCCGGTGCCCCAGCCATAGGGCATGGGCATCTCGCGGCTGGCGAAGGGCACCTGATAGCCGGGGATCGCCAGTGCCTTGAGCAGCGCGCGGCGGATCATCCGCTTGGTCTGTTCGTCCAGATAGGCGAAGTTATAGGCTTGGTCGGTCATTCCGCCGCCTCCTGCATCTGCACGGCCTCGCGCCGCATGCGCCGGACCAGTTCCAGTTCCGCCTGGAAATCGACGTAATGCGGCAGCTTGATATGTTCGAGGAAACCCGTCGATTGGATGTTGTCGCAATGGCTTAGTACGAATTCCTCATCCTGCGCGGGGGCACCGGTGAAATCCTCGCCCAGCTCTTGCCAGCGCAGGGCGCGGTCGACCAGCGACATGGAAATCGCCTTGCGTTCCGACTGGCCCATGACCAGGCCATAGCCGCGGGTGAATTGCGGCGGCTCGGTCTTCGAGCCCTTGAACTGGTTCACCGTGTCGCATTCGGTCAGCTCGACCTCGCCGATCTCGACGGCGAAGCCCAGCTCGGGCAGTTCCACCTCGACCGCGACGCGGCCGATGCGCAATTCGCCGACGAAGGCATGGGTGCGGCCATAGCCGCGCTGCGTGGAATAGGCCAGCGACAGGGTGAAGCCCTCGTCCGCCCGCGCCAGCGCCTGCAAGCGCAGCGCGCGCGAGGCCGGCAGTTCCAGCGGCTGGCGCGTCAGGTCGGGGGCGGGCGTGTCCTCGGCCGGCTGCCGCTCGATCAGCCCGTCGCGGTCCAGCAGGCCGGTGACATGCGGCACCGGCTCGTCCGGCGCAGGCGCCATGGGGGCGGGCGGCGGCGTGCCTTCGGCGGCCAGCGCGAAGTCCAGCAGGCGGTGGGTATAGTCGAAGGTCGGCCCCAGCACCTGCCCGCCCGGCAGATCCTTGAAGGTGGCCGAGACGCGGCGATCGACCGCCATCGCCGCCGTATCGACCGGGCGCGAGGCACCGAAACGCGGCAATGTGGTGCGATAGGCGCGGATCAGGAACACCGCCTCGATCAGGTCGCCGCGCGCCTGCTTGATCGCCAGCGCGGCAAGGTCGGGATCATAGAGCGAGCCCTCGGCCATCACCCGGTTTACCGCCAGCGCCATTTGCTCGCGGATCTGGGCCAGGGTCAGTTCGGGGACCGACGGATCGCCCCGGCGCTCCTCGGCCAGCCAGGCATGGGCGGCGTCGATGGCGCGCTCACCCCCTTTGACGGCGACATACATCAGGCGTCCTCCACGATGGTGCTGCGCGGCAGGGCGGCAAGGCGCGCGCCGCAGGTCAAGATGCAATCGAGGCCCAGCGGGAACAGCGCCCGGTTGGCGCGGAAGCCGGCAGTTTCGGGCAGCGAAAGCCGCGCCTCGGTCTTGATGCCGGGGCCGGTCAGGCGGGCGCCCTCGGGTTCCAGCCGGTCCAGCTCCACGATCAGCGTGGCCGAGCGGTCGGGATAGGACGGCTCGCCGATGCGGAAGCGGCTGACCGGTTGCAGCGCGTCCCAGCGGCCAAGCGCGAATTGCGCCTGTTCGGCGGGAACCAGCGGCGCGCCGGTGTGAAAGCCGATCCAGCCGCGCAGCGCCTCGCAATCCGCGGCCCCGGCCAGATGCAGCGGCGTGGTGCTGTCGGTCAGCGTCAGCAGCGCCACTCCGGCGGCGACGGAGATCGGAGCGGGCGGCTGCGCACCAGCGACGGTAAAGATGCGGCCGGGACGGGCCATGGCCTCCAGCAGCGCGCGAAAGGCATGGGCGGATTGGGTGGAAGGATCGGCAAAGCCGCCGGTCAGGATGGCATTCATGCGTCCTCTCCGCGCAGCATGGTGAAGAATTCGACCCGGGTGGCGGCGGCCTTGCCGGCGCGGGTGGCGCGGGCCTCGGCAGCCTCCTGGCGCAGGGGGCCCAGCACCTGCGCCGCGATCTGCGGCGCCGCGCCGGTCTGCATCAGCGCATCGGCGACGGCGGCACGGGCGGCATGCGCCTTGTTGCGGCCCTGCACACAGGCATGGCCCACCGCGCCCTCGGACAGGCGAACCGAGCAACGGGTGACGGTCATCTCGCCCAGGTTGAAGGGCGCGCCGGTGCCGCCGATGCGGCCCTGCACCATGACGGTGCCGATCTCGGGCGCGCGCAGCATCTCATACGCGGGCAGTTCGGGCAGCAGCGCCGCCAGCCGCCCCGGCGGCGCCTTGGCCAGCGCCGAGATCCAGTCGCGGCGCGCAGCGGTTTCGGGTTGGGATGATTGGGACATTCCGGGCCTCGACAAGCTTGCGGGTTTGTCTAGATTCCTATACAACTAGACAAGTGATAGCCCGCCCGTCGATTCGGCTCAAGGGCAGTCTTGTGAATTTTCGGTGACAGCAGGGACGCATGACTCGCAGTCCGATCTGGAAATCCATCGCCGACACGCTGGCCGGTGAAATCGCCGGGGGGCACTACCACCCCGGCGACAAGCTGCCATCCGAGGCGGTGCTGGCCGCGCGTTTCGGCGTCAATCGCCATACCGTGCGCCACGCGCTGGCCGCGCTGGCCGAGGCGGGGACGGTGCGTTCGCGCCGCGGCGCCGGGGTCTTTGTCGCGGCGCGGCCCACGGATTACCCCTTGGGCCTGCGGGTGCGGTTCCACCAGAACGTCGTCGCCTCGGGCCGCACGCCCTCGCGCCGGCTGACGCTGACCGAGACGCGCACCGCCAATGCCGAAGAGGCCGAGGCGCTGCACCTTGACCCCGGCAGCCCGGTGCATGTGGTCGAGGGCGTGTCGCTGGTCGATGGCCAACCGGTGGCGGTGTTCCGCTCGGTCTTCGATGCCGGGCGCTTTCCGGAGCTGTTGCGGCATGTGGCGGCGATCCCCTCGGTCACCGCCGCGCTGGCGGAATGCGGGCTTCAGGATTACACCCGCGCCTCGACCCGGCTGACGGCGGAACTGGCGCCGGCGGTGATGGCGCTGGCGCTGGAACTGGCCGAGGGGGCGCCGGTGCTGCGCTCGGTCGCGGTGAACGTGGACGCGGGCGGCGTGCCGGTGGAATACGGCACCACCTGGTTCGCCGGCGACCGCGTCACGCTGACCCTGCGCCCCGAGGATGCCCTCTAGCCCCGGATCAGCCTGCGGCGCAGCCAGCCCGAGAAACTGTCCATCGCCATGACCATCAGCACGATCAGCACCATGTAATAGGCCACGTCTTCCCAGTCCTTCTGGGTCTGGATCGCCTGGGTCAGCAACAGGCCGATGCCGCCGCCGACGATGGCGCCGATCACCGTGGCGCCGCGCGTGTTCGATTCCAGGAAATACAGCACCTGCGACAGCAGCACCGGCGTCACCTGCGGGATCACCCCGAAGCGCGCGCGCTGCACGGCGCCGGCGCCGGTCGAGCGGATGCCCTCGACCTGCTTTTCGTCGATGTTTTCCAAGGCTTCCGAGAACATCTTGCCGAAGCTTCCGGTATCGGTCAGCAGGATGGCGAGCGCGCCGGTCATGGGTCCGGGGCCGAAGGCGCGGGCCAGCACGATGGTCCAGATCAGCCCATCCACGCCGCGGATGAAGTCGAAGATCCGCCGCAGGCCGAAACGCAGCGCGCCCAGCGGCATCATGTTGCGCGCCGCCATGAAGCCCAGCGGCAGCGCCACCAGCGCCGCGCCGAAGGTGCCCAGAAAGGCCATCAGCACCGTCTCGAACAGGGCCCAGAGCACATCGCCGTGCCGCCACATCGCATTGGTCCAGAAATCGCGCGCCATGGCGGCGATGTTGGGCAGGTCGGGATCGACGCGCGGCCCCCAAAGCGCGCTGGCGGCGATCTCGGGCCAGCTCATGTAGTGGAACGGGCTGTCGAGGGTAAAGAAGAACAGCGCCCAGCCCGGCTGATAGCGGAAGGTCTCGACCTTGGAACGGGTATAGGCAAAACGCCCGGCCTCGGTGGTGACGCTGACCCGGCTGTCCGAGGCGTTGATCCAATCGGGCAACGGCTCGGGCGCGGTCAGGCGCAGCCCGCCGTCCTGCTGGCGGATGTCGATCAGGCCGTAGCCCGGCACGTCGTAGCGCGCGCCCTCCGCGTCATAGGTGACGACATGGCCGCGGCCCAGGTCGATGCGGGTGGTATCGCCCTGGGTGGCGATCCAGCCCGGCAGGCGGTCCGAGGGATAGGTGCCCTTGGCCTCGCCGTCGATGGCGACGCGCAGCGCGCCCGTGCGGTTGTCGCGCGTCACATGGGTCTTGTGCTGCCAGAAATCCGACAGCAGCACGGCGGCATTGTCCATCCGTGCCCGGCCGGCCAGCCCGGCGATGTCGAAGGCGATGGCGGCATAGGCCAGATAGGCCAGGATCGCCAGCGGCACCGCAAAGGCTGCCAGCCGGCGACGGGCAAAGCGGGTCAGCACGGTATCGGTCAGCGCGGGGGAAAGCGTGGCGGTGGTCGTCATGGTTCAGCCCCTTACCAGCCGGCTGCGCGCGTGGTCGGACAGCCGGTCGATGGCGACGATGGCCACGAACAGCAGCAGGAAGATCGCCACCACCTGGTCATAGCGGCCCGTGCCCCATTGCATCGCCAGCTTCAGGTCGTAGCCGATGCCGCCCGAGCCGACGAAGCCCAGGATGGCGCTGGCGCGCAGGTTGATCTCGAAGCGCATCAGCGCATAGGACAGCCAGTTCGGCGCGACCTGCGGCAGCACGCCCAGCCCGACCTGCTGGCCCCAGCCGGCGCCGACCGAGGCCAGCCCCTCGACCGGCTTCAGGTCGGCATTCTCGGCCACTTCGGAAAACAGCTTGCCGAGCGCGCCGGCAGTATGCAGCGAGATGGCGATCACCGCCGGCACCGGCCCGCCGCCCAGGATATAGATCAGCACCAGTGCGATCACGATCTCGGGCACGGCGCGCAGCGCGTCCATCAGCCGGCGGAAC
This sequence comes from Paracoccus sp. MKU1, assembly GCF_001447385.1. Lineage (GTDB taxonomy): Bacteria > Pseudomonadota > Alphaproteobacteria > Rhodobacterales > Rhodobacteraceae > Paracoccus. Next base: position 183,212 of record NZ_LLWQ01000215.1, on the reverse strand, counting down.
AGCCCGGTCAGCCGCGGCCAGCGCGCCAGCCCGCGCGTGGACAGTAGCGCCAGCCCCATCGCCATCAGCCCGCCCAAAAGCGTCGAGACCGCGGCGATGTTCAGCGTCTCGACCAGCGAGGGCAGGTGCTTCGCCAGCAGGCCCGGCAGGTTCGCGCGCTTCTGCCAGGCCTCGGCCAACACCTCGGAGGGGAAGGCCAGCACCATCGGCAGCCCGTCGACGAAGCCGCCGGCATTGCGGCTTTCGGCCAGCCGGAACCCCGCCGCCATCATGGCGACGAAGATCACCAGCAACAGCCCGCCGTAAAGCCGGCGGCGGCGGGCCAGTTCCAGATAGGCATCGCGGATATGGTCCGGGGCAGGGGCGGCCATGAGAGTCCTGCGGCTGAAATGCGAAGGCCGCGCCCCGGCACGGGGACGCGGCCGGGAAGAGGCGCTTACTGCGCCGTTTCTTGCAGCTTGCGCGCGGCGACCACGCCCAGATAGGCGTCATGCGTCACCGGCACGAAATCCTTGGCCTCGCCATGGGCGACGCCATAGGCGCAGGCCTTGTCGGTCTCGTGCAGGTCGGCGGTCAGTTTCGTGACCTTGTCCTTGACCTCCTGCGGCAGGGCCTTGCGCAGCACCATCGGCCCTTCCGGGATCAGCTTGGACTTCCAGATCTCGACCAGGTCGTTCATCTCGACCAGCCCGGCATCGGCGGCCTTGCGGAAGGCGCCCGAGTTATAGCCATCCTCCCAGTCGCCCAGGCCGTCGGCCCAGCTGACGCCGGCGTCGAAATCGCCGTTGGCCACGCCGATGATGGCCTGTTCATGCCCGCCGGCGAAACGGACCTGGCCGAAGAAATCCTCCAGCTTGCCGTGGGTCTCGGCCAGTTCGGCGCCCGGCACCAGATAGCCCGAGGTCGAGTTCGGCTCGGCAAAGGCGAAGGACTTGCCCCTGGCATCCTCGATCGAGGCGATGCCGCTGTCCTTGCGCGCGAAGCCGATGGCGTAATAGCCGGTCGAGCCGTCCATGTTCTGCTTGGTCAGCACCGGCTCGACCGCCTCGGCATCAGTCAGGTGAATCTTGGCATAGCCCGAGGCGCCCAGCCAGGCCATGTCCAGCGTGCCGCCCAGCAGGCCCTGGATGACGCCGTCGTAATCGGCGGGGGTGAAGACCTTGACCGGCACGCCCAGCTCGGCCTCGATGGCGGCGCGATAGCATTCGTTCGAGGTCATGCGGTCCTGCGCGTTCTCGCCGCCCATGATGCCGAGATTGAAGCCGGTGATCGGCTGGGCGGTGGCGGCAGAGGTGAGGGCGGTGGCGGCGGCAAGCGCCAGGGCAAGCGGTTTCATGGTCTCTCCATGGGTTGCAGTATGGCAGGGCCGTCAGGCCATCAGCCGCGCGGCATAGGCCGCATCGGCCGTGGCGTCGGCGGGGATCGCGGTCGAGGTCGCGGCCTCGTTGAAGCTGTGGTCGGCGCCATAGATGTCGCGGGCGACGCCGGTCGAAAGCTGCGCGGGCGTGCCGTCGAAGACGATGCGGCCGTCGCGCATGCCGATCACCCGGTCGCAATAGCGCCGCGCCGTGTCCAGCGTGTGCAGGTTGGCGATGACCATGCGCCCGTCCTCGACATTGATGCGCTTGAGCGTGTCCATGACGATCTGCGCGTTCATCGGGTCGAGGCTGGCGATGGGCTCGTCGGCCAGGATGATCCGGGGGTCCTGCATCAGCGCCCGGGCGATGGCGACGCGCTGCTGCTGGCCGCCCGACAGCGCCTCGGCCCGCTTGGGGGCCTGTTCGGCGATGCCCAGCCGGTCGAGGATCTCCAGCGCCCGCAGGATGTCGGCGCGCGGCCACAGGTTGAACAGCGTGGCCAGCACCGGCCGGCGGTTCAGCAACCCGTGCAGCACGTTCGAGACCACGTCCATGCGCGGCACCAGGTTGAACTGCTGGAAGATCATCGCGCATTGGCTTTGCCAGGCCCGGCGGTCGCGGCCGCGCAGCGCCAGGATGTCGCGCCCGTCCACGCAGATCCGCCCGGCCGAGGCGTCGGTCAGCCGGTTCATCATGCGCAGGAAGGTCGATTTGCCCGCCCCCGAGCGGCCGATGATGCCGACGAAGGCCGGACCGTCCACGGAAAAACTGATGTCGTCCACCGCCGCACGCCCGGAAAAGACGCGGGTGACGTTCTGAACTGCAAGCAAGGCGACCCTCCATGAGCGGTTGGGGCGCTGATAGCCGGCATCGGTGACGGAAATGGCTCAATCCGATGAAGCTTTCTTGACGCCCGCCGCACCACCCGCCTGCCTTTCCCGAGCGTTTTTCACAGGACGCAAAATCGAAACCCGAGTGTTCGGATCGGGAACGGAACACCAAGCAAATCTGTCAATTATATGTTTTTACAGGATTATTTATTGACCTGCCGCGAATCGCCCTCTATATCGGGGCCAAGGTCGCCAGCCAGCCGCAATGCCAGCCAGCCACCACAGCAACAGCCAGCCAGACAGGAGAAACAGCCATGACGAAAACCGCTTGCAGCGCCTGTGCGTTCTATGAGGATCACGTCGCCAACTCCGCCAGCACGCTTTCCGATTCCGGCCTGTGCCGCGCCAACCCGCCCGTCAACCAGACGGATGCGGACACCCGGGGCTATTGGCCGGTGGTCAAGTCGAACGATTGGTGCGGGCAGTTCGCCACCACCTTCGCAGCCGAGTGATCGGCCGGCGCCTTGGCGCCCCAAGGCAGCCTTCGGGCTGCCTTTTGCGTTTAGGGGACAGGATCGTCAGAGGCTGGCGGCGAAGCCTTGCAGGAACTTGCGCAACTGCTCGCGCGTCTTGTCGCCGGTCAGGTTGCCCTGATCGTCGAAGACCGACCCCGCGCGCGACACCATCAGCCGCCCCTCGGTCCACAGCGCGGCCTTGAGCGTGCGCAGCACCGGCAGCCAGTGATTCTGCGCCAGGATGGTGCCGAACCCGCCGGGCGAGGCGCCGATCACCGCCACCGGCTTGCCCACGAACATCGCCAGCCCCTCGCCGCGCGACATCCAGTCCACGGCGTTCTTGAACACGCCCGGCACGCCGTTATTGTATTCCGGCGTCACCAGCAGCAGCCCGTCCGCCGCGGCAAGCTGCGATTGCAGGACGCGCACCGGCTCGGGCAGGCCCGTTGCGGCTTCGAGATCGCCGTCGTAAAGCGGCACCTCGCGGATCGAGCCGATCTGGATCCGCACATCCTCGGGCGCCAGGTCGGCCGCCGCCCGCAGCAGCCCGGCATTGAACGAGGCGCGGCGCAGACTGCCGCTGAGGCCCAGGATTGTCTTGGTCATCGGTGCTTTCCTTTCCTGCCTGCCAATGATTACGCGGAACGACTCGGCTGTCGCTCAACGTCGCGGGCCCGGGAATCGACGCCATGCCCGACAAGATTTTTACGCCATGTCCCGATATTGCACGCCGCTCTCGGTGACGATGGCGGCCAGCCGGATGTCATGGGGCTGCGGATAGATCGTCTCCAGTCGCGCCGCCTGCAAGCCGGTGCCGATCGCCAACGGGTGCCGCGCGGCCAGCGTGCGGTCGAAATAGCCGCCGCCATAGCCCAGCCGATAACCTGCGCCGTCCCAGCCGACCAGCGGGGCCAGCACCACCTCGGGCTCGACCGTTTCGGCGCAGGCCGGGACCGGGATGTTCCAATGCCCCCGCCGCATCGCCGCGCCGGGCTGCCAGGGGCGAAAGACCAGCGGGCTGGCCGGTTGCTCGACCACCGGCAGGGCCGGGATGGCGCCCCGCTCATGCAGGCGGGCCAGCCAGGGGCGCAGGTCGGGCTCGGACCGGATCGGCCAATAGCCAGCGATCACCCTGCCCCGGAGATCGGGCAATCGCTCGGCCAGCAGGGCATCCAGCGCCTGGCCGATGGCCGCGGCAATGGCCTGCCGCTCGGCGATGCTCAGGCCCGCGCGGCGGGCCAGCAATTCCTCGCGCCGGGCCTTGCGCCAGCGCGCCACGTCGCGGGCCTGCTGCGCATCGACGGCCAGCGGGTCGAAGTAGTCCGGCGCGATCCGCGCGGCAAGGCAGGGCGGCGAGGCAAAGCCGTCCTCGTCGTCCCGGCCGATCCCGCCCGATCCGGCGGTGGGAGGCTGCATTCTGGTCATGCGCGGCACGATAGCACGGAGCGCGGCGCCGCCAAAACCCGCGCGCAGGAATCGGCGTGACAGCGCGTCGCGCAGCGGTTATGGATGGCGCATGTCGCATCGAATGCCCTGCACCGTTTCGTTTTATTGGTTCCGCTGTCCCCAGCGGAGCCGGGTGTAGCGCGAACCAAGCGATACTGACCCCCAAGCCGCTGGCCCAAGACCGGCGGCTTTTTCAGTTCCACGCGCTTCCGGTCCGGCCTCTTGCAGAAAGTAGAGAGCCATGCCCGTCCAGACCGAGAACCTGCATATCGCCGCCCTGCGCCCCCTGCCCGCCCCGGCCGCCCTGGCCGCATCCCTGCCGCGGGACAAGGCGGTGTCGCGCACCGTCGCCGACAGCCGCGCCGCCATCCGCGCCATCCTGGCCGGCCGCGACGACCGGTTGCTGGTCGTCGCCGGCCCCTGCTCGATCCATGACGCGCCGGCGGCGCTGGATTACGCCGCACGCCTGGCCGAGCTGCGCCGCGCGCTGTCCGACCGGCTGGAAATCGTCATGCGGGTCTATTTCGAAAAGCCGCGCACGACCGTCGGCTGGAAGGGGCTGATCAACGACCCGCATCTGGACGGCTCGGACCGGATCGAGGACGGGCTGCCCCTGGCCCGCCGGCTGCTTCTGGACATCAACCGCATGGGCCTGCCGGCGGCGACCGAATTCCTGGACCCGATCCTGCCGCAATATTTCGCCGATCTGATCGCCTGGGGCGCGATCGGCGCGCGCACCACGGAAAGCCAGATCCACCGCCAGCTGGCCTCGGGCCTGTCCTGCCCGGTGGGGTTCAAGAACGGCACCGACGGCGGGGTGCAGGTGGCGCTGGACGCGATCCGCTCGGCGGCGCGGCCGCACAGCTTTCCGGCGATCACCGCCGAGGGGCGCGCAGCCATCGCCACCACCACCGGCAACGATGCCTGCCATGTCGTGCTGCGCGGCGGCCATGACGGGCCGAATTACGGCGCCGGGCATGTCGCGGCGGTGGCGGCGGCCGCGGCCAAGGCGGGGGTCGATCCCGGCATCGTCATCGATGCAAGCCACGCCAACAGCGGCAAGGATCCGGCGCGTCAGGCCGCCGTCATCGCCGATGTCGCCGCGCAGATCCGCGCGGGTGCGCCCGGCATTCGCGGCGTGATGCTGGAAAGCAATCTGGTCGCGGGGCGCCAGGACCTGCTGCCGGGCCAGGCGCCGACCTATGGCCAAAGCATCACCGACGGTTGCCTGGGCTGGCAGGACAGCCGCGGGCTGCTGCTGGACCTGGCCGAAGCCGCCGCCATGCGCCTGCGCCGCGCCGCCTGAAACGGTGGCCCGAGCGGGCCGCGCTTCAGCCGCGGATGCCGGTGGCGAACATCGGCCCGCCGCGCCAACGGGGAAAGCCGTAGCCGTGGATCTCGACCAGGTCGATGTCAGCGGGGGATTGCGCGATGCCCTCGTCCAGGATCGCCTGCCCCTCGGTCGCCATCTCGGCGACAAGGGCCTGGGCGATCTCCTCGCGGCTCATCGCCGGGCCGGGTGCGATTTGGCGGGCCAGCAGTTCGGCCACCGCCGCCGAGGGCTGCGGCCTGCGTTCGCCCGGGGCATAGTCATACCAGCCGCCGCCGGTCTTTTGCCCCTTGCGGCCGGCGCGCACCAGGATGTCGCCCAGCGTCTCGGGCACGTCCTGCCCCGCCGCCCGGGCGCCCTCGCGTTGCAGGAAGGCGATGTCGAGCCCGCCCAGATCCTGCGCCTCGAACGGGCCCATGGCAAAGCCGTAACCGCGCATGGCGGCGTCGATTTCGGCGATCGGCACGCCCTTGCGGACCAGCGCCTCGACCGCGGCGCGATAGCGTTTCAGGATGCGGTTGCCGATGAAGCCCTCGCAGATGCCGGCGCGGACCGGGATCTTCTTCAGCGCCCGGGCCAGCGCGAAGCCGGTGGCCAGCGTGCGATCCGAGGTTTCCGGCACCGGCACGATCTCCAAGAGCTTCATCACATTGGCCGGGCTGAAGAAATGCAGGCCGATGAAGCGGCCGGGATCGGGCAGCCCCTCGGCGATGGCGCGCGGGTCGAGATAGGAAGTGTTGGTCGCCAGCACCGCATCCGGGCGGCAGACCCGGGCGAGTTGCTCGAACACGGCGCGCTTGACGCCGATTTCCTCGAACACCGCCTCGATGACCAGATCGGCATCGGCCAGCGCGGCGTAGTCGGTCGTCCCGGTGACGCCGGCCAGCCGGTCGGCGGCCTGCGCCTCGGAGAGCTTGCCGCGCTTGACCCCGCCCGCGAAGATGCCGCGCAGGTTGGCCATGCCGCGCGCCACCGCCTCGTCGTCGCGCTCGACCAGCACCACCGGCAGGCCGGCGTCGCGCAGGGCGGCGGCGATTCCCGCGCCCATGGTGCCGCCGCCGATCACCGCCGTGCGGCGCAGGGGCAAGGGTTCCACGTCGCGCAGGGCGGCCGGGCGCGGCGCGGCGCGCTCGGCGAAGAAGACATGGCGCAGCGCCGCCGCCTGTTCCGAGCCGCGCAGGTCCAGAAAGGTCGCGCGCTCGAAAGCCATGGCCTCGGCAAAATCCGCCTCGGTCGCCTTGCGCAGGCAGGCCAGCGCCCGCAGCGGCGCAGCGGCGCCCTTTGACGCCTTGGCCACGGCTTTTTCCTGCTCGGCCCAGAACGCAGGGTCCGGCGCGGCGACGGGACGGGCCGAGACCGGCGCGGGCAGCGACCGCGTCAGCGCCTGCCGCGCGAAGGCGACGGCGCCTTCCAGCAGGTCGCCCTGGATCACCGCATCGACCAGCCCGGCCTCGGCGGCTTTCGCCGCGCGCATGGGCCGGCCCGAAGTGACCAGATCGACCGCCAGCGCCGCCCCGGCCAGGCGCGGTGTGCGCACCGTGCCCGAGGCGCCGGGAACGATGCCGAGGCTTACCTCGGGCAGGCCGACCGAGGCGTCGGGCGCGGCGACCCGGAACCGGCAGCCCATCGCCACCTCGAACCCGCCGCCAAGCGCCGAGCCATGGATGGCCGCGACCCAGGGCTTCTGCGCGGCCTCGATGCGGTCCACCAGGTCGGGCAGGTGCGGCGGCTGCGGCGGCTTGCCGAACTCGGTCACGTCGGCCCCGGCGATGAAGGTGCGGCCGGCGCAGACCAGCACCACCGCCGCGACCTGCGGGTCCGCGTCCAGCGTGGCGACGGCATCCCACAGCCCCTGCCGCAGCGCCTGGCTCAGCGCGTTGACGGGCGGGTTGTCCACGGTGACGGTGGCGATTTCCCCTTGGCGGGCGATGGTTACGGTCATGTCCTCATATCCCCAGATAGGCTTCGCGGATGCGCGGATCGGCGATCAGTTCCTCGGCCGGACCCTGCATGGTGATCTGGCCGGTTTCCATCACATAGCCGCGGTCGGCGATCTTCAAGGCGCCGAAGGCGTTCTGCTCGACCAGCAGCACGGTGACGCCAAGCGCCTTGAGCCCGCTGACCACGTCGAAGATCTGCTGGACGATGATCGGCGCCAGGCCCATCGAGGGCTCATCCAGAAGCAGGCAGGACGGCCGGCCCATCAGCGCCCGCGCCATGGCCAGCATCTGCTGCTGGCCGCCCGACAGCCCTCCGGCCGCCAGGTTGCGCTTTTCGCGCAGGATCGGGAACATCTGGAACGCGTCCTGCATGTCCTTCTCCACCCGGTCGTCGCTGTAGAGGAAGGCGCCGAGGCGCAGGTTCTCCTCGACCGTGAGGTTGGTGAAGATCTGCCGGCCCTCGGGCGATTGCGTCAGCCCGCGCGCCGGGCGGCGATGCGCCGGCACCCCGGCCAGCGGCTCGCCCCGGAAGGTGATCTGCCCGGCCGAGACCGGCTGCACCCCGGAAAGGCAGCGCAGCAGCGTGGTCTTGCCCGCGCCGTTGGCGCCGACCACGGTGACGATCTCGCCGGAATCGACATGCAGGTCGATGCCGTGCAAGACCTCGATGCGCCCATAGCGCGAGCGCAAGCCCTCAACCGTCAGCATCGGCACCCTCCTCGGTTCCCAGATAGGCGGCGATCACCGCCGGGTTGCGGCTGACCTCGGCCGGCGCGCCCTCGGCGATCTTCTCGCCATGGTCCAGCACCACGATATGGCTGGAAATGCGCATGACCATCTTCATGTCATGCTCGACCAGCAGGATGGCGGTGCCGGATGCCGCGACCTCGGCGATCAGGTGGTCGATCTCCTCGGTCTCGACGGCGTTGCAGCCGGCGGCGGGTTCGTCAAGCAGCAGCACCTTGGGCTTCATCGCCAACGCGCGGGCGATCTCCAGCCGCTTGAGCGAGCCATAGGACAGGTTCCCCGCCTCGCGGTCCGCGGCGCGTTCCAGCCCGACCCGGGCCAGCAGCTTGCGCGCCCCCGCGTCGGCCGCCCGCGCCCGGCGACGGGACGAGGGCAGATGCAGCAGGTCCGCCAGAACCGGCCCCTTTTCCTGCAAGTGAAAGCCCGAGATGGCGTTTTCCAGCACCGTCATGTTCTGAAAGATTTGCAGGTTCTGGAAGGTGCGCGACATGCCCCGCTGCGCCAGCCGGAACGGCGCCATGCCGGTCACGTCCTCGCCCTCCAGCACCACGCGGCCCGATCCGGGCTGATAGACGCCCGAGATCATGTTGAACAGCGTGGTCTTGCCGGCGCCGTTCGGGCCGATGACCGAGACGATCTCGCCCGGCTCGACCTTGAAGCTGACATCATGCACGGCCTTGATGCCGCCAAAGGCGATGCCCAGACCTTCGACCGAAAGCAGCGTCATTCGCCCCTCCCCCTCAGCTTGCGCAGGATCGAGGGCAGAAGCCCCTCCCGCAGGAAGATCATCACCAGCATCATCACCAGGCCGAGGACGAGTTGCTCATATTCGGCAAAGACGGTCAGCGCCTGCGGCAGCAGCGTCAGGATGCCGGCGCCGAAGATCGCCCCCAGCACCGATCCGGCGCCACCCAGAACGGCCATGGTCACCATCTCGATCGAATGCATGAAGCCGGCGACGTCGGGGGTGATGAACTTGTTCTGAAGCGCCACAAGCGAGCCTGCGACCGAGGCATAGACGGCCGAGATGACAAAGGCTTGCAGCTTGACCCTCGCCACGTCGATGCCGACCGTGCCGGCGGCGATTTCCGAGCCGTGCAGCGCCCGCAGCGCCCGGCCGCTGGGGCTCTGGTGCAGGTTCAGCGCGATCCAGGCGCCGATCAGCAGCACGAGGCCGCAGAAGAAATACCAGAACTCGCCGTTGGTCAGGTCCAGCCCCCAGTCCTTGAGCAGCCCGCGCAGGCCCAGTTCGGGCACCGCGATGCCGTCGGGGCCGCCGGTGAGCCGGCGTTCGTTGTTCAGCACCATCGAGACCAGGATGCCGAAGCCCAGCGTGGCCACGGCCAGGTAATAGCCCTTGAGCCGCAGGATCGGCCGGCCGACCAGATATGCCAGCACGCCCGAGATCACCGCGCCCAGCACCACGGCAAGCGAGGGATGCAGGCCCAGATGCGTCGGCGCCAGGGCGCAGGCATAGCCGCCGATGCCGGCGAAACCGGCATGGCCCAGGCTGATCTGCCCGGCATAGCCGGTCAGGATCACGATGCCGGTGACGGCCAGCCCATTGACGAAGATCAGCGCACCGATGCGATAGTAATAGCCCGAGGGAAAGAAAAAGGGCGTCACCGCGATCAGCGCGGCCAGCACCAGAAGCGTGGCGGATTTGGCGGTCAGTTTCGGCATCACACCCGCTCCGTCGATTTGCGGCCGAACAGGCCCTGCGGCATGAAGAACAGCACCAGCAGGATCACGACGAATGCCGCGGCCTCCTTGTAGGTCGAGGACAGGTAGCCCGCGGTCAGCGCCTCGATCAGCCCGATCAGGAAGCCGCCGGCCAGCGCGCCCTTGGGATTGCCCATGCCGCCCAGCATGGCGCCGGCAAAGCCCTTCAGCGCAAAGCCGATGCCGACGTTATAGGCGGTCAGCGTGATCGGCGTCGCCAGCACCCCGGCCAGCGCCCCGATCCCGGCCGAAAGCGCGAAGGACAGCGTCATGACGAAATTGGTGTTGATGCCGACCAGTTGCGCCGCCAGCCGGTTGTTCGAGGTCGCCAGCACCGCCCGGCCCAAGAGCGTGCGGGTGAAGAACAGCCACAGCCCGACGAAGACCAGCAGCGCGCCGCCGATCACCCACAGGCTTTGCGGCTGGATCGTCGCGCCGCCGATGCGCAGCGGCGTGTCGCCCGAAAAGGCCGGGAAGCTGTGGATCTGCTTGTCGAACACCAGCTGCGCCGCGCCCTGCAGAAAGACCGAGGCGCCGATGGTGATGATGATGAGCGACACGACCGGCGCGCCGCGCGCCGGCTCGATGGCCAGCTTGTTGATGGCCACCCCCAGCGCCGCGGTGGCGACGATGGCGATCAGCGCCGCCAGCGGCAGCGGCAGGCCGGCGGCATGGGCGAACCATGTGATCATGCCGCCCAGCATGACGAACTCGCCCTGGGCGAAGTTCACCACGTCCGAGGCGTTGTAGATGATCGTGAAACCAAGGGCGACCAGCGCATAGACCGCGCCCACCGTCAGCCCTGAAAACAGGAATTGCAGAAGTTCAGACATGCCGAGGCTCTCTGGCTGGGCTCTCCCGAGCGGGCGGAAGCGGTCCCCCTGCGGGGACCGCGCGGGTTCATTCGACGATGGACCAGCTGCCGTCCTTGACCTCCAGCATGCGGAAGGCCGACAGGTCCAGCCCCAGATGGTCCTCGGCGGACATGGTGTAGATGCCGGTCGTGCCCGCCAGCCCCGAGGTCTGCTCCAGCGCGTCGCGGATCGCCGCAGGCTCGGCCGAACCGGCGCGCGTCACCGCATCGACCAGCAGGGCGAAGCCGTCATGGGCATAGCCGCCGAAGGTGCCGACCGGCTCCTTGAACTTGGCCTCGAAGGCGGTCTTGTAGGCGGTCACCACCGGCTTTTGCGGATCGTCCTCGGCCAGCAGGTCTGCGACCAGCAGCGCCGTGCCGGGCAGGCGCACGCCCTCGGCGGCCTGCTGGCCGGCCAGCTCGATGAATCCGTCCGAGGCGACGCCATGCGACTGGTAGAGCGGCAGCTCGATGCCGAGCTGGCGATAGTTGCGGGTGACGATGGACGGGCCCTGGCCGAAGCCGGGATTCAGCACCGCCTGCACGCCCTCGGTGTTGCGGATCTTGGTCAGCTGCGCCGTCATGTCGGCGTCCCTGGGGTCGTAGGTCTCGTCCGCGGCGATCTCGATGCCGTATTCGCCGACCACGTCCTTGCACTGCGCCTGCATCGAGGCGCCGAAGCCGTCCGTGCCCGAGATCATGCCGATCTTCTGAATGCCGTTCTTCTGCATGTCCTCGAAGATCTTCTGGCAGGCCATGCGGTCGGTATGCGGGGTCTTGAAGGTAAAGGGCTTGACCGGCTGGATGATGTCGATGGCGCCGGCCAGCGAGATGAAGGGGATCTCGGCATCCTCGGCCACGGCCAGGATCGACATCGAGGTGCCGGTGGTGGTGCCGCCGATGATGGCCTGCACCTCGTCGTCCTCGATCAGGCGGGTGGCGAAGGTGCGCGCCTTGTTGGCGTCGCCGCCGTCGTCATAGAGCACCAGCTCGACCTGCTCGCCGTTGATGCCGCCCTTGGCGTTCAGCTCCTCGACCAGCATCTCCAGCGTCTTGGCCTCGGGGTCGCCGAGGAAGGCGGCGGGGCCGGTCGCGGAAACCGAGGCGCCGATCTTGATCTCGGCACTGGCGGCCCCGGCCAGGCCAAGCGCGATCAGCGCGGCCGGAACGGTCGTCGTCAGGATCTTTTTCATGGTTCGTCTCCTCCCAGAGAACTAGTTGACTTGGGTCAGGTCAGGCCGCCACCGGCCGGCGCCACATGGCGCGCCGGAACCGGCTGGCGACGAAGGCGGTGTCGGTCAGGCAGGCATTGCCGGCCGGGTTGGTGCCGGTGACGTGGAAATCGCTGAAGGCCGCCGATTGGTTGACGTAGATGTTGCCGGTCAGGTTCACGGACAGGTTCACCCCGGCCGCGGCAAAGGCCTGCGCGGCGCGGGCGATGCGCGCTTCGTCCCGGTCGTAGAGCGCGGCGGTGATCGCGCCCTTGCGCCGCGCCAGATCGGCGGCGCGGGCGATGGCGGCATCGGCATCCTTGACCGCGATGACGAAGGCGATGGGGCCGAAGCATTCCTGCTCGCAGGCCGGATCGCCGTCCCGCATCGCCAGGAGCAGCGGGGTCGCGGTGCGCCCCTGCCCCAGCGGCGCCGAATCGCGCAGCACCCGGCCCAGCCCGCGCGCCTGCTGCACCCGCTCCAGCGTCGCGGGGTTGGCGATGGCGCCGCAGATGCCCGCGGCCCGGGCCTGATCGGCCAGCAATGCGTCGACGGCACCGGCCAGCGCCAGCCCGACCTCGTCGAAGCTCTTGCGGCCCTGGTCGGTGTCGATGCCGCCTTCCGGGACATAGATGTTCTGCGGTGCGGTGCACATCTGCCCGGAATAAAGCGCCAGCGAGAAGGCCAGATTGGCGCAGAGGCCGGCGAAATCGTCGGTGGCGGCGATGGTGACGGTGTTGACCCCCGCCTCCTCGGTGAACAGCTGCGCCTGCCGCGCGTGGCTGCGCAACCAGTCGCCGAAGGCGCCGGAGCCGGTATAGTCGATCAGCCGCACCGCCGGATGGGTCGCAAGTTCCTGCGTGATCTCGGCCCCGCGCTCATCCACGGCCAGCAGCACCGAATCGGCAGGCAGCCCGGCCTCGGCCAGCACCTCGCGCAAGACCCGCACGGTCAGCGCCAGCGGCAGGATGGCGGCGGGATGCGGCTTGACGATCACCGGATTGCCGGTAGCCAGGCTGGCGAAGATGCCGGAATAGCTGTTCCAGGTCGGGAAGGTGTTGCAGCCGATCGCCAGCGACAGGCCCGCCGGCACGATCGACCAATGCTTTTCCAGCAGGATCGGCGCCGCCTTGCCCTGCGGCTTTTCCCAGCGCGCCTGCGGGGCGAATCGGGTCATCTCGTCCCAGGCCATCGCCACCGCCTCGAGCCCGCGGTCCTGCGCATGCGGCCCGCCCGCCTGGAAGGCCATGGCAAAGGCCTGGCCGGTGGTGTGCATCGTGGCCTGGCCGATCAGGAAGCTCATGCGGTTGAGCCGCACCAGCGCCTCGAGGCAGACGCCCACCCGCGCCTCGGGGCTAGCCGATGCCAGCGCCGGCTGCGCCGCCTGGGCCGCCGCGATCAGCGTTGCGGCATCCGCGGCCGGATAGGTGATCCCCAAGGCCCCACCAAAGGGCGAGACCTCGCCGCCCAGCAGCCGCTGATTCGGATGGCCGGGCAGGTCGAAGGCGGCATGGCGCAGCGCCTCGAACCCGGTCTCGCCGTCCTCGCGCGCGGTTTCACCATAGATCTTGCCGCTTGGAATCTCGGGAAACGGGCTCCAGAATGTGCGTTGGCGGACAGCGTCCAGCGCGGCATCCAGCATCGGTCGATGGCGGTCGAAAAATTCTGTCACGGCGTTCCCCCTCACCTTGCCAGATTATCATTGACCGGCCGGTCGGTTTATGCAACAAAAATTTTCAGGGAGCCCCGAAAGCCCGGGGCAAGGGAGTCTTACCGATGACGGAAACCGTCCTGACGGCCTTGGCCGATGGCGTGCTGACGCTGACGCTCAATCGCCCCGACAAGCTGAATTCCTTCAACGAAGAAATGCATCTGGCGCTGCGCGCCGGAATCCAGCGCGCCCATGACGATGCGGCGGTGCGCGCGGTGCTGCTGACCGGCGCCGGGCGCGGCTTTTGCGCCGGGCAGGACCTGGGCGACCGCGACCCGCGCAAGGGCGGTCCCGCCCCCGATCTGGGCCAGACGCTGGAGACCTTCTACAACCCGACGCTGCGGCTGATTCGGGCGCTGGAAAAGCCGGTGGTCTGCGCGGTCAATGGCGTCGCGGCCGGGGCCGGGGCCAATATCGCCTTCGCCTGCGACATCGTGCTGGCGGCGAAATCGGCAAAGTTCATCCAGGCCTTCTCGAAGATCGGGCTGATCCCCGATGCGGGCGGCACCTTCAGCCTGACCCGCATCCTGGGCGAGCCGCGCGCCAAGGCGCTGACCATGACGGCCGAGCCGCTGAGCGCCGAAAAGGCCGCCGAATGGGGCCTGATCTGGAAGGCCGTCCCGGACGAGGCGCTGATGGACGAAGCCCAGGCGCTGGCCGCCACTCTTGCCGCGGGTCCGACGCTGGGGCTGGGGCTGACCAAGCGGCTGATCCAGGCGGCCGCCACCAACAGCCTTGACGAACAGCTGGACATGGAGCGCGACTGCCAGCGACAGGCGGGCCGCAGCGCCGATTATGCCGAGGGCGTCACCGCCTTCCTGGAAAAGCGCAAGCCGGAGTTCAGCGGACAATGAAGGACGCATCCATGAAACCCGTTTCGCAGATGACCCCGCAGGAACTGGCCGAAGCCTCGGCCAAGGCGATGTGGAACGACGATTCCGCCAGCCAGCGGCTGGGCATGAGCCTGGACCATATCGCGCCGGGCGAGGCGACGCTGTCCATGACCATCACCGAGGCCATGTCGAACGGCCACGGCAATTGCCATGGCGGCTATATCTTCACCCTCGCCGACAGCGCCTTCGCCTTTGCCTGCAACAGCTACAACCAGCTGGTGGTCGCGCAGCATTGCTCGGTCACCTATCTGCTGCCGGGCCGCATCGGCGACCGGCTGACGGCCGCCGCGCGCGAGGTCTCGCGCCGTGGCCGCTCGGGCATCTACGACATCCGCATCACCAACCAGGACGGCCAGCACGTGGCCGAGTTCCGCGGCCATTCCCGCACCGTCAAAGGCACCCATCTGCCGGTCGAATCCTAACCGCAACCCATCGCAAGGGGAGGAATCCATGCATCCATTGGCGCCCGAAAAGAAAGAGCTGGACCCGATCGAGATTGCTTCGCGCGACGAGATCGAGGCCCTGCAATTCCACCGCATGAAGCGGTCGCTGAAGCACGCCTTCGAGAATTCGCCCTTCTATCGCAACCGCTTCATCGAGCACGACGTCCATCCCGAGGACCTCAAATCGCTCA
The DNA here is from genome assembly GCF_001447385.1 of Paracoccus sp. MKU1. Lineage (GTDB taxonomy): Bacteria > Pseudomonadota > Alphaproteobacteria > Rhodobacterales > Rhodobacteraceae > Paracoccus. The sequence continues at coordinate 168,022 of NZ_LLWQ01000215.1, read as the reverse complement.
AGGACATTGCGAAGTTCCCCTTCACCACCAAGCAGGACCTGCGCGACACCTATCCCTTCGGCATGTTCGCGGTGCCGCAGTCCAAGCTGGTGCGTATCCACGGCTCGTCCGGCACCACCGGCAAGCCGACCGTCGTGGGCTATACCCAGGCCGACATCGACCATTGGGCGAACCTGATCGCGCGCTCGATCCGCGCCGCCGGCGGCCGGCCGGGCGACATCCTGCACAATGCCTATGGCTACGGGCTGTTCACCGGCGGGCTTGGCGCGCATTACGGGGCCGAGCGGCTGGGCTGCACGGTGGTGCCGATCTCGGGCGGCATGACCGAACGGCAGGTGACGCTGATCGACGATTTCAAGCCGCGCATCATCATGGTGACGCCCAGCTACATGCTGTCGATCCTGGACGAGTTCCGCCGCCAGGGCCTTGACCCGCGGGAATCCTCGCTGAAGATCGGCATCTTCGGCGCCGAGCCCTGGACCAACGCCATGCGTCAGGAGATCGAGGAGGCGTTCGACATGCACGCCGTCGATATCTATGGCCTCAGCGAGGTCATGGGCCCCGGCGTGGCCATGGAATGCGTCGAGACCAAGGACGGGCTGCATATCTGGGAAGATCATTTCTACCCCGAGATCATCGACCCGGTGACGGGCGAGGTGCTGCCCGACGGCGAGATCGGCGAGCTGGTCTTTACCACGCTGACCAAGGAAGGGCTGCCGATGGTGCGCTATCGCACCCGCGACCTGACTCGCCTGCTGCCCGGCACCGCGCGCTCCATGCGCCGGATCGAGAAGATCACCGGCCGCAGCGACGACATGATCATCCTGCGCGGCGTCAACGTCTTCCCGACCCAGATCGAGGAGCAGATCCTGAAATGCCAGGGGCTCGCGCCGCATTTCCAGATCGAGCTGAGCCGCTCGGGCCGCATGGACAGCATGACCGTGCATGTCGAATGCGCCCCCGACATGACCGACGATGCCGCCCGCGCCCAGTCCGCCAAGGAACTGGCGCATCACATCAAGAGCGTCGTCGGCGTCTCGACCCGGGTCGAGGTCAAGGATCCCAACAGCATCGCCCGTTCGGAAGGCAAGGCGAAACGGGTGCTTGACAACCGGCCCAAGACATGATGCCGCATCGCGGCAACCAATATGACACGCGGTCGCAAACCCGCTAAGTCGTTAGGGGGCCATGTGCCCCCTTGTTTTCCTCGCCTCTCGACCGCGGGCGAACAAATGATCTGATGAGGATGGCATGGCTCGGACACGGGCAGTGGATTTCGAGGAAAAGCAGCGCGGCCTTCTGGACAAGGCGGCCGAGGTCTTTGCCGATCTGGGCATGGAAAAGGCATCCATGGCGCAGATCGCCGCGCATAGCCAGGTGTCCAAGGCGCTGCTCTACCACTATTATCCCAGCAAGGACGCACTGATCTTTGCCATCATCATCACCCATCTGGAAGAGCTCGAAGCCGCCCTCGAAGAAGCGGACGATCCCGGCCTGCCGCCGCAGCAGCGGCTGCGCCGGCTGGTGGGCACGGTGCTGGACCGCTATCGCGGTGCGGACAACCAGCACAAGGTGCAGCTGAACGCCACCCCGGCCCTGGGCGACGAGCAGAAGGCCGAGATCCTGGGCGTCGAGCGGCGCATCGTCAAGCGCTTCGCCGCCGTGCTGCGCGAGATCAACCCGGCGCTGGACGATCCGCAGCGCCCCCTGCTGACCCCGGTCACCATGTCGCTGTTCGGCATGATGAACTGGGTCTACATGTGGTTCCGCGACGGCGGCCGCATCACCCGTGAGGATTACGCCGACGTGGCGACGACCCTGATCCTGGAGGGGATCAAGGCGGTGCGGTAATGCCGCGACGCGGCGGTCCTCGACGGAGTGCCCCGCGAAGCGCAGGCGGAAGTCCCGGTGACGGGCAGCCGACCGGAAACGAAGCGATCATGCAGACCGTGCCTAGGCAATTCGAGCAGGTACCCGCCGCGCTGGCGTCCTTGCGAAACATCCTCGGCGATGCGCTGCTTGCAGCCTATCTGCATGGATCGGCGGCTTCGGGCCAGCACCGGCCGCAAAGCGACATCGATCTTCTGGCCGTCGTGGATCGCGCCTTGTCCGAAGGTCAGCGCAGCGACTTGCTGGCAGCCCTGCTGCGTCTTTCCGGCCGCCACCCCGCCGCGCCGGGCGGTCCGCGCTGCCTTGAGGTGATGATATTCCGCCGCTCCGACCTCGCAGAGCCTGCTTCTTGGGACCGGGCGGAGTTCGTCTATGGCGAGTGGTTGCGGGAGGCGTTCGAAAGCGGCAGCAAGGCGATGCCGGCGCGTGATCCCGAACATATCCTGCTTCTCGCACAGGCGCGCGAAGAGGCTATTCCCCTGCTCGGCCCGGGCGCGGACCAGCTTCTGCCCGCGTTTCCCCCGACCCGTCTTCGACAGGCCATGCGCGACATGCTTCCGGCCCTGCTGGCCGGTTTGCACGGGGATGAGCGGAACGTCCTGCTGACGCTTGCCCGGATGTGGCATACGGCGAGCACCGGACAGTTCGCCTCCAAGCAGGCCGCCGCCCTCTGGGCAAAGCGGCGAATCCGGGGGCGGGAAGCTGCGACGCTGGACCATGCGCGGCAAGCCCATCTCGGCGAGATCGCCGATGACTGGAGCAGCAGGTCCGACGCTGCGCAGCGATTGGCCGCGCATCTGGAAAGGCGGATTGCCGGGGAACTGGGAATTTCCGAGGGGTCCTGACCAGCTGCTGGCCGGTCCGGGCTTTCGCAGGTGCGGGCAGGGACGATCCCGAAGCACCGCCCTGCCCTTCCGCTTATTCCGCCGCCTGCGCCAGCGGCCACTCCTTGGCCACCATGGTCAGCACGTCGTATTGCGCCACGACCTCGCCCTTCTGGTTGGTGACCTGGCAATCCCAGCGCACCTCGCCATGGCCGGCATTCTCGCGCGGGTTGATCTCCTTGCAGGTCAGCCGCACTTGCAGCGTGTCGCCGAAATAGACCGGGGTCAGGAAACGCAGGTTGTCCACGCCGTAATTGGCCAGAACCGGACCCGGATTCGGCTCGACGAACAGGCCCGCCGCGAAACTGGCGATCAGGTAGCCATGCGCGACGCGGTCGTCGAAGAACGGGTTCGCCTTGGCCGCCGCCTCGTCCATATGGGCATAGAAGGTGTCGCCGGTGAAATGGGCGAAATGCTCGACATCCTCGCGGGTGACGGTGCGCTTGGTCGTGACCAGCTGATCGCCGATGCGCAGCTCGGCCAGCGACTTGCGGAAGGGGTGGATGCCCTGCTGCGCATCGGCGCCCTCGATCCAGCGGCCGGTGACTGCGGACAGCAGCCGCGGCGCGCCCTGCACCGCCGTGCGCTGCATGTAATGCTTGACGCCGCGGATGCCGCCCATCTCCTCGCCGCCGCCGGCGCGGCCCGGCCCGCCATGGACCAGCGGCGCCAGGGGCGAGCCATGGCCGGTCGAGGACTTGGCCGAGGCGCGGTTGCCGATCATCACCCGGCCATGCCAGGGCGCCACGCCCAGGACCAGCTCCTCGGCGACCTTGGGATCGTCGGTAAAGACCGACGTGACCAGCGAGCCCTTGCCCAGCCGTGCCAGCGCCACCGCCTCGTCCAGGTCGTCATAGGGCATGACCGTGGACACGGGACCGAATGCCTCGACCTCATGCACCGCCGCCGCCTCGAAGGGCTTGGCCGCATACATCAGCACCGGGTTCAGGAAGGCGCCCTGCGCGGCATCGCCCGAGGTCACGCGCACTGCGTCCGGGTCGCCGGCCACGATCTCGGCCGCCGCCTGCAAGTCGCGGATGCGCTCGCGTACCTCCTCGCGCTGGTCGAGGCTCGCGAGCGGACCCATGCGCACCCCCTCGTCGCCCGGCAGGCCAAGCGCGGTCTTGCCCAGCCGCTCGTCCAGCGCGGCGACCAGCGCATCGACCTGGGCGCGGGGCGCGATGACGCGGCGGATGGCAGTGCATTTCTGCCCGGCCTTGACCGTCATCTCGCGCGCGACTTCCTTGACGAACAGGTCGAACTCGGGCGTGCCCGCCACCGCGTCCGGGCCCAGGATCGAGGCGTTCAGGCTGTCCGCCTCCATGGTGAAGCGCACGGAATTGGCGACGATCGCCGGATGGGTCTTGAGCTTGCGCCCGGTCCAGGCCGAGCCGGTGAAGGTCACGGCGTCCTGTTCGGTCACATGGTCCAGAAGATCCCCGACCGAGCCGCAGATCAGTTGCAGCGCGCCTTCCGGCAGGATGCCGGTCTCGACGATGCGGCGCACCATCAGCTCGGTCAGATAGGCGGTCTGGCTGGCGGGTTTCACCAGGCAGGGCACGCCGGCCAGAAGCGTCGGCGCGATCTTTTCCAGCATCCCCCAGATCGGGAAGTTGAAGGCGTTGATATGCACCGCCACGCCATGCAGCGGCGTCAGGATATGCTGGGCGCTGAAGCTGCCGTCCTTGGACAGCGGCTCGACATCGCCATCGGTCAGCACGCGGGTGTTGGGCAATTCGCGCCGGCCCTTGGAGGCATAGGTCAGCATGGTGCCGATGCCGCCCTCGATATCGACCCAGCCGTCGGTGCGGGTGGCGCCGGTATGCAGGCTCTCGGCGTAGAATTCCTCTTTCTGCGCCATCAGCGCCAGGCCCAGGGCCTTGAGCATGCCGGCGCGTTCGTGGAAGGACATGGCGCGCAGCTTCGGCCCGGCCACGTCGCGGCCATGGGCCAGCGCGGCGGCAAAGTCGATCCCGGTCGAATCGATCACGGCCACCGGCTCGCCGGTGGCGGCGTCCAGCAGGGTCTGGCCTTGCTGGCTGCCGGGGGTCCAGCGGCCGCAGACATAGCTTTCAAGACGGCGCGGAGTGGTCATGGGCGTTTCCTTGGTCAGTCTTTGTTTCGTCAGGCGGCAAGCCGCGCCCCAGGGGACGCGGCGATGACGCCGATTAGAGGCCAAGCGCGGCCAGATGTTCCGAGGCCAGCGCCTCCCAGCGGGCCAGCAGCGCCTCGTTCGGGCTGTGGCGCAGGCCGAAGCGCGCCAGCGTATCGTAGCGCGCCGAATGGGTCAGGCCGAAGCCCGCCGCAACGCGGGGCCGCCAATAGGCGACCGCGGCGCGGGCTTCCTCGCGCCCCTCTTCGGTCGCGGCGATCTGCTCCAGCCCCTCAAGACCCAGCTCGGCGTGACGCGCCTCGCGCGGGGCGATCTCGCGGAACACCTCGGCCAGCGGACCGTAGGAGACGCGGGTCAGTTCGGTCATCTGCACCCCGGTCGCCAGCCCTTGCAGCACGTTCATCACCACCGCATCGGTCCAGCCGGTGACGGGATAGTGAAACACCGACAGCCGCATGTCGCCGGGCCGGCGCGCGGTACCCAGATCGGCATCGCGCTCGACCCGCGCGGCCCAGTCGTGGCTGGTCTGGTAGCGCGCGACATCGGTGCCGAACTCGCCCATCACCCGCAGCACGCGCTCGGCATGGTCGGCCTTTTCCAGCGTGATGCGGCTGGCGGCGATGCGTTCCTTGATGCCGGGGGCAAAGTTGATCGCATTGGCAAAGCCGGCCGAGGCGGCAAGCTCGCTGTCGACAAAGGACGACATCAGCCGCAAAAGCTCGCCGCGATAGCGGGCGGGCACGTTGCCGGGCGCGGTCAGAACGCCGCCCTGCGCCAGATAGTCCTCGATATTCATGGTGTCGGACATCGGTTCCTCCCCTGCGCCCTGATCATTCGTCATAGGTGACGACCACGCGGTCGCTGATCGGATAGGCCTGACAGCTCAGCACATAGCCGGCGCGGACCTCGTAATCCTCCAGCGCGTGGTTCACCGCCATCTCGACCTCGCCTTCCAGCACCTTGCAGCGGCAGGTCGAGCAGACGCCCGCCTTGCAGGAATAGGGCGCATCCAGGGCATTGGCGATGGCGGCGTCCAGGATCGTCTCGCCCTGGCGCGGCATCTGGAAATTGCGGGTGGCGCCGTCCAGCGTCACGGTGGCGGCCACGCCCTCGCCGGCCTTGATCGCCTCGCGCGAGACGGGACGGATCCTGGCCCGGCCGGGCTGGCTGCTGGCGAACAGCTCGAACTTGATCTGCTCGTCGCGCAGCCCATGGTCGCGCAAGGACGCGGCGACGGTCAGCATCATCGGCTCGGGCCCGCAGATGAAGGCGGTGTCCACGGCCTTGGCGTCCAGCCAGTGCTGGAACAGCGCCGTCATCTTCTCGGCATCGATGCGGCCGGTGAACAGGTCGATCTCCTGCCCCTCCTGCTCCAGCACATGGATGACCGCGAACCGGCCGAGATAGAGGTTCTTCAGATCCTCCAGCTCCTCGCGGAACATGATGCTGTTGATCTGGCGGTTGGCATAGACCAGCGTGAACTGCGAGCGCGGCTCGCGCGCCAGCACGGTCTTGATGATCGACAGGACCGGGGTGATGCCCGATCCGGCGGCAAAGCCCAGATACTGCTTTTCGGCCTCGGGCTCGATCGGGGTAAAGAACTTGCCCATCGGCGGCATCGCCTCGATCTCGTCGCCCGGCGCCAGGTTCTCGTTCACCCAGGTGCTGAAAGCCCCGCCATCGACGCGCTTGATGCCGACGCGCAGCATGCCCTCGTCCTTGCCGGCGCAGATCGAATAAGAGCGGCGCAGCTCCTCGCCGTCGAAGTCGCGGCGAAAGGTCAGGTATTGGCCTTGGGTAAAGTCGAACAGCGCGCGGTCCTCGTCGCGGGGCGCAAGGGTGACGACCACCGCGTCGCGCGTCTCGCGCTTCACGTCGGTGACCTTCAGCGGGTGGAAGCGTGCCATGTGGGTATCCTTCCTGAAGCGGGGCGCCTTCTTACAGGCATTTGAAATAGTCGAAGGGTTCCAGACAGTCCTTGCAGCGATAATTCGCCTTGCAGGGGGTCGAGCCGAACTGGCTGATCTTTTCGGTATGGGTCGAGCCGCAGCGCGGGCAGGCGATGGTCAGGTTCGCGCCGGTCATCCGGGCGATGCGCCCGGCCAGCACCCCGTCCGCCGCCGTGCCGTCCACGGGCGGCGCGATGCCATAGGCGCGCAGCTTTTCCCGCCCCTCCGGCGTTATCCAGTCGGTGGTCCAGGGCGGCGACATCTGGCGTTCCAGCCGCAGCTTTTCGATGCCGCGACCGCGCAGCGCGGTCTCGATGTCCAGGTTGATGATGCTGGTCGCGGGACAGCCGGAATAGGTCGGCGTGACCCTGACGACCAGCGTGTCGCCCTGCCATTCGACGCCGCGGATGATGCCCAGATCGGTCAGGCTGATCACCGGGATTTCCGGGTCGGGCACCTCCGAAAGCCAGCCCCAGACCTCCTCGACGCTGGGATGGGTCGCAGCGGCCATGGCGCTTTACCAGCTTGCGCCCGGATAGGCGCGTTGCAGGAACTGCATCTCGGCCAGGATATAGCCCAAGTGTTCGGTATGGATGCCCTGCTTGCCGCCCTTATGCGCGAAATCGCCCTCGGGGATCTGCAAGGTGGCCTCGGTCAGCACATGACGCAGGGTCTCGTCCCAGCCGGCGCGCAGGCTGGCCGGATCGGGGGCGATACCGCGTGCCGCCATATCGGCATCCTTGTCGTCGCCCAGGAACATCTCGCCCGTATAGGGCCAGAGCGCGTCCAGCGCCTCCTGCATCCGGCGATGGCTTTCCTCGGTCCCGTCGCCCAGCCGCACCACCAGGTCGGACGAGCGTTCCAGGTGATAGGCGACCTCCTTGCCGGCCTTGGCCGCAATCTCGGCCACGCGCGGGTCCGACGAAGCCGCCAGCCCCTTCAGCAACTCGTGGTGCCAGGCGTCGAACAGGAACTGCCGCATCAGGGTATGGCCGAAATCGCCGTTCGGACGCTCGCAGATCAGCAGGTTGCGGAAGTCCCAGGCGTCGCGCAGATAGGCCAGGTCGTCGGCCGAGCGGCCCTGCCCCTCGACCTCGCCGGCCAAGCCCAGCCACAGCTGGGTCTGGCCGATCAGGTCCAGCGCCACGTTGGCCAGCGCGATATCCTCTTCCAGCGCCGGCGAATGGCCGCACCATTCGGACACGCGATGGCCCAGGATCAGCGTCGAGTCGCCGATGCGCAGCAGGGTTTCGAACAGCGCCTCCTGCCCGGCATCGGGCTGGGGCACGGTCGGATGGGCGGGATGGGCATCGGCCTCGCGCCGGGCCAGGTCCGCCACCTCGGGTGTGTTCATGTCGGGCAGCGACGGCATCACATATGCCCCACTTCTTCGGGAATGTCGAAAAAGGTCGGGTGGCGATAGACCTTGCTGTTCGACGGCTCGAACAGCGGCCCCTTGTCCGAGGGGCTCGACGCGGTGATCTGCGCCGAGGGCACCACCCAGATCGACACGCCCTCGTTGCGGCGGGTATAGACGTCGCGGGCGTTCATGATCGCCATTTCGGCGTCGGGCGCGTGCAGGCTGCCGACATGGCGGTGGTTCAGCCCGTGCTGGCCCCGGATGAAGACCTCCCAGAGCGGCCATTCCTTGGACATGGTTCTCTCCCTAAACTTGGTTCTGCGACTGGCGCGTGTTCCTGGCGATAGCGGGCTTATTCGGCGGCCTGCGCCCGGCGGGCGGCGGCCTTTTCGGCATGGGCCATCAGCCCCTCTCGGAACCAGGCGCCGTCCTCCCAGGCCTTGACGCGCGCGCCCAGCCGGTCCTTGTTGCAGGGCCCGTTGCCGGCCAGCACGTCGTAGAATTCCGACCAGTCCGGCTCGCTGAAATCGTAGCCGCCCTTTTCCTCGTTCCATTTCAGGTTCGGGTCGGGGACGGTCAGGCCCAGATATTCCGCCTGCGGCACGGTCTGGTCGACGAATTTCTGCCGCAGCTCGTCATTGGTGTTCATCTTGATCTTCCAGGCCATGGACTGCGCGGAATGCACCGAGTCCTTGTCGGATGGCCCGAACATCATCAGCGCCGGATACCAGAGCCGGTTCAGCGCATCCTGTGCCATGCGCTTCTGCGCCGGCGTGCCCTGCGCCATCTTCATCATGATGGCATAGCCCTGGCGCTGGTGGAACGATTCCTCCTTGCAGATGCGGATCATGGCGCGGGAATAGGGACCGTAGCTGGTGCGTTGCAGCGGCACCTGGTTCATGATCGCCGCGCCATCGACCAGCCAGCCCACCGCGCCCATATCGGCCCAGGTCAGCGTCGGATAGTTGAAGATCGAGGAATATTTCATCTTGCCGGCGTGCAGCAGTTCCATCAGCTCATCGCGCGAGACGCCCAGCGTCTCGGCCGCCGAATAGAGATAGAGCCCGTGCCCGGCCTCGTCCTGCACCTTGGCCAGCAGGATCGCCTTGCGCTCCAGCGTGGGGGCGCGGGTGATCCAGTTGCCCTCGGGCAGCTGGCCGACGATCTCGCTATGGGCATGCTGGCCGATCTGGCGGATCAGCGTCTTGCGATAGCCCTCGGGCATCCATTCCTTGGGCTCGATCTTCTCGCCGCGGTCGATGCGCTCCTGGAAGGCAAGCTCCTCGGGCGTCATCTCCTCGCGGGTCTTGGTGCCTTCGGATTTCACAAGCTGGGCATACATGGCTGGATCCTCCCCTGGATCAAACGCGTTCGATGATGATGGCGATCCCCTGTCCCACACCGATGCACATGGTACAGAGCGCATAGCGCCCGCCGGTGCGATGCAGCTGATACATCGCCGTCGTCACAAGCCGGGCCCCCGACATGCCAAGCGGATGGCCGATCGCGATGGCGCCGCCGTTCGGATTCACATGGGCGGCATCATCGGGCAAACCAAGATCGCGCAGCGTCGCCAGCGCCTGACTGGCGAAGGCCTCGTTCAATTCTATCACATCCATCTGCTCGATGGTCATCCCTGCGCGCGCCAGCACTTTTTTCGCCGCCGGCGCCGGGCCGATGCCCATGATGCGCGGCTCGACCCCCGCCGCCGCCATGGCGACGATGCGCGCCTTGGGCACCAGCCCGTGCTGTTCCGCCGCCGCGCCCGACAGGATCGCCAGCGCCGCAGCGCCGTCATTGACGCCCGAGGCATTGCCGGCCGTCACCGTCAGGTCGGGACCGTTCACGCCCCTGAGCTTGGCCAGCGTCTCGGCCGTGGTGCCGGGGCGCGGATGCTCGTCGGTATCGACCACGACGAGCTCGCCCTTTTTCTGCGGGACGGTGACGGGCACGATCTCGTCGGCAAAGACCCCGGCCTTCTGCGCGGCTTCCCAGCGGGCCTGGCTGCGGGCGGCGAAAGCGTCCTGGTCGGCGCGGCTGATGTTGAAATCGGCGGCCACGTTGTCGGCGGTCTGCGGCATCGAGTCGATGCCGAACTGCGCCTTCATCGCCGGATTGACGAAGCGCCAACCGATGGTGGTGTCATAGACCGCATTGGCGCGGGAAAAGACGGTTTCCGCCTTGGGCATCACGAAGGGGGCGCGAGTCATGCTTTCGACGCCGCCGGCAATGACGAAATCGCAATCGCCCGCCTTGATGGCGCGGGCCGCCATGCCGACCGCATCCATGCCCGAGCCGCAAAGCCGGTTCACCGTGGTCGCCGGCACGCCCACCGGCATCCCGGCCAACAGCACCGCCATGCGGCCGACATTGCGGTTGTCCTCGCCCGCCTGGTTGGCGCAGCCATAGATCAGGTCGTCGACCGCCGACCAGTCCACGCGCGGATTGCGCTCCATCAACGCTTTCAGCGGCACCGCGGCCAGGTCATCCGCCCGGACCGAGGCCAGCGCCCCGCCATAGCGACCGATCGGCGTGCGCACCGCATCACAGATGAAGGCGTCCTGCATGCTCTCTCCCCTTTTTGGCAACGGCGGGTGATTCTCCAATTCACCGACCGGTTGGTCAACTTATACATTCCTAAACATCACAAAGAAAGAAAAAACTTCGCCTGCCTTGTGATGTTTTAGGATGCGCAAGATAGTCTTACTATTTCAAGTCGTTGTCCCGGACAGATCGGCCAGCCTCGTCTCGCTTTCGGCGGTTTTCTCGGGCAGGAAGCCGGCGCTGCCCTCGAAATGCGCCCCGATCCAGCGTTCCGCCGCCGGGGAAAGCTGCCGATAGAGGCGGCGGAACAGCGCCCGCGCCTCATGCCCCCTCCAATCCGGCGGCAGGGCCGCCTGCGGCAGGCGCGGATCGCGCAGCAGGACGCCGCGATAGTCATGCACCAAGAGCAGCCGGGCGATCAGCGCCATCTCGTCCGACAGCGCCGCGCCCGCCTCGGCCAGCGGCGCAAAGCGCGCCAGCATGTCGAGATAACGCTGATGCAGCGCCGAGAGATCCCAGAACTGCCCGATCCGGCCCAGCTCGGGCGGGTCCGAGGCGTGGAAAACCAGCGCGCCCTCGGGCACCGGCTGGCCGCGGTCGGGCCGGATGAAGACCGCCCCGCCCATATGGCCCATGCGCTGGTGGCGGGCCTCGTCCTCGGCAAGCTCCGGGGCGTGCAGGATCTGCCAGCCCTGCGCCGGCACCTCGGCCTTGTAGAGCAGTCCCGCCGCCTGGTCGAATTCCCGCTGGGCCGAGGCGTCCAGCCGGTAATAGCTGCGCCGCCCCAGCCGCTCGCCGCGCAGCCGGTGGGCGGCGACCAGGCGCGAGACGGCGGTGCGCACCAGCGATTCGCTGATGCCGACCCGCTCGCAAACCTCGATCAGCGTGCCGGTCCACAACACGCCGCCGCGCGGCACGACCACATCGCCATAGACGGTGACGATGAACGCGGCCGAACGCAGCGCCATCCCCTGCAATATTCCGTCGAGCAGCCCGCGCTCGGCCATTCCGCCCTGCTGCATGTTTCCTCGCCATCCGCCACCGCTGCCATAGAAGCCGGGAAAGCGGCCATGCGCAATGCGGCTTGCCCCTGCCTCGGATGCGGATGCCGGCCACCTGTCGCGATGGCCGGCCGAACCTCAGCGCGGAACGGCGATGGTTTCGCGCGACACGGCCGCGGCCTCGACCTCGTCGCGGGTCAGCGCCTGCGGGCGGCAATCGAAGTTCTGGTAAAGCGCCAGCTGGTCCTCGTAATGCGGCGACGCCTCGCCCGAGGGGCCGATGAACCCGCTTTGGCCCGGCGGGGTCACGGCGCAGAACTCGGCCTTGCCGTCGCGGAAGGTGATCCGGTTGTTCTCGGTGCCGCGGTTCATCGCGGTGCCGATGGCGCGCGTCTCGTCCTCGCCGGCCTGCGGGATGCCCAGGTAGTTGCTGGTCTCGAACACATGCTGCTTGATCTCGATGCGCCAGTCGGCGGGCTCCTGGCTGCCGAACCTGTCGGCCAGCCGCGCGGCGGCCTTGTCCAGCGAGGCCAGGATGATCTCCTTGCGGCCCGCCTCATCGGCGCCGTTGAAGAAATCATGGGTCTGCGGCACGCCGGCCCGCTCGCCCAGCAGCGCGTTGTGCAGCATTTGCGCGGCGCGCGAGATGCGGTTGTACAGGATCGCCGGCGGGATCGCCGGGCTGTCGTCGCGCAGCACGTCCTCGACCATCACGTCCAGCCAGGTCTGGAACAGCCCCACCGCCGGGGAGCTCGCGCGGCCGTCCTCGCCCCGGATCTGCTGCCCGTCCCAGTTGCGCAGGATCTCGACCAGTTCGGCGCGCTGGCTTTGCGGGTCGATGCCCTCGGCCGCATCAAGGATGAAGGGCAGGAAATAGCGCGCGTTGATGTCGAGAAAGCTGATCTCGCGGTTGATGTCCCAGATCTCCTCGGGGGTCAGCTTGTCCTTGGCGTCGAGCCGCGCGGTGATCTCGACCACCCGGTCGGCGCTGCCCCAGGGCGTGGCCTCGAAATTCGCGGCATCGCCCTTGGCCGAGCGGTTGTTCCAGTTCGCGATCCAGCCCTGGCTGGGGTTATAGGCCTTGGGCGCATCGGCAAAGGGCCGCACGCCCTGCCAGTCGTCCTTGCCCGGCTGGGCCGGAAGCCGCTGGTCGTGGCCTTCGGCGCGGAGGGGGACATGGCCGGGCGAGACATAGCCGATGTTGCCGTCCCGGTCGGCGTAATACCAGTTGATCGTCGTCGCGACCTTTTCCGCCTGGTCCAGCCATTCCTCGTAATTCTGCGCCTTGGTCGAGTTCACCCAGGCCATGAGCGTCGAGATCTCCTGCCCGTCCCAGGCGCGGTTGAAGGCATAGGCGGTCGCCGCCTCGGGATCGATCTGGCCGACCACGCCGTAATCGCTTTCCCAGACCGTGGTTTCGACCTCGGGCTGGCCCTTGACGCGGAAGGTCTCGCGGCGCGCCGTCATCTCCTTCCAGCCGTCGCCGGCGCGGTATTGGCGCGGGTTCTCGGGGTTCAGCTCCAGCCGGTAATAGTCGTTCACGTCGCGCGGCCCGGCGGTGGCGCCCCAGGCGATGGTGCCGTTGGTGCCGAACAGGACGTTGGGCACGGCAAAGGGCGTGTTGCCGGTCAGGTCGAACCCCGCGCCGTGCAGCCCGATGCTGAAGACATAGGACGGGTTGAAATTGCCGAATTGCGGCCCGTTGATCAGGATGGTGCTGCCATCGGTGGTCTTTTGCGGCCCGGCGATCCACAGGTTGCTGGCGCGCGGGCGGTCGTCGTCGCCGGGCAACTCGCCGGCGTGCAGCAATTCGGCGAAGCGGCTGGCCGAAGGCGGGGCCAGCCCGGCCTTGCGCTGGTATTGCTCGCCCTCGGGCACGGTGGTCGGGGCCAGCGGGTCCTCGTTCCAGAACATCTGGTCGAAAAGTGCGCGCGCCTTTTCAGGGCCGAGTTGCGCCTCGAGTTCGGCCAGCGTCTTGGCATTGCCCAGTTCGGAGCTGTAGCCCGAAAAGCGGCCGGCCATGGTCCCGACATAGATCATCGCCACGTCGAACTCGGTCCAGCGCCGGGGCTTGAAGCCGAAATCGTTGAACTGCCTGGGCATCAGCTCAGCCGGTTCGGCCAGAACCCGGTCCACCCACAGGTTGAAGCCCGCCGCATAGCCGCGCAGGATGTCGCGCTCTTCCGGGGCCAGCGCCTCGATCTGGCTGCGGATCTCGGCATGGTCGAACATGGCCCGGGTCTGGATGTCGAAGGGCAGCCGCTCGATGCCCAGCACCTCGGCCACCTCGCCCAGGACCGAGCGCCGCGCCATCTCCATCTGGAACAGCCGGTCCTGCGCGACGCTGTAGCCGAAGCCCGCGTAAAGCCCATGCACGTCGTCGGCATAGACATGCGGCACGCCCCAGTCGTCGCGGATGATCTCGACCTGGGTGTCGGCCAGCGCCGGGCAGGCAACGAGGGCGGAAAGGCCGGCCGACAGCAACAGGCGGCCAAGCAGGGACCTGGACATGTGATTCTCCTCCGGGTGTAGGCGCCTCCTCCGGCGCCTCGCCATGGTTATCGTTAACCGTTCGGTCGGTCAATTATTGAAAGCCCATCGCTCAGAAATCACGCCCCCGGCAGATCGCGGCGTTCACGCGATTGTCAGCGCAGACCGGCGCGCGCTGGCGGATCATGGAGCGGCGGCCACCACCTGGCGCGCGGCAGTCCCGACCAACATCCGAAAAAGAGGTCCGACATGCATATCCAAGCCCGCATCCTTCCCTCCATCATGCTCGCCGCTGCCCTGACGCTCGGCGCTGTGCCCGCGCTTGCGCATCACGGCTGGTCATGGGCCGAAGGCGAGCAGTCGACGCTGGAGGGAACCATCGAAAGCGTCTCGATGAACCCGCCCCATCCCACCATTCAGGTCCGCGATGCCCAGGGCACCGTCTGGCAGGTCGATCTGGGCAATCCCAACCAGACCGCCCGCTCGGGCTTTACCGCCGACACGGCAGAGCCGGGCGATGCGATCACGGTGATCGGCAATCGCAACCAGGACCAAAGCGCGCATATGAAGGCCGTCCGCATCGTGATCGACGGGCAGAACTACGACATGTATCCTGATCGCATCCAGGACTGAGCCGTGCAGGACTTCGCGGCCTGGGCCGAGAGCACCGCCCTGGCGGCGGCGCTGCGCCGTTCGGGCCATCTCTACATGGTGGTGAATGCCACGCATATCCTGGGAATCGCGCTGCTGCTGGGGGCGATCGTTCCGCTGGACCTTCGCCTTGTCGGGATCATCCGCGGCGGGGCGCTGCGCGTCCTGGCGCCCTTCCTGTCGCGTGCAGCGGGGGTCGGGCTTGCCATCGCCCTTGCGACCGGCCCCGTCCTGTGGTCGGTCGCGGGCCGCGACTATCTGGCCAATGCCGCCTTCCGCTGGAAAATGGCGCTGATCGCACTTGGCCTTGTGGTCGTCGCCCTGCAACATATCGGCAAGGGTTGGCGACAGGCAGTCGAGACCGGAGCGCCCGGCCCGGATGCGCGCATTCTGGCGGCGCTTTCGGTGGCGATCTGGCTGTCGGTGCTGCTGGCGGGGCGCTGGATCGGCTTTCTGTGACGCGCCTGGTGCCGCTGCATCGGAAATCCTGAGACGCTGGCAATGGAATGGCGATTTTTTGCGGGGTCGCGGCTTCGCTAGTCTTGGGCAAACGGCCAGGACGATGAGCAAGCCATGACCCAGATCCCCTCTCCCCATCCGTTCCGCCCGGAATTGGCGATCCTGCGCAGCGGCATCGCGGCAGGGTCGGCGCTGCGCCAAGGCGTCATCGTGCTGGGGAATTTCGACGGCTTTCATCGCGGCCACCAGTTCCTGATCCGCTCGGCGCGTCGGATTGCGGCGGACGGGCGGGCGGTCGGCGTCATGTCGGTGGAGCCCCATCCGCGCCAGGTGTTTGCCCCCGAGGCCGCGCCCTTCCGCCTGGCCCTGCCCGAACAGAAGCACGGGACGGCGCGGCGGATCGGGCTGGATTACCTGTTCGAGCCCGTCTTCGACCGCGCCTTCGCCGGCATGACGCCCTGCGACTTCATCGACGAGGTGCTGTGCCGGCGGCTGGGGGTCTCGCATGTGGTGGTCGGCGCGGATTTCCATTTCGGCGCGAAACGCGCGGGCACGACCCGGACCCTGACGCAGGAATGCACGGCGCGCGGCATCGGTGTCACGGTCCTGCCGTTGCAGGGCGGCTTTTCCTCGACCGCGGCGCGCGAGGCGATCCTGGCCGGCGACATGCGGCAGGCACGGCGCTGCCTCGGCCGTCCATGGGAGGGCGTGCTGGATGCCGGGTGGCTTGCCCCCGCGCAGATCCGCCCGCCGGCGGGCCGGTATCTGGTCCGTGCGCAGCGCGGCGCCGGGCCCGAACTGGTCCGGCTGGACGCGGACGGCCGTATCCTGTCCCCCGAGAGCCTGCCGCGACGGATCGAATTCCTGGATCGGCGCGACTGATCCGCCTTGCCCGAAAGGAACCCCATGGAACTGCCCCTGCACCTGCCGGCCAGCGCCTATCGCACCATGCCGTGGAAGAACGGCACCGGCGCCACGGACGAGGTCTGGCTCTGGCCGCCCCGCGGCGACCGCGACGCCTTTTCGATCCGCATCTCGCGCGCGCCGATCCTGACGGATGGCGGCTTTTCCGCCTTTGCCGGCGCCGACCGGGTCATCACGCTGATCGAGGGCGCGGGGCTGGTGCTGGATTTCGGCAGCCGCAGCGAGCATCTGGCCCCGCTGGCGCCCTTCCGCTTCGACACCGGCCTGGCGCCGGTGGGGCGGCCCGTCGGCGGGCCGGTGCGGGTGTTCAACGTCATGGCCGATCGCGACGCCTGGACCATCGCGCGGGCGGCGGTGCTGGAAAAGGGGATGGACGAGGCGGCCGGCCTGACCGTCCTGTTCGCGCTGGAGCCCCAGCAGGCCGAGACCGGCGGCCGCCTGCATTACCTTGCCCGGCAGGATACGCTGATCTGCGGGCCGGGACCGCTGCGGCGCGGCGGGCGGGCGCTGGTCGTCGCCCTGGCGCCCGCTGGCTGACGCGTGGCGGGCCGTCAGGCCCCGCCGAACTAGGCCCGCGCGAATTTCTCGCGGCATTTCTGGGCGAAACGCTGGGCGGCGCTGGACAGCGCATGCCCCTTGCGCCAGGCCAGCACGATCTGCGACAGCGCATGATCGCCCGCCAGCGGCAGCGCCACCAGCGGCAACCCGTCATAGCTCATGCTCGACGCGGGCTTCGTGCACAGCAGCGTATAGCCCAGCCCATGCGCGACCATGCCCCGCACCATCTCGAACGAGGCCGAGCGATGCGCGATCAGCGGCTCGACCCCCTGCGCCTCGAGGATGCCGGTGAAATAGGCGCTGGAGGGCGGCGCATCCAACAGCACCATCGGCTCGGCCGCCAGGTCGGTCGGCAGGATCTCGGCCTGACGCGCCATCGGATGATCCTCGGCCATCAGCACATAGGGCTTCAGCACGCTCAGCGCCTGCCATTCGAAACGTTCGTCCAGGTCGTTGTCATAGAGCACCGCGATTTCGGACTCGCCCGAGACCAGGCTTTCGGTCAGCCGGCGCTGGTCGCCTTCCAGCAGCTCGATATCGAGCCCGCCCAGTTGCCGGATCAGCGAGGGCATCAGGAACGGCCCGAAGGTGTGGAAGCAGCCGACCTTCAGCTTGATCCCCTCGCCGTTCAGCACGCCCCGCATGCTGCGCGGCGCATCGATCCGGCGCGACGAGCCATAGGAGCGGTTGGCATAGATCAGCGGCGAGCCGAGCCGAGCGCTATGCGTGTCATCGACGGCGCACAGCAGGACGTGATGCGTGCCGACCCGCTCGGCCGAAAGCACATGGCACTCGAATGCCACCAGCGGGTCGGCGACGCGCGGCGTGCCATTGGCCAGCACCACCCAGTCCGTGCATTCGAACTTGTCGCCCAGCTCGTCCTTGAAACGCCCGGCGAAGGCTTCGGAGATATAGGACTGGTCCTCGCGCAGCACGTTCACGCACAGCACGCCGTTCTCGATGATCCTGGGCGCCGCCGGGCTGAGGTGATGGACGCAGATCAGCAGCGTCGGCGCCTCGCCATCGGCCGAGACCGAGGCCATGGCCGAAACCGTGACCCCCGCCTTGCCAGCCGGGCCGTCGGTGGTGACGACATTCACCGTGCAGGCGGCATGGCTCATCCCCGCGACGAAGCGGTCGCGAAGCGGGATCTGGGGCATCTGCGGGTCGGCGTTCATGGCTGCTGTCCTTGCGTGGGTTCGTTCCGATTGTCCTGCATGCAGATTGCCGGCTTTTGCCCTCGGGCCAAAATCGTGTTTTCCGCAGCTCTGCCTCAGGAAGATTGATGGGCCGGATCCTCGGGCCCGCATTCGGTCTGCTCGGCCGGCAGCATGCCCGGCAGGGCGCCGTCGCGGATCACCTCGCGGCAATAGTCGATGAAGGCCTCGGCCGCGCGCGACCGGCGCAGCTCGGTCAGATAGGCGATGCCGAAGGCGATGGATTGCGAGACGTCCTCGATCGGAAGATAGACCAGCGGCAGCCCATTCTCGGCATGGCGGTTGGCAGGCCGGACGGTCATCATGCTGTAGCCGATGCCCGCCGCGACATAGGAGCGCAGCGAGGCGGTGGACGAGGTTTCCATCACGATGCGGGGGGTGCCGCCGATCTTGCGGAACATGCCCAGGAAGTAGTCGCGCGTCAGCGGCGGGTCCAGCAGGACGAAGGGGTCGTCGATCAGCTCGGCCAGCCGGACGGACTTGCGATCCGCCATGCGATGCCCGGCCCCGACGATGACATAGGTCCTGAGCCGCGCCAGTTCGATGAACGAGACATCCGGCGGCAGGTTCAGGTCATAGGTCAGCGCCAGGTCGATCCGCGCCAGCCGCAGCTTTTCCAACAGATCGACCTCGCTGCCCTCGGCCATGGTCATCTGCACCGCCTCGTAGCGGCCCGAGAAACCGGTCCAGAGCTCCGGGGCGATCAGCGGCGCGAAGGTGAAGAAGGTGCCGACATTCAGCGTGCCCGCGACATGGTCGTTCACGTCGCTGGCCACGTCGTAAAGCTCGGAGGCGGCGCGCAGCGATTCCTTGGCCGCGCGCAGCAGCCGGGTGCCGGCGGGCGTCAGCGACAGGCCCTGCGCGTGATGGCGCACGAAAAGCTGCACGTTCAGCTCGGTCTCCAGATGCGCGATGGCCGCCGAGATCGAGGGCTGCGAGATATTGACCTGCTCGGCCGCCTTGGTGACCGACAGCGTCTCGCCGGCCGCGATGAAATAGCTGAGTTGCCTGAGCGTGAATCGCATCGTCCTGGTCCCCTGTCATGCGCGCAAAGTGGCAACATTCTTTCCGCGCTCACCCGCCGAATTGGAAGCTGGTTCTTGGGTCAGGCCGCCGCCTCCAGCGCATCGAGCAGGCGCGACAGCATCCGGTCGCAGGCCGCCAGCTGTTCGGCGGCAACGAATTCGTCGGGCTTGTGGCCCTGCTCCATGAAGCCCGGCCCGCAGATCGCCGTGGACATGCCAAGGCCCTGATGGAACAGCCCGCCCTCGGTCCCGAAGGCCACCTTGATCGCCGGCCCGTCCGCCCCGGTGATGCGGCGCAGCAGCCGGATCGCGGGCGCGTCCTCGGGGGTGTCGAGGCCGGGATAGGCCGAGACCGTCTCGATCTCGATCCGCGCCTCGGGAAAACGGGCGCGATGGGCGGCGGCGATGGCCTCGGCATCGCCGGCGATGGCAGCCAGGATCGCGGCAGGGTCGTCGGCGACGATGTTGCGGATCTCGAAATCGATCTCGCAGCGGTTCGGCACGATGTTCAGCGCCGTGCCGCCCTGCATGATGCCGGCATGGATGGTGGAATAGGGAATGTCATAGGCAGGGTCGCGGGCACCGCTGCTGGCCAGTTCCTGCTGCCGGACCTGAAGCCCGGCGACGAAGGCCGCGCCCAGATGCAAGGCGTTCAGCGCGTTCGGAGCCAGCGCCGAATGGCCCTCGCGGCCATGGCAGCAGGCGCGATAGGCCGCCTTGCCCTTGTGGCCGGCGGCGATGCGCATGCCGGTCGGCTCGCCCACGATGCACAGCGCCGGACGGTCGGGACGCGCGGCCAGCGCCTCGATCATGCCACGCACGCCCATGCAGCCGATTTCCTCGTCATAGGACAGCGCCAGATGCAGCGGCATCCGCAAATCGCGCCGGGCGGCATGCAGGGCGGCATGGATGGCGGCGGCGACGAAGCCCTTCATGTCCGCCGTGCCGCGCCCGTAATAGAGCCCGTCGCGCTCGGTCAGGGCAAAGGGGTCCAGGCTCCAGTCCTGGCCGGTCACCGGCACCACGTCGGTATGGCCCGACAGCACCACGCCGCCCGGCCCCTCGGGACCGATGGTCGCCCACAGATTGGCGCGGCTGCCATCGGCATGCGCGAAGCGTTCGACGCGCGCCCCAGCGGGACGCAGCAGCCCCTCGACATAGTCCAGCAGGTCGAGGTTCGGGCGGCGGGACACCGTCTGATAGGCGACCAGCCGGCGCAGGATATCGACGGTCGAGGGGATCGCGGTCATGGAAATCTCGTCGCAAAGACCGGGGGCGGCACGGGCCGCCCCCGAGTTGGGGGGATCATTCGTCGCCGGGCACGCCATAGCTGGGCGCGGCGTCGGGGTTCAGCGCGCGGGTCACATAGGCGTCCATCTCGAGCCGCCAGCGTTCCCACAGGGCGGCGCAATCCTCGATGGGATCGCCCTCGCTCCAGTCGATGCGCAGGTCGGCTATGGGCCAGCTCACCCTGTCCACGATCAGCATGCCCATGGAATGCACCGGCCCCTCCTCGCCGCCGGCGGCGACCGAGGCGCGCATGCCCGCCAACAGCCGGTCGCCCAGATGCCGGCCGCTGGCCGCCATGAAGGCATCGACCATCTTCCGCGGGATCTCGTCCGAGCGAAGCAGGTTGCCCGCCGCCGCCACGCCCTCGCCATAGGCGATGCCATGCGTGCCCAGCGTCCGGGCGCCGGAACGCCCGGCGGTGCCGCCCGCCGCATCGACCAGCGCCAGCTGGCGGTATTCGACATGCGGCGCCTCGGCCACCAGCCGCTCCAGCGCCTGCGCCGCGGAAAGCCCCTGCGCCATCAGGTCCAGCCCCTTCGGCCCCAGGCTCGGATCGGTGACGTTCTGGGTCGCGACCACCCCCACGCCCGCCCGCGCATGGGCGCAACGCGCCGCCACGCAGGGCGAGGAGGAGGAGACCGCGATGCCGAACATGCCGGTCTCGGGGCAGCGGGCGGAGATCGAGAAGGTCATGCCCGCCTCATGCGTCCGGGATGACGGCGGTGGCCTCGATCTCGACCACCCATTCGGGCCGGGCCAGCGCCGGGACCACGATGCCGGTCGAGCAGGGATGCACGCCTTGCAGATGCTTGCCCATCTCCTGATAGACCGCCTCGCGATAGCGGATGTCGGTCACATAGACGACGATGCGGCAGATATGCTCCATCCGCGAGCCCGCCTCTTCCAGCAGCATCCGGATGTTTTCCATGGTCTTGCGGGTCTGCGCCGCCGGGTCGCCGACATGCAGGCATTCGCGGGTCTCGAGGTCCTGCGAGACCTGGCCGCGCAGGAAGACCATGGTGCCGCGGGCGACGACGCCCTGGCTCAGGTCGTTGTTCAGCTTCTGCTCGGGATAGGTTTCCTTGGTGTTGAAGGGGCGGATGCGGTGATGGATGGTCATGGTGTCTGCTCCGGTCATTCAGTGTTTCGTGCCCCAGACCTGATCGGACAGGCCCGCGGATTTGTGGGTGAAGCGCAGCGCCTCGTTCCAGTCGAAGTTGCGATAGACGGCAGCCAGATGGGCGAAGGGCGGGGATTGCGCGAAAAGCTGGAAGGTCAGCCGGTGGCCGGCATAGTCCGAGTTCAGCAGGTCGCGCGCATAGGCCAGAAGCTTGCGGCGATCCTCGCTGCCCCAGTTCTCGTTCAGCGTATAGAACTTGTCGAGCCAGGGCGCGGTTTCGGGGTCCTCGAAACAGGCGGCATCGGGGGTGATGCAGATCTGGCCGCCGCAAAGCTCGCGCGCCAGATGCATCATGTGATGCAGCTGCGAACAGGCCAGCACCCGGCCGGTCATCAGCAGCGACTGGTTCGGCATCATCAGCCCGCCGGGGCTTTCTTCGGCCTCGGCGATGGCCGCGGTCAGGTGGGCGTTGATCCCCTCGCGGTAGCAGGCCAGCGTCGCCAGCTTTTCCTGCACGGCCGGCTGATGCTCCAGCCCGGTCTGGCGCACGTTCCACAGCGCCGCGCCGATCAAGAGGTCGGCAAGCTTGAGGTTGCGCTGCACGAAGGCAAAGGCGGAATAGCGGTGCAGCGTGGCGCGGATGAAGGTCGCGGCCTTGGTGTGCTGGTAGAACAGCACGTTTTCCCACGGGATCAGCACGTCGTCATAGATCACCAGCGTCTCGACCTCGTCGAAGCGGTTCGACAGCGGATAGTCCCGGGCCGGCGCGCGGCCGGCAAAGCCGGTGCGGGCGATGAAGCGCAGGTTGGGCGAGGAAAAGTCGCACACGAAGCCCACCGCGTAATCCGACATGGCCTCGTTGCCCCAGTTGGCGATGGTCGGCTTGGTGAAGGCCTGGTTGGCATAGGCGGCGGCGGTCTCGTATTTCGCGCCGCGCACGATGATGCCCGCGTCGGTTTCCTTGACCACGTGCAGCAGCATGTCCGGGTCCTGGTCCTGCGGCCGCTTGGAGCGGTCGCCCTTGGGATCGGTATTGGCCGAGACGTGGAAGGGGTCGGTCATGATGACGCGGTGGATGTGGTTGCGGATGTTTTCCGAAAAGCGCGGATCCACCTCGTTCAGGATGTCCTGGCCGTCGAACAGCGACCACATCTCGCCCGCCGTCTCGTCGCCGACGCGGGTGACGATGCCGCCCACCTCTTCCAGAACCGCGTTGGTGGCGGCGCGCTTGGCGCGCCAGTCCTCGCGGGTGAAGGGCAGCTTGAGCCCGACCGAGAAACGCTCGCCGTTCTCCTCGTAGCTCATCAGGTCGCGCGTGGCCTCGGCATGGGCCATGTCGTAGATATGCGCGCGGATATCGACCAGCGGCTTGAACATCGGATGCCGGGTGATGTCCTGCACGCGCTCGCCATTGATCCAGACGCGGCGGCCGTCGCGGATGGAGTCGCGATACTGTTCTCCGGTTCTTAACATGATTTCCTCGGGATTGGCCTTTCGGCGGATGGGTTCGGCCCGGGCGCGCTGGCCCTCGGCGGGGGGGATCGGGCAGACCTCTCCCGTCCCCTGCAAACGTTCGCAGGGGCGGGATCGGCCGGCGGGGATGGATCGGATCAGCGGGCGTCAGGACTTGGCATAGGTGGTCCAGGCGCCGTCCTTGACGGTCTTCAGCTCGATGGCGATGGGGGTCTGGGTCTGGCCGTTCGCGTCGAAGGTGATCTGGCCGGTGGCGCCGTCATGCTGGATCGCGCGGATCGTCTCGGCCAGCTTGGCCTTGTTCTCGACCCCGACCTCGTTGATCGCCTGGATGATGATGTTCGCGGCATCGAAGGCGTATTTCGTATAGGGGCTCATCGGTTCGGCGAAGCCCTTGGCCTGGTAGTCGGCCTCCATCTTGGCCAGCTTCGGCGTCTGCGAGGCCACCGGATAGGAGACGATGGTGTTCGAGGCCGCGTCGCCCGCCACCGCGATGAATTCCGGGTCGTAGAAGCCCGAGATGCCCAGCATCGGCTTGTCCAGCCCGACTTCCTTCATCTGCCGGGCCAGGATGCCGGCCTCGGTGATGACGCCGCCGAAATAGACCGCATCGACCTGCTTGCCCTTCAGCGAGGTCAGGACGGTGCGAAAATCGGTCGAGCCCACCGGCAGCAGGTCGGTCGAGACCACCTCGCCGCCCGCCGCCGGGACGAATTCGGCAATCGCCTCGGCGTTCGACTTGCCGTAATCCGAGGTGTCGGCGATGACGGCGATGCGCTTGGCGCCCAGATCCTTGACCATCCATTCCGAAAGCGGCTGGTTCTCGGTCAAAAGCGTCGGGGTGACGCGCGTCACCTCGGGCAGGTTCTGCTCGGTGATCGCCGGAGAGATCGCGCCCCAGATCACCAGCGGCGTCTGGAAGCGCGAGAATACCGGCATGGTCGCCAGCGCCACGGGCGAGTTCCAGTGCCCGGTCGCGGCCACCACATCGGGGTCGTTCACCAGCTTCATCGCCGCGCCGACGCCGGTCTGCGGGTCCGAGGCGTCGTCCAGCACCACCGGCTCGATCTGATACTGGCCGGCCGGATCGGCATTCGCCTGCTCGATCGCCAGCAGGAAGCCGTTCCGGGCGCCCAGACCCTGCTGGGCGTTGCCGCCCGAAAGCGGGCCCATGAAGCCGATCTTGACCTTCGCCTTCTCGGCGAATGCGGGGGCGGCAAAGACCGCCGTCGAAAGCACGAGACCGGCCAGAACGGCGCGGCGGGTGGTGGGCATGAAAGCCATGGACCTCTCCTGTCGAAGCGGAAGTTTCCGCGGTCGCGTTTGGGTTGGGATCTGCCGCGTTGGCCGGCCGGGCACCCTTTCGGGGATGCTGGCTCGCCGGTCTCGCGGCTTGTTGTCGCACCCCGAACATCGACCGATTTCCGCCCGGCTGAGAAGTCGCATTAACTGAACCAGTGCCTCAAAAAATACGAAGCATCCGGCCAAGCATTTCATTTGCCTGATGGGCGCTCCCGCCGTCATCTTCGTCGGAAAAACCAATCCAACGCATCAACATGGGAGGACGACATGGAAAGTCTGATCCTCCAGCACCTGCTTAACTGGCTGGTTCTGGGAAGTATTTACGCGCTGGTGGCGCTGGGGTTCAGCCTGCTGTTCGGGCTGCTCAACGTCATCCATTTCTCGCATGGCGACGTGTCGATGATCGCCCCTTTCGTGGCGCTCGGCAGCCTTCAGGCGGTCTTCGGCATCACCGGCGGCAGCATGGGCATCCTGCCGATCCTGACGGTGCTGGCCATCGCGATCCTGGTCACGGGGCTGATCGGCATCGGCGCGGACAAGCTGGTGATCTCGCGCTTTCGCCGCTCGCCGGCGATGATGGCGCTGGTGGCCACCGTGGCCCTGGGCACGGTGATCCGCGAGCTGATCCGGGGCTTTTATCCGCAGGGCTCGAACCCCAAGGCGTTCCCGGCCATCGCCCAGGGCTTCCTGGAGCTCGGCCCGCTGCGGCTGCCCGCCCAGCCGGTGCTGATCGTCGGCACGACCGCGCTGGTCGTGGCGCTGATGTATGGGCTGATGCAGAAGACGCCCATCGGCACCCGCATCCGCGCCGTGGCCGAGGATGCGGCGACCGCGCGGCTGATGGGAATCACCCCCTCGCGCATCTTCGCCTTCACCTTCTTCCTCGCCTCGGCGGCGGGGGCGCTGGGGGCGCTGTTCTTCGCCAGCCATGCCGGGGTGGTGCGATTCGACTTCGGCGTGCAGCTGGGCCTGATCGGCTTTTCCGCCGCGGTGATCGGCGGCCTCGGCTCGATGACCGGGGCGATCCTGGGCGCGCTCGCCATTGCCGGGATCGAAAGCATCGTGCAGGCCAACATCGCCGACGGCGCCTCGTACCGCCTCGTCTTCGCCTTCCTGCTCGTCATCCTGATGCTGTGCCTGCGCCCCTCGGGCCTGCTGGGCAAGCCCGTCTTCGAAAAGGTCTGAGCCGATGTCCACGACCCTGACCAATATCCAGAGCCGCGCCGCCCTGCCCGCCAGCCTGATCGTCGCCGCGACCGAGATCGGCGGCGCGATCCTGCTCGGCGCCTTCCTGCTGGCCGAATCGACGCCGCTGGTGGTGGCGCTGCTGGCGGTGATGGGCGCGCTGTTCGCCGCCTTGCAACTCCGCCCGCAGATCGAGGAGGTGATCGTCGCCGCCTTTCACGACGCGCGCGGGCTGGCCACGGTGCTGGCCGTCGCCATCGTGCTGATCTATCCGTTCTTCCTGGGCGGCAACACCTATGCGCTGCACCTGCTGATCGTCTCGCTGCTTTATTCGGTGCTGGCCCTGGCGCTGAACTTCCAGCTCGGCTCGGCCAATATCCCGAACTTCGCCACCGGCGCGACCTATGGCATCGGCGCCTATACCTCGGCGCTGCTGGCGATCCATTTCGGCTGGACCTTCTGGGCGACGCTGCCCGCCGCCGCCATCGTCGCCACGGTCTTCGGCTTCCTGCTGGGCATCCCGTCGATGCGCACGCGCGACAGCTACCTGGCGCTGGTGACCATCGCCTTCGGCATCGTCATCCACCAGATGCTGAACAATCTCAGCTGGACCGGCGGCCCGAACGGCCTGGTCGGCATCCCGGCGCCCAGCCTGCTGGGCCATTCCTTCATGCGGCCCATCGAGCTGTTCGGCTTCCGGCTGCCCTCGCAGGCGAATTTCTACTATCTCTCGGCGGCGCTGCTGGGGCTGGCGATCCTGTCGGCCAAGCGGCTGCACGAAAGCCGCGTCGGCCTGGCCTGGAACGCGATCCGCGCCGACGAGCTGGCGGCGAAATGCCAGGGCATCAACGTGGTCTGGTACAAGATCCTGGCCTTCGGCGTGGACGCCTTCCTGGCCGCCTTCGCCGGCACGATCTATGCCTTCTACATCTCGTATATCTCGCCCGACAACTTCACCTTCCTGGTCTCGGTCACGATCATGACCATGGTGATCGTCGGCGGCATGGACAACACGCTGGGCGTGATCCTGGGCGCCTTCCTGCTGACCATGCTGCCGGAAAAGCTGCGGGTATTTTCCGACTACCGCCTGCTTTTCGTCTCGGTCGTGGTGATCCTGTTCCTGATTCTGCGCCCCAAGGGGCTGTTCCCGCAACGCCAGCGCCATTACGGAGGCCATTGATGACCACCCCGCTGCTGAAACTGAGCGGGCTCGGCATCCGCTTCGGCGGCCTCGTCGCCGTCGATGCCGTCGACCTGACCGTCGCCCCCTCGACCATCACCTGCATCATCGGCCCGAACGGGGCCGGGAAATCCACGCTGTTCAACCTGATCACCGGCATCTACCGGCCGACCTCGGGCACGGTGGCCTTGCAGGGCGACGAGATCACCGGCCTGCCCGCGCACAAGATCGCCATGCGCGGCATCGCCCGGACCTTCCAGTCCTCGCGGCTGTTCGAGGACCTGTCGATCCTCGACAACGTCATCATCGGCATGCATGGCCGCACCCGCACCGGCGTGCTGACCGCGCTGCTGCGCCCGGCGAAGTCCCGGCGCGAGCTGGAGGCCTGCGCCGCCGAGGCCGAGACGATCCTGCGCGGCATCTCGGACGAGCTTTTCGCCCGCCGCTACCAGCCCGCCGGCATCCTGCCGCAGGCCGACCGGCGCCGGCTGGAGATCGCCCGGGCGCTGGCCTCGCATCCCCGGCTGATCCTGCTGGACGAGCCCTCCTCGGGCATGGACGACCGCGACACGGCCGCGCTGATGGCCGATATCCGCCGCGTCATGGCCGACAATCCCGGCCTGTCCTTCCTGATCATCGAGCATGACATGCGGCTGGTGGCCGAATTGCCCGACAATGTCGTGGTCATCGACTACGGCAAGAAGATCGCCGAGGGGGATTTCGCCACCGTGCGCCAGCTTCCCCGCGTGCAGCAGGCCTATCTCGGACAGAAGGCGGTCGAACATGCTTGAACTCAGCAACGTCAGCACCTCCTATGGCCCCGTCGCCATGCTGCGCGGGGTCAGCATGACCATCGGCAAGGGCGAACTCGTCTGCCTGCTGGGTCCGAACGGCGCCGGCAAGTCCACCACCTTCAAGGCGCTGACCGGGCTTTTGCCGCTGGACGGCGGCGAGGTGCGCCTGATGGGCCGCGACATCTCGCGCCTGGGCACGGAAAAGCTCGCCGCGCTCGGCGTGGGCTTCGTGCCCGAGGGGCGGCGGCTGTTCCCCTCGCTGACCGTGCGCGAAAACCTGAAGCTCGGCTACGATGCCTCGGGCTGCACCATCCCCTTCGAGAGCCGGCTGGAACTGATCTACGACATGTTCCCGCGCATCCGCGAGCGGATGAACCAGCAGGCCAACACCATGTCCGGGGGCGAGCAGGCCATGGTGGCACTGGCGCGGGCGCTGATCGGCGATCCCGAGATGCTGGTGATGGACGAACCCTCGCTGGGCCTGTCGCCCAAGCTGATCGATGAATATTTCGAGACCGTGGTCCGCATCCATGCCGAGGGCAAGACCGTGCTGCTGATCGAGCAGAACGCCGAGACCGCGCTGTCGATCTCGGACCGCGGCTATCTGCTGGTGCGCGGCCAGATCGCGGTCAGCGGCACCCGCGCCGAGATGCTTCAGGACGACACGATCCGGCACATGTATCTGTGACCGCCGGGACCGGCCGGCCCGCTGGCCCGTCCCATGCCGACCCCGGCCAATGCGAATGCCTTGAGGCGCCGTCCCCCAGCGGGGCGGCGCCTCACGCTTGCCGCGTCCCGGCCTGGCTGGGCCGGGCCGGGTTTCGCCGCAGGAGTCGGCGGGATCGGTGCCGGCCCGCCCATGGATGCAATCCGCATAGACATAACCCAAAGGCATATTTCTGCGCGACCATGCGATGATATGGCCGCCTTCCCCAAGATAGAGTGCTGCCTCAGGACGCTTGCCGCAGGCGCCGGCCAGAGGAGGGCCACGCCACCGCAACGGAATGCGGCGGATCATGGGAGGTTAGGCAATGCTCAACAGACGGACATTCATCGCTTCGGGCGCGGCGCTGGCGGGACTGGGGCTGGCACGCCCGGCGCTCGCGCAGCGCAAGGCGATCAGGATCGGCTATGTCAGCCCGCAGACCGGGCCGCTTTCGGCCTTTTCGGCGGCGGACGACTTCACCGTCAGGCAGTTCCTGGCCGCAGCACCGGGGCTTGGCCTGGATGTCGAGGTCATAGTCAAGGACAGCCAGTCCAACCCCAACCGCGCCGCCGAGGTGGCGCGCGAGCTGATCAGCCGCGACGAGGTGAACCTGCTGCTGGTCGCCTCGACCCCCGAGACCACCAACCCGGTGTGCAGCGTGGCGGAATCCGAGGAGATCCCGGTGATCTCGACCGTGGCGCCCTGGCAGCCCTGGTTCATCGGCCAGCAGGGCAATCCGGCCGACGCGGAAAGCTGGCAGGAATTCGACTATGCCTATCACTTCTTCTGGGGGCTCGAGGACAATGTCCGGGTCTTCATGAACATGTGGGAGACGGTGCAGACCAACAAATCGGTCGGCGCGCTCTGGCCGAACGACAGCGACGGCAATGCCTGGGCCTCGGACGTGGGCATGCCGCCGGCGCTGGCCGAAGCCGGCTACAGGCTGACCGATCCGGGCCGCTACCAGAACCTGACCGACGATTTCAGCGCCCAGATCAACGCCTTCAAGCAGGCGCAGGCCGAGATCCTGGTCGGCATCCCGATCCCGCCGGATTTCACCACCTTCTGGACCCAGGCCCGCCAGCAGGGCTACCGGCCCAAGCTGGTTTCGGTCGCCAAGGCGCTGCTGTTTCCCGAAAGCGTCGCCGCGCTTGGCGAGCTGGGCGACAACCTGACCTCCGAGGTCTGGTGGTCGCCGCAGCACCCGTTCCGCTCGTCCCTGACCGGGCAGAGCGCCGGCGAGCTGGCCGGCGCCTTCGAGGCGGCGGCGAAGCGGCAATGGACCCAGCCCGCCGGCTTCGTCCATGCGCTGTTCGAGGTCGCCGCCGACGCCATCCGCCGCACCGAGGACCCGACCGACGGCGATGCGCTGGCCGAATCCATCGCCGCCACCGACCTGCAAACCGTGGTCGGCCGCGTCGCCTGGGGACAGGAGAACGTGCCCGAATTCGCCCGCAAGAACGTCGCCAAGACGCCGCTGGTCGGCGGACAATGGCGCCGCAAGGAGGATGGCAGCTTCGATCTGGTGATCGTCGAGAACGCCCTGGCGCCCGAGATCCCGCTGGGCGACAGCATCCGGACGCTGGCGTGATGGCCCTGCTTTCGCTGCGATCCGTGTCGAAAAGCTTCGGCGCGCTGAAGGTCACCGACGATGTCAGCTTCGACCTGCAACCGGGCGAGGCGCTTGGCATCATCGGCCCCAACGGCGCCGGGAAATCGACCCTGTTCAACCTGATCACCGGCAACCTGCGGCCGGATGCCGGGCAGATCCTGCTGGACGGCCGCGATGTCAGCGCCGATTCGGTCATGGCGCGCTGCGCGGCGGGCATCGGCCGCTCGTTCCAGATCCCGCAGCCCTTCGGCCATCTGTCGGTCTATGAGAACCTGCTGGTCGCGGCGCGGTTCGGCGGCGGCCTTGCGGCGGCCGAGGCGCCGGAGTTCTGCATGGACATCCTGCGCCGCACCGGGCTGGCCGGCGTGGCCGACAGTCCCGCCGGCGGGTTGCCGCTGCTCAGCCGCAAGCGGCTGGAGCTGGCGCGCGCCATGGCGACGCGGCCGCGGGTGCTGCTGCTCGACGAGATCGCCGGCGGGCTGACCGATGCCGAATGCGTCGAACTGGTCGCCACCATCCGCGCCATCCATGCCGAGGGCACCGCCATCGTCTGGATCGAGCATGTGCTGCATGCGCTGAACAGCGTCGTGAACCGGCTGATCGTGCTGAATTTCGGGCGGCTGCTGATGGTCGGCGACGTCAAGACGGTGATGAACTCGGCCGAGGTGCGCGAGATCTATCTGGGGGCCGAGGTATGAGCGAACCCATCCTGTCGGTTTCCGGCCTGACCGCGCATTACGGCGATTTCCAGGCGCTGTTCGGCGTCGACGTGGCGCTGGAGCAAGGCGAGGTCGTCGCCATCATCGGCGCCAACGGCGCCGGCAAGACCACCCTGATGCGCGCCATCACCGGCATCGCCCGCATCAGCGCCGGCCGCGTCCGGCTGGACGGGCGCGACATCACCGGCACCGCCGCGCCCGGCATCCTGATGGCCGGCATCGCCATGGTGCCCGAGGGGCGGCGGCTGTTCCCCTCGCTCAGCGTCGAGGAGAACCTGCTGATCGGCGCCCATGCGCGCCGGGCCGCCGGGCATTGGAACCTCGAAAGCGTCTACAGGCTGTTCCCCGCCCTGCGCGAGCGGCGCCACCATCCCGGCACGGCGCTGTCGGGCGGCCAGCAGCAGATGGTGGCCATCGGCCGGGCGCTGATGTCCAATCCGCGCGTGCTGCTCTGCGACGAGCTGAGCCTCGGCCTCGCCCCGGTGGTGATCCGCGAGATCTATGCCGCCTTCCCCGAGATCCGCGCCAGCGGCGCCTCGATCGTGGTGATCGAGCAGGACGTGGGCCAGGCGCTGAAGGTGGCCGATTACGTGCATTGCATGATGGAGGGCCGCATCACCCTGTCCGGCCGGCCGGGCGACCTGTCGCGCGACGCCATCCACGACGCCTATTTCGGAGCGACCCACTGATGTTTTCGCTGGATACAATCGTGCAGGGCCTGCTGCTGGGCGGCCTCTATGCGCTTTTCGCCGCCGGGCTCAGCCTGGTCTTCGGCATCATGCGGCTGGTGAACCTGGCGCATGGCGACCTGATCGTGCTGGGCGCCTATCTGATCCTCGGCCTCGGCACGGTGACGGGCATGAACCCCTTCGTCGCGGCGCTGATCGCCATGCCGCTGATGTTCGCGCTGGGATGGCTCTTGCAGACCCGGCTGCTGAACCGCGTGCTGGGCGAGGACATCCTGCCGCCGCTGCTGGTCACCTTCGGGCTGTCGGTGGTGATCCAGAACGGGCTGCTTGCCGCCTTCACCGCCGACAGCCGCAAGCTGGCGGCCGGGCCGGTCGAATCCGCCTCGGTCGCGGTCGGGCCGGTGCAGATGGGCGTCATGCCGGTGATGTCCCTGGCCACGGCGGTCGCGGTCATCCTGGGGCTCAACCTGCTGTTCTACCGCACCGCGCTGGGACGCGCCTTCCGCGCCACCTCGGACGATGCGGTGACCGCACAGCTCATGGGCATCCGGCCGCAGCGCATCTTCGCCATGGCCACCGGCATCGCCCTGGTCGTCGCCGCCATCGCCGCGCTCTACCTGGGCACGCGGGCGAATTTCGACCCGTCCATCGGGCCGGCCCGGTTGCTCTATGCCTTCGAGGCGGTGATCATCGGCGGGCTGGGCAGCCTCTGGGGCACGCTGGCCGGAGGCGTGGTGATCGGCCTTGCCCAGACCATGGGCGCGGCGATCAACCCGGAATGGCAGATCCTGGCCGGGCATGTCGCCTTCGTGCTGATCCTGATGGTCCGCCCGCGCGGGCTGTTCCCCCGAGCCATCGACTGAAGGGCGCCATGATGAAAACCTCATTTCCCGCATATCGCCCCCTGGCCCTCGCCGTGCTTTGCGCCGCCGCCCTGGCCCTGGTGCCGCTGATCGGCCCGCGCGCCGTGGTGCAGGACCTGTTCGGCATCCTCTGCCTGCTGGTGCTGGCGCTGAACTGGAACATGCTGGCGGGCTTTGCCGGGCTGGTCTCGGTCGGGCAGCAGGCCTTCGTCGGCATCGGCGCCTATACCATGTTCGCCGCCGTCATCCTGTTCGGGCTGGACCCGCTGGCCGGCGTGCTCTTGGGCGGGCTGGTCGCCATGGCGCTGGCCGTGCCGGTGGCCTGTTTCGTCTTTCGCCTGAACGGCGCCTATTTCGCCATCGGCACCTGGGTCGCGGCCGAGATCGCCCGGCTGGGCCTGGGCCAGTGGAAGGCGCTCGGCGGCGGCACCGGCACCTCGCTGCCCAAGGGCACCACCCGCGACATGCTGGGCGTCGGGCCGGTCAAGGAATGGCTGGGCGTTTCCAGCGCCGCGGCCAGCGACATCCTGCTTTACTGGCTGGCGCTGGGGCTGGTGCTGGTGACGCTGGGCGTGTCCTGGGCCTTCCTGCGCTCGCGCATGGGGCTGGGCTTGCAGGCGATCCGCGACAATGCCATGGCCGCGCGCGCGGTGGGCGTCGATCCGGTGCGGCTCAAGGCGCTGGTCTTTCTGCTGACCGCCTTCGGCACCGGCCTTTGCGGCGGGCTGCTGTTCATCCAGATCACCCGCATCACCCCCGACGCGGCCTTCTCGCTGCTGGACTGGACCGCCTTCGTGCTGTTCGTGGTGGTGATCGGCGGCATCGGCACCCTGCCCGGCCCCATCGTCGGCGTGGTGGTGTTCTATGCGCTGGAGCGGCTGCTCTCGGATTACGGCAGCGCCTATCTGATCGTGCTGGGCCTGTTCGGCATCGCGGTCATGCTGTTCGCCCGGCGCGGCCTCTGGGGCAGCCTGTCCGGACGCACCGGGCTGGAGCTGCTGCCGCTGGGCCACCGCGCCCCCGCCTCTGCATCGGCCGTCCGGCCCTGAGATTCACGAAAGGAAAGCATCATGTCCTATTTCACCGAAGCAGGCTCGGTCGAGGCGGTGAACGCCCGCATGGCCGAGGATATCGACCCGCGGCTGCGGCAGGTAATGGCCTGCCTGGTCAAGCACCTGCACGCCTTCGCCAAGGAAATCGCCCTGACCCAGGAGGAATGGGAGCTCGGCATCGACTTCCTGACCCGCACCGGCCAGATCTGCTCGGCCGAGCGGCAAGAGTTCATCCTGCTTTCGGACGTGCTGGGCTTTTCCATGCTGGTCGATGCGATCAACAACCGCCGCCCCGAAGGCGCGACCGAGAACACCGTCTTTGGCCCCTTCCATGTCGAGGGCGCGCCGATCCGGCAGATGGGCGAATGCATCAGCCTGGACGGCAAGGGCGAGAGCTGCCTGTTCGAGGGCCGGGTGCTGGACCTCGACGGCAATCCCGTCGAGGGCGCTACCGTCGATGTCTGGTCCGACAATGCCGACGGCTATTACGACGTGCAGCAGCCGGACATCCAGCCGAAATGGAACAATCGCGGCCGTTTCGTCACCGGGCCGGACGGGCGCTACAGCTTTATCGGCATCAAGCCGGTCAGCTATCCGATCCCCGATGACGGGCCGGTCGGGCAGATGCTGGGCAGGCTGGGCCGCCATCCCTATCGGCCGGCCCATATGCATTACATGGTGACCGCGCCGGGCTATCAGCGCGTCGTCACCCATACCTTCGTCGCCGAGGACGACTATATCGCCGACGATACCGTGTTCGGCGTCAAGGAGACGCTGATCGCCCCCTTCCAGCGGGTCGATGGCGACACCCTCTGGCGCTCGCCCTTCGACTTCATCCTCGTTCCCGCCTGAGCCGATCATGCCCAACGTCAAGATCTATATCGACGAAACCCGCCTCGCCGCCTGCCGCGGCGCCATCGAGGACGCGCTGCCCCGGCTGCGCGACCTGCTCTGCGAGGGGCTGGCGGTCGAAGCCAGTGCCTGCCAGATCGCCGCGCTGCCGGTGGTGGGCCTGCCCGACCAGCCGCAGGTGAATGCCGAGCTGCTGATCCTGCCGCGCAGCGGGCGCACGCCGGACCGCATCCGCGCCGTCGCCGGGACCATGCGGCAGGTGCTGGAACAGGCCAGCGGCCTCGATGTCGCGGTGCGGGTGGGCATGCTGGACCCCGAGACCTATCTGGCGCTGAAATAGGCCCTCAGCCGCGCCGCCGCGTCACCTGCTGGTCGTGCTCCATCCGCGCGGTCAGCCGGGCGAATTCCTCGGTCAGGAAGACGATGAGCTGGCGCATGGCCGGCGGGCCGGGCCGGTCCTCGGGCATCAACAGGCCCAACTGCCGCTCAGGGTGGTCGATGCGCAGCGGCAGCGCCTCCATCGGCACGCTGCGGCGCGACAGGAACACCACCGAATAGGGCAGCACGGTCAGCGCGTCCGATCCCGCCATCACCGACTGGATCGACGCCAGCGTGCCGCCCGAGAAGCTGACGTTGAAATCCTCCTGCCCGATGGATTTCAGCGCCCGCTCCAGATCACGGTAAAGCGGGCTGTTCGCCGGCGGCGCGATCCAGGTATAGGGCGCGAGATCGGCCTGCGTGATCGCCTTGCGCCGGATCAGCGGATGGCCGGCGCGGGCCGCGACCACGTTGCGGCTGGGCAGGACCGGAGTGAAGCTCAGCCCCGGCGGCACCTGGCTGGGATGCAGGGGCAGGATCGCCATGTCCAGCGTGCCATTGCGCAAGGATGCCTCCAGCGTATCGACATAGCCATAGGACTGGTCGATCTGCACCTCGGGGTGGCGCATCTGGAAATCCGCGATCATGGTCGAGACCACGCCGTCCATGAAGATCGGCGAGCCGCCGACCCGCAGCCGCCCGGCATGGCCCTTGCGGAAGCGCTGGACCAGCAGGCTCGCCTCCTGGTTGGCGGCGCGGATGCGGGCGCCGAAGCGCGCCAGGCTCAGCCCCAGCTCGGTCGGGCGCAGCGGCCGGCGGCCGGGCTGGAACAGCGGCATGCCGATGCGCTTTTCCAGCAGCGCCATGCTGCGCGAGACCGAGGGCTGCGACTTGCCAAGCGCCTCGGCCCCCTCGGTCAGCCCACCCTTCTCGACGATCACCGCCAGGATTTCCAGATGTTCGCTGTCTATTTTCATAACTTATTATCATATTATGTTTCGTTCATCCGATCAATATTTGTCTTTGGCCGGTGTAACGTCCCCGGGACGAGGATCGAGGGAGGAAAACCAGTGTCCTTTTTCCGCGAGGAATTCACAGCGCAAAGCCCGGCCGTCCGGGTGCGGTTCGGCAGCGGCGTGCGCAACAGCATCGCCGACGAGATCGACGCGCTTGGCGCCCGCCGCGCGCTGATCCTGACGACGCCGCAGCAGGCCGGGATGGCCGATGAGTTCGCCGCACTCTGCGGCAACCGCGCGGTCGGCCGGTTCACCGGCGCGGTCATGCACACCCCGGTCGAGGTCTCGGAACAGGCAACCGAGCAGGCCCGCAGCATCGGCGCCGACGTGCTGGTCGCGGTGGGCGGCGGCTCGACCACCGGCCTCGGCAAGGCCATCGCGCTGCGCACCGGCCTGCCGCAGATCGTCGTGCCCACCACCTATGCCGGCAGCGAGGCGACGCCGATCCTGGGCCAGACCGAAAACGGGCTGAAGACCACGATCACCGACCGCCGGGTGCAGCCCGAGGTCATCCTCTACGATGCCGAGCTGGTCGCCACCCTGCCGGTGGCCATGACCGTGACCAGCGCGCTGAACGCCATGGCCCATG
The DNA here is from genome assembly GCF_001447385.1 of Paracoccus sp. MKU1. Lineage (GTDB taxonomy): Bacteria > Pseudomonadota > Alphaproteobacteria > Rhodobacterales > Rhodobacteraceae > Paracoccus. Next base: position 132,197 of record NZ_LLWQ01000215.1, on the reverse strand, counting down.
CCGCCGAGGGGCTTTACGCCCGCGACCGCTCGCCCCTGACCTCGCTGATGGCGGTCGAGGGGCTGCGCGCCTTTCGCGACGCCCTGCCCCGCGTCGTCGCCGCGCCCGGCGACCTGGCGGCGCGGGGCGAGACGCTGTATGGCGCCTGGCTTTGCGGCTCGGTGCTGGGCCAGGTCGGCATGGCGCTGCACCACAAGCTTTGCCACACGCTGGGCGGCAGCTTCGACCTGCCCCATGCCGAGACCCATGCCGTGATCCTGCCCCATGCCATCGCCTATAACGCGCAGGCGGTGCCCGAATTGCTGGCGCCGGTGGCCGAGATCTTCGGCGATGCCGATCCGGGACGGGCGCTTCACCACTTCGCCCGCGAAAGCGGCGCGCCGCTGGCGCTGCGCGACCTGGGCCTGAAGGAAACGGACCTGGACCGCGCCGCCGAGATCGCCACCCGCAACCCCTACTGGAACCCGCGCCCGGTCGAGCGCGACGCCCTGCGCCGGCTGCTGGCCGCCGCCTGGGCGGGCGAGGCACCGGGCCGCTGAGCCGCCGCCCGCGCAGCCATCCCTTTTTGACGAAACCCTCTGGGAGGAGAGACCCCGAATGACTGATATCACCACCGATGTGCTGATCATCGGCACCGGCCCGGCCGGCTCGGCCACCGCCGCGCTGCTGTCGACCTACGGCATCGCCAACCTGGCGGTGAACCGCTATCGCTGGCTGGCCAACACGCCCCGCGCCCATATCACCAACCAGCGCACCATGGAGGTGCTGCGCGACCTCGGCCGCGATGTCGAGGACGAGGCCTATATGTTCGCCACCCATCAGGAACTGATGGGCGAGAACATCTTCTGCGAAAGCCTGGCGGGAGAGGAGATCGGCCGGCTGAAGGCCTGGGGCAACCATCCGCTGTCCAAGGCCGAGCATCTGATGTCCTCGCCCACCCGGATGAACGACCTGCCGCAGACCTATATGGAGCCGCTGCTGTTCAAGACCGCCTGTTCGCGCGGCACGCAGGGGCGGCTGTCCACCGAATACCTGCGCCACGAGCAGGACGAGACCGGCGTCACCACCACCTGCCGCGACCGGCTGACCGGGCAGGAGATCACCATCCGCTCGAAATACCTGATCGGCGCCGATGGCGGCAAATCGCTGGTCGCCGAACATGCCGGCCTGCCCTTCGAGGGCAAGATGGGCGTGGGCGGCTCGATGAACATCCTGTTCCGGGCCGACCTGTCGAAATACGTCGCGCACCGGCCCTCGGTGCTTTACTGGGTGATGCAGCCCGGCGCCGATGTCGGCGGCATCGGCATGGGGCTGGTGCGCATGGTGCGGCCCTGGAACGAATGGCTGATCGTCTGGGGCTATGACATCAACGGCCCCGAGCCCGAGGTGACCGAGGAATTCGCCACCGGCGTCGCCCGCCAGCTGGTCGGCGATCCCGAGCTGAAGATCGAGCTGCTGTCCGCCAACACCTGGACGGTGAACAACTTCTACGCCACCCGGACCGCGAACGGGCGGGTGTTCTGTATGGGCGATGCCATCCACCGGCATCCGCCGTCGAACGGGCTGGGCTCGAACACCTCGATCCAGGATGCGTTCAACCTGGCCTGGAAACTGGCCCTGGTGCTGAAAGGCCAGGCCGGCGAGCGGTTGCTGGACAGCTATGACGCCGAGCGCGCCCCGGTGGCCAGGCAGATCGTGACCCGCGCCAACCAGTCCATCACCGAGACCGGCCCGATCTTTGCCGCGCTCGGCATGGCCGAGGGGGTGGACCCGGTGCAGATGCAGAAGAACCTGCAAGCCCGCACCGACGGCACGCCCGAGGCCGAGTTGCAGCGCGAGGCGATCCGCAAGGCCATCGCCTTCAAGAAATACGAATTCGACGCGCATGGCGTCGAGATGAACCAGCGTTACCGCTCGGATGCCGTGGTGACCGACAACCAGCTCGAGCCGGATTTCCAGCTCGATCCCGAACTGCACTACCAGCCGACCACCTGGCCGGGCGCCCGCCTGCCGCATGCCTGGCTTTACCGCCACGACGACGGGGCCGAGGTCTCGACGCTGGACCTGTGCGGCCATGGCCGCTTCACCCTGCTGACCGGGCTTGGCGGCGAGGCCTGGGCCGAGGCGGCCGGCCAGGTGGCGCGCGATCTGGGCATCGACCTGGTCGCCCATGTCATCGGCCCGCGCCAGGCCTATGTCGATCACAGCGGCGACTGGGCCCGCGCCTCGGAAATCAAGGATAACGGCTGCCTGCTGGTGCGCCCCGACCACCATGTCTGCTGGCGTGCCACCGGCCTTGTTCCCCAGCCCGAGGCCGAATTGTCGCGCGTGCTGCGGCAAGTGCTGGCGCGCTGAATCATCCCCCGCACCACCACGGCCGGGCGCGCTCTGCAAGGGGCGCGCCCGATGGCATTCCATTTTTTCGAAAATTTTATTGATTACCGATAAGAACTGCCTTACCACTCGGCGCGGGGACGATTCATATAACGTTGCGTCATGTTATCCGCCGATCATGTCATGCTGTAACCCGCCTCCCTTTGCTAACCCTTCCAAGGGGGAGGAGACCCGGAGAGACAGCTAGCACCGTCGGCGCCTTGCGCGGCCCGGGATCGTTCTTCCGTGAACAGGAGGAGGAATCATAATGACGTCGAAAAGACTGGCCACCTTGCCGCGCCTTGCGCTGAGCGTGGCGACGCTGGCCATCGCCCATCCGGCGCTGGCGCAGGACGCCCGCCCCAACATCGTGCTGATCGTCGTCGACGACATGGGCTATTCGGATATGGGCGCCTTCGGCAGCGAAATCCTGACGCCGAACCTGGACGCGCTGACCCGGGACGGCGTGCAGCTGACCAATTTCCACGTCGCGCCGACCTGCTCGCCGACACGCTCCATGCTGATGTCGGGCACCGACAACCATGTCGCCGGCCTGGGCAGCATGGCCGAGGAAATCCTGGACGAGCAGCGCGGTCATCCCGGCTACGAGGGCTATCTGAACGAGCGGGTCATAAGCTTCCCCGAGGTGCTGCGCGACAGCGGCTATCACACTTATATCTCGGGCAAATGGCATCTCGGCGGCAAGGAGGGCCAGCGCCCCAACGCCCGCGGCTTCGAGCGCTCCTTCGCGCTGATGAACGGCGCCGCGCATAATTTCGACCAGACCGGCCTGATCGAGGCGCTGCCCAAGGCGAACTATACCGCCGACGACCAGCCGGTCGACCTGGGCGACGACTTCACCTATTCGACGGATTACTTCACCACCCAGCTGATCGAGCAGATCGATTCCGCCAGCGACGACGCGCCGTTCTTCGGCTATCTGGCCTATACCGCGCCGCATTGGCCCCTTCAGGCCCCGGACGCATCCATCGCGCTGTTCAAGGGCAAATACGATGCCGGCTATGACGCGATCCGCGACGCGCGGCTGGCGCGGATGCGCGAGCTGGGCCTGATCGGCGCGGACGTGCAGCCGAACGCCGCCCCCGACCTCTGGCCGCATTGGAGCGAGCTCGACGCGGCGCAGCGCGCCAGCGAGGCCCGCAAGATGGAGGTCTATGCCGCGATGATCCACGAGGTCGACCAGAATGTCGGCCGTCTCGTCGATCACCTGAAGCAGAAGGGCGAATACGAGGACACCATCTTCATCTTCTTCTCGGACAACGGCGCCGAGGGCCAGCTGCCCGAGAACATCATGGGCGGCAGGAACGGGGAATGGATCAGCCGCGCCTTCGACAATTCGCTCGAGAACATGGGCAAGCAGGGCTCGTATATCGGCTATGGTCCCAGCTGGGCCTCGGTCAGCCAGACGCCGTTCCGCATGGTCAAGGGCTATACCTATGAAGGCGGCACCCGCTCGCCCGCCTTCATCTCCTATCCCGGCTGGAAGACCGGCGAACGGCTGGACCAGTTCGTGCATGTCACCGACATCGCGCCGACGCTCTTGGACCTGGCCGGCGCCACGCCGCCCGCAGAGCGCGCCGGCATCGAACTGGCGCCGATGACCGGCCATTCGCTGCGGCCCTGGCTGGAGGGCCAGGCCGAGACGGCCCGCCCGCAGGACGAACCGGTCTGCACCGAGCTGTTCGGCCGCGTCTCGGTCTGGAAGGACGGCTGGAAGATGGTGCACAGCAACAAGCCCTGGGGCACCGGCGATTTCGAACTGTTCGACATCAAGGCCGACATGACCGAGCGTCACGACCTGGCGGCGGATCAGCCCGACAAGCTGGCCGAGCTGAAAGCCGACTGGGCGGATTGCCAGGAACGTTTCGGCATCTACTGGAACGAGGGGCTGGCGCCGCAGATGGTCTATTCCAACGAGACCGAATACCTGTTCCCGCGCCCGCAGCTGGCCGGCGCCAACTGAGCTACTGCAATCCTGCCCGGGGGCATCGCCGTCCCCGGGGCCCTGCCGAAAGGACCGGCCATGACCCTTGCCCGCCAGCCTGACCCCGGCGAGATGGTGGCCGTCCCGGGCGGCCGCTTCCTGATAGGTTCGGACCGCTTCTACCCCGAGGAGCGCCCGGTCCGCCCGGCCGAGGTCGGCGCCTTTCTCATCGACCGCCACCCGGTCACCAATGCCGCCTTCGCCCGCTTCGTCGCCGCGACCGGCCATGTCACCCAGGCCGAGCGGCCGCAGCCGCATCCCTCGATCCCCGGCCGCATGGTCGAACCCTGCTCGGCGGTCTTCACCCCGCCGCTGCCCGGCACGGTGCTGCAAGGCCCGGCCAGCTGGTGGCGGCTGGTGCCGGGCGCCTGCTGGAAGCACCCGGCCGGCCCGGGCAGCGACCTTGCCGGGCTCGAGGATCACCCGGTGGTGCATGTCGCCCTGGCCGATGCGCTGGCCTATGCCGCATGGGCCGGCAAGGCGCTGCCGACCGAAGCGGAATGGGAATGCGCCGCGCGCGGCGGGCTCGCGGGCGCGGAATACGCCTGGGGCGACAGCCTGACTCTGGACGGCCGGCACATGGCGAATACCTGGCAGGGCGCCTTTCCCTTCGTCAACGACCTCGAGGACGGTTTCGCCCGCACCTCTCCGGTCGGCAGTTTCCCGGCCAATGGCTACGGGCTTTTCGACATGATCGGCAATGTCTGGGAATGGACGCTGGACGACTATGCCGCGCCCCGGGCCGAGCCGGCGCGCAGCTGCTGCCGCAAGCCGGAGGCCAGCGGCGCCGCGACCAAGGTCATCAAGGGCGGCTCCTATCTCTGCGCGCCGAACTACTGCCAGCGCTACCGCCCCGCCGCCCGCCATCCCCAGCAGACCGACATGACCACAGGCCATCTGGGATTCCGCTGCATCCGGCGGATGTAGCCGCATAGCGGGAGCGGTAAGCCCCCGCCGCCAACGGGACTAGACCCTCTCCAGCGCCACGGCGATGCCTTGGCCAACGCCGATGCACATGGTCGAGAGCGAGCGCCGCCCGCCGGTCCGCGCCAGTTCCAGCGCCGCCGTGCCGGTGATGCGGGCGCCCGACATGCCCAGCGGATGCCCCAGCGCGATGGCGCCGCCGTTCGGGTTCACGCGCGGGTCGTCATCGGCAATGCCCAGCTGGCGCAGCGTGGCGAGGCCCTGGGCCGCGAAGGCCTCGTTCAGCTCGATCACGTCGAAATCCGCTTGGGTCAGGCCCAGCCGCGCCATCAGTTTTTGCGAGGCCGGCGCCGGGCCGATGCCCATGATGCGCGGCGGCACGCCCGCCGTCGCGCCGCCCAGCACCCGGGCGATGGGCGTCAACCCGTGCTTCTTCGCCGCCGCCTCCGAGGCCAGGATCAGCGCCGCCGCCCCGTCGTTCACCCCCGAGGCATTGCCCGCCGTGACCGAGCCGTTCGGGAACAGCGGTCGCAGCTTGGCCAGCGCCTCGGCCGTGGTGGCGCGGGGATGCTCGTCGGTATCGACCACCACCGGCTCGCCCTTGCGCTGCGGGATCGTCACCGGCGCGATCTCGGCCGCCAACCGGCCGCTGGCGATGGCGGCAGCGGCTTTCTGCTGCGAGGCCAGCGCCATGGCATCCTGCGCCTCGCGCGAGATGCCGTAGTCGTCGGCGACATTCTGGCCGGTCTGCGGCATCGAGTCGGTGCCATAGGCCGCCTGCATCGCCGGGTTCACGAAGCGCCAGCCGATGGTGGTGTCGTGGATCTCGGCATGACGGCTGAAGGCGGTCTCGGCCTTGGGCAGCACGAAGGGCGCGCGCGACATCGACTCGACGCCGCCGGCGATCATCAGCTCGGCCTCGCCCGCCGCGATCTGGCGCGCGGCGACCAGCACCGCATCCATGCCCGAGCCGCAAAGCCGGTTGATCGTGGTGCCCGGCACCTCGAGCGGCAGGCCCGCCAGCAGCGCGGACATGCGGGCGACGTTGCGGTTGTCCTCGCCGGCCTGGTTGGCGCAGCCGTAGATCACGTCGTCCACCGCCTGCCAGTCGAGCCCGGCATGGCGGGCCATCAGCGCGCGCAGCGGGATGGCGCCCAGGTCGTCGGCCCGCACCGGGGCCAGCGCGCCGCCGAAACGGCCGATGGGCGTGCGGATATAGTCGCAGATGAAGACTTCGGTCATGTCACAGCTCCGGTGCGATCAGGTCGCCGACCGCACCGTCCAGATGCAGCCGCGCGCCGGTCACGGCTTGCAGGTCGTCAAGGGAAATCGTGGCCAGCTTCTCGCGCAGCACGAAGCGGCCGTCCTCGATGTCCACCACGGCGAGCGAGGTATAGACGCGCGTCACGCAGCCAACCCCGGTCAGCGGCAGGGTGCAGGCCTCCAGCAGCTTGGGCTTGCCGTCCTTGGTGACGTGATCGGTGATGACGGCGACGCGCTTGGCGCCATGCACCAGATCCATGGCGCCGCCGACCGCCGGCACCCCTTTGGGTCCGGTGGACCAGTTCGCCAGGTCGCCGTTCTGCGCCACCTGATAGGCGCCCAGGATCGCCACGTCCAGGTGGCCGCCGCGCACCATGGCAAAGCTGTCGGCATGGTGGAAGAAGGCCGCGCCGGGCTTCAGCGTGATCGCCTTCTTGCCGGCGTTGATCAGGTCCCAGTCCTCCTCGCCCGCCGGCGGGGCCTCGCCAAAGCCCAGCACGCCGTTCTCGGTATGGAACACCGCCTGACGGCCGGGGGGCTGGAACTTGGCCACCATCTCGGGGAACCCGATGCCCAGGTTCACATAGGCGCCGTCGGCGATGTCCTGCGCCGCGCGCCAGGCGATCTGGGCGTTGGAAAGCTTCGTGGTCATGCCTGCACCTCCTGGGGACGGGCGGGGGGATGGGCCGCGTCGGCGCGGTTCAGCGCCTCCTCCTGCGCCGGGTTCGCAACCTCGACGATGCCGGAGACGAAGATGCCCGGCGTCACCACATGCTCGGGGTCGATGCCGCCCGGCGCGACCGCCTGCGTCACCTGCGCAATAGTGCGCGCCGCCGCCATCGCCATCAGGGGCGAGAAGTTCCGCGCCGCCATGCGATAGGTCAGGTTGCCGTAATGGTCGCCCAGCTCGGCCTTGACCAGCGCGAAATCGGCCTTGAGCCAGCGTTCCTGCACATAGGGCCGGCCGTCGAATTCGGCGACCGGCTTGCCGCGGGCCAGGTCGGTGCCGTAGCTGGTGGGCGTATAGAAGGCCGGGATCCCCGCCCCGCCGGCGCGGATGCGTTCGGCCAGCGTGCCCTGCGGCACCAGTTCCAGCTCGATCTCTCCGGCCAGATACTTGTCGGTAAAAACCCGCGGATCGGCCGAGCGCGGGAAGGAACAGACCATCTTGCGGACCATGCCCTGCTCGATCAGCGCGGCGATGCCGACATGGCCGTTGCCGGCATTGTTGTTGATGACGGTCAGGTCCTTGGGGCTGCCGGTGGCCAGGTAGCGGTCGATCAGCGCGTGGATCAGCTCGATCGGCGCGCCAGAGCCGCCGAAGCCGCCGATCATCACCGCGGCGCCGTCCGGGATGCCGGCGACCGCCTCGGCCAGATTGGGGATGCGTTTGTCCATGAACTCCTCCTGCGGGTTCCGGGGAGTTTCATGCGCGCATGGCCACCGCGACACCAGAGATTTCGTGCGGATGTTGACATTTGTTCAAACTGCGTAAAAACATGTGCGCATGGTGAACAAGACCGATTTCATCGCCTCGCTTGCCAAGGGCCTTCACGTGATCGAGGCGTTCCGGGCGGAACGTCCACGGCTCTCCATCGCCGAGGTGGCCGGGGCGACGGGGCTGGACCGGGCGACGGCGCGGCGCTGCCTGCTGACCCTGCACGAGCTGGGCTATGCCGATTACGACGGCAAGTTCTTCACCCTGACCCCGCGCGTCCTGCGGCTGGGCATGGGGGCCTTGGCGGCGCTGCCGCTGGCGCAACTGGTGCAGCCCTGGCTGGACCAGCTGTCCGAGCAGATCGGGCAAAGCACCTCAGTCTCGATTCTCGACGACACCGAGATCGTCTATCTGGCGCGGGCGGCGCAGCGGCGGGTGATGTCCATCGGGCTGATGCCGGGCTCTCGCCTTCCCGCGCATTGCACCTCGATGGGCCGGGTGCTGCTGGCCGCCCTGCCCGAGCCCGAGGCGCGCGCCATCATCGAACGGTCGGACCTGACGCCCCGCACCCCGCACAGCCTGACCGCGCCGGACGAGATCATGGCGCGCATCCGCCAGGCCCGCGCCGAAGGCCATGCGGTGATCGACCAGGAGGTCGAGCTGGGCCTGCGGTCGCTTGCCGTGCCGCTTTACAACGCCCACGGCCGGGTGGTGGCGGCGCTGAATATCGGGGTGGCGGCGGTGCATTCCTCGGCCGAGGAACTGGTCGCGCTTTACCTGCCGGCGCTCCTGAAGGTGCAGGAGGGGTTGCGCCGGGTGCTGCGCTAGCGGCCGGGCAGCGGCGGGCGCGGCCGGCTGGCCAGTTCGGTGGCGCTGGCCAGGTCCAGGCCGGTGATGCAGAGCAAACGGGCCACGATCCGCTCGCTTTCGGCGGGTGAAAGCTGGTCTTCGGTGATCCCCAGGCTGGCACCGATCAGCGCGTGACAGGTCAGCCGCCAGATCAGCTCGGTATCCCCGGCCTCGAACCGGCCGGCCGCCGAGGCCTGGCGCAGGTCGCGGATCGCGAAGGGTCCCATCATGCGGAACAGCGCATCCGCGATCACCTCGGAGCGGTGCAGCATCTGCCGCCAGCGCGGATCGCCGGTCGCGGTGTCCAGAACGGTGCGGAGGCCGAAGGCATAGACCTGCGCCGGATCCTCGAACCTGTCGGTGACGGCCTGGATGCTGACGCCCAGGTCGTGCATCAGCCCCTCGAGCACGGCGATGGCCAGTTCGTCCTTGGACCTGAAATAATTGTAGATCGTCCCGGCACCGACATCGGCGCGCTCGGCGATCTCCAGCATGGTGGCGGCCTCGGCGCCCTTCTCGGTCATGATCTCGCGCGCCGCCTTGATCAGCGCCGCCCGGTTGCGCCGCTGGCGCCGCGCCACGCGGCCTTCGCCCTGGATCCCTGCCTCGGCCATGTCCTGCTCCGTATTCGGAAACGAACCATATTCGGAAACGAATCGGTTCTCAAGCCGAGGGGCAGGCTGGGCCGCCCGACGCGACAAGAGGCCGCAGGCAGGTGGGGGAATTTTCGCCGCCCTGTCAAAGCATTGCAGATTTCCCGCTGTCATGAATTATAATCAAAGTTGACGATCATTCATTTTTAGAAGAAGTTCATCCTCAAGCGATCCGCCCGCAGGGGAGCGCGGGCGATCGGGCCGGAACCCCGGCGATTGTTTCAGGGAGGAGCAAGGATGACCCCATCTCACCAAGCCGTCGACACCGATGTCGCCATCGTCGGCGCGGGCCCGGTCGGCACGCTGCTGGCGATCCTGCTGGGCCAGCGCGGCAAGCGCGTGACGCTGGTCGAGCGTTGGAGCACGCATTACGACCTGCCGCGCGCCGTGACCTTCGACCACGAGATCGCGCGCATCCTGGCCACGCTGGGCATCGATGCCGAGACCGATCCCTCGATCAACCATCACGACGAGCTTTATTACTGGCGCAACGCCAAGGGCGAGAACCTCCAGATCGTGGACTGGCAGAGCCGGTCGGCCAGCGGCTGGCGGGTGCGCTATTGGTTCAACCAGCCGCTGCTGGAAAAGCGCCTGCTGAAGCTGGCGGGCAGCATGCCGGAAATCACCATGCTGCGCGGCTGGAACGCCGTCGCGCTGGACCAGGACGCGAAGGGCGTCACCCTGGCGCTGCAACAGAGCCCCGAGGAGGTCGGCCCGGACGGCGAGCGCCGGACGATCCGGGCGAAATTCGTCGCCGGCACCGACGGCGCCAACAGCTTCGTGCGCCATGCGCTTGGCATCGAGAACGAGGACAAGGGCTATTTCTTCGACTGGCTGATCCTCGACATGCTGCCGAAGTTCGACTACTGCGCCGCGCGCCCGGATGAGCCGGCGCAGTGGCAGCTTTGCGACCCCAGGCGCCCGACCACCATCGTCCCCGGCGGCCCCGCGCCGCAGCCCGGCCAGCCCGACCGCCGCCGCTGGGAGTTCATGGTGCTGCCCGGGGAATCGGTGGCCGAGATGCAGACCCCGGAAAGGGCGTGGGAACTGCTGCAACCCTGGGGCCTCACCCCCGGGAATGCCGAGCTGGAGCGTGCCGCCGTCTATCGCTTCCAGGCCCGCTGGGCGAAGCAATGGCACAAGGGCCGCTGCCTGATCGGCGGCGACGCCGCGCATCTGATGCCGCCCTTTGCCGGCGAGGGGCTGTGCGCGGGCCTGCGCGATGCGGTGGCCATGGCCTGGCGGCTGAACCTGATCCTCGAGGGCAAGGCGGGCCTCGGCCTGCTGGACAGCTATACCAGCGAGCGCAAGGACCATGCCTGCCACTACATCGACTTCAGCCAGGAGCTGGGCAGCATCATCTGCATCGCCGACGAGACAGAGGCCGCGGCCCGCGACGCCCGCATGATCGCCGAGCTTCAGGCCCGCGGCCAGCGGCCGGTGCCGACCGATATCTGCCATCTCGGCCCCGGCGCCTGGTGCCCGGCCAGCGCCCATGCCGGCGAGCTGTCGGTGCAGGGCGTGGTCGAGCACAGGGGCCGGCGCGACCGCTTCGACCAGGCCGTGGGCCGGGGCTGGGTGGTGATCGGCTATGAGGCCGATCCGCTGGCGGCCCTGACGCCCGGGCAGCGGGCACAGCTCGACCGGCTGGAGGGGTTCGGCGTGCAGGTCTGCGCCCCCGGCGGCGGCTGCGCGGTGATCGACGCCGAGGGCACCTACAAGCGCTGGCTCGACGAGATCGACGCGAAATATGTGCTGATCCGGCCGGACTTCTATGTCGCGGCCACGGCGAACAGCCCCGAGGCCTTCCAGCAGCGCGTCGATGCGGTGATGCGGACGCTGGACCTGGCCGACAGCCCGGCGCTGGCGGCGGAGTAACGCCCCCTCTCCGCTGCCGCCAGCCCTGTCCATCCGATGCCGTGACGGCGCCGCGCAAGGCGGATGGAAGCGAGGGGCAAATGCATGTCAGCAACGGCCGCGCCAGTTGGCGCGGCCGTTGTTGCTGTGTCCCCGGATAAAGAGCATTATTCCATTATATAGAATGAAATATTTGCAGAAGATCGCCCTATAAGGCCGAAAGCGCGGCGTTCGGCAATTTTCGCTTGCACTTTGCCGAGAATCGCCCAGAAATTCCCAAAAACGCGGCAGCTGTTGCGTCCATATCATGGACCAATAGCAGGGAGGGGAGGCCCCGCCGCCATGGGAGGAATGCAATGCAACTGACCGACACCCAGCCCGAGGGCGAGCTGGCCCTGGGCGGCATCGAGGCGCTGGCCGAGCCAAAGCGCGCCGAGCGATGGATGCGCCCGGTCGAGGTGTTGGCCGCCGGCCTTCTGGCGGTGATGATCGTCACCGTTCTGGCCAATGTGTTCTTCCGCTATGTGCTGGCGAAGCCGCTGATCTGGGGCGACGAAGTGGCCTCGATCAGCTTCATCTGGATGGCGATGCTGGGCGCGGCGCTGGCGGTGGACCGGCACGAGCACATGCGGCTGACCGTGTTCCTGCCCCTGCTGCCCGAGCGGCTGGCGCGGGTGGCCGAGGTGGCGGGTCAGGTGCTGGTCTGCGTCCTGCTGCTACGGCTTTTGCCGGTCGCGGTGGAATATGCCTATGAGGAAAGCTTCGTCAGGTCGCCGGCGCTGGGGCTGCCGATGTCATACCGCGCCTCGGCCCTGCCGGCCGGGATCGGGCTGATGGCGGTGCTGGCGGTGCTTTCGCTGCTGCGCTCGCGCGAATGGCGCATCATCGCCGCGACGCTGGCCGTGACGGCGGCGGCGGTGGCGCTGTTGTGGTTCGCCCGGCCGGCGCTGCTTTCCATCGGCAACTGGAACCTGCCGATCTGGCTGGGCCTGCTGGTGGCGGTGCTGCTGTGCATCGGCGTGCCCATCGCCTTCTGCTTCGCGCTGGGGACGCTGGCCTACCTGACCTTCGCCAGCCATGCGCCGATCTTCGTGATGATGGGCCGCATCGACGAGGGCATGTCCTCGCTGATCCTGCTGTCGGTGCCGGTCTTCGTGCTGCTGGGCTGCATCCTCGACGCCACCGGCATGGGCAAGGCCATCGTCAATTTCCTCGCCTCGCTGCTTGGCCACGTCAAGGCGGGGATGAGCTATGTGCTGCTGGGCTCGATGTTCCTGGTCTCGGGGATTTCCGGCTCCAAGGTCTCGGACATGGCGACGGTGGCGCCCGCGCTCTTCCCCGAGATGCGCAGGCGCGGCCATTCCGCGCCCGAGATGACGGCGCTGCTGGCCACCGGCGCGGCCATGGCCGATACCGTGCCGCCCTCGATCGTGCTGATCGTGCTGGGCTCGGTCGCGGGCGTGTCCATCGCCGGGCTGTTCACCTCGGGCTTCGTCATCGCCATGGTGCTGCTGGTGGTGCTGGCCGTGCTGGCGCGCTGGAAGGCGCGGAACGAGGACATGTCGGGCGTGCGCGCCGCCACCCTGCCGCTGATCGGCAGGACCGCGATCATCGCCGCGCCGGCGCTGGTCCTGCCCTTCATGATCCGCAGCCTGGTCGGCGGCGGCGTGGCGACCGCGACCGAGGTCTCGACCATCGCCGTGGTCTATGCCTTCGTCATCGGCGTCGTGCTTTACGGCGGCATCCCGATCCGCAGGCTGGGCACCATGCTGGTCGAGACGGCCGCCATGTCCGGCGCGATCCTGCTGATCCTGGGCGCGGCATCCGCAATGGCCTGGGCGCTGACGCAATCGGGTTTCGCCCGCGACCTGATGGCCGTCGTCACCGGCCTGCCGGGCGGCTGGGTGGTGTTCATGCTGGCCTCGATCCTGATCTTCCTGATCCTCGGCTGCGTGCTGGAGGGGCTGCCGGCCATCGTGCTTCTGGCGCCGATCATGTTCCCCATCGCCCGCGGCCTGGGCATCCACGACATCCATTACGCCATGGTCATCGTCACGGCGATGAACATCGGGCTGATGGCCCCGCCCATCGGCATCGGCTTCTACATCGCCTGCAAGATCGCCGACGTGCCGGCCGACCAGGTCATGCGCCGGATCTGGCCCTATCTGGCGGCGCTGCTGGTCGGCCTGCTGGCCATCGCCGCCGTGCCCTGGTTCTCGACCGCCTTGCTTTGATTTCAACAGCCTTCGGGGAGGAGGAAAACATGACCATCACCCGCCGCAGCGTCCTGATGGGTGCCGCCGCAGGGGCGCTCGCCGCGCCCTTCATCCGGCCGGGCGCCGCCCGCGCCGCCGAATTCAGCTACAAGATCGCGAACAACCAGCCCTTGGAGCATCCCAGCAACGTCCGGCTGGCCGAGGCGGTCAAGGCGATCCTGGAAGAAACCTCGGGCGCGGTGGACATCCAGATCTTCCCCTCGAACCAGCTGGGCGCCGATACCGACGTGCTGGGCCAGCTGCGCTCGGGCGGGGTCGAGTTCTTCCAGCTGTCGCCGGTGATCCTGTCGACGCTGGTGCCGAACGCCTCGATCAACGGCGTGGGCTTCGCCTTCCCCGACTACGACACGGTCTGGAAGGCGATGGACGGCGATCTGGGCGCCTATGCCCGCGGCCAGATCGAGAATGCCGGCCTGGTGATGATGGACAAGATCTGGGACAACGGCTTCCGCCAGACCACCACCTCGACCAAGCCCATCACCACGCCCGAGGACTTCCAGGGCTTCAAGATCCGCGTGCCGGTCAGCCCGCTCTGGACCTCGCTCTTCTCGGCCTTCGGCGCCGCGCCCGCCTCGATCAACTTTGCCGAGGTCTATACCGCGCTGCAAACCGGCATCGTGGACGGGCAGGAAAACCCGCTGGCGATCATGAAGGTCGCCAAGCTGTGGGAGGTGCAGAAATACCTGTCCATGACCAACCACATGTGGGACGGCTTCTGGCTTCTGGGCAACCGCCGCGCCTGGGGCGCCCTGCCCGAGGAGACGCAGCAGATCGTCGCCAGGCATTTCAACGCCGGCGCGGAAAACCAGCGCGCGGACGTGATGGCGCTGAACGCCACGCTGCGCGGCGATCTGGAAGGCCAGGGCTTCGTCTTCAACGACGTCGACCCGCAGCCCTTCGAGGACAAGCTGCGCGAGGCCGGTTTCTACGCCGAGTGGAAAAAGACCTATGGCGACGAGGCATGGGAGATCCTGGAAGCCGCCGTCGGCCGGAAGCTCGCCTGATGACCGAGGCGCCCGCCCCTGAACCGACCAGCGGCTCGCAAGCGGTTGCCCGCGCGCTGTCGCTGCTGTCGCTGGTCGGCAGGGGCGGCGACGAGGGGCTGGCATTGGGGCAATTGGCCGCCATGACCGGGCTGACACGGCCCACGGTGCGGCGGCTGCTGTTGGCGCTGGCGGCGGCGCGCATGGTCGAGCAGGACCGCCGCACCCGGCGCTATCACCTGGGTCCCGAGGCCTATCTGCTGGGCAGCTTCGCCGCCGAGCGCCACGGCATCCTGCATCACGCCCGTGAGTCCATGCTGCGGCTGGCGCGCGAAACCGGCGACACCCTGCTGCTGACCGTGTCGCAGGGCGACCATACCCTGTGCCTGGAGCGGATCGAGGGCGATTTCCCGATCCGCACCCATGCGCTGATGCGCGGCGACCGCAAGCCCGCGGGCGTCGGCGCCGGCGCGCTGGCGATCCTCGCCGCCCTGCCGGCGCCCGAGGGCGAGGCGCTGTTGCAAAAGGCCAAGCCGCTGATCGAGGTGCTTGCCCCGGGTCTGGCGCCGGCGCTGGCCGAGGACCTGGCTCATGCGCGCGCGGCCGGCCACGCGCTGAATCCCGGCCGCGTGGTGCCGGGATCCTGGGGCCTGGGCGTCGCCATCCTCTGGCCCGACGGCCGCCCGGCCGGGGCGCTCTCTATCGCCGCCATCGAGAGCCGCATGGGCGAGGCGCGGCAGGCCGAACTGGCCGCCGCGCTGCACCGCGAGGCGCGACTGGTCGAAACCCGTCTCGCCGCGCTCGAGACGCAACCGAAAAGGAACATCGCATGACCGATCCGCTGATCGTCGGCTGGGCGCATACGAAATTCGGCAAGTCCGAGGCACCCGACACGCTGGCCCTGATGGCCGAGGTGGCACGGCCGGCGCTGGACCACGCCGGCCTGGGCGCCGATGCCGTGGACGGCATCTTCGTCGGCGTCTACAACAACGGCTTCTCGCGGCAGGACTTCCAGGGCGCGCTGGTCGCCATGGGCACGCCGGAACTGGCGGGCGTGCCCTTCATGCGCACGGAAAACGCCTGCGCCACCGGCTCGGCCGCGCTGTATGCGGCGGCGGATTTCATCGCCTCGGGGCGGGGGCGCGTGGCGCTGGTGATCGGCGCGGAGAAGATGAGCGCGACGCCCGGCGACCAGGTCGGCGACATCCTGTTGTCCGCGAGCTACGTCCCCGAGGAGGGCGAGATTCCCGGCGGTTTCGCCGGCGTCTTCGGCCGCATCACCGAAAGCTATTTCCAGCGCCACGGCGACCGCTCCGAGGAGCTGGCGATGATCGCCGCCAAGAACCACGAAAACGGCATGCGCAACCCCTATGCGCATATGCAGAAGCCCTTCGATCTGGCGTTCTGCAACACCATCTCGGACAAGAACCCGCGCGTCGCGGGACCGCTGCGGCGCACCGATTGCTCGCTGGTCTCGGACGGGGCGGCGGCGCTGGTTCTGGCCGCGCCCGAGATGGCGGCCGACCTGCAACGCGCCATCCGTTTCCGCGCCCGGGCGCAGGCCGGCGACCTTCTGGCGCTGTCGCGGCGCGATCCCATCGCCTTCGACGGGCCGCACCGGGCCTGGGCTGCGGCGCTGGATCAGGCCGGGCTCGGCATCACCGACCTGTCGCTGGTCGAGACGCATGACTGCTTCACCACCGCCGAGATGATCGAATACGAGGCCATGGGCCTGGCCCCGCGCGGCCAGGGCTGGCGCGTCATCCGCGACGGCGTGACCCGGTTCGACGGCGCGCTGCCGGTGAACCCCTCGGGCGGGCTGAAGTCGCGCGGCCATCCGATCGGCGCCACCGGCTTGTCGCAGCATGTCATGGTGGCCATGCAGCTGGCCGGCGATGCCGGGGCCATGCAGGTGCCCGGCGCCACGCTGGGCGGCGTCTTCAACATGGGCGGCGCGGCGGTCGCCAGCTATTGCTCGATCCTGGAGCGCGTGAAATGACCGAACCCGCCACCGAACCCATCGGCGGCCTGACCCCGGTTTCGACCCGGGTGATGAACCTTGCCACCTTCCTGACCCAGGCCGCGCGGCGCGACCCGGACGGCATCGCGCTGGTCATGGGCGAGGCGCGCTGGACATGGGCCGAGTTCGAGGCCCGCGCCGACGCGCTGGCCCATGCGCTGCAAACCCGCTTTGGCCTGCAAAAGGGCGACCGGGTGATGTGCCAGTCGCAGAACTGCATGGAGATGATGCAGGCCATGTTCGCCACCTGGCGCGCGGGCGGCGTCTGGGTGCCCGCGAACTTCCGCCAGACCCCGGAGGAGGTGGCTTACCTGACCGAAGCCTCGGGTGCGCGGCTGATGCTGTGCAACGCCGCCTTTCCCGACCATGCGGCAGCCTGCGGCGTGACCACGCTGGCCTTCGGGCAGGCCGGCTTCGGCCCCTCGGTGCAGACCATCACCGCCGAGCACATGGGCAGCCGCCCGCAGGTCGCGGCGGTGGATCGCGACGATCCCTGCTGGTTCTTCTTCACCTCGGGGACCACGGGCCGGCCCAAGGCCAGCGTTCTGACCCACGGCCAGATGGCCTTCGTGGTCACGAACCACTTGGCCGACCTGATGCCGGGCCTGACGGGCGACGACGCCTCGCTGGTGGTGGCGCCCCTGTCGCATGGCGCGGGGGTGCATCAGCTGACCCAGGTGGCGCGCGGGGTGAAAACCGTGCTGCTGCCGACCGAGCGTTTCGACGTGGCGCAGGTCTGGGACCTGGTGCGGGAATGGCGCGTCTCGACCATGTTCACCGTGCCGACGATCCTGAAGCTGCTGGTCGAGCATCCGGCGACGGAAACGGCCGACACCGCGTCGCTGCGCTATGTGATCTATGCCGGCGCGCCGATGTATCGGGTGGACCAGCAAAAGGCGCTGCGCACCCTGGGCAAGGTGCTGGTGCAATATTTCGGCCTGGGCGAATGCACCGGCAACATCACCGTGCTGCCCGCGCATCTCCACGATGCCGAGGACGGCCCGACCACCCGCATCGGCACCTGCGGCCATGCCCGCACCGGCATCGAGATCCAGGTCCAGGACGATCAGGGTCGCGAACTGCCGCCCGGCCAGACCGGCGAGATCTGCGTCATCGGCCCCGCCGTCTTTGCCGGCTACTACCGGAACCCGCAGGCCAATGCGAAGGCCTTTCGCGACGGCTGGTTCCGCACCGGCGACCTGGGCCATATGGACGAGGCGGGGTTCCTGTATATCACCGGGCGCGAGTCGGACATGTTCATCTCGGGCGGCTCGAACATCTATCCGCGCGAGATCGAGGAGAAGATCCTGACCCATCCCGCCATTTCCGAAGTCGCGGTGCTGGGCGTGCCCGACCCGCTCTGGGGCGAGGTCGGCTGGGCGGTCTGCGTCGCCAGCGCCCCGGTGACCGAGGAGGAACTGGCGGCGTTCCTGGCCCCGAAGCTGTCGCGCTACAAGCTGCCCAAGCGGTTCCTGTTCTGGGACGGCCTGCCGAAATCGGCCTATGGCAAGATCACCAAGAAGATGATCCGCGAGGAACTGGAGGCGCGCGGCCTGCTGGAGCAGGCTCCGGCATGAACATGGTCCATCCCGGCCCCCGCGCGGCCGAGCGTGTGCAGGCTCGGCCCGCGCTGCTGCGCCCCGTCGCAGGCAGGCTGCGCGCGGGGCAGACGGTCATGCAGGCGGTGGGCGCGCTGTTCGCGGATCACGGCTGCAAGGGCGGCGTGCTTTCGCTGGCGGGCGTGACCTGCGAGCCGATGCGCTATGTCCTGCCGGCGCTGTCGACAGACGGGCTGCACGCGGCCTGGTATTCCGACACCCACGCGCCCGAGGGTCGCTGGACCGTCGAAAGCGCCACCGCGACGGTCGGCTGGAAGGACGGCGCGCCCTTCCTGCATTGCCACGGCATCTGGTCGGATGGGCGCGACAGGGCGATGGGCAACCTGCTGCCCCTCGACTCGACCGTCGCCGAGGACGTGACGGTCGAGGGGCTGGGCGCGGCAGAGACATGGTTCGAGGCGCTGCCCGATCAGGAAACCGCCTTCACGCTGTTCATCCCGCAGGGCGGCGGCGACGGTCCCGGCCTTTTCGCCCGCATCCTGCCGGGCGAGGATGTGGTCGCGGCCATCGAAACGCTTGCCGCCCGCCACGGCATCCGGGACGCGCGCCTGCATGCCGTGGGCAGCATCGACCATATCCGCTTCGCCGAGGGGCACCGCATGGACTGCCTGGCCACCGAGCTGCGTTTCGACGGCGCGCGGCTGGCCCGGGGCACGGCGCATGTCCCCATCGAGGTCGTGGACATCCACGGCCATATCGCGCGCGGCACGCTGGCCCGGGGCGCGAACCCCGTCGGGGTGACGCTGGAACTCATCATCGAACCGACAGGGGAAACGCCATGAAAACCGCCATCGTCACCGGAGGCTGCCGCGGCATCGGCCTGGCCGCCACCGAGATCTTCCTGGAGCAGGGCTGGCGCGTCGCCATGGTCGATCGCGATACCGAGGAACTGCACCGGGTCGCGGACGGCATGGAGAACGTGCTGGCGGTCGAGGCCGACGTCTCGGACCCTGGCCAGGTCGAGCGCATGGTGGCCGAGACCGTCGCCGGCCTCGGCCGCGTCGATGCGCTGGTCAACAATGCCGGCGTCGCGCTGTTCTCGCGCGCCGGGCGCACCAGTTTCGAGGAATGGCGCGAGGTGATGGCGACGAACCTGGACGGCGTGTTCCTGTGCACCCAGGCCACGGCGCCGGAGCTGGCGAAAACCGGCGGCGCCATCGTCAACATCGCCTCGATCTCGGGGCTGCGCGCCTCGACCCTGCGGGTGGCCTATGGCACCTCGAAGGCGGCGGTGATCCACCTGACCAAGCAATTCGCCGCCGAGCTGGGCGAACAGGGCATCCGCGTCAATTGCGTCGCCCCCGGCCCGGTCAAGACCAAGCTGGCCATGGCGGTGCATGCGCCCGAGATCATCTCGGCCTATTACGACGCCATCCCGCTGAACCGCTATGGCGAGGCGCGCGAGATCGCCGAGGCCATCGTGTTCCTGTGCTCGGACAAGGCCAGCTTCGTCTCGGGCCAGACGCTGGCGGTGGATGGCGGTTTCGACGCCACCGGCGTCGGCCTGCCGGCGCTGCGGCGCGAGAACGAGCCGGCCTGACGGCGGCGCGCGCCCCGGACCGGATCAGCCGATCTCGACGCGCAGCCTTTCGATCATCCTGTCGCGTTCGCGCAGGGCGCGGCGGGCGGCCTCCGGCCGGGTGGCGGCACAGGCGTTGATCAGGCATTCGACGGCGACGGTAAAGGCGCCGATGCTGTTCGACAGGAAGCTGGTCTCATGCGCCGCCAGGATCGCGGCGCGCGAGCTTTGCACCAGCGGCGAATCGGTCCGGTCGGTCAGCGCCACGGTGCCGATGCCCAGCCTGCGCGCCTCGGCCGCGACATCGACCACCTGCGCCGAATAGGGCGCGCAGCTGGTCGAGATCAGCACCCCGCCCTCGCCCAGCAGCGCCAGCCCCTCGGCGATGCCCAGCCCGTTCGCATCGAGCAGCGCCACGTCCGAGCGGATCATGCGCAGCCCATAGACCAGGAAGCTGGCGATGGAATGAAACTGGCGGATGCCGTGGACCACGACCCGGGGCGCCGCCATGATCATCTCGGCCGCCATGTCGAAGGCGGCCTCGTCGAACTGCTCGATGAAGCGGTCGATATTGGCCTGGTTCTCGCGGCAGAGCCGCGCGGCGCGGGCGCGGGTCGAACTGCCGCCCTCGAGGGCCGAAACCGCCCGGCGCGAATAGAAGGCGCCCGGCGCGCTCATCGAGGCCGAAAGCAGCACCTGCTGGAAAGCGGGAAAGCCGGAATAGCCCAGCGAATGCGCCAGCCGGGTCAGGGTCGAGGGGCTGACCTCCAGCCGCTCGGCCAGCGTGGTGATCGACAACAGCACCGGATCGCCGGTCAGGTCCAGGATGCGCGACAGCGCGCCGCGCGCCTTGGCCCCCAGCGAGATGCCGCCCTGGCCCTGCGCGATGGCGACGGCCAGGGCGCGCAGCTCTTGCAGGGTCTCAGGCGGTGCCGCTGTAGCGGGCGGGTCCGGTGGCGCGGTCATGGATGCTCCAATCCAGCCCCCGGGCGGTCAGGCGCAGGAGCGCGGTGCCGAGGGTGTTTTCTTCGTCGGGATCGTCAGCCGCGTCGCGCCGGATGGGAAGTCCCTCGCCACCGGTATCGCGCAGGATCGCCAGCGGAGCCAGGCCCGCCGCCACCAGCGCATCGCCGCGCCGCTGCCGGTCGCCCGAGGAGGCAGTGACAATCTGGCCGTCGAGGCCACGCGGCAGGTGCAGCGCGTGATTGGCATGCAGCGCCGGGGCGGCGATCTCGCGCTGCGACATCGCGCCGCCGCCGAACTCGACCGACAGGATGCGCCCGTCGCCGCGCTGCATCAGCGCGAAATGGAACCCGCCCGAGGGCGCATCGGCCAGAACCTCCAGCGCCGCCGCCAGCGTCGGGCTGGCCAGCACCGCCCGGCCCAGCACCATGCGCGGGATTTCCGTCTCGACCCCGGTCAGGCGCAGGTTGTTCACCGTCTGCACCAGCCCGGCGCCGGTAAAGGCGAAGGTATGGCCGGGGATCGAGCCGGGATAGCAGAAGGCATGGAAGCCCGGCTCGGCCTCGGGCCGGGCCTCGGCGATGAAGCAGGCGCCGCGAAAGAAGGGCAGCCCGTCCTCGTTATGCGCCAGCAGCGGCTCGGGGCCCGGCAGCATGACGGTGGTGCAGCCGTCCGGGACCGAGGCCAGCAGGTCGCCGCGGCAGTTCCAGGCAAAGACCTGCGCCACCGGCAGGCCCAGCCCCTCGGCCAGCCCCTCGATTTCCTGCCAGATGCGCGGAAAGCGCGCACGGGTCGCCGCCGCCATGCGGGCGAGGCGGGGGGCATGGGCGGGGGCGTTGACCTCCTGCCACAGCGGATGGCCGGGCAGGTGCCGCTGCACCGCCGCGCGGCCGGCGCGGCCAAGCGCGACGCCGATCTGATGCGGGGTGCCGGCCAGTTGCAGCCAGCCCAGCCCGGGCGCGGTCGAAACCTCAGACATGTTGCAGGAAATCCTTCAGACGGTCGTTGGGCGGGCTGGCGATGGTCTGGACCGGATCGCCGTCCACCGAGATCTTGCCATGCTCCATGAAGATCAGCCGCGTGCCGACCTGGCGGGCGAAGGTCATCTCATGGGTGACGACCACCATGGTCATGCCCTCCTGCGCCAGTTCGCGCATGACGTTCAGCACCTCCTGCTTCAGCTCGGGGTCGAGCGCCGAGGTCGGCTCGTCGAACAGCATGACCTTGGGCCGGATCGCCAGCGCCCGGGCGATGGCCACGCGCTGCTGCTGGCCGCCCGACAGCGCCGAGGGCGGATGATGGGCGCGCGCCGCCAGCCCGACCTTTTCCAGAAGCTGCATCGCCTGCGCCTCGGCCTCGGCGCGCGGCAGGCCGCGCACCTTGCGCGGGCCGAAGGCCACGTTCTGCAAGGCGGTCATCTGCGGGAACAGGTTGAACTGCTGGAACACCATCCCGGCCTCCTGCCGGATGCGGCGCAGCTGCTTGGCCCCGGCGCGAACCGAGACGCCGTCCACCAGCAGGTCGCCGCCGGTGATCTGTTCAAGCCCGTTGATGCAGCGCAGCAGCGTGGACTTCCCCGAGCCCGAGGGGCCGATCAGCACCACCACCTCGCCGGTCTCGATGGAAAGATCGACCTCGTCCAGCACCTTCAGGTCGCCGAAGTGCTTGGAGGTCTTGCGAAACTCGATGATGCTCACAGGATCCTCATGCGTTTTTCGATCAGCCGCAGGACAAAGGTCAGCACGCCGGTCATGACCAGGTAAAGCACCGCCACCGCCGTCCAGATCTCGACGGCGCGGAAGTTCGAGGCCATGATCTCCTGCCCGGTCCGGGTCAGCTCGCCCACCCCGATCACGATGAACAGCGAGGTGTCCTTGAGCGAGACGATGAACTGGTTGCCCAGGGGCGGGATCAGCCGGCGAAAGGCCAGCGGGCCGACGATATAGGTGAGCACCTTCCATTGCGGCAGGCCCATGGCCAGCCCCGCCTCGGTCAGGCCGCGCGGGATCGACAGAAAGGCGCCGCGCACGATCTCGGCGATATAGGCGCCGGCATTGACCACGATGGCCAGGATCGCGGCGGTCATCGGGTCGATGCGCACCCCGGCCAGCACCGGCAGCGCGAAATACAGGAACATCACCTGCACCACGATCGGCGTGCCCCGGATCACCTCGATATAGGCGAAGGCGATGGCGTTCAGGATGACGCCGCCATAGGCGCGCATCAGCCCGGCGATCAGCCCGAGGACGGTGCCGCCGACCAGACCGGCCAGGGCGATGAGGATGGTGACGCGGGCACCGGCGAGAAGTTGCGGCAAGAAGCCGGGAACGACGGACCAATCGACTTCCAAGGGAAGACCTCCGTGACGCGGAAAGGACAGGTTGCGGCCGGCCGGACGGGGACGGATCGGCCCCCGTCACCCCGGCTGGCCGCCCGGAACGATCACTTGGCGGGCTTAGTGCCGAACCATTTCTCGTACATCGCGTCGTAGCGCCCGTCGGCCTTGAGCTTGGCCAACGCCTCGTTGACCTTGGGGGTCAGCTCGCTGCCCTTGGGAAAGCCGATGCCGTATTCATGCGCCATCATCTGCTCGCCCACGGCCTTGACCTGGCCGCCGCCGGCGGTGGCGATGTAGTAAAGCACGTTCGGCGTGTCATGCATGGCCGCATCGACGCCGCCGGTGCGCAGCTCCAGATAGGCGTTGTCGATGTTGGGGAACTTGCGCAGCGTGGTTTCCTTGAAATTCTCCTCGGCATAGTCCGAGGACGAGGTGCCGGTCTTGACCGCCAGCGTCTTGCCGGCCAGGTCGGCATGGCTGGTGACCTCGCTGTCGGCCGGCACCATCAGCAGCAGGCCGCTGTCGTAATAGCCGTCCGAGAAGTCGATGACCTCCTGCCGCTCGGGCTTGATGGTGATGCCGGCCAGCGCCACGTCCACCTGCCCGGTCTGCAAGGCCGGGATGATGCCGGCGAAATCCATCGGCCGCAGCTCATAGGTGACGCCGATCTCGGTGGCGATGGCATCCCAGAGGTCGATGTCGAAGCCGACATACTTGTCGCCCTCCTTGAACTCGAAGGGCACGAAGGCGGTGTCGGTGGCGACGACCAGATCCTCGGCCATGGCGGCGGTCCCGATGCCCAGGGCCAGGGTGGCAGCACCGGCGAGTGCGAAAAGCGTCTTCATTTGTTCTTTCTCCCTGTGGAACGGCGCCGCGAGTCCAGCGCCGCGTTCGCAAATTTATTTGCATAAATAGACAAACAATGCAATTAGATTTGCCGATCACTGGCCCATGAAAGGATGGAGTCGCGATGCCCGGGCATGTTTTCGGACGAACGACCAAGGGGGTGCTGCCGGTGGCGGCACGCGGCGAAGGCTGCTATATCATTGATTCTACCGGGAAACGCTATCTGGACGGCTCGGGCGGGGCGGCGGTGTCCTGCCTTGGCCATTCCGATGCCGGGGTGCGCGCCGCGCTGCATGCCCAGCTGGATGCGCTGGCCTTTGCCCATACCGGCTTCTTCACCTCCGAGCCCGCCGAATCGCTGGCCGACGCGCTGGCCGCCCATGCGCCCGCGGGGATCGAGCGGGTCTATCTGGTCTCGGGCGGTTCCGAGGCGGTCGAGGCGGCGATCAAGCTGGCGCGGCAGTATTTCCTGGAGATCGGCCAGCCGCAGCGGCACCGGGTGATCGCCCGGCGGCAGAGCTATCACGGCAATACGCTGGGCGCATTGGCGGCGGGCGGCAATGCCTGGCGGCGGGCGCAATTCGCGCCGCTGCTGGTCGAAACCACCCATATCGCGCCCTGCTACGAATATCGCGACCGGCAGGAGGGCGAGACGCAGGAGGCTTACGGCCAGCGCGCCGCCGAAGAGCTGGAGGCCGAGATCCGGCGCCTCGGCCCCGAGACGGTGATGGCCTTCATCGCCGAGCCGGTGGTGGGCGCGACCGCCGGTGCGGTGCCCGCCGTGCCCGGCTATCTGAAGCGCATCCGCGAGATCTGCGACCGCCACGGCGTGCTGCTGATCCTCGACGAGGTGATGTGCGGCATGGGCCGCACCGGCCATCTCTTCGCCTGCGAGGAGGACGGCGTCGCGCCCGACATGATCACCATCGCCAAGGGCCTGGGCGCCGGCTACCAGCCGGTCGGGGCGCTGCTGACCTCGGGGCGGATCTACGGTGCCATCGCGGCGGGTTCGGGCTTTTTCCAGCATGGCCATACCTATATGGGCCATGCGATGGCGGCGGCGGCGGCCGGGGCGGTGCTGGACGCCATCCTGGGGCGCGGCCTGCTGGCGCGGGTGCGCGACCAGGGCGCCAGGCTCGACGCGGCGCTGCGGGCCGAGTTCGGCCAGCATCCGCATGTCGGCGACATTCGCGGCCGCGGGTTGTTCCGCGGCATCGAACTGGTCGAGGACCGCGCCAGCAAGACCCCCTTCGACCCGGCGCGCAAGCTGCATGCGCAGATCAAGAAGCTGGCCTTCGAGGCCGGGCTGATCTGCTATCCGATGGGCGGCACCATCGACGGGCAGCGCGGCGACCACATCCTGCTGGCGCCGCCCTTCATCATCGAGGACGCGCAGATCGACGAGCTGGTCGACAAGCTTTCGGGCGCGATCCGCGGGGCGCTGGCGGCATGAGCCTGCCGCGGATCATGGTCGCGCCGAACGGCGCGCGGCGCGGCAAGGCGGACCACCCCGCCCTGCCCGTCACCATCCCCGAAATCGTCGCCTGCGCGCGCGAGTGCCATGCGGCGGGCGCTGGCGGCATCCATGCCCATGTCCGCGACGCCGAGGGCCGGCATGTGCTGGACGCCGGGCTCTATGCCGAGCTGATCGCCGAACTGGCCCGCGCGGTGCCGGAGATGGCGGTGCAGATCACCACCGAGGCGGTGGGCCGTTACAGTCCCGCCGAGCAGCGCGCGCTGGTGGCGCGGCTGCGCCCGGCCGCGGTCTCGGTCGCATTGCGCGAGATCACGGCCGAGCCGGATGCGCGGCTGACCCGCGCCTTCTTCCACGATTGCGCCGCGGCCGGAACCGAGGTGCAGCATATCCTCTATGCGCCCGAGGAGGTGGACCGGCTCGCCGCCCTGCTGGCGGACGGCACCGTGCCGGCCGAGCGGTTGCAGGTCCTGCATGTGCTGGGCCGCTATGCGACGGGCCAGATCTCGCAGCCCTCGGACCTCGACGCGCCCCTGGCCCGCCAGCGCGCCGCCGGGCTGGCCGCCGACTGGGCAGTCTGCGCCTTCGGCCCGGCCGAGACCGAATGCCTGCTGGCGGCGATGCGGCGGGGCGGCAAGGCGCGGATCGGGTTCGAGAACAACCTGCTGAACATGGACGGCCACCCGGCCGCCTCGAATGCGGAGCGGGTGGCGGAACTGGTGCGGCTGGCCGAAGCGGGTCTCTGAAGCCCCGCTTCCATCCTGGGCCTTCCGCCGGTGCCCCGCGGCGGATCGGGTTGCGGCGGGGCGCTGCGATCCCGTTCCGGGACGGCCCGGCTGCGGCGCCAACCGGGATCGCCCGAGCCGGGGGATGGTCAGGCGGACTGGCCGCTGGCCGGACGGGCGGGCCTGCGGTTGGTCGCGAAGCAGACGAGGATCGCCATGATGCCCGCGACCGCCGTGCCCAGAACGCCGGGGATCGGCGACAGGAAGATCGCAAGCCCGCACAGGATGCCGGTCAGCGCGTTGCGGCGGGTGGCGCTGTTCATGAACATGACCAGCACAGCGCCGTAAAGCGCGGGCAGCGTGTATTCCTTGACCGCCACCGCCATCGGCGCGGGCATGGCGTCGATCAGCGCCCGGCCGATCACCACCAGCGCCACCAGAAAGACCAGGTTCACCAGCACCGAGACGGCGATGCCCAGCACCGCCGCGACCTCGGCCTTACGCGAGCCGGTCTCGGCCTCGACGGCCTGCTGGCACGAGATCACCACCGGCATGCGCATGTTGCCGATATTGCCCGACAGGAAGCTCATATAGGTGCCGCAGACCCCCAGCACCGGGAAATACGAGATCGGCTCGACGATCCAGATGATGCCGACAAAGGCCAGCACGGCCAGGAAGCCGGTCAGGATCACCCCGGCGCCGGGCCAGGCGCCCAGCACGAAGGACAGGTAGAGCGCGGGCAGCAGGCAGACCACCATGGCGATCAGCAGCGTGATGCGCCCGATGCGATGCGCCTGCGGGATGAAGCTGGTCCGGTAATGGGTCTCGAGGTTCTGCTTGGTCATGGGTCGCTCCTGATGCTTGGGGATCAGGCCAGGATCTGGCCGACGAGATATCCGGCGGCGAGCCCGCCGATCAGCGCGAATCCCACGGCCCATTCGCGCAGCCACAGCCAGCGTTTGCCAAGCTGGCCCAGCACCAGCATGGTGCCGGCCCCGATCAGCAGCGCGGCCAGATCGTCCCAGGCCACGGTGATCTCCGCCAGCCCGGTCTTGGCCACGGCCGCGCCCAGCCCCAGCGTCAGGAAGATCGCCACCGGCGTCGCGGTGCCGAGCGCCCGGATCAGCTGCGGATTGCCGACCGACAGCTTGTCGCGCGTGCGGTCGAGGCTTTTCGTCATCAGGAAGGTGCTGACCAGCCAGCCCATGCCGCCCAGCGTCATCACCCAGACCGAGGCGGTAAAGGCTTGCAGCGTATAGCTGTCGGTGCCCAGCGTCGCGCCCGCCGCCTTGGCGCCCATCTCGGCAGCGACGAATTCGAAGATGGCCGAGCCGATCACCCCCACCCGCATCAGCGTCACCGGCCCGCCCACCATGGCGACCAGAGACACGGCGACGAAGAAGACCGCGATCGCCGGCCCGATCGAGTTGATCGTCGCGGTCTTGTAGACCCGCAGGCGTTCGTCGCGGGTCAGGATGCCGTAATCGTTCGAGAGGCGCAGCGTCATGCGCAGGTAAAGCAATGCCTGCACCACGACGGTGCCGACGATCAGGCCGGCCAGCAGCCACAGCACGGGGCCGTTGGCCACCGAGAAGACATGTTCCATGCGGGTAATCCTTGCAGGCCCTGCCGGGCAGGGGGCGCTCAGGCCAGTTCGGTTTCGACCAGGCGGCAGAAATAGCTGGCCGCCACCGTCAGGATCGCATCGTTGAAGTCATAGCCGGGATTGTGCGGCATGGCGCCGGGGCCGGCGCCGACCAGGACATAGCTGCCCGGCACGCGCTCGGTCATGAAGGCGAAATCCTCGCTGCCGGTCAGCGGCGGCGCATCGGCATGCACCCGCTGCGGCCCGACCACCTGCGCGGCCACGGCCAGCGCCACCCGTGTCGCCTCGGCATCGTTGACCAGCGGCACGAAATTGTCGTCATATTCCACGCTCGCCTCGCCGCCATAGGTCGCGGCGACGCCTTGGGCGACCTCATCCAGCCGCCGCTTCATCAGCGCGCCGACCGCCTTGTCGAAATAGCGCAGGCAGCCCTTGAGCGTGGCCTTGTCGGGGATCACGTTATGGCTGTTGGTGCCGGCATAGACATCGGTAAAGGACAGGATGCCGGTTTCCAGCGGATCGAGGTTGCGCGCCACGACGCTTTGCGCCGTCACCACCAGATTGGCGGCGATCTGCGCCGCGTCGATGGTGGTCTGCGGCAGCGCCGCATGGCCACCGCGCCCCTGCACCCGGATGGTGAAGAAGCTGCATCCCGCCATGGCCCGGCCGGTGTTGCTGTAGATATGGCCCTGCTCCATGCCGGGGAAATTGTGATAGGCGTATAGCCGGTCGCAGGGAAAACGCTCCAGCAGCCCGTCGCGGATCATCGCCAGCGCACCGCCCAGCCCCTCCTCGGCGGGCTGGAAGATGAAATGCACGGTGCCGGCGAAATCGCGGGTCCGCGCCAGATGCCAGGCCGCGGCCAGCAGCGTCGCGGTATGGCCGTCATGGCCGCAGGCATGCATCACGCCCGGAACCTTCGAGGCATAGGGCTTGCCGGTCTCCTCCTGGATCGGCAGCGCGTCCATGTCCGCCCGCAGGCCGATGGCGCGGTTCGATTCCCGCTTGCCGCGCAGCACCCCCACCACGCCGGTGCCGCCGATGCCGGCATGCACCTCGTCAAAGCCGAAATCGCGCAGGCTGCGCGCGACCAGTTCGGCGGCAAAGGTTTCCTGAAAGCCGATTCCGGGATTTTCGTGCATCGCACGGCGCCAGCCGACGAAGGTGCTTTCCTGCGCGACGATATCCTCGACCAGACCCATGCTTCCCTCCCTGCGAATCACGCCTGTCTGTCTTGATATACAATTGTTGCATAATGAGACCATTGCGCAAAGGAATTATTTCACCTTTGCTATGTTCTTGGCCAAGGACGGACAAATGGGCGGAAACATGGGAAAAACCTGGTCGAGAAGCTTTCGTCAGGGCAATGCGATCTACAAGCTGAACCTGCTGGCGACCGAATCGATCCGCTCGGTCGAGGATCGTTTCATCGCTCTGGTCGGGCTGGACGTGCGCACGATCCGGGTGCTGCGGCTGATCGGCGACAATCCCGGTACGACCTTTGCCGAACTGACGGTGATGACCGGGCTGGAGCGCAGCCTGGTATCGCGGCTGATCCAGAACCTGGTGCGCGGCGGCCATGTCGAGCGGCGCAACGACGATGCCGACGCCCGCCGCTTCGGCCTGTTCGTGACCGAGGCCGGGCAGAGGGTGCGCGACCGCGCCGACCTGCTCTCCGCCCGCGCGCTGGAGGCGGTGTTCGAGCCGCTCTCGCAGGCCGAGGTGCAGGCCTTCATCGCCACCATGGACAAGCTGGCCGACTGGCTGGACAGCCCGGACTATGTGCAAAAGGTCACGCGGATCTTCGACAGCATCGATTTCGACGGTCCCGGCCCGGGCTAGGGGCGGCGCTCATCCCCGCTCCAGCGCCGCCTGCGCCCAGATCGCCGCCAGCCCGGCGGCAAGCGCCAGCGCGCTGATCCCGGCGACGGTAAGCCCGATCCGCCGGCCGCCGACCAGGCCGGCAAGCACCGCCTTGGAAACGGTGTTCACCCCCACCGCCACCAGGATGGCCCGCGCCGCCATGGCGATGGCCAGATCGCTGCCGCCCAGCCGCGCCATCGAGATCGACACCGCATCCACATCGGCGATGCCCGAGATCGCGGCGATGATCAGCACGCCGACATCGCCATATTGCCGGCGCAGGATCTCGGCCGCCAGCAGCACGGCGGCGATGAAGCCGGCGATCTTCAGCGCCGTGCCCACCGCCAGCGGGTTGTTGATCGGCAGCACGGGACCGGGCTGCGCCGGTCGCCGGTGCAGCAGGATGGCGGCCGCGCCGGCCATCACCGCCGCCCCGGCCGCCAGCGGCAGGACCAGATGCCCCAGCAGCGCCCGGTTCAGCCCCACGGTAACGACGCCCACGCGAACCAGCATGACGATGCCGGAAATCAGGATGCCCGCGGTCAGCAGCCGCGCGGCGCCGGGCTCGGCCTTGCCCAGCCGGGCAAAGGCCAGCGTGGTCGCGGTCGAGGAGGCCAGCCCGCCGGCCGCCGCCATCACCACGATCCCCAGCCGGTCGCCGAAGGCCCTGACCGCGACATAGCCGGCAAAGGAAATCCCCGCGATCAGGATTGCCAGCAGCCAGATCTCGCGCAGGTTGACCGCGCCCCAGGGGTCGATGCTGCGGTCGGGGATGACCGGCAGCAGCAGAAAGGACATCGCCGCCAGCGTCAGGATCGCCCGGATCTCGGCCCAGCTCAGCGCCGCCACCCAGCGGTGCAGGTGCTCGCGCGCCGCCAGCAGCAGCGTCATCGCCACGGCGGCGGCGACGGCGGGGACCAGCGGCCCGGTGACGGCCAGCGCGCCCAGCAGAAAGACCAGCATCCCCGCCACCGCCGAAGTGGCGCTGACATTCCGGTCGAGCCGCGATTCCAGCCACTGGAAGGCGGCGAAGACCAGCGCGAAGCCGCAGAACACGATGCCGATCACCAGGCCGCCGAAATCCAGCGCCAGCACCCCGGTCGCCCCGCCGGTCAGCCCGGCCAGCGCAAAGGTCCGCAGGCCGGCGGCGCGCTGATGGTCGCGCTCGGCCCGGGTGCGCCAGCCGCGCTCCAGTCCGACCAGCAGGCCGATGGCCAGCGACACGGCAAGACGGCTGAGAACCTGATCCTGATGCATCGGCGCATTCTGCCACCGGCTCCGGCGGCTGACCAGCGCCGCAAAAGCCCCGCGGCCCCTCTTGAAACCCGGCGCGCGCTTTCCCAGATGAAGCCTGATCGCCGGTATTTTCCAGCGATTCCAAGCTTTTCAC
Organism: Paracoccus sp. MKU1; assembly: GCF_001447385.1. GTDB lineage: Bacteria > Pseudomonadota > Alphaproteobacteria > Rhodobacterales > Rhodobacteraceae > Paracoccus. The sequence continues at coordinate 101,213 of NZ_LLWQ01000215.1, read as the reverse complement.
CCTTCGTCAACAACCATCATCCGTTTGGGACGCCGAGCCGATGCTGATCGAGACGCAAAAACCGCGGACAGATCTCCAACCCGCCACCCCCGCCAGCCCCTTCCGCGCCGAACCCCTGGCGCCGCAATACCGATCCCGACCCTGGGGGCGCCATGACGGCATCCCGGCCCCGGCCGCGATGCAGCCGCTGGGCGAGATGGTTTTCGATGCCGCCGAGGACGGGCTCGTGGTGAAATGGCTCCAGACCAGTGGGCCGCTTTCGGTCCGGTTCCACCCGCAGCGCGGTCCGGGGCGCAATCACAAATGGTGGTATGTCGCCGATGCCCGGCCCGGCGCCTGGTTGCAGCTTGGACTGAAGCGATCCGCCGAGCCCGAGGAGATCGCCCGCGCCGCCCGGGATGGCAGCCTGCCCGGGATGCTGCGCCGGATCGAACCCGCCATGGGCGACATGTTCTTCGTCGAGGCCGGCACCCTCCATGCGCTCGGCCCCGGCCTGACCGTGGTCGAACTGCGGGAGACCGGCGAGGCGGCCCGGCAGCTTTGCGGCCATGATGGGCCGCAGGGGCCGGATCCGGCCCTGCACGAGGCGATCCTGGACCCCCGGCCGATCCAGCCCCTGCCGAGCGAGCACGCCCCCTTCCGCATCGCCCAGGAAATGATCGGCCCCGAGCAGCGGGTGATGCTGATGGACCGCCGTGCCTGCATCGCCATCGTCGAGGGCAGCGGCACCCTCGGCAACCAGCCCTATCAGCGCCACCAATGCTGGCAGCTCAACGGCCCGCTGCCGGCGCGGGCGATCGAGCCGACGGTGATGATCCTGGCCGAGGCAGTCGAGCCCGCCGGGGAGGACGCCGAGGGCTGCCGGACCAGGCAATGAGCACCCCGCCCACCTTGCCGGGCACCCAAGGGCCGCTCGACCTTGCCTTGGCGGAAACCCGGCCTGATCCCGCACGACGAGGGACCGGGCGGATCCGCGCCGTTTCCCGCCGCGGCCGCCCATCCTGAAAACGCGTGCAGCGCTTGACGCAGGGACGAAAGGCTTGGCCCCCGGATCGGCCAAGCCCGTTCCGGAGCCGGTCCAGCCATTCCCGGCCCATGGCATCGTCGAAAGTCACGCCGGCACTGGACGAACGCCGCGCCGCCCTTGCATGATCGCCTTTCCCAAACCGCGAGCTTCGACCATGACCGAGACAGGACCCTTCACCGTCAGCGACCTGATTGCGGAAAGCGGCGTCGCCTTCGGCACCAGCGGCGCGCGCGGGCTGGTCAGCGCGCTGACCGACCGGGTGGCCTATGGCTATGTCCAGGGCTTCCTGCACCACCTGCGCGAGATCGGCGCATTCGCCCCGGGGACCGAGGTGGCGCTGGCCGGCGACCTGCGCCCCTCGACCCCGCGCATCCTGCGGGCCTGCGCCCAGGCGATCCGCGACGCGGGCGGCCGGCCGCTGTTCTGCGGCCATGTGCCCACCCCCGCGCTGGCGCATTACGCCTTCGGCCGGCGCATCCCCTCGCTGATGGTCACCGGCAGCCATATTCCCGACGACCGCAACGGCATCAAGTTCCACCGCCCCGGGGGCGAGATCCTGAAACCCGACGAGGCCGGCATGACCCGGCAGGCGCTGGCGCTGGACCCCGCCCGTTTCGGCCCAGACGGCGGGCTGGTCGATGCCGCCCCCCTGCCCGAGCCGCAAGACATCGAGGAGGGCTATCTGCGGCGCTATCTGGATTTCTTCGGCAAGGACGCGCTTTCGGGGCTGGTGCTGGGCCTTTACCAGCATTCCGCCGTCGGCCGCGACCTCATCGCCCGCATCCTGCGCGCACTTGGCGCCGAGGTGCTGCCGCTCGGCCGCTCGGACCGCTTCATCCCCGTCGATACCGAGGCGCTGCGGCCCGAGGACATCGAGCTGGCGCGCGGCTGGGCCGCCGAGCAGCGGCTGGACGCCATCATCTCGACCGACGGCGATTCCGACCGTCCGCTTCTGGCCGATCACCGCGGCGAATGGCTGCGCGGCGACATCCTGGGGCTGATCTGCGCCCGCGAGCTGGGCGCGGAATGCGTCGTCACCCCGGTCAGCAGCAATACCGCGCTGGAGCTGAGCGATGCCTTCGCCCGCACCATCCGCACCCGCATCGGCTCGCCCTATGTCATCGCCGCCATGGACGAGGCAGCGTGCGAGACCCTCGGCCCCGTCTGCGGCTACGAGGCGAATGGCGGCTTCCTGCTGGGCAGCGAGATCGCGCGGGACGGGCGCCGGCTTTCGGCCCTGCCGACGCGCGATGCGGTCCTGCCGGTGGTCGCGGTGCTGGCGGCGGCCAAGGCGCGGCCGCTGGCCGAGCTTTGCGCCGACCTGCCGCAACGCGTGACCTTCAGCGACCGGCTGAAGGATTTCCCGACCCGGGATTCCCAGGCGATCCTGGCCTGGCTGACCGCGGGCGGCGAAGCGGAACGGACCGCGCGGATCGAGGCGCAATTCGCGGCGCTGGCCGGCAGGCTGCGGCAGATCGACCAGACCGACGGGCTGCGCATGACCTTCGAGGACGGCGCGATCATCCACCTGCGCCCCTCGGGCAACGCGCCGGAGCTGCGGCTTTATACCGAGGCCGAAACCGAGGAAACCGCCCGGATCCTGAACGGAAAGGCGCTGGCCCGGGTGCGGGAGATGGCGGCCCAGCTCGGCTGAACCGCCGCAGCCGCATCAGGCGGCGGCCGGGGCTGGCGGCCGCACCCTTGCCGCAAAGGCGCGCAGCTCGGCATCCTCCAGCGTCTCGCGCTCCAGCAAGGCGCGCGCGGATTGCTCCAGCAACTCGCGATTGGCCTCCAGCAGCGCCACGGTGCGGGCGAAGATCTCGTCGGTGATCCGCTTCACCGCCGCGTCGATCCTTTGCGCCGTGGCCTCGGAATAGCGCCGGCTCAGCCATGTGGCCTGCTCGTTCGCGCCCAGAAAGCCGGGGCGGTCGCTGTCATAGCTGACATGGCCCAGGTCGCGGTCCATGCCATAGCGGGTGACCATGGCGCGGGCGATGTCGGTGGCCTTGACCAGATCGTCGGCCGCGCCGGTCGAGAGATGGCCGAAGACGATGCTTTCCGCCGCCCGCCCGCCCAGCAGCACGGCGATCTTGTTTTCCAGCTCCTCGCGGGTCATCAGGAAACGGTCCTCGGTCGGGCGCTGGATGGTATAGCCGAGCGCGCCGATGCCGCGCGGGATGATCGAGACCTTGTGCACCACGTCGATGCCGGGCAGCGCCATGGCGACCAGCGCATGGCCCATTTCATGGCTGGCGACGATCTCGCGCTCGCGCGGGTTCAGCAGGCGGTTGCGCTTTTCCAGCCCGGCGACGATGCGCTCGACCGCATGGTTGAAATCGGCCATGGCGACGGAATCGGCGCTGCGCCGGGTGGCCAGCAGCGCCGCCTCGTTCACCAGATTGGCCAGGTCGGCGCCGGAAAAGCCCGGGGTCAGAGCCGCCACCTGCTCGATCGCGACATCCGGGGCCAGCCGCACCTTTTTCATATGCACCTTCAGGATGTCGATGCGGCCCTTCTTGTCGGGCTTGTCCACCAGCACCTGCCGGTCGAAGCGGCCGGCGCGCAACAGCGCGGGGTCCAGGATTTCGGGCCGGTTGGTCGCGGCCAGCAGCACCACGCCCGACGAAGGGTCGAAGCCGTCCAGCTCGGACAGCAGCTGGTTCAGCGTCTGCTCGCGCTCGTCATTGCCGCCGGTGAACTGGCCCGAGTTGCGGGCGCGGCCAAGCGCATCAAGCTCGTCGATGAAGATGATGGCCGGGGCGCTCTTGCGGGCCTGCTCGAACAGGTCGCGCACCCGGGCGGCGCCGACGCCGACGAACAGCTCGACGAATTCCGAGCCCGAGATCGACAGGAAGGTCACGCCGGCCTCGCCCGCCACGGCCCGCGCCAGCAGCGTCTTGCCGGTGCCGGGCGGGCCGACCAGCAGCACGCCCTTGGGAATGCGCGCGCCAAGGCGGCCATAGCCCTCGGGGTCGCGCAGGAAGGCGATGATCTCCTCAAGCTCGGCCTTGGCCTCGTCCACCCCGGCCACATCGGCAAAGGTCACGCCGGTTTCCTTTTCCATATAGACCTTGGCCCGGCTCTTGCCGACCTGCATGAAGCCACCCAGGCCCTGGCGCTCGGCAAACTTGCGGAACACGAACATCCACAGCGCCAGGAACAGCACCACCGGCACCACCCAGGACAGCAGCGTGCCGAGCCAGGTGTTCTGCGGCACGCCGCTGATCTCGACCCCGGCCTGGTCGATGCGCGCCAGGACCGCCGGATCGACCAGGGTGGTCACGAACTGGCTGCGGCCATCGACCGGCGTGCTGAAGCTGCCGGTGATCCGGTCGCCGCCCACCGCCACCGACGAGATGCGGCCCTGTTCCAGATAGGTCTCGAACTGGCTGTAGCTGATCGGCGCGATGTCGCGCGCACCGGACACCAGGTCCTGGATCAGGATCACGGCCAGAAAGGCCAGGATCCAATACCAGATGTGGAACTCGGTCCTTTTCTCCATGTCATCTCCGTGGCGGTGCCCGGCAGGCAGACCCGATCGGCTGGCGGGGCGCGCGGGGTCCGCCGATGTTGCCCGACCGCGCCGCGCCGATCAACACCCGGGCCGGCAATGCCCCGGCTGCGGCCGCGACCGGTCGCCGCAGTCAGCCCCGGGCCGGCTCTGGCGCGACGGTCTCGGGCAGCGCGGCGCGAAAGGCGGGCAGGTCGCGGCAGGCGCGCGCCACCGCCGAAACGCGAGCTAGATCCTGAAACTCCACCCCCCAGCGGCTGGCATTGTAAAGCTGCGGGATCAGCACGCAATCGGCCATGCCGGGCCGGTCGCCATGGCAGAAGCGGCCGGCAAAGCCCGGATGGTCCAGCAGCGCCTCGATGGCCGCCAGCCCGGCAGAGATGTTCTCGCGGTTCCAGGCGGCGCGCGCCTCGGCCCCGGCCAGCGCCTCGACCCGGTCCAGCACCCGCAGGTTCGAGAGCGGATGGATCTCGCAGGCCACGGCCAGGGCCAGCGCCCGGACATGGGCGCGGGCTGCGGAATCGGCGGGCAGCAGCGCCGGCTGGGGCCGGGTCTCCTCCAGATATTCCAGGATCGCCAGCGACTGGGTCAGCACCCGGCCGTCGATCTCCAGCGCCGGCACCAGGCCTTGCGGGTTGACGCGCAGGTTCGCCGCGCCGCGCTGTTCGCCCGCGACCAGATCCACCGCCACCCGCCGATAGGCGATGCCCTTCAGCGCCAGCGCGATCCGCACCCGATAGGAGGCCGAGGAGCGCCAGTAATCGTGCAGCACGACGCCGCCCGCTGCGGCCATGGCCGCGCTCATGGCTGGGCCGGCAGGATGCGGCCCAGGCAGGGGCCGAAGCCGATGCGATAGCCCTCGCCTTGCGCCTGCGCGAACAGCCCGATCTCGTCGCCATCCTCGATGAAGGTGCGGGACGCGCCATTGACCGTGACCGGCACCTTGCCGCCCTGGGTCATCTCCAGAAGCGCCCCGGTCTGGTCGCGGCCCGGCCCCGAGATGGTGCCCGAGCCCAGCAGGTCGCCGACCCGCATCGGGCAGCCGGAACTGCTGTGATGCGCCAGTTGCTGGGCGCTGGAGTAATACATGACGTTGTAATTCGTCCGCCCCATGACCTGGCCGTTCATGGTCCAGCCGATCTCCAGGTCGTAAAGCCCCGGCCGCCGCTCGTGCAGATAGGGCAGCAGCGGGTTCGCCCGCTCGGCGCCCGCGCAGCGGAACGGCTCCAGCGCCGCTTGGGTCACCACCCAGGCGCCGATGGTGGTGCCGAGCGCCTTGGACTGGAACGGGCCCAGCGGCTGGTATTCCCAGGCCTGGATGTCGCGCGCCGACCAGTCGTTCAGCAGCACATAGCCGAAGATCATCGCCTCGGCATCCTCGACGCCGACCCGCTCGCCCATGCGGCTGTCGGCGCCGACGATGGCGCCCAGTTCCAGCTCCAGGTCCAGCCGGCGGCAGGGCACCCATTCCGGCCCGGCCTCGCCCCGGACCTGCCCCATCGGACGGCGGATCGGCGTGCCGGACACGACCACCGACGACGCCCGGCCGTTATAGCCGATGGGCATATGCGTCCATTGCGGCGGCAGCGCGTTCTCGGGGCCGCGAAACAGCACGCCGACATTGAAGGCATGATTCCTCGACGCATAGAAATCGGTGTATTCGGTCACCCGGATCGGCAGGTGCAGCTCCGCCCCGGCCATGGCGACCAGCGGGGCGTCTGCGCTTGCGCCTTCCGCCAGCAGCGCGGTCAGCCGCGACCGCACCTCGTCCCATTTCGCCCGTCCCAGCGCGATGAAATCGTTGAGCCGCGGCTGCGAGAAGGCCCCGCCCGCATCCAGCAGCCCGCGGGCCTCGCATTCCGCCAGATCGACGATCATCTCGCCGATGGCCGCCCCGCAGCGCGGCGCCGCGCCGGCGGTCGAGAACACGCCATAGGGCAGGTTGTTCAGGGGAAAGGGGCAGTCCGCCGTGTTGGCGCTTTCCACCCAGGACCGCAATAAAGCCAAGTCCGGCCTCCTTCTTTCGTGTGCAAATATCCTCGGGGGTCGTCCACCTGGTCCGCCATTGGTCAACGGGGCAATGGTCAACGGGGCAGACGGCCCCCGGCCTTGGGCCGCCTCACTTGAGGCCCGGGGCTCCGTCGAACTTCTTCTCCAGCTGCTGCCAGACCTCGATATATTCCTTCTGCATCGGCGCCTCGCGGGCCGCGAACGCGGTCAGGTGCTGGGGAAAGCGGGTCTCGAACATGAAGCTCATGGTCTCGTCCAGCTTCTCGGGCTTCAGCTCGGCATTGCTCGCGCCCTCGAAGGCGTCGCGATCCGGGCCGTGCGGCAGCATGCAATTGTGCAGGCTCATGCCGCCCGGCGCGAAACCCTGCGGCTTGGCGTCGTAGATGCCGTAGATGTTGCCCATCAGCTCGGACATGATGTTCTTGTGATACCAGGGCGGGCGGAAGCTGTGCTCGGCCACCATCCAGCGCTCGCGGAACAGCACGAAGTCGATATTCGCCGTGCCCTCCTGCCCCGAGGGCGCGGTCAGCACGGTGAAGATCGACGGGTCGGGATGGTCGAACAGGATCGCGCCCACCGGCGAATAGGTGCGCAGGTCGTATTTGTAGGGGCAATAGTTGCCATGCCAGGCCACCACGTCCAGCGGGCTGTGGTCGATCCAGGTCTCGTGGAACCGGCCGCACCACTTGATGACCACGCGCGAGCGCGCCTCGCGATCCTCGAAGGCGGCGACCGGGCATTTGAAGTCGCGCGGATTGGCCAGGCAGTTGGCGCCGATGGGGCCGCGGTTCGGCAGGTCGAATTTCTGGCCGTAATTCTCGCAGACGAAGCCGCGGCAGGGGCCCTCCAGCACCTCGACGCGATAGACCAGGCCGCGCGGGATGATGGCGATTTCCTTCGGCTCCAGGTCGATGACGCCCAGTTCGGTGCAAAAGCGCAGCCGGCCCTCCTGCGGCACCACCAGCAGCTCGCTGTCGGCGGAAAAGAAATACTCGTCCTGCATCGAGCGGGTGACCAGGTAGACATGGCTGGCCATGCCGATCTGGATGTTCACGTCGCCCGCCGTGGTCATGGTCCGCATGCCGGTAAGCCAGGTCAGGTCCTGCTCCGGTCCGGGCAGCGGGATCGGGTCCCAGCGATACTGGCCCAGGCTGGCGATGTCGGGCAGCACGTTCGGCGCCGTCTGCCAATAGGGCAGGTCGATCGCCGCGAAATCGCCGGTATGGCGGACCGAGGGCCGGATGCGATAGCACCAGGTGCGCTCGTTCTGGCCGCGCGGCGCGGTGAAGGCGGTGCCGGAGAGCTGCTCGGCATAAAGCCCGTATTCGCATTTCTGCGGCGAGTTCTGGCCCTGCGGCAGGGCGCCGGGCAGGGCCTCGGTTTCGAAATCATTGCCGAAACCCGGCATGTAGCCCTCGACGGTGCCGGTGGTGCCGGTGGCGCGGATCATGCCCCGGGGCAGCTGGTGCCTGGTCATGCGGTCTCCTCCTCGGTCGGTATCATTGCTGTTGCAACGAATATAACGTTGCATCGGCAACGATGTCAACGCGGATCTGCGGCCGGCCGATCTTTATTGCAGGCGCAACGGCTTTCTGCTGTTCTGCCGGCCAAGGAGAAGCGCATGTCATTCGATCTGGACCAGTTCCTGCCCTATCGCCTGTCGGTCGCCGCCGCGCAGCTCAGCCGCCGCTTTGCCGCCCGCTACGCGGCCGAGGCCGGGCTGAGCATTCCCGAATGGCGGGTGCTGGCGCATCTGGCCCATTCCGGCGCGGTCAGCGTGCGCGACATCAACGCGCGGGTGAACCTGGACAAGTCGGTGGTCAGCCGCGCCGCCGCCCGGCTGGAGCAGGCGGGCTGGGTGCGCAAATCGGCAAACGACGCCGACCGCCGCCTGGTGGTGCTGGAGCTGACGGTCGAGGGCCGGGCGCTGATGACGCGCCTGGGCCGCATCGCCGAGGATTTCCAGGCCGAGTTGCTGGCCGAGCTGGGGCGGGATGCCGCGGCGCTGCGCCGGGCGCTGGACGGGATCATCCGGGCCGGGCCGGGCTGAGTCCCTGCCGCCCGTCGCCCGGTGGCTGCGGCTGCGGGGCGCCCGCCCCGCCGGGCCGGCCCAGGCCGGCAAGGGCCCGGTCCAGGGCGGCAAGGCCGCGTTCTAGCGCCATCCGGTCCTCGGCCGGCATGGCTTGCAGCACCGCCTCCGCCCGACCCGCCACGGCGCCAAAGGCCCGGCGGAACAGCTCACGCCCCGATTCCGTGATCGCATATTCCCGAAGCCGGCGGTCCGATCCCGGGATCGAGCGGCTGATAAGCCCCTTCTGCTCCAGCCGCGCCGCCGCCCGGCTGACCTGCACCTTGTCCAGCGAGGTCCGCCCGGCCAGGGCCAGCGAATCGATCCGCCCCGCATCCTCGAGCAGGAACAGCAGCCGCCATTCCTCTCGGGACAGCCCGTATTCCCGGCCGTAAACCGCAACCAGCTGACGCGAAAACGCCTCTGCCACGACCGCCAGCCGATAGGGAAAGAAACTTTCAATGCGCATCATACAGCCCGGAAAATGTTGCGGTTGAAACAATCTGCCTGCGGCCGCGCCCGACATCAAGCCCGACGGGCCGCTCCGGCCATTCCTGCGCGGATCGGCCGCAGCACGGGCGCCGGAGTTGCACAGGCCCGCGCGGCGGGCGAGCATCGCCGGGGAACCGCTCTACCCCCTGGTCCGCGCGAAAAAACCCGCTGCCGGGCCGACATGGAAAGCGGCCGGGGCGCAGGCCCCGGCCGCCCGGCGTCTTGCGGCCGCAGGATCAGGCCCCACTGGCCAACGGCTTGCGCGCCCCCATCAGCGACACGGCAATGGCGACGGCGAAGGCCAGCGGCACCGTCACCAGCGTCGGATAGTCCGAGGGGAAGACCGGCGCGGCATGGCCGAGGATCTTGACCCAGACCGAGGGGCCCAGCACGATCAGCACCACCGAGCCGACCAGCCCGGCAAAGCCGCCCGCCATCGCGCCGGCCGCCGTGGTGCGGTTCCAGTAGAGCGCCAGGATCAGCACCGGGAAATTGGTCGAGGCCGCGATGGCAAAGACCAGCGCCGCGAGGAAGGCGACGTTCTCGTGCTGGAACAGGATCGCCAGCAGCATGGCCGCGACCGAGATCGCCACCGTGGCCAGGCGAAAGACCGCGACTTCGGTCCGGTCGGGCAGCGGCTGGCCGCGCAAGGTGTTGGCCAGGTCGTGCGAGCTGGCCGAGGCCGCCGAAATGGTCAGCCCGGCCACCACCGCCAGGATGGTGGCGAAGGCGATGCCCGCCATGATGCCATAGAGCGGCTGGCCGCCAAGCGCCGTGGCCAGGTGCAGCACCGCCATGTTGCCGCCGCCGATGATGCCGCTGCCATCCGCCGCCTGATAGGCCGGATCGCCCATCACCAGCGCGATGGCGCCCGGGCCGACGATGGCGAAAAGCAGCATGAACACCGCGCCGATGATCCAGACCGCGACCACGATGGACTTGCGCGCCGCCGCCTCGTCCGGGACGGTGAAAAAGCGGATCAGCAGATGCGGCAGGCCCAGGATGCCCAGCGACTGGCCGACCGCGAAGGACAGGGCCGAGAACATGTCCATCTGGAACCCGCCGGCGTCGAAGACATGGGCGCCCAGCGGATGCAGCCCGGCCACCCGGTCGTAAAGCGCCGCCGGCCCGCCGGTCTGGCCCAGCACCAGCAGGCTCATCCCCGCGACCGAGGCGACCAGCAGCACCGCCTTGACGATCTGCACCCAGGTCGCGGCCAGCATGCCGCCGAAGGCCACATAGATCGTGACCAGCCCGCCCATGGTCAGCACGGCGGCGGTGAAGCTGAGCCCGAACAGCACCGAGATCAGCGTGCCCGCCCCGACCATCTGCGCGATCAGGTAGATCAGCGCGATGACGATGGAGCTGGCCGCCGCGAACAGCCGCATCCGCTCGTCCCCCAGCCGGGCGACCATGACGTCGCCGATGGTGAAGCGCCCCAGCCGGCGCAGCGGCCCGGCGATCAGAAGCAGCATCAGCGCAAAGCCGACCAACGGGCAGATGTAGTAAAGCGCCGTATCGGCGCCCTTGGCATAGAACAGCGCCGTGGTGCCCAGCAACGTGGTGGCCGACAGGAAGTCGCCGGCGATGGCAAGGCCGTTCTGGCCGCCGCTGATCTCGCCGCCGGCGGTATAGAGCGCGGCCTTGCTCTGGCCGCGCCGCCCGGCCCAGACGGTGATGGCCAGCGTCACGGCGATGGTGGCGAAGAAGCTGAGAATGCTCGCCGACATGTCAGCCCTCCATCCGGGCGCTGAAGCCCGAATTCGACTGCGCGATCAGGATGAACAGCAGCAGATAGGCCGGAATCGCCAGCACCGCGGCAGGGACGCCCAGCCAGTCATCGGCCAGAAAGCCGGCCAGCGCCGGGCGGGCGGCGACGATCGGCGTGGGCAGGAACAGGACCGCGGCCAGCAGCACGCGCGCCCAGGGACGTGGGGGCTTGGACAAGTGAACTCCTCCCAGAGATTCGTTTCAAATGCAATGAAACTGCCCTCTGGAAATGCCGCTGTCTGTCCACAGCCCTATGGACAAGTCACGCCATCACGGCGGCCAGCAGGTCGTTCGACTTGCTCATGCCCAGCTTTTGATAGGCGCGCTGGCGATAGGTCAGCACGGTGCCGACGCTCAGCGCCAGTGCCTCGCCGATCTGGCGGGCGGTCTGGCCGGTCAGGGTGCGGGCGCAGACCTCGCGTTCGCGCGCGGTCAGGCTCGGATAAGCCTGGGCCAGCCGGTCGCGCACCTGCTGGAGCAGCGGCGGCGTGTCCTGCGACAGCCGCGTCAGCCCGGTGATGGCAAGCTGCGCCAGCGCGCCCAGCCGGGCCATGTCCGGCTCGGCATCGCCATGGCGCTGATAGAAGGTCACGACCACGGCGTGATCCGCCTTGCGCCAGCCGAAGCAGATCTTCTCGACGAATCGCGGGCGCTCGAAGCAGAGCTTGCGATATTCGCCCAGCTCGATCGCGGCGGCGGGCACCCGGCAGACGAAGCCGCTGTTTGGCGCCGCCGTGATCCGCGCCAGGGCCGCCGGGTCGCTGCGGTGAAAGCGCCGGGCATAGGCGCCGGCGCGCTCGGCCACGTCGCCCAGCCCGCTGGTCGAAGCCAGCACCCGCGGCGCCCCGGAATCAATGCGATAGGCGAAAAGCTCCTCGACGCCCGAGCTTGAATGGGCAAGCTCCAGCAGCCGCGTAGCGAACAGGCCCTGATCGCGCGCCTCAAGCAGGCTCGCGGCCAGGTCGGGATCGATCAAGCCGACCGAGCACATCCTTTTTCCTCCGGCAGCGGGGCCGGCTGCCTCCCCGCAGGATGTCATTAGACCTGCCGACAGACGGGCCGAGATCGTTTCATTAGAAATGATCCCGACCGCATTCTAGCCGAAAATCACGGGAGAGAGAAACATGACCAAGCCGTTTGCCTCGTCGGCCGACACGGCGACCAAAACCGACACGCTGGAGATCCTGGGCGATGGCGTCTATGCGCTGACCGCCGAGGGCGATCCGAACGTGGGCGCGGTCGAGGGCGAGGATTTCGTCGTCGCCATCGAATCGCGCGCCACGCCCTCCGCCTCGCGCGACTGGCTAAGGATCCTGCGCGGGCAGACCGACAAGCCGGTGCGCTATCTGGTGCTGACGCATTACCACGCCGTGCGCGTGCTTGGCGCCAGCGCCTTCGGGGCGGGCGACATCATCATGTCCGAGGCCTCGCGCGATCTGGTGGCCGAACGCGGCAAGCAGGACTGGAAAAGCGAATTCGGCCGCATGCCGCGCCTGGCCAAGAACGCCGAGGAGGTGCCCGGCCTGACCTGGCCCAGCATCACCTTTGCGCGCGAATACGACATCGAGCTGGGCGGCGACCGCGGCCGGCTGGAGCTGCGCTTCCTGGGCCGCGGCCATACCGGCGGCGACATCGTGGTCTGGCATGACAAGAGCCGGACGCTCTATGCCGGCGACCTGGTCGAGGCCAAGGCCGCGCTTTACACCGGCGACGCCTATCACTTCGACTGGGCCGGCCAGACGCTGGACAATGTGAAGGCCTATCGCGCCGAGAACCTGATCGGCGGGCGCGGCGCGGTGGCGCGGGGCGTGGCGGAAACCGATGCGGCGGTGGAGCAGACCCGCAAGTTCCTGAACGGGATGATCGAGAATGTCGGCCGCGTCCACAAGGCCGGCGGCGCGCTGAAACAGGCCTTCGAGGCCACGCGCGACGCGCTGGCGCCCGAATTCGGCGCCTGGCCGATCTTCGAGCATTGCCTGCCCTTCGACGTGCAGCGGCTCTGGGACGAATATGACGGCATCGAGCATCCCCGCATCTGGACGGCCGAGCGCGACCGCGAGGTCTGGGCGCAGTTGCAGGACTGACCGCAGGCGGGAGGAGGACGATCATGGCAAACGTTCAGGGCATCCCCGTCTATAGGGAGATCGGCGCCACCCCGGCCCCGGCCATGGCGCAGGACAGCGCCCGCATCGCCATCGTCGGCGCCGGGCCGGTGGGCCTGGCCATGGCGCTGGACCTGGGCCGGCGCGGGCATGAGGTGACGGTGCTGAACCGGCTGGACTTCGTCGCGCATTGTTCCAAGGCGATCTGCTTTTCCAAGCGGTCGCTCGACATCCTGGACCGGCTGGGCGTCGGCGACCGGGCGGTCGGAAAGGGCGTGACCTGGAATGTCGGCAAGGTGTTCTGGGGCGCGGGCGACAGGCCGGTCTATCGGTTCGACATGCTGCCGGTGAAGGACCAGAAGCGGCCCGGCTTCATCAACATCCAGCAATATTACATCGAGGACTATCTGCTGGACGGCCTGTCCGCCCTGCCCAATGTCCAGATCCGCTGGGGCCACCGGGTCGAGGCGGTCTCGGCCCGCAACGGCGGGGTGGAACTGGCGGTCTCGACCGCGGCGGGCGATTACCGCCTGCACGCGGAATGGCTGATCGCCTGCGACGGCGCGCGCTCGACGGTGCGCGAAGCGATGGGCCTGGATTTCGAGGGCCGGGTGTTCGAGGACAATTTCCTGATCGCCGACATCCGCATGAAGCACGAGATGCCGCCCGAACGCTGGTTCTGGTTCGACCCGCCCTTCAACCCCGGCAAATCGGCGCTGATGCACCGCCAGCCCGACGATGTCTGGCGGCTGGACTTCCAGCTGGGCTGGAACATCGACCGCGAGGCGGCGACGCGGCCCGAGAATGTCGAGCCCTTCATCCGCGCCATGCTGGGCGAGGAGATCGCGTTCGAGCGCGAATGGTATTCGGTCTATACCTTCCAGTGCCGCCGCATGGCGCGGTTCGTGCACGGCAGGGTGATCTTTGCCGGCGATGCCGCGCATCTGGTCTCGCCCTTCGGGGCGCGGGGCTGCAATGGCGGCCTCGCCGATATCGACAACCTGGGCTGGAAGCTGGACCTGGTGCTGCGCGGCGAGGCGGATGAAGCGCTGATCGAGACCTATGACCACGAGGCCATCGCCACGGCGGACGAGAACATCCTGAACTCGACGCGCTCGACCGATTTCCTGACGCCGAAATCCGCGGCGAGCCAGGCCCTGCGCGACGCGGTGCTGGAACTGGCGCGGGACCACGCCTTCGCGCGGCCCTTCGTGAATTCGGGGCGGCTGTCCACGCCGGTCAGCTATCCGGCAAGCCCGCTCTCCACGCCCGACCGCGACGACTGGGAAGGCGGCGTGGCGCCGGGTGCCCCGGTGCTCGACGCGCCGCTGGGCGGGGGCTGGCTGCTGGAGCGGCTGGGCGGCGATTTCGTGCTGCTGGCGCGCGGCTGGCCGCATGCCCTGCCGCAGGGCGTGCGGCTGGTCGAGATCGAGGGCCTTGCCGCCGAGCGCCTTGCCCTGCCGCCGGGCGCCGCCTGCCTGGTCCGCCCGGATCAATATGTCGCGGCACGCTGGAAGGCCGCCGGCCCCGCCGATGTCGAGGCCGCCCTGCTGCGCGCCAAGGGAGGAAAGCCATGCCTGCACTGAACCTTGCCCCGAACCTGACCGGCCATGACGACCTGTATGAGCAACTGGTCGCCATGCATGACGGGCTGTCCGAGGCCGAGAGCCTGAAACTCTGGGCGAAATTCGCCCTGCTGCTGGCCAACCATATCGGCGAGCGCGCGGTGATCGAACAGGCCATGGCGATGGCCCGGCCCCGCGCCGCCTGAGCCGCGCGGTCAGACGGCCGGCGCCACCTGCCGCAAGCCGCAGGCCGCCTGCCGGATGGCCTGCGCCTCTGCCCCCTCCAGACGCCGCGCCAGCCGGTCGAGGCTGCGGCCGGCGCAGCCGGCGTCGCGGGCGATGCGCGCCAGCCGCCGCCGGGCCAGCCCCGCCGCGCGTCGGGTCGGGTCCGGCGTGTCGGGCGCGGCCAGCAGCGCGTGGCAGCGCATCGCGGCATGGGCCAGGGTCAGGATGGCAAGGCTCTGCGCCAGCGCCCGGTCGCGGGCACCCGCCAGCCGCTCGGAGAGCCGCACCAGCCGCAGCGCGCGGTGATACAGCCGCGCCTGCCAGACCCGGCGACGCGCCAGCGCATCCGGGTTGCCGGCGATCGCGGCCAGATCGCGCAGCATCATCTGCACCAGGTGCCGCTGCCGGCGTTGCAGGCTGACCGGATAGACCAGCAGATAGCCGGCCCAGGCCGTCAGCGGCGCGGCCAGGACCGCCAGCCCCTTCAGCAGCAGGTCCGGCAATCCCTCTTGCAGCGGCAGATGCGGCTGCGACATCAGCAGCAGGATCATGCTGTAATCCGTGGCGGCCAGCATGGTCCGGCGATGTCCCGCCAAGAGCGGCGCCAGCATCAGGAAGGGCGCCAGCATCAGGATCTGCTGCAATTCGGACCGGGCAAGGGGCCAGAGCAGCCAGTGGCACAGGATCGCCGCCACCATGCCGAGCGCCTGCCCGGCGCTGACATGGCGCATCATCTGGACCGGGTTCTCGAAGGTCGAGAACAGCGAGATCATCACCGACAGGCCCAGCAGCATGAACGGGCCGAAGCTCCAGCCGGTGGCCAGCCAGATCAGGCCGAACAGCAGCATCGCCCCGCCGGCCCGCAGCCCGGCCTCGCGCGCGCCGATCCAGTCGCGATGCAGCACCGCCGGCGGCGCCGCAGCCGGCGGGACGGCAGGCGCGTCCCAGCCGCGCAGCGCTTGGGCCAGCGCCTGCACCAGCCGGCACAGGTCGTCATCGCCCTCGGGCATCGCGGTGGCGAGGATGCGGCAGGCGGCCGCCGCATCGCCGCGATCCAGCGCTCCCGCCGCATCGGCCAGCCGCAGCGCCAGCGGCGGCGGCACCGGCGCCGCGCCCTCGGCCCGCAGCAGCAGCGGCATGGCGGCCAGCAGCACCGCCCGGCTGGCCCGCACCTCGCGCCGCGAGCGCAGCGAACCGGCGGCATGGGGATCGAGGTCCTCCTCCAGCGCGGCGATGCGCGACAACAGCGCCGGGCCCTCGGCCGGCGCCGTTCCGGCCAGATGGCGCAGCAGATCGGCCAGCAGGCCGCCGATGCGGGCGCGCAGATCGGCGACACCGCCCTGCCCGGCAAGGAAATAGCCGGCCAGCGTCGCCACCACGACCCCGGTCAGCACCGTCGCCAGCCGGTCGGCGCCCAGATGCAGCACCCGGTCGGGATGCGCCGTATCCAGCAGCGCCACCATGGCGGCCGAATAGCCCGCCAGCACCGTGCCATAGGCGACAAAGCCGCGCTGGAGATTGCCGGCCCAGGTGCACAGCCCGACCCAGAGCGCCAGCCCCAGCACCAGGACCCCCGGATGCAGCGGCGCCCCCAGCACCAGCAGCACCCCCGCCACCGTGCCGACCAGCGTGCCGGCGAAGCGGAAGAAGGCCTTTTCGAGCAATTGCCCGCGCAAGGGCTGCGCCGCCGCCCAGACCGACATGCCGGACCATTGCGGATGCTCCAGCCCCATGGCCCAGGCGATCAGGACCGCAAGGCAGCAGGCCAGCGCCGTGCGGGTGGCAAAGCGCAGCCTGCCCCCGTCGAAGCCGCGCCGCAGCAGCCAAGCCGCGCTCATGCCTGTCCGCCTGCCAGCCTGTCGGCGATGCGCGCCTCGATGCGGGACAGGTGGCGCAGCATCTCGTCCAGCGCGGCATCGTCCAGATCGGCCAGCAGCTCGGCCTCGATCCGGTCCAGCATCCGGCGCAGGCGCGCCACCTCGTCCCGGCCGGCGGCGGTCAGCAGGATGCGGCGGGCGCGGCGGTCGGCCGGGTCGGGCCGGCGCTGGACCAGGCCACGGCCCTCCAGCAGATCCAGCAGCCGCACCAGCGTCGAGCCGTCCAGCGCCAGCCTTGCGGCAAGCTCGGTCTGGCTAATGTCGTCGCCGCCCTCGGCCAGATGGATGAGCGGCGCCCAGGTCGCATCGGTCAGCCCGGCCGGGGCCAGGGCCTGTTCGACGGCCCGCCGCCACTGGCGGCCGAGCGTCACGAAATAGCGGCCGAAACGGTCGCGCGCAGAGGTCGGATGAATCGTCATGCCGATACATGTATGTCAAAATAGTTTGTAATACAAATTATTTTGACAGGCAATCAATCCCGGCCATCCCGGCGCGGCGGCGATTTTTTCGCAGGACCGTGCGCGGGCGCACATGCGGCCCGCGCGGCAGGCGATAGAGCAGCGGCACAACAAACTCACCGATTGCCCGTTGCCTGGTCCGGCCTTGGCGAAACCGTCCGACCTCGACCCGAGGCACGCGCCGCTCCGTCCCCCGGAACGAGGCTTTCCTGTCCGGACGGGTGCGCCGCGCAGCCGGAACGGGCTGCCGGTCGTCGCCAAGGAGAAAGCCCGCGCCCCGATCCCGGACCGGCGCGCTCTGGCCCATGGCTATGTGGCGGACGGGGCCGAGGGGCAGGCCTTCGACGCCGGGGGCAACGCCGGGTGGTGACCGACAATGCCGGCGTGGACGACAGCGCGGCCGAGACACCGTTCTGCAATCTCGGCGCGCTGTGACCCCCTGCCCGTCAATAGCGCAGCCGGGCGTAATAGGAATGCTCGGCCGCCTCGCGCGCCTGGCCCAGCGTGACGACGCCGCGGGCCTTGAGCAGCGGCAGGAGGCGCAGGAACACCTCGGCCGTCACCAGCGCATCGCTCAGCGCATTGTGGCGCTGGGTGATCTCGACCCCCAACCGCGCGGCGATGGCCTCCAGCGAATGCGAGGGCTCGTGCGGCTGGGCGATGCTGGCCAGAAGCAGCGTGTCCAGCACCGGCTGGTCGAAGCGCAGCCCGGTCGCCGCCTCCTTCAATTGCAGGAAGCGCATGTCGAAGGCGACGTTATGGCCGACCAGAACCGTGTCCGAGGCATAGGCGTGGAATGCCGGCAGCACCTCGGCGATGCGGGGCTGGCCCTGCACCATCTCGGGGTGGATGCCGTGATAGGGGATGGATTCGGGCGGGATCTCGCGGCCCGGATCGACCAGCTGGTCGAAGCGTTCGCCGCGCAGAAGCTTGCCGTTCAGGATGCGCAGCGCGCCGATCTGGATGATCTCGTCGCCCTGCGCGGGGTTCAGGCCGGTCGTCTCGGTGTCGAAGACGGTATAGCTCAGCCGCTCCAGCGGCTGGTCGTCCAGCGAGCGGCTGGAATCGCTGGCCGCGAACAGGTCGAAATCATAGAATTCCGGCCGCGCCTCCAGCGCCTCGAGCTCGGGTCCGGCCGCCGCGGTGGGCAGCAGGAAGCGAAAGAAGGACAGGCCGGCCGGCCGGTCCTGTTCCAGCCACAATTCGCCGCCGTGCCGTTCGGCGATGTCGCGGGCGGCGCCCTGCACCCCGGTATCGCCACCCGCGGCCGGATCAAGCGGCCAGACCAGATCCAGATGCGCCCAGCCCGGCGTCGCGGCCGGCGCCAGCCGCAGGGTCAGCGAGGGCATGCCCTGCGGCCCCACCAACTGTCCCGCCAGCGCGCCAAGCGCCTGGATCAGCGAAAAACTGTCCAGCCGCAGCCAGAGTTCCTCATCGGCGTTCTCGACCTTGGCCACCCGCCCGGTCTGCGCCAGCACATGCTGCGCCGCGGCCGCCAAGAGGTCGTCGCCCAGCATCTCTTGCAGCGGCCAGCGGGTCAGGATCTCTTGCGAGGCATCCGCCGTCAGCGCCGCCAGACGCTGGCCCATGGCCGCCACCTCGTCGCGGACGATGGCATGGAAACCGTCGCGCTCGGCCGGCTCCAGGTCGGGATAGTCCAGCATGTCCAGCGCCGCGCCCATATTGGCCAGCGAGGCGCGGCTGGCCTCGGTCAGCTCGGTCAGGCGGCGGTCGCGGCGGGACTGGGCGGCATAATCCTGGGTGATGTCGTCCAGAAGCAGCACATAGCCGCTGATCGCGCCGGCCTGCGGCCGCACCGGCGCCAGCACGACATGCAGCAGGCTGCCCGTGGCGGTGCTGGTGACGAATTGCGCCGAAACGGCGGCCTCGCCCCGCGCGATATGGCGGTCCACCGTCTCGCGCGCATGCTCGATCAGGGCGCGGTCGATCACCGCATGGATCGAGCGGCCAAGCCCGATCACCTCGGCCCCGCCGCCGATCTGCCCGCCCGAGACGCGGTGGAACAGGCTGCGGGCGTGGTCGTTGTAAAGCAGGATGCGGCCGTCGAGATTGCAGACCACCACGCTTTGGCGCAGCTCGGCCATCAGCGCGCCAAGCTGGTCGCGTTCCTGCGCCACCTTCTGCTGCGCCTCGGCCACCAGCCGGGCCATGTCGGTTTGCAGGGTCTGGCGCTGATCGGCCAGCCGGTTCGCCGCCTCGGCCAGCGCGGCAAGGGCGGCCGGACCGGCCGTCTCCAGCCGCGGCGCATCGGCATTGTCGGCCAAGAGCCGCGCCGCATCGGCCAGCCGCGCCGGGGCTTCGACATGGCGGGCATGAAGCCGCGCCGCCCACCAGCCCGCCAGCGCCGCCCCGGCCAGCCACCAGCCGAACAGGATCGCACCGCTGGCTTGCAGCGCGGGGCCAAGCGCCGAGACCAGCCCGGCGCCCTGCCCCACCGGCAGCGAGGCATGGAACAGCGCCGCACCGCCAAGCGCCCAGAACATCAGCGCCAGCCCCGGCGCGGCGACAAGCAGCAGGCGGCGCGGGCCGGGCTTCATGCCAGCATCTCGCGGATGCGCACGATCAGATCGCGGGTCGAGAAGGGTTTCGTCACATAGGCATCGGCGCCCGCGCCCATGCCGCGGGCGATGTCGGTGTCGCGGCCCTTGGCGGTCAGCATCAGGATGCGGATGCCGGAAAGGTCGGGGTCGGCGCGCACCGCCTCGCAGACCTCGAAGCCGCTCATGCCCGGCATGGCCGCATCCAGCAGCACCAGCCGCGGCCGCTCGCCGCGGATCATCGCCAGCGCCTGCGTGCCGTCGGGCGCGACCAGCACCTCGTAACCCTCGCGTTTCAGCATGAAGGACAGCGAGACGACGATGTTCGGCTCGTCATCCGCGATCAGCACCCTCTCCGTCATCGGACCCTCCCTTGCTGCGAAGCGGCAGGCTGAAGGCGAAGCACGCGCCCTGCCCCGGCTGGCTGTCCAGCCACATCCTGCCCCCCAGATTAACCACGATCTGCCGGCTGATCGGAAGCCCGAGCCCGGTGCCGGGCGGACGGTTTCCGGCCTCGCCGCCCTGCCGGAACTTCTCGAACACCGTGGCCTGGTCCTCGGGCGGGACGCCGGGGCCGTTGTCGCGGACCGTGACCACCAGTTCGTCGCCCCGGTGGCGCAGCGCCACCTCGACCCGGCCGCGGCCCTCGGGGACGAATTTCGCGGCATTCGACAGCAGGTTGACCAGCACCTGCGTCAGCCGGTCGGGATCGGCCAGCACCGCCGGTACCCGGTCGGGCAGGTCCAGCGCCACCTCGGCCCCGCGTTCGCGGAACAGTTCGGCGGTCGAGCGCAGGGCCGCGACGATCAGCGCCTTCAGGTCCACGTCGGTATTGTGCCATTCCGCCATGCCGGATTCGATCTTGGCAAGGTCCAGCACCTGGTTGACCAGCCGGCTCAGCCTTTCGCTTTCCGACAGGATGATGTTCAGGAACTCCTCGCGCTCATGCGGCGCGATGTCGGGCGTGTCCAGCATCAGCTCGGTCAGCGCCCGGATCGAGGTCAGCGGCGTGCGCAGCTCATGCGTGACCGAGGACATGAAGTCGTCCTTGAGCTGGTCGAGGCTTTTCAGCTTTTCATTGGCGGCGCGCAGCTCGACCGTGGCCTCCTCCAGCTCGCGGGCATAGGTGCGCACCTGCGACGCCTCGTCGATGATCTCCAGCACGTCGCCCAGGCTCAGCGGTTCCTCCTGCGCCGCCGATTCGACCATGACCCGGGCCGAGGCGGTGCCGATGGCGCCGGCGATCTGGCGCTCGACCCGGTCCACCAGCCGGGCATCGGCGGTCAGGCTGTCCAGCGCGGTCCCGGTTTCGCGCGCATGGTCGCGAAACAGCGCCTCGGCCCGCGCCGCGCCCAGGAAGCGGCCCGCAAGCCGGCGCAGATCCTCGAGCCGCGCCCGGCCGCGCCAGAACACCGGCTGCGCCTCTCCGCGTTCGAACACCTCGACGAACAGCAGCGCCTGGCTGGCCTCGCGCGCCGAGGCGCGGCCCCTGAGCGACAGGCCGACGTAAAGCCCGATATTGACCGTCAGGCTCCAGAACAGCGAATGGGTCAGCTCGTCAAAGCCGGTCAGCCCGAACAGGTGTTGCGGGGCCAGGAAGGCCAGGCCGAAGGGGCCGTCGAGGAAGCCCGCCCCGATCCAGCCCGACCGCGCCAGCGACGGCAGCATCAGCGTATAGGCCCAGACCAGCGAGCCGCCGATCAGCCCGCCAAGCGCGCCCACCCGCGTCGCGCCGCGCCAATACATGCCGCCCAGCAGCGCCGGGGCGAATTGCGCCACCGCGGCAAAGCTGATGAGGCCGATCGAGACCAGCGCATAGGCCTCGCCCGCGACGCGGAAATACAGATAGCCGAGCAGCAGCACCAGGAAGATCGCGGCGCGGCGGATGTTCAGCAAAAGCCGGGTCAGATCGCCGCCGGTGCGGGCAAAGCGGCCGCCGCGCAGCAATGCCGGCATCACCAGGTCGTTGCAGACCATGGTCGAGACCGCGACGGTCTCGACGATGATCATGCCGGTCGCCGCCGAAAGCCCGCCCAGATAGGCCAGCAGCGCCAGCCATTCCGCCCCCTGCGACAAGGGCAGCGTCAGGACGTAGCTTTCCGCCCCCGCCCCGCCGTCGCCAAAGATCAGCATGCCGCCGATGGCGATGGGCAGCACGAAGATGTTGATGAGCAGCAGATAGGCCGGAAACAGCCATGAGGCGCGCAGGATATGCCGCTCGTTCACGCATTCGACCACCATCATCTGGAACTGGCGCGGCAGCATCAGCACCGAGAGCATGGACAGCAGGGTCAGCGCGAACCATTGCGCGCCCTGGAAGCCCTCGAACCCCTGCCCGCCCAGGCGCAGGAGGCCGGCGATGTCGGGCTGGGCCTGCGCGCGCGCCCAGATGTCGCCCATGCCGCCGAAAAGCCCGTAGGTGACGAAAACCCCGACCGCCAGAAAGGCCGCAAGCTTGACCGCGGATTCAAAGGCGATGGCGGCGACCATGCCCTCGTGCCGCTCGGACAGGTCGAGGTGCCGGGTGCCGAAGACCACGGCGAAACCGGCCAGCGACAGCGCCATGTAAAGCGTGCCGTCGCGCCACCAGGCGGCATCGGACTGGCCCAGTCCGCCGGTCAGCGCCTCATAGCCGGCGGAGACCGCCTTCAGCTGCAAGGCGATATAGGGCAGGATGCCGACCACGGTGATCAGCGTCACCAGCGCCGCCAGCAGCGGGCTCTTGCCATAGCGGCTGGCGATGAAATCCGCGATCGAGGTGATGCGGTAGCTGCGCGCGATCCGCACCATCTTGCGCAGCACCAGCCAGGCCAGCAGCATGGCCAGCATCGGCCCCAGATAGATCGGCAGGAACCACACCCCGCCCGAAGCCGCGCGGCCGACGCTGCCGAAATAGGTCCAGGCCGAGCAATAGACCCCCCAGGACAGCGCATAGACCAGGCTGCTGTCGATCAGCGAGCGCCCCTGATCGGCGCGGCGGTCGCCATGCGCCGCCACCGCCACCAGCAGCAGCAGATAGCCGAAGGAGACCGCAAGGACGAGGCCGGGCGGGATCATCCGTCCTTGTCCTCCTCGGCTTCCCTGGTGCCCCGCCCGCTGCGCGGCACGCTGACCCAGGCCAGCGCCAGGATCAGCCCCGCCCAGATCGCGAACAGCGCCACCGGCAGAAGCGGCAGGCCAAGCACCGTCAGCGGCTGGTCCCAGATCAGCAGCAAGGGAAAGTTGAACAGCAGGAAGCCGGCGCCGCACAGCGCCAGCAGCACCTGCGCCGATGGTCCGTCGCGCCGCCTCATAGCAGGTCCAGCCGGTAATGCTGGCCCAGCCATTGCTTGAAGTCGCGCACGATGTTCAGCGAATCGCGCAGGGCCTGGCGGTCCAGCCGGCCCAGCTCGGTCGGGCGGATGCTGTTGTCGGGCGCCTGTCCGCGGGCGATCTGGGCAAGGTTGCCGTCCAGCTTCAGCGCCATCATGCAATGCAGCGCATCGGTCAGGTCGCGGGCCAGGCCGGCATCGAGGCGCCCCGCCCCGGCCAGCGCCTGCAAGCGGGCGCGGGTCCCGGGCGCGGCGATGCCATATTCCAGCGCCAGGGCACGGGTGCCATGCACGACCGGGAATATGCCCAGCTTCTTCAGGTCGATCTCGGCCGCTTCGGGACCGCGCATGCCGGGCAGGCGACGCCACCAGCCGCCCTCGGCCCCGCGGTCGAACTGCCGGATCGCGGCGGCGAAACGGGCATAAAAGCTGTCGCTGCCGGTCAGCATGCGCCGCAGCCGGTCCCGCAAGGCGGCCAGCAGGCTTTCGTCCCCGGCAACAGCGGCCGCGTCCAGAAAGATCGCCAGGTTCATCGGCCCCTCGGGGTCGTCGCCATGGATCCAGTCGCGCAGCGTGTCGCCGAAGGCCTGCACGCTCTGGCACCACAGCGGCCGGCTCAGCATGATGCCGCCGGGACAGGGCGGATAGCCGAAGGAGATCAGCGCCTCGGTGAAGGCCTGTGTCACCCGGTCGAGCCCGTCGAAGGCGAAGCCGTCGCGCAGGATCAGCGCATTGTCCTGATCGGTGCGGATGATCTGCTCGGACCGGCCCTCGCTGCCCATGACGATCAGGCAGCTGTTCTCGCGCAGGGCCTGCGGCGCCAGCATCTGCCACAGCCGGCGAAAGATCTGCCGGTTCAGCGCCCCGACCAGCCCGGCGATGACCTCGATGCGCACGCCGTCCTCATGCAACACGCGGATCAGCGCCTCGACCTGGGCGGCGGGCCGGGCCAGCTCGGCCGGGCTCATCGCCCGGGCGATCTCGGCCGAGATCAGATG
Organism: Paracoccus sp. MKU1; assembly: GCF_001447385.1. GTDB lineage: Bacteria > Pseudomonadota > Alphaproteobacteria > Rhodobacterales > Rhodobacteraceae > Paracoccus. The sequence goes on along the minus strand of NZ_LLWQ01000215.1, from coordinate 77,241 downwards.
CGACTGGTTGGCCAGAAAGCCCATCAGGTCCATCTGGCTGAGGATGCCGACCACCGCCTCGCCCTCGCGCACCAGCACGCGGTGGATGCGGTGGCGCAGCATCAGCATCATCGCGTCGTAGAGATCGTCGTCGATCGAGACCGACCAGGGCGTGAAGCTGGTGAAGTCGCGCACCTTCAGCGTGGCGGGCGGCACGTCGCGCAGGATCGCCTGCACCAGATTGGTCGTGGTGAAGATGCCCAGCCTGTCGCCGTCGCGCACCAGCGCATCGGTGATGCCGCGCGCCGCCAGCTCGGCGCACAGCGTCAGCAGGTCGGTATCGGCATCGACGAAATGCGGCTTGCGCAGGATGGCGTCGCGCACCCGCGCGGTGACCAGCGTCACCATCTCGCGCTGCTCGTGGCGCAGCGCCCGGTCGCCGGCCGTCACCGCCGGCCCCCCCGCCGCATCGTCCGCGCGAGCCAAACCGTCGCCTCAGAGGAATCACGCATGGACCTCTCGCCCCCTCCCAACATCGTCACCGCGCCCGGCGCTGCCCTTGCGGGGCCGGGCCGGGCGCCAATCCGGCGTTCCTCCTGCTCGCAATACCTTGATAAGCCTAAGCGCGGGCGTTTCACAACAGCCTTGCCGCGCGGCGCCTCGTGCGAGAGAGAGGGGACGGGAGGAGACGGGGGCCTAGCGTTCGACGGCGCGGAACTCCAGCTTGCCCGAGAACAGGATGGCGACGGTCGAGCAGATCGCGCCCGAAAGCAGGTAAAGCCCCGCCGCCGACAGCCCCAGCCAGGTCGAAAGCAACAGCGCCGTCAGCGGCGCGAAACCGGCGCCGAACATCCAGGCCAGGTCCGAGACGATGGCCGAGCCGGTATAGCGGTTGCGCGCCTCGAACAGCGAGGCGACCGCGCCGGAACTTTGCCCGAAGCTGAGGCCGAGGATGAAGAACCCGACGATCATGTAGACCAGCTCGCCGGTCTTGCCCGCCGACAGAAGCAGCGGCGCCAATACGGCGAAGCAGCCGATCAGCAGCGCCCCCACCAGCAGCAGGTTGCGCCGGCCGATGCGGTCGGCCAGCCAGCCCGACAGCAGGATGGCGCCGATCCCGCCGGTCGCGGCGACGGCCTCGATGATCAGGAAGCTGAGCAGCGTCTCGTTGGTGTAGAGATAGATCCAGGACAGCGGATAGACCGTGACCATGTGGAACATGGCAAAGCTGGCCAGCGGCACGAAGATGCCGATGAGGATCGCGCCGCCATCCTCGCGCAGGGTCTTGCCGATGCGGGTCGGCTGGAGTTCGCGCGATTCGAAAAGCTCGGCGAATTCCTCGGTCGCGACGATGCGCAGCCGCGCGAACAGCGCCACCACGTTGACCGAGAAGGCGACGAAGAACGGATAGCGCCAGCCCCAGTCCAGGAAATCCTGCGCCGTCAGGTTGGCCGCCAGATAGGCGAAAAGCAGGCTGGCGACGATCAGCCCGATGGGCGCGCCAAGCTGCGACACCATGGCGTAAAAGCCGCGGCGGTTGCGCGGCGCCGTCAGCGCCAGAAGCGAGGGCATGCCGTCCCAGGCCCCCCCCAGCGCCAGTCCCTGGGCGATGCGCAGCACGGCCAGGATGACGACGGCCCAGCCGCCGACATTCTCATAGCTGGGGATCAGGCCCATGGCGACGGTCGCGGTCCCCATCAGGAACAGCGCCGCCGTCAGCTTGGTGACGCGGCCGTGGCGGCGGTCGATGCTCATGAATAGCACGCTGCCCAACGGCCGGGCGATGAAGGCCAGCGCCAGCAGCGCAAACGACAAGAGCGTCCCGGTCAGCGGATCGGCAAAGGGAAAGATCCGCTGCGGAAAGACGATCACCGAAGCGATGGCGAAGACGAAGAAGTCGAAGAATTCCGAGGTGCGCCCGATGATGACGCCCACGGCGACATCCGAGGGCGAGACCCGGTGCCGCCCATGCGACGACGGGGCGGCCGGCTCGGCGGCGGGCATGGAGGAGGTTGTGCTCATATGTCCAAGGAATCCGATGCGATCCAGATTCGTGCCGGGCACGGGCCAACCCGCCGCGGCGTTTCCGTCCCTATTGCTGCCGCAGACCCGAACCGAACTGTATAGGACAAAACGTCGCATGGCGGCTTTGATCTAAATCAAGGTAATTCGCCCCATGCAACGTCGCAACCCTGCGACTCAGCCATCCGCGCCTGTCGCTGACCGACATCGGGTAGTCCAATGACCGACATACGAAAATTCGCCCGCCTGCCCTGGCTTGTCTTGCTGATTCCGCTTGCCGCCTGCAAGGCCGAGGTTCTGGCGCCGGCCGGGGATGTGGCGGCGCGGCAGCGCGACCTGCTGGTGATCTCGACCCTGCTCATGCTGCTCATCATCGTGCCGGTGATGGTGCTGACCGTGGTCTTTGCCCGCCGCTATCGCGAAAGGAACAAGGACGCCGACTATCGCCCCGACTGGGACCATTCGACCAAGCTGGAATTCGTGATCTGGGCGGCGCCGCTGCTGATCATCATCACGCTCGGCGCGCTGACCTGGGTGGGCACGCATCTGCTGGACCCCTATCGGCCGCTGGACCGCATCAGCGCCGACCGGCCGCTGACCGAGGCGCACAGGCCCCTGCCGGTGCAGGTGGTGGCGATGGACTGGAAATGGCTGTTCATCTATCCCGAGCAGGGCATCGCTTCGGTCAACGAGCTGGCGGTGCCGGTGGATCGCCCGGTCGAGTTCACGCTGACCTCGACCTCGGTGATGAACGCCTTCTACATCCCCGCCATGGCCGGCATGATCTATGCCATGCCGGGGATGGAGACCAAGCTGAACGGCGTCTTCAACCATCCCGGCGAATACAAGGGCATCGCCTCGCATTATTCGGGCCACGGCTTCTCGGGGATGCATTTCAAGGCCCATGCCACCGACGAGGCCGGCTTCGCCGCCTGGATCGAGAAGGCCCGCGCGGCCGGCGGGACGCTGGACCGCCCGCGCTATCTGGAGCTGGAGGCGCCCAGCGAGAACGTGCCGCCGATGTCCTTTGCCGAGGTCGATCCGCAGCTGTTCCAGCGCATCGTCAACATGTGCGTCGAACCGGGCAAGATCTGCATGGCCGAGATGATGGCGCTGGACGCGCAGGGCGGCACCGGGCTGGCCGGGACCATGAACGTGACCCGGCTGACCTATGACAAGGACCAGCGCCGCGGCACCCGCGCGCCGGTGCTGGGATGGGAGCCGTTCCAGGTCGCCTCGTTCTGCACGCCCGAGGATTCGGCGCTGATGTTCGGCCAATCGCCCGAGCTGGCCCGCGCGCCGTTGGACACGGCCCCGCTGCGCGGCCATGCGCTGGTGCCGCCGAAAGGGCCCTTCGCCCCCTCGCAAGACAATGCCGTCACGCTGCTGGACCCGACCGAGGGCCGGGCGCGGAACTTCTGATCGGACGCAAAGCATGGCTACCTTTTCCAACGAGACCACCTTTCTTCTCGGCCGGCTGAACTGGGACGCGATCCCGAAGGAGCCGATCGTCTGGGCCACCTTCGTCGTCGTCGCCCTGGGCGGCATCGCGCTGCTTGCCGCGCTGACGCGATACCGGCTCTGGGGCTGGCTCTGGCGCGAGTGGTTCACCTCGGTCGACCACAAGAAGATCGGCATCATGTATATCATCCTGGCGCTGATCATGTTCCTGCGCGGCTTTGCCGATGCAGTCATGATGCGGCTGCAGCAGGTCTGGGCCTTCGGCGGCTCCGAGGGCTACCTGAACGCGCATCACTACGACCAGATCTTCACGGCGCATGGCGTCATCATGATCTTCTTCGTGGCGATGCCCTTCATCACCGGGCTGATGAACTATGTCGTGCCCTTGCAGATCGGCGCGCGCGACGTGTCCTTCCCCTTCCTCAACAACTTCTCGTTCTGGATGACGGTGGGGGGCGCGGTCATCACCATGGCCTCGCTGTTTCTGGGCGAGTTCGCGCAGACCGGCTGGCTGGCCTTTCCGCCGCTGTCGGGCATCGGCTACAGCCCCTGGGTCGGGGTGGACTATTACATCTGGGGGCTTCAGGTCGCCGGCGTCGGCACCACGCTGTCGGGCATCAACCTGCTGGTGACGATCCTGAAAATGCGGGCGCCGGGCATGACCATGATGCGGATGCCGATCTTCACCTGGACCTCGTTCTGCGCCAATATCCTGATCGTCGCCTCGTTCCCGGTGCTGACCATGACGCTGATCCTGCTGACGCTGGATCGCTATGTCGGCACCAACTTCTTCACCAACGACCTTGGCGGCAATCCGATGATGTATATCAACCTCATCTGGATCTGGGGCCACCCCGAGGTCTATATCCTGATCCTGCCGCTGTTCGGCGTGTTTTCCGAAGTCACCTCGACCTTCTCGGGCAAGCGGCTGTTCGGCTACAGCTCGATGGTCTATGCCACCGTCTGCATCACGGTGCTGAGCTATCTGGTCTGGCTGCACCATTTCTTCACCATGGGCTCGGGCGCGTCGGTGAACTCGTTTTTCGGGATCACCACGATGATCATCTCGATCCCGACCGGGGCCAAGCTCTTCAACTGGCTCTTCACCATGTATCGCGGCCGCATCCGCTATGAGCTGCCGATGATGTGGACGGTGGCCTTCATGCTGACCTTCGTCGTGGGCGGCATGACGGGCGTGCTGCTGGCGGTGCCGCCGGCGGATTTCGTGCTGCACAACTCGCTGTTCCTGATCGCGCATTTCCACAATGTCATCATCGGCGGCGTGCTGTTCGGCCTGTTCGCGGCGATCAACTTCTGGTGGCCCAAGGCCTTCGGCTTCAAGCTCGATGTGTTCTGGGGCAAGGTCTCGTTCTGGTTCTGGGTCGTCGGCTTCTGGGTGGCCTTCATGCCGCTCTATATCCTGGGCCTGATGGGCGTGACCCGGCGGCTGCGCGTCTTCGACGACCCGGACCTGCGGATCTGGTTCGCCATCGCCGCCTTCGGCGCGGTGCTGATCGCGGCGGGCATCGCGGCCATGTTCGTGCAGTTCGGCGTCTCGATCCTGCGCCGCAACCGCCCGGACTATCGCGACGTCAGCGGCGATCCCTGGGACGGGCGCACGCTGGAATGGGCGACCTCCTCGCCGCCGCCGGCCTATAACTTCGCCTTCAACCCGATCTCGCACGGGCTGGATACCTGGTGGGAGATGAAGCGGGCCGGCGCCGTGCGCCCGACCGGGGGCTACATGCCGATCCACATGCCGAAGAATACCGGCACCGGCGTGATCCTGGCCGCGCTGGCCACGGTCTGCGGCATGGCGCTGGTCTGGTATGTCTGGTGGCTGGCGGCCCTGAGCTTCCTGGGCATCATCGCCGTGTCGATCGCCCATACCTTCAACTACCACCGCGACTATTACATCCCGGTCTCGGAAATCGAGGCGACCGAGGATGCCCGGACGCGCCAGCTTGCGCAGGGGGTTTGAGAGATGAGCCACGCGACAACCGACACCAGGCGCCAATACTGGGAGCTTGAGCCCCATCACCACCCCGAAGGCGCCTCGACCAGCCTGGGCTTCTGGGTCTACCTGATGAGCGACTGCCTGATGTTCGCGGTGCTCTTTGCGGTCTATGGCGTGCTGGGCACCAGCTTCGCCGCCGGGCCGGGGCCGAAAGACCTGTTCGACCTGGAGCTGGTGGCGGTCAACACCGCCATGCTGCTGCTCTCGTCGATCACCTTCGGCTTCGCCATGCTGGCCATGGGCAAGGGCGACCAGCGCGGCACGCTGCGCTGGCTGGCGGTGACGCTGTTCTTCGGCCTGTGCTTCCTCGGCATCGAGCTTTACGAGTTCCACCACCTGATCCATATCGGCGCCGGGCCGCAGCGCTCCGGGTTCCTGTCGGCCTTCTTCACGCTGGTCGGCACGCATGGGCTGCACGTCACCTTCGGCTCGATCTGGCTGGTGACGCTGATGGTGCAGATCACCCGCACCGGGCTGATCCCGGCGAACCAGCGCCGCATGGTCTGCCTGTCGATGTTCTGGCACTTCCTCGACGTCATCTGGATCGGCGTCTTCACCTTCGTCTATCTGCTGGGGATGATCTGATGTCCGCCGAACACGCACATGCGCATCACGACGATCACGGCCACGACCACGGCAGCTATTCCTCTTACATCAAGGGCTTCCTGCTGTCGGTGATCCTGACCGCCATCCCCTTTGGCCTGGTCATGGCCGGCGGCTTCGAAAGCCGCGCCCTGACCGCCGTCACGGTGATCGGCTTTGCCGTGGTGCAGATCCTGGTCCACATGGTCTATTTCCTGCACATGAACGGCAAGCAGGAAGAGGGCTGGACCATGCTGTCCACCATCTTCACCGTGGTCGTGGTGGTGATCCTGCTGGCCGGCTCGCTGTGGGTCATGTATCACATGAACACCAACATGATGCCGCAGATGGACCATGAGCTGATGCAGGGCTTCGGTTCGTGACCCTGCGCCGGCTGGCAGCGCCGGCCGGGGCGCTGGCGGTGTTCCTGGCGCTGATGGCGCTGGGGGTCTGGCAGGTGCAGCGGCTGGCCTGGAAGACCGACCTGATCGCCCGGGTCGAGGCGCGTCTGGCCGAGCCGCCCGCACCCGCCCCCGGACCTGCCGAATGGGCCGGGATGGACGCGCGCGACGCGGAATATCGCCGCATCGCGGTGACGGGAACCTATCGCGCGGACAGCGACACGCTGGTCAAGGCGGTGACGGAACGCGGCCCGGGTTTCTGGGTGATGACGCCGATGCAGACCGCGCAGGGCTGGACCGTGCTGGTCAATCGCGGCTTCGTCGCGGATACCGCGCGCGACGACCGTGCCCTGCCCGGCGGCGAGGTGACGGTGACGGGCCTTCTGCGCATGAGCCAGCCCGGCGGCGCCTTCCTGCGCGGCAACGACCCCGGGGCCGGGCGCTGGTATTCCCGCGACACGGCCGCCATCGCCGCCGCGCAGGGCCTGGGCCCGGTGGCGCCCTGGTTCCTCGACGCCGATGCCCGCGGCGACGGGGCCCAGCCCATCGGCGGGCTGACCGTGGTCCGGTTCCGCAACAGCCATCTGGGCTATGCGGTGACCTGGTTCTCGCTGGCGGCGCTTTGGGCGGGCTGGCTTTTCTGGGCCTGGCGCCGGGGCGCGCGCGCCTGAAAATACGCGGTCTTTCCCGGCAAGCGGCGGATAAGACCGGGAAAGGCGCTGCATCTTGACTTGAATCAACGTCAGCGGGGATCGATATCCGCAGGGTGGCGCGCAAGGCGCTCGCGCCGCCATGCCGGGATTCCCGCGCGGGATCGCCATGCCCCGATGCCCGGTTCCCCTGTGCCGAGAGCCCGCCAAGGAGACGCCGATGAAGACCCCGACCCGCGCGCCGAAGCCCGTCGCCGCATCCGCCGAATTGCCGCCGGTGCCCTGCCCCGAACCCCTGGGGCGCGAGGCGTTCCGCACCTTCGACCGCATGCGCGAGGCCATGCTGGGCCAGTTCACCGGCGGGCTGTCGCCGGCGGCGCTGACGCTGGCCTTGCAGGACTGGACCATGCATCTGGCCGCCGCGCCGGGCAAGCGGATGGAGCTGATCGACAAGGCCAACCGCAAGGCGGCGCGGCTGTTGTGCCATCTGGCCGCGCTTTGCGTGGACCGCGAGGCGCCCGCCTGCATCGACCCGCTGCCCGGCGATTATCGCTTTGCCGCCGAGGGCTGGAAGAAGCCGCCCTTCAGCATCTGGGCGCAGGCCTTCCTGTTGCAGCAGCAATGGTGGCACAACGCCACGCATGAGGTGCCGGGGGTGAACCCGCATCACCAGGAGATCGTCTCGTTTACCGCGCGGCAGATCCTGGACATGTTCTCGCCCTCGAACCTGCCCTTCACCAATCCCGAGGTGATCGCCCGCACCATGGAAACCGGCGGCATGAACCTGGTGCAAGGGATGCGCAACTGGACCGAGGACCTGATCCGCCAGGCGACCGGCCAGCCCCCGGTCGGGACCGAGGATTTCGTGGTCGGCAAGGACGTGGCGGTGACGCCGGGCAAGGTCGTCTACCGCAACCACCTGATCGAGCTGATCCAATACGCCCCCGCCACCGAGACGGTGATGGCCGAGCCGATCCTGATCGTGCCGGCCTGGATCATGAAATATTACATCCTGGACCTCTCGCCGCAGAACTCGCTGATCCGGCATCTGGTGGCGCAGGGCCATACGGTCTTCTGCATCTCCTGGCGCAACCCGCAGGCCGAGGACCGCGACCTGACGCTGGACGACTATCGCCGGCGCGGGGTGATGGCGGCATTGGAGGCGGTCGGCGCCATCCTGCCGCAGCGCAAGGTCCATGCCGTGGGCTATTGCCTGGGCGGCACACTGCTGTCGATCGCTGCCGCCGACATGGCGCATGGCGACGACGACCGGCTGGCCAGCATGACCCTCCTGGCGGCGCAGACCGATTTCAGCGAACCGGGAGAGCTGGCGCTGTTCATCGACCACAGCCAGGTGAACCTGCTGGAAAGCATGATGTGGAACCGCGGCTACCTGTCCGCCGACCAGATGGCCGGGGCCTTCCAGCTGCTGCGCTCGAACGACCTGATCTGGTCGCGCATGGTGCATGACTACCTGATGGGCGAGCGCAAGCCGATGATCGACCTGATGGCCTGGAACGCCGATTCGACGCGCATGCCCTATCGCATGCATGCCGAATACCTGGAGCGGCTTTACCTGGACAACGAACTGGCCGCCGGGCGCTTCATGGTCGAGGGCCGGCCCGCCGCGATCCAGAACATCCGCGTGCCGATGTTCGTCGTCGGCACCGAGCGCGACCATGTCGCGCCGTGGCGCTCGGTCTTCAAGATCCACTACCTCAGCAATACCGAGCTGACCTTCGTGCTGACCAGCGGCGGCCACAATGCCGGCATCGTCAGCGAGCCGGGCCGGCCGCGCCGGCGCTATCGCATCGCGCTGCGCGAGGCCGGCGGGCGCTGCCCCAGCCCCGACAGCTGGGCCGAGACCGCCGAGGCGCGGCCGGGATCGTGGTGGGAGGCATGGACCGAATGGCTGGCCGCGCATTCCTCGGCCGAGCGCACGGCCCCGCCGGCCATGGGCGCGCCCCGGGCCGGCCATGCGCCGCTGGCCGATGCGCCCGGCAGCTATGTCCTGCAACGCTAGGCCAAGGCCCCGCGCATTGAACTGCCCGGCGAATGCCGCCAAACACATGACAGGTGACTGCCGAAGGAGAGCCCGATGAAGCCCGCCGAGATCGCGCCGGACGAGGTCGCATGGCACGCCCGCAGCGGCGAGGAGACCTGTGCCGCGCTGGCGACCAGCCTTGACGGGCTCGGCCATGACGAGGCCGCGCGGCGGCTGGACCGCTTCGGCCCGAACGAGCTGCCACCCGCCGCCCGCACCCATCCGGTGCTGCGCTTCCTGGCGCAGTTCAACAATGCGCTGATCTATTTCCTGCTCTCGGCCGCGGTGGCGGCCATCGCGCTGGGGCATGTCATCGACGGCGCGGTGATCGTCGTGGTGGTGCTGGTCAATGCGGTGGTCGGCTTCATCCAGGAGGGCAAGGCCGAACGCGCGCTGGACGCCATCCGCGACATGATCGCGCCCCATGCCGTGGTGGTGCGCGAGGGCGAGCGGCACACGCTCGACACCCGCCAGATCGTGCCCGGCGACATCGTGGTGATCGAGGCCGGCGACAAGGTGCCCGCCGACCTGCGCCTGCTGCGGGCGCGCGGGCTCAGCGCCGACGAGGCGATCCTGACCGGCGAATCGGTGCCGGCGGAAAAGACCGAAAGCCCGGTCGCAGCCGATGCCGTGCTGGGCGACCGCGCGCCGATCCTGCATTCCGGCACGCTGGTCACCACCGGCCAGGGCATCGGCGTGGCGGTGGCCACCGGGCCGCGGACCGAGATCGGCCGCATCTCGGGCATGATCGGGGCGGTGCAAAGCCTGACCACGCCGCTGCTGCGCCAGATCAACGCCTTCGGCACCCGCTTCACCTGGTTCGCCATCGCCACCGCGGCGCTGCTTTTCGCCTTTGCCACGCTGTTTCGGGGCTATGCCCCGCTCGACGCGCTGATGGTGGTGGTGGCGCTGGCGGTCGGCGTGGTGCCCGAGGGGCTGCCCGCCGTCATCACCATCACCCTTGCCATCGGCGTGCGCCGCATGGCCGCGCGCAATGCCGTGGTGCGCCGCCTGCCCGCGGTCGAGACGCTGGGCGCCACCTCGGTGATCTGCTCGGACAAGACCGGCACGCTGACCCGCAACGAAATGACCGTGCGCCATCTGGTGACCGCCGCCAGCGTGACCGCGGTTTCCGGCACTGGTTATGCCCCCGAGGGGCGCTTCTCCGGCCCGGACGGCGCCGAGCCCGTGCCGGATGCCGAGCGCGACGCGCTGATCCGCGCCGGGCTGCTGTGCAGCGACGCCCGGCTGGTGGAAGCCGAGGGGCATTGGACCGTGCTGGGCGATCCGATGGAGGGCGCGCTGGTCGCCACCGCCGCCAAGGCCGGCCTGCACCCCGAGACCGAGCGCGCGCTGTGGAACCGGCTCGACGAGATCCCCTTCGACGCACAGCACCGTTTCATGGCGACGCTGCACGAAACCCCGCAGGGCGAAAGGCGCATCTTCGTCAAGGGCGCGCCCGAGCGGGTGCTGGCCATGTGCGCCGACCAGGCGGCGGGCGGGTCCACCCTGCCCCTCGACCCCGGCTACTGGCAGGAATGCGTCGACGCCTGCGCCGCCGGGGGCGAGCGTGTGCTGGGCTTTGCCAGCATGACCACCGGCCCCGAGGTCGAGCGGCTGGATTTCGACATGGTCGAGGGCGGGCTGAGCTTCCTGGGCCTTGCCGGCTTCATCGACCCGCCGCGCGACGAAGCCATCGCCGCGGTGGCCGAATGCCGCTCGGCCGGGATCGGCATCAAGATGATCACCGGCGACCACAAGGGCACGGCGGCGGCCATCGCCCGCCAGCTCGACATCGCCGACGATCCGAAGGTGCTGGAGGGCGCGGCGCTGGACGGCATGCCGGACGAAAAGCTGCGCCAGGTGGTCGAGGAGGTCAGCGTCTTCGCCCGCGCCACCCCCGAGCACAAGCTACGCATCGTCAATGCCTTGCAGGCAAACGGCCATATCGTCGCCATGACCGGCGACGGGGTGAACGATGCGCCGGCGGTCAAGCAGGCCGATGTCGGCGTCGCCATGGGCCGCAAGGGCACCGAGGCCGCCAAGGAGGCGGCGCAGATGGTGCTGCTGGACGACAATTTCGCCTCGATCGTCGCCGCCGTGCATGAAGGGCGCACCGTCTACGACAACATCCGCAAGGTGATCGGCTGGACGCTGCCCTCGAATGGCGGCGAGGTGCTTTGCGTGATCCTGGCCATCATCCTTGGCGTGACCCTGCCGATGACGCCGGTGCAGATCCTGTGGATCAACATGATCCTGACCGTCACCCTGGGGTTGGTCCTGGCCTTCGAGCCGCCCGAGCCCGACGTGATGAAACGCCCGCCGCGCCCGCGCGACGCGCCGATCCTGTCGCGTTTCCTGGTCTGGCGCATCGGCTTCGTCTCGGTGCTGTTCATGCTGGGGGTCTTCGGCATCTTCGCCTATGCGCTGAGCCGCGGCTATGCCGTCGAGGGCGCCCGCACCATGGTGGTCAACATGCTGGTGGTGATGGAGATCTTCTATCTGTTCAACGTGCGCTACCTGCATCGCAGCTCGTTCAGCCTGATCGGCGCCATGGGCACGCCGGCGGTGCTGGGGGCGATCGCGGTGGTGGTGGCGGCGCAGGTCCTGTTCACCTATGCGCCCTTCATGCACGACCTGTTCGACAGCGCCCCGATCGCCTTCGTCGACGGGCTGGTGATCGTGCTGGTCGGCGTGGCGACCATGACCATCCTGGAGATCGAAAAGACCCTGACGCGCCGCGCGATGCTGTGACCCCGCTCAGCACTGGCCCAGCATCCACCGGCGCGAGCTGGCCGGGGGCTTCTTGCTGCACAGGTTGCAGCCGCAGCTGGGCAGATGCGCCCGCTTCACCACCCGCGGGGCGCCAGAGCTGGATTCGGCCCGGGTTTCGGCCCTGCGCAGCGCGCTCGACAGGGTGCTGACCTGCGGCAGGGCCGGCAGCACCGGGCTCGGCGCGCCGCAGCGGGGACAGCGGGCGCCGGCGCGGCTGGCCTCATAGCCGAGCCGGTCGCTGAAGACCCCGTGCGCGGGACAGTTGAAATCATAGACGGGCATGGCGCATCCTCCTCACATCAAGCCGTCGAGCAGCAGGAAACCCGGCAGCCAGCCGGTCACGATCCCGGCCAGCAGCGTGACCCAGGCGGTCTGGCGCAGGATCGGGCGCCCCAGCGCCAGCAGCAGGAAATACATGAACCACAGCACCCCCCAGACCAGCCAGTTCCCGGCCAGCCAGAGCTCGGTCGGCGAGCTGGCGGCGGCGATGCCGCGCAGGAAAACCGGAACCGTGCTGATCGCCACGAACAGGCTGAACCAGCCGAGCCCGCGCCCGTCCACCGCGACGACGCGGTTATAGGCCACCCAGAAATAGGTGGTGCTGAACATCAGCGTCAGCGCCGCCGCCCGCACGGTCTGCGCATCCGCCCCGGCCCCGAAGGCGCCCTGCACCACCACGCCCGCGGCGACCAGGCCCGAGACGATGTTGATGACCACGATCTCGCGGTCCTCGATCCGGCCCAAGAGCCACAGCCCGTTGAGAAACAGCACCGCGCCCACATAGAAAAGTAGAAAACCGAGCAACATGGACTTGCCTCCTGTGGAGCCGCGTCCCGGGACTGCCGGGACGCGGGCGCGTGGAACCGTCAGTTCGTCTTCGCCACCGAGACCTCGGGGACCGAGCGTTTCGGCCCGTCGCCATTCGGCCTGATGTCGAAGTCGAAGATGCCGGTCGGGATCGCCAGGGTGGCGCAGACATTGGGAATGTCCACGATGCCGGCGATGCGGCCCTCGACCGGGGCGGTGCCCAGGATCATATAGGCCTGCTCGCCCGAATAGCCGAATTTCTTCAGATATTCGATGGCGTTGAGGCAGGCCCGGCGATAGGCGACATGGGCGTCCAGGTAATATTGCTCGCCCGTGTGCTCGTCGACCGAGATGCCCTCGAAGATCAGGTAGTCGTCGAAATGCGGATCGATGGGCGAGGGCCGGAAGATCGGGTTGATGACGCCGTATTTCGCCATGCCGCCCTTGATGATATCGACCTTGATCTCGATCCAGCCGGCCATCTCGATGGCGCCGCAGAAGGTGATCTCGCCGTCGCCCTGGCTGAAATGGATGTCGCCCATCGAAAGCCCGCCGCCCTTCACATAGACGGGGAAATAGACCTTGGAGCCGCGCGACAGGTTCTTGATGTCGCAATTGCCGCCATGCTCGCGCGGGGGCACGGTGCGCCAGGCCTCCTCGGCGGCGCTTTGCGCGGCGCTGCCGGTCATCTGCCCCATCAGCGCGGTCGCGGCATGGGGTGGTGCTGCCAGCGGCGGGACGCGGTTCGGATCGGTGGCGATCAGCGCCGCCTCGCGCCGGTTCGCCTCGGCCAGCAGCTTGTGGTCGGGCAGGCAGCCGATCAGGCCGGGATGGATCAGGCCGGGATAGCGCACGCCGGGGATATGGCGCGAGGTGGTGTAGATGCCCTCGAAATCCCAGATCGACTTGGTGGCCTGCGGGTAATGCTCGGTCAGGAAGCCGCCGCCATTCTCCTTGGCGAAGAGCCCGTTGAAGCCCCAGCGCGAATCCTCGAGCGCGCCGATGTCGAGGATGTCCACCACCAGCAGGTCGCCCGGCTCGGCCCCCTCGAAGCCGAAGGGCCCGGACAGGTAATGCACCCGCGTCAAATCCACGTCGCGGATGTCGTTGGCGCTGTCGTTGTTGCCGATCTGGCCGCCGGTCCAGTCGTAGCATTCGACGCGCAGCACCTCGCCGGGCTTGAAGGTCTCGACCATCGGGATGTCGGGATGCCAGCGGTTGTGCGGCTTTTGCGCGGCCTCCTCGGGCGCCTTGTTCAGATCGACCTTGAATACGGTTTTCGACATGTTCTCCTCCCAGTTCCGGGGCCGGCGCGCGATCCTGAGACGGTCCGCCCCGATCCAGCCTGCGCCCGCCCTGTAACCGCAATTCGCGCCCGGGCCGGCGGTTGTGTAATTTTGTGTAATTTGCGGCGGGAAAGCCGATTAACGTGTAACCTGTCGGCCGGAGGAGAACGGCCTTTCCGCCCCGCCCCCGACCGGGACGGGAAACCGCCGGCTGATGGGGGACCCGATGAACATGAACCGCGCCGCCCGCGATCCCGGTCCGATGGAGGGGACCGGGGGCGGCTTTCCGGGGCTGGAGCCCGCGCCGCGCAGCTATCAGTCCTGGGTCGCGGACGAGACCATCGAGGATTACGCCCTGCGCTATGCGCCGGCCAGCCACCGGCGCTGGACGCCCTCGGTCATCGCGCATACCGCGCTTGGCGGCATCTCGTTCCTGGCGCTCGAGGCGATCGGCGCGGCGCTGACGCTGTCCTGGGGCGTGCAGACCACGGTGGTCGCGGTGCTGATCGCCTCGGTCTTCATCTTCGTCACCAGCCTGCCCATCGCCTATCACGTGGCCCGGGCGAATGTGGACATGGACCTGCTGACGCGCGGCGCGGGCTTCGGCTATATCGGCTCGTCCATCACCTCGCTGATCTACGCCACCTATACGATCATCTTCTTCGCGCTGGAGGGCGTCATCATCGCGCAGGCCCTGAAGGTCTGCTTCGGGCTGCCGCTGCCGCTGGGATACCTGCTCTCGACGCTGGCGATCCTGCCCTTCGCCTCGCGCGGGATGACCGCGATCTCGCGCTTTCAATGCGTCACGCAACTGCCCTGGATCGTGCTGGCGCTGCTGCCCTTCGCCGCCATCGCCTGGACCGACCCGGATGCGGCGCGGCGCTGGCTGGCCGCGCCCGGCCCCGAGCTGGGGCTGCTGTCGCTGGGCTCGGCCATCGGGGTGCTCTGCGCGCTGACGCTGCAAATCGGCGAGCAGGTCGATTACCTGCGCTTCCTGCCGTCGCCGCGCGCGACCGACCGGCTGCGCTGGTGGGGGGCGCTGATCCTGGCCGGGCCGGGCTGGATCCTGATCGGCGGGCTCAAGATCCTGATGGGCAGCTTTCTGGCATGGCTGGCCATCGGCGACGGCATGGCGCCGGCCGTCGCGGTCGAGCCCATCGGCATGTTCCGCCACGCCTACGAATATCTGTTCGGCCCGCAGACCGCGCTGCTGGTGGCCACGGTCTATGTGCTGATCGCGCAGATCAAGATCAACGTCACCAATGCCTATGCCGGGTCGCTGGCGCAGTCGAACTTCTTCCTGCGGCTGGCACGCTATCACCCGGGGCGGCTGATCTGGCTGCTGCTGCATGTCACGATCAGCTGCACGCTGATGCTCATGGGCGTGTTCTCGACGCTCGAGGCGGTGCTGGCGATCTATGCCAATCTGGCCCTGGCCTGGCTGGGGGCGATCTTCGCCGATCTGGCGATCCTGAAGCCGTTGCGCCTCAGCCCGGCGCGCATCGAGTTCAAGCGCGCCTATCTGCCGGATTTCAACCCGGTCGGCTGCGGCGGCATGGCCATCGGCGGGCTGGCGGGGCTGGCGCTGTTCCTCGGCGCCGCCGGCCCGCTGGCCCAGGCCTGGTCCGCGCCCATCGCCTTCGGCCTGTCGCTGGTCGCCGCGACGGCCATCGGCCTGCTGCGGCGCGGCCGGGGCTATGCGGCCCGGCCCATGCATGATTTCGGCCATGCCCCGCGCTGCGACTGTGCCATTTGCAGCCATGGCTACGAGCCGCGCGACATGGCCTATTGCACCTTCTACGAGCGGCCGATCTGCTCGCTGTGTTGCAGTCTCGAGCCGCATTGCCGCGACTATTGCAAGCGCTCGCCCGCCCTTCAGCAGGACATCGGCGATCCGCAAGCCGGCAGGTTGCGGCTGCACCGGGTCTCGCCCCGGCTGGGCCGCCGGATCTGGCAGATCGCGGCGATGTTCGCCCTGCTGATGACCGGGCTGGCCGGGCTCTATCTGGCCGGGTGGCATCTGGCCGGCAGGCTGCACCAGCCGGACCTGGCGCTGTCGCTGTTCCTGGGCGCCGCGCCGGTGATGGCGCTGATCGCCTTCTGGGCGGTCATGGCCAACGAGCGCCGCCGCCTGACCGAGGAGAACCTGCTGGGCGCGCTGCGGCGGCTGGCCTCGACCCAGCGCGAGCTGGCGATCCGCCAGCGCCTGGCCGCGGTGGGCGAGGTCGCGGCCACCATCAGCCACGAGCTGCGCAACCCGCTGGGCACCATCACCAGCTCGGTCGAGGTGCTGTCGCGCAATCCGGGCCTCGGCCCCGAGGCCGAGGAGGACGTGCTGCGCATCCGCCGCAACATCGGCCGTTGCAGCCGGATCATCGACATCCTGCTGGATTTCGCCCGCCAGGGCGCGCATGAGACCGTGTCGGTCGAACCGGGCGACTGGCTGGCCGCGCTGGTCCGGGAGCACCCGGCCCGGTCCTGCCTCGCGATCGAGGTGCCGCCGGACGTGCGGCTGCGCTGCGACCCGGCGCGGCTGCAATTCGCGGTGCGCAACCTTGTCGAGAACGGCTGGCAGGCGGCGGAGACCGTCGCCTCGCCGGCGCACCCGCCCCGCGTCACCTTGCGCGTCCTGCGCGGCGACGGGATGAGCATCATCGAGGTCGAGGATAACGGCCCCGGCCTGCTGCCCGAGATCCGGGCCCGCGCCTTCGATCCGCTGGTCACGACCAAGGAAACCGGCGTCGGCCTTGGGCTTTCGCTGGTCCGGCGCGTCGCGCAGATGCATGGCGGCGACGCCTGGATCGAGCGGACCGGACCCGATGGCACCGTCATGCGGCTGAGCATCGCGGAGCCGGGATGAGCGCGCCGGCCCGCCGCCTGATGATCGTCGACGACGATCTCGACTTCTCGGTCTCGACCTCGCGGGCGCTGGAAGGGGTCGAATGCCTGGCCGCGCCCGACGGGCCGACGGCGCTGGCGCTGCTGGAGGCCGAGGAGGTCGAGGTCGTGCTGCTCGACATCCGGCTGGGCGGCGAGGACGGCACCAGCCTTGCCCGCCGGCTGCGCGCCGCCCGCCCCGAGCTGGTCATCGTCATCATGACCGCCTATGCCACGGTGGACAGCGCCGTCGCCGCGCTCCAGGCCGGCGCCTATGACTATCTGCGCAAGCCCTTCTTCCTGGACGAGCTGATGCAGGCGCTGGAGCGCTGCTACCAGCTTTGCGACCTGCGCCGCGAAAAGCGCCGCGCCGAGCAGGAGCTGGCGCTGATGCGCCAGATGGAGGCGGCGGCGCGGCTGGCGACCGGGCTGTCGCACGACTTCAAGAACATGCTGGCGGTCATCCATGCCAACCTGTCGGTCATCGGCCAGCGCCTACCGCCGCAGGACGCGCTGCGGCCCTATGCCGGCGATGCGCTGGACGCCTCGGCCACCGCCTCGGAGCTGGTGTCGCGGCTGATCGGCTTTTCCCGCAGCAGCCCGCCGCGATCGGTGCTTGCCGACCTGCGCGACCCGGTCGCCCGCGTGACGGCGATGATGCAGCGCACGCTTTGCGCCGGGATGCAGTTGGCGCTCGACCTGCCCGGACAGGCCATCGCCGCCCCGGTCGATGCCGGGCAGTTCGAGGCCGCCCTCGTCAACCTGCTGATCAACGCCCGGGACGCGACCGAAGGCCGGGGCCGGGTCGAGGTGCGGCTCGGTCGGGTCTGGCGCGGCGGCGATTATGCGCGGCTGACGGTGCGGGACGACGGTCCCGGCCTGTCGGAGGAGGGGCTGCACCGGGCGCTGGAGCCGCTGTTCACGACGAAATCCGAGGGCACCGGGCTGGGGCTGCCGATGATCCAGCACATGGCACTGGTCAGCGGCGGCAGCTTCCGCATCCGCAACGCCGAAGCCGGCGGCGCCTGCGCGGTGCTGGAACTGCCCTGCCTGCCGCCGGCTCAGGGATCGGGCGAGAACATGTAGCCCGCCCCCCGGATGGTGCGGATGCGGCGATGCTCGGGGCCGGTATCGCCGATCTTGCGGCGGATCTTGCCGATCATCACGTCGATCGAGCGGTCATAGGGGGACCAGTGCCGGCCGACGGTCAGGTCCAGCAGCTGGTCGCGGCTCAGGACCCGGCCGGGCCGCTGCGCCAGGGCGCTGAGCAGGTTGAATTCCTGCGTGGTCAGCGCCTGCGCCCGGCCCGCCGCGTCGAGCAGCAGCCGCGCCTCCAGATCCAGCCGCCAGTGATCGAAGCCCAGAACGCGGACCGCCGCCGCGCCGGGTGCCGCAGGTGCCGCGGCCCGGGCCGCCGGCAGCCGCCGCAGGATCGCCCGCAGCCGGGCCAGCAGCTCGCGCGGCTCGAAGGGCTTGACCAGGAAGTCGTCGGCGCCGATCTCCAGCCCGACGATCCGGTCTATCGGCTCCTGCCGGGCCGAGAGGAACAGGATGCCGACATCGTGCTCGCGCTTCAGCTCGCGGGCGAGCGTATAGCCGTCGTCGCGTCCGGGCAGGCCGATATCCAGCACCACGAGGTCGAATTCGCCCGCTTCCAGCGCCCGCCACATCGCGCCGCCATCCTGCGCGATCCCGACCGCGAAGCCCTCCTCCTCGAAATAGCGCCGCAGGAAGGCGCCCAGTTTCGGGTCGTCCTCGACAAACAGGATGCGTCGGGGGGCGAGGCAGGCGTCCATGTCAACCGTTCAACCGACAACTCTCGGGGCTGCTGTGCCGGCATCTTAGCCGAGCGCGATATTCCGGCCTAGCGATTTCCCGGCCGGCCCATGGCGGCGGCCCGCGCGCGGATGCGGGCCGGATTGATTTTGTTCTCTGTATGTTCTATATTGCGAGCATGATCCGCAAGGGAGATCCGCCATGGATGCCACCACCTTTGCCCTGCCGGCCACGCCGCGCCAGATCGCCTATGCCCGCTCGCTTGCCCTGAGGAACCAGACGCTTCTGCCTTGGGAGGTGCAGCAGGACCGCCGCACGCTCAGCGCCTGGATCGAGGCACAGGCCCGGATGAAACCGGTCACGGGCCTGCCGACCTCGAAACAGGTCGCCTTCGCCGAACGCATCGCCCGCATCAAGCGCCGCGCGGTGCCCGACGAATGCTTCCGCGACCGCCAGCTTCTGTCGCGCTGGATCGACAGCAACCGCTGAGCAGCGGCCGCCCCCTGCCCTGCCTGCGCGACGTGAGGGCGGGCAGTTCAAAATCGCACAGCATGCTAGATGATGCTGCCATTATGCCGGAAGGCTCCCCGACCGCATATTCAGCGCCAGGGCCGCTTTACCGCCGGCACGGCGACACGCTACTGCGCCTCGGCGCTGAAGCGGGGCGGGCTGACAACGGCGCGCGGCACGGCCCGGCGGCCGGCGCATATCGGGCGCTTCCCGCAACATATCGGGCGACAAATCTGCCGGTCTTCGAGCGCGCGGACCTAAGTCTCTGGCGAGCCGAGCCCGGCAAGCGCCGTCAATTGCGCCCCGGTCGGGTCCGCCAGATCGTCCAGCACCTGGAAATGGTCGCAGCCGGGCACATGCAGCAGGGCCACCTGCTCGCCCGCCCGCCGGCAGGCTTGGGCGTAATCGTCGGATTGCCGGACCAGTTCCGGCAGTTCCCCTGCCCCGACCGCAACCAGCATGGGCGCCCCCGCCGCGATGATCCGCTGCGGGCTGCAAGCGGCGATCTCGGCATGGGTCAGTTGCAGCTTGTCGTTCAATTGCCCGAGGCTGATCGGCTCCAGATCGAAAAGCCCGCTGATCGCCAGCACCGAAGCCACCGCCGGGTGGCCGCGATGCATGGCCGCCAGATGCCCGCCGGCGGAGTGCCCGGCCAGGCAGAGCCGCCGCCCGGCAAGCCGGGGCGCGAGATGGTCGAGCAGCCGGCCGATCTCGGCCACGATCTGCGTCATCGAAGCCTGGGGCGCCAGCGTGTATTCGGCCAGGATCACGTCATGGCCGCGCGCCATGGGACCGGCGGCGCAGAAGGCGAAATCCTCCTTGACGCAGCTCTGCCAATAGCCGCCGTGGATGAAGACGAAGATCGGCGCATCCGGCCTGCCGCTGGCGAACCAGTCACAGGTCTGGCGCGCGCCGGGGCCATAGCGCAAATCCCGCCGGCAGTCATGCGTGGCATAGAAGGCCGCGCTGCGGGCGCGGAAATCGCGCATCAGCCCCGGAAAATCCGCGAGGCGGCCGGTGTTGCTGTAGGCCGTGTCCAGTTCCTGGCGGGTCATCCCCCGGTAAATCGTCGTCGCCATTCACACCCCCAGATAGCGGTCGGTCAGGTCCGGGGTCAGATCGGCGATGCCGCCCTGCCAGACCGTCGCGCCGCGCTCGACGATCACCGCGCGGTCGGCGACCGAGGCGATCTCGCTGAGCGACTTGTCCACCAGCAGGATCGACAGCCCTTCGGATTTCAACCGCCGCACGCCGGCCCAGATCTCCTGCCGCACCACCGGGGCCAGGCCCTCGGTCGCCTCGTCCAGCACCAGCAGGCGCGGATTGGTCATCAGCGCCCGGCCGATGGCCAGCATCTGCTGCTCGCCCCCCGACAGGGTGCGCGCGACCTGGCCCATGCGTTCCTGCAAGCGCGGGAACAGCGCACAGACGCGGGCCATGTCCCAAGGGCCGGGCCGGGCGGCGACGGTCAGGTTCTCGGCCACGGTCAGCGGCGCGAAACAGCGCCGGCCCTCGGGCACCAGCCCGACGCCCAGCCGCGCCACCTTGGGCGCCGAGAGGCCGGCGACATCCCGGCCGGCAAAGCGCAGGCTGCCGGCGGAATGCGGCATCAGGCGGCTGATGCAGCGGATCGTCGTGGTCTTGCCCATGCCGTTGCGGCCCATCAGCGCCACGACCTCGCCCTCGTCCAGGTCCAGGGTGATGCCGAACAACGCCTGCACCGGGCCGTAGGACGCGGTCACGTCGCGCAATTCCAGAAGATGGGTCATGCCTCCTCTCCCAGATAGGAGCGCCGCACCTCGGGATTGGCGCGGATCTCGGCCACGCTGCCTGTGGCGATGATGCGGCCATAGACCAGCACCGAAATGCGGTCGGCCAGCGCAAAGACCGCGTCCATGTCATGTTCGACCAGCAGGATCGGCGCCTCGTTGCGCAGCTCGGCCAGGATGCCGGTCAGCTGCCGCCCACCCTCCAGCCCCATGCCGGCCATGGGCTCGTCCAGCAGGAAGGCGCGCGGGCGCAGGGCCAGCGCCATGGCGATCTCCAGCTTGCGGCGCTCGCCATGCGAAAGGGTAGCGGCGGGGACAAGATGCCGCCCGGCTAGGCCCGCCTGCTCGATATGGAACAGGGCGGGTTCGGTCAGCTTGCGGTCGGCCAGCGCCGGCAGGTGAAAGCGGAACACCGCGCCGCTGGCCCCGGCCACCGCCAGCATGACGTTTTGCAGTACGGTGAAGTCCGGGATCACCGAGGACACCTGGAAGCTGCGCGCCAGCCCCAGCCGCGCCCGCGCCGCCGCGTCCAGCGTATCGATCACCTGCCCCTCGAAGCGGATGCTGCCGGCGTCGGGCCGGATCTCGCCGACGATCTGCTTGATCAGCGTGGACTTGCCGGCGCCGTTCGGGCCGATCAGGGCGTGGATCTCGCCCGGGCGCAGGTCCAGGCTGACATCGTCGGTCGCCACCAGCGCGCCAAAGGACTTGCGCAGGCCGCGGATCTCCAGGATGGGTTCGTTGAGTTTCGGTTCAGGCATGGCGGCCCCTCCGCGTGACGATGCCGATCAGCCCGCCCGGCGCGAACAGCACGATGACCAGCAGCAGAAGGCCCAGCAGCGCCTGCCAGTAATCGCTGATGCCGCCCAGAACATGCTCCAGCAGGATGAAGATCGCCGCACCCGCGACCGGGCCGCAAAGCCGCCCCACGCCGCCCAGGATGACGAAGACCATGATCTCGCCCGACATGTGCCAGGACAGCATGGCCGGGCTGACGAAGCGGTTGAGGTCGGCATAAAGCGACCCCGCCAGCCCGACGATCATCCCCGACAGCACGAATGCCGTCAGCCGGATGGCATAGGGGCGGATGCCGACGGCGATGGTGCGCTGGCTGTTCTGCCGCGCCGCCTGCAAGGCCAGGCCGAAACGCGACTGCGTGACCACGGCGGTAAAGACCAGCGCCACGGCCAGCAGCGTGGCGCAGATGGCGAAATACTGGATCGGGGCGAAGGTATTGAGGCCGGGGAAGCTGTTGCGGACATAGAAGCTCAGCCCGTCCTCGCCGCCATAGCGCGGCCAGCTGATGGCGAAATAGTAAAGCATCTGCGCGAAGGCCAGCGTCACCATGATGAAATAGACCCCCGAGGTGCGCAGGCTGAGCGCGCCGATGACCAGCGCCACCAGCCCCGCCGCCAGCATCGCCATGGGCCAGATGCCCAGCATCTCGTTGCTGCCCATGATGGTAAAGGGCAGGCTGGTGACGGGCATGCCCGTGCTGGCATGGCTGGCAAGGATCCCGGTGACATAGCCGCCGATGCCGAAGAAGGCGGCATGGCCGAAGGAAATCAGCCCGCCATAGCCGAGCGCCAGGTTCAGCCCCACCCCGGCCAGGCCGAAGATCGCAGCCTTGGTCGCCAGCGTGACGGTAAAACCGTTGCCGGCCAGATGCGCGCCGACGGCGGTGGCGACCAGCAGGGCAAGGATCGCCAGGTTGATCGCGGTATCGCGGTTCAATGTCTCTCGCATCGCTCAGCCCCTCGCCCCGAACAGCCCCTGCGGCCGCAGGATCAGCACCACGGCCATCAGCACATAGATCAGCACCGAGGCCAGCGAGGCGCCGATGGTATTGGCGCTGGACGCATCCAGCACCCGCGACAGCAGCCCCGGCAGCAGCGCCTTGCCCAGCGTGTCGGTCATGCCGACCAGCAGCGCGCCGACAAGCGCGCCCTTGATCGAGCCGATGCCGCCGATCACCACCACGACGAAGGCCAGGATCAGCACCGGCTCGCCCATGCCGACCTGCACCGACTGGATGGTGCCGACCAGCGCCCCGGCGAAGCCCGCCAGCGCCGCGCCAAGCGCGAAGACGATGGTGTAGAGCCGCGCGATATCGACGCCGAGCGCGCCGATCATCTCGCGATCCGCCTCGCCGGCGCGGATGCGGATGCCCAGCCGGGTGCGGGTGATGAGCCACCACAGCCCCACGGCCACCGCCGCGCCGAAGCCGATGATGACCAGCCGGAACAGCGGATAATGCAGCCCGCCCGGCAGCACCACCGCGCCGGAAAGCGAGGCGGGCAGCTTGAGGTAAAGCGGGAAGGAACCGAACAGCCAGCGCGTGCCCTCGGAGAACACCAGGATCAGCGCGAATGTCGCCAGCACCTGGTCCAGGTGGTCACGCGCGTAAAGCCGGCGGATCACCGCCATCTCGACCAGCGCGCCGGCAGCGGCCGCCGCCGCCAGGCTGGCGACCAGCCCCAGCCAGAACGAGCCGGTTGCCGCCGCCACCGCCGCGCAGGCGAAGGCCCCGGTCATGTAGAGCGAGCCATGCGCAAGGTTGATCAGCCCCATGACGCCGAAGACCAGCGTCAGCCCGGCCGCCATCAGAAACAGCATCATCCCGTATTGCAGGCCGTTCAGCGCCTGCTCGGCCAGAAGCATCACCGCTTTCTCTCCCGAATTGCCAGGGTGGGGCCGGACCCGTCGGGCCCGGCCCGGCATGGCTTACATGCTGCACTGCTCGGCATAGGCGTCGCCGTGGTCGGTCATGGCCGGGCCGATGATCTTGTTGGTCAGCACGTCGCCCTCCTTGACCACCTCGCGCACGTAATAGTCCTGGATCGGGTGCTGGTTGGGGCCAAAGCGGAACTTGCCGCGCACGCTGGGGAAATCGGCCTCGGCCAGCGCGGCGCGGAAGGCGTCGGCATCGCCCACATCCGCCTTGGCGATGGCCGAGAGCAACAGGTTCGCCGTGTCATAGGCCTGCGCCGCGTAAAGCGAGGGCAGGCGGCCGTATTCGGCCTGGAAGGTTTCGACGAAGGCCTTGTTGGCCTCGTTGTCCAGGTCCTTGGACCATTGCGCGGTATTCTTGACCCCCAGCGCGGCATCGCCCACGGCGGGCAGGATGTCCTGGCTGAAGCTGAAGGCCGGGCCGATCACCGGCTTGCCGACGCCGGATTCGGCATATTGCTTCATGAAGGCGATGCCCATGCCGCCCGGCAGGAAGAAGAACACCGCATCCGCGTCGCTGGCGCGGATCTGGGCGATCTCGCCGGCATAGTCGGTCTGGCCGACCTGGGTATAGACCTCGCTGACCACCTCGCCCTTGTAGAAGCGCTTGAAGCCCGCCAGCGAATCCTGCCCGGCGGGATAGTTCGGGGCCATGATGAACACCTTGCCGATGCCGGCATCCGTGGCATGGGCGCCCGCTGCCTCGTGCAGGTTGTCGTTCTGGTAGGAGACCGAGAAATATTTCGGATTGCAGCCCGCCCCGGCCAGTTGCGAGGGCGCGGCATTGGTGGACAGGTAGAACTTGTCCTGCGCCACCGCCGCCGGCACCACCGCCATGGCGAGGTTCGACCAGACGATGCCGGTCAGCACGTCCACCTGTTCGGACTGGATCATCTTGTCGGCGATCTGCACCGCGACATCGGGTTTCTGCTGGTCGTCCTCGATCACCAGTTCGACCTGCTTGCCGGCATCGCCCGCGTTCTTCAGCGCCAGCAGGAAGCCGTCGCGGGTATCGACGCCCAGGCCGGCTCCGCCGCCCGACAGCGTGGTGATCATGCCGACCTTGACGCCTTCGGCCTGGGCGGCCCCGGCAAGGGCCAGAGCGGCGGTGCCGCAGATCAGCAGCCTTTTCAGTTCCATGACAAACTCCCTGTGTGAAGCGACGATTGTTCGTCGCATGTTTTTATGATGCGGTCGCGGGCTGCAACGGCTTTCCAGCCCGCGACCCTGGGTCACGCCCGCCCTTCGAGCAGGCGGAAACGCTGGATCTTGCCGCTTTCGGTCTTGGGCAGCGCCTCGGTGAACACCACGCGGCGCGGATACTTGAAGGGCGCGATCACGGATTTGACGTGATCCTGCAAGCCCTTGGCCATCGCCTCGCCCGCCGCGGCGCCGGGGCGCAGCACGACATGCGCCTCGACGATCTGGCCGCGCGCCTCGTCCGGGGCGCCGACCACGGCGCATTCCAGCACGTCGGGATGGGCCAGCAGCGCCGCCTCGACCTCGGGGCCGGCGATGTTGTAGCCGGAGGAAACGATGATGCCGTCGGTGCGGGCGGCAAAGTGGAAATAGCCCCGCTCATCCTGCCAGAAGCTGTCGCCGGTCAGGTTCCAACCGTCCTGCACATAGGCGCGCTGCTTGTCCGGGTCGGCCAGATAGCGGCAGCCGACCGGCCCGCGCACCGCCAGCCGCCCCGTCTCGCCCGGCGGCAGTTCGCGCCCGTCGGGGCCGATGATCCGGGCCTCGTAGCCCGCGACCGGGCGGCCGGTGCAGGCCGGGCGGCTGTCACTGACGCGGTTGGTCAGGAAGATGTGCAGCATCTCGGTCGAGCCGATCCCGTCCAGCATCGGCTTGCCGGTCTTGGCCATCCATTCCTCATAGACCGGGCCGGGCAGCGTCTCGCCGGCCGAGACGGCGGCGCGCAGGCTGGACAGGTCGGCGCCCTCGTCCATGGCCCGCATCATCACCCGATAGGCGGTCGGCGCGGTAAAGCAGATGGTGGCGCGGTATTTCTGGATGATCTCGACCATGTTCGGCGGCGAGGCGTTCTCCAGCAGCGCCGCCGAGGCGCCGAAGCGCAACGGAAACACCGCCAGTCCGCCCAGCCCGAAGGTAAAGGCCAGGGGCGGCGAGCCGACGAAGACATCCTCGGGCCGCACCTCCAGCACCTCGCGGGCATAGCCGTCGGCGATGATCAGGATGTCGCGGTGGAAATGCATGGTCGCCTTGGGCTCGCCCGTGGTGCCCGAGGTGAAGCCCAGCAGCGCCACGTCGTCGCGGCCGGTCCGCACCGCCTCGAAGCGCACCGGCTGGGACAGGGCGGCGCGGTCCAGCTCGGCATCGTGGTTCGCCGTGCCGTCGAAGCCCACCACGGTCTTCAGATGGCGGCTGTCCTTGGCGGCCAGCGCCAGCTCGTCCATCAGCCTTGTGTCGCAAAGCGCGTGGCTGACCTGCGCCTTGTCGATGATCTTGGCCAGTTCGCCCGCGCGCAGCATCGGCATGGTGTTGACCACCACCGCGCCGGCCTTGGTCGCCGCCAGCCAGCAGGCCACCATGGCCGGGTTGTTGGCCGAGCGGATCAGCACCCGGTTGCCCGGCCGCACACCGTAAGTCTCGACCAGCGCATGGGCGATGCGGTTGGTCCAGTCGGTCAGCTCCTTGTAGCTGCGGATGCGGCCGTTGCCGATCAGCGCGATATGGTCGCCGAAACCCTTCTCGACCATGCGGTCGGTCAGCTCGACCGCGGCGTTCAGGTATTCGGGATAGTCGAAACCCTCCAGCAGCAGCCGCGGCCAAAGCTCGGCCGGCGGCAGGTTGTCGCGCGAGAAGCTATCGACATGGGCCGAGGGTCCAAGCGGCGGATTGCCTGTCATCTTCAATCTCCCTGTTGGGCGGGCCGGCCTCTTGTCGTGCCTCGGCCCGCGGGCGCCCCGCCCCCGTCAGGCGGGGATCACGGCGGTTGCCTCGATCTCGACCTTGGCCCGGTCCTCGACCAGGGCCACGACCTGCACCAGCGCCATGGCCGGATAGTGCCGGCCGATGGTCTCCTTGTAGGCCTGGCCGATGTCCTTGAGCGCCGCCAGGTATTCGCGCTTGTCGGTGACATACCAGGTCAGCCGCACCAGATGCTCGGGCCGGGCACCGGCCTCGGCCAGCACGGCGACGATGGATCCCAGCGCCAGGCGCACCTGCCCGGCGAAATCGTCGGTCTCGAATTCCTGCTGGTCGTTCCAGCCGATCATGCCGCCGGTGAACACCATCCGCCCGGTCGCGGCGATGCCGTTGGAATAGCCCGGCGTCGCCTTCCAGTTTTTCGGATGCAGAACCTCATGCACCATCGCTTGCCTCCATGAACGCGATCATCTTGCGGCGGATCGCCTCGGGCCAAGGCGCCGCCCGCCCCTCCGGCGTGACCCAGACCAGGGTCGAGACGCAGTGCAGCCTGACCTGCCCGCCGGCGCTGGCCTGCTGCGCCAGCCGCGCGCTGGAGCGGCCGACATGCTGCACCTCCAGCGCGAATTCCAGCACCTCGCCCAGGCGCGAGGGAGCCTGGAAACCGGCCTCGATCCGCACGGTCGGCACGGCGCAATCCTCCTCGATGTGGATGCGGGTGAAGGGATAGGCCAGCACCTCGGCGAAGAAGTTCTCGATCACCGAGTTCAGCATCTCGAAGTAACGGGGATAGAAGACGATCCCCGCCGGGTCGCAATGGTTGAACTCGACCTGGATCCGGCGGAGATAACGCATCAGTCATTGGCCTCCGGCGGCAGGAAGTCGACCTGGTGGCGGGCCGACAGTTCGACGACGGTCGGAATGTCGGTCAGGCCGTGCAGCGCCTCGAACAGCGCGCGCAGGTTGCCGGCGGGCGAGACCCAGAACAGCGCCCGCGCCGGCTTGTCCGACTTGTTGAAATAGCCATGCGGCACGCCGCGCGGCATCCGCACCAGATCGCCCGGCCTGGCCACCGACCAGACGCCGTCCAGCTTCACATGCAGCTCGCCCTCCTGCACCAGGATGAACTCGTCCTGCGTCGGGTGGATATGCACCGGCACGAACTGGCCGGGCTCGCTGTTGGTCTCGAAGGCGAAGGCGCTGCCGCAATCCGCCTTGGGGAAATAGCGCTGGCCGAGGATGTTCCATTCGATACCCTCGATCCCGTCGCCCTGGCGGGTGATGCCGCCGTCCAATGCCTTGTCCATGCCGTCCTCCTGTTGCTCAGCCCAGCACGCTCCGGGCGATCACGACGCGCTGCACGTCGCTGGCGCCCTCGTAGATGCGCAGGGCGCGGATGTCGCGGTAAAGCGCTTCGACCGCGAAGCCCTTGCGCACGCCGTCGCCGCCATGCAGTTGCAGCGCGGCGTCGATCACCTCCTGCGCCGCCTCGGTGGCGTAAAGCTTGGCCATCGCCGCCTCGCGGGTGATACGGGGCGCGCCCATGTCCTTGGTCCAGGCGGCGCGATAGACCAGCAGCGCCGCCGCATCGACCCTCACGGCCATGTCGGCCAGGTGGCCCTGCACGATCTGGTGATCGGCCAGCATGCCGCCGCCGGTCCGCGGCCTGCGCACCCGCGCCAGGGCTTCGTCCAGCGCCCGCCGCGCCATGCCAAGCGCCGCCGCGCCGACGGTGGGGCGGAACACGTCCAGCACCGACATGGCGATCTTGAAGCCCTCGCCCGGCCGGCCGATCAGCGCCGCATCCGGCAGCACCACGCCGTCCAGCTTCAGCCGCGCCAGGGGATGCGGGGCGATGACCTCGATCCGCTCGGCGATGGTCAGGCCGGGGCTGTCCGCCGGCATCAGGAAGGCCGACAACCCGCGCGCGCCCGGCGCCTCGCCCGTACGGGCGAAGACGACATAGAGATCGGCGATGCCGCCGTTCGAGATATAGGTCTTTTCGCCGCTCAGCCGCCAGCCGCCCGGGGCGCGCGCGGCCAGGGTCGCGGTGCTGGCCACGTCCGAGCCGGCGCCCGGCTCGGTCAGCGCAAAGGCGGAAATTGCCCGGCCCGCGCGGGTCTTTTCCAGCCATGCGCGTTGCGCCTCAGTGCCGAACAGCGAGACCGCCCCCATGCCCAGCCCCTGCATGGCAAAGGCGAAATCGGCCAGCGCATCGTGGCGCGCCAGCGTCTCGCGGATCAGGCACAGGCTGCGCACGTCCAGCGCCTCGCCCGCATCCGCGCCGCTATGGCGCAGGAAGCCCGCCTGCCCCAGCCCCGCGACCAGCCCTCGGCAAGCCGCGTCCACGTCGCGGTGATCCACCGGCAGATGCACCGCGCACCAGTCCTCAAGCGCCGCCGAAAGCTCGCGGTGGCGGGTCTCAAAAAACGGCCAGTCCAGAAAGCTCTTGTCCATCTTCCGTGCCCAAATATCCTCGGGGGTCCGGGGGCAGACAGCCCCCGGCGCTTCAGTCGCCTTCGAACACCGGCTTTTCCCTGGCCACGAAGGCGCGATAGGCGCGCTCGAAATCCCGGGTCTGCATGCAGATCGCCTGCGCCTGCGCCTCGGCCTCGATCGCCTGTTCCAGGCCCATGTTCCATTCCTGGTTCAGCTGGGTCTTGGTGATGCCATGGGCAAAGACCGGCCCGGCCGCCAGCCGCTGCGCCAGCGCCTGCGCCTCGTCCTCCAGCGCATCCGCGTCATGCAGCGCGTTCCAGAAGCCCCAGGCATGGCCCTCCTCGGCGCCCATCACCCGGCCGGTATAGAGCAGCTCGGCCGCCCGGCCCTGGCCGATGATGCGCGGCAGCATGGCGCAGGCGCCCATGTCGCAACCGGCCAGCCCGACCCGGGTGAACAGGAAGGCGCATTTCGCCTGCGCCGTCGCCAGCCGCAGGTCCGAGGCCATGGCCAGGATCGCGCCGGCGCCGACGCAGATCCCGTCCACCGCCGCGATCACCGGCTTGCCGCAGCCGATCATCGCCTTGACCAGATCGCCGGTCATGCGGGTAAAGGCCAGAAGCCCCTTCATCTCCATGCCGACCAGCGGGCCGATGATGTCATGCACATCCCCGCCCGAGCAGAAATTGCCGCCGTTCGGGGCCAGAACCACCACATCCACGTCGCTGGCATAGGCCAGCGCCCGGAAGGTGTCGCGCAGCTCGGCATAGCTGTCGAAGGTCAGCGGGTTCTTGCGCTCGGGACGGTCCAGGCGGATGGTGGCGACGCGGTCCCGCATCTCCCAGATGAAATGCTGCGGCTTCAGCCCGGCCAGTTCGGTCATTTCGCGCCCCCCATGCGTTTCAGGATCTCGGTCAGCAACTCGATGTCCTCCTCGGTCAGCCCGGCGAAGATGCGGTTCACCTCGGCCTCGTGATCGGCGGCGAAGCCCTCGAAGGCCGCCAGCCCCTCGGGCGTCAGGCTGACGAAGACCGTGCGCCGGTCGGTTTCCGAGGGCGTGCGCCGCGCCAGCCCGTCCCTTTCCAGCCGGTCCACGACCGCCGTGGCATTGCCGTTCGAGACCAGCAGCATCCGCGACAGCTCGGTCATGCTCAGCCCCTCGCGCCGGCGATAGAGCGCGGCCATCACGTCGAAACGCGGCAGCGTGGTGTCGTGCCGCACCCGCAGGAATTCGCGCAGCTGCCCCTCGGCGGCGCGGGTGACGCCCAGCAGGCGGATCCACAGCTTCAGCCGGCGCTTGGACAGCGGATCGCTCATGCCTCGCCCCCCGAAATGGCGATGGCCTGGCCGTTGACCCCCTCGGAGCCCGGCCCGCACAGCCACAGCGCCGCGGCGCTGACCTCGGCGGGCTGGATCAGCCGGCCCTGCGGATTGGTCGCGGTCAGCGCGGCCAGCGCCTGATCCCGGCTCTTGCCGGTCTTGTCCATGATGGTGGCGATGGATCGCGCCGTCATCTCGGTATCCAGGAAACCGGGGCACAGCGCGTTGACCGTCACCGGCCGCCGCGCCACCTCCAGCGCCAGGCTGCGCACCAGCCCGACCACGCCATGCTTGGCCGCCGCATAGGGCGCGACATAGGCATAGCCCCGCAGGCCCGCCGTCGAGGCCACGGCGATCAGCCGGCCCCAGCCAGGCAATTGCGCCAGCCCCTCGCGAAAGGTCAGGAAGGTGCCGGTCAGGTTCACCGCCAGCATGGCGTTCCACTGTTCCAGCGTGGTGCGGCCCAGGGGCGCGCTATCCGCCGCGCCGGCATTGGCGATGACGATATCGCAGGGGCCGGCATCGGCGAACATCGCCTTGACGCTGGCCTCATCGGTCACGTCGGCCTGCACGACACGAGCGCCGGTCCGTTCGGCCACGGCCTCCAGCGGCGCCTTGCGGCGGCCGCAGATCACCACCTCGGCCCCGGCCCGGGCAAAGGCGTGGGCCAGATCGGCGCCGGTGCCCGTGCCGCCCCCGGTGATCAGCACCCGCTTGCCCGCCATCGCCGTCATGCCCGGATCGCCTCCTGCGCGCGGCTGCGCAGCCGCAGCGCCTGGTCGCGGCCGGCCAGATAGGGCAAGGGCCAGGCCGCGGCCTCGTCCCCGGCCTCGACGGCGGCGTGCAAGGTCCAGTAGGGATCGGCCAGATGCGGCCGCGCCAGGCAGACCAGATCGGCCCGGCCGGCCAGCAGGATGCCGTTCACCTGGTCGGCCTCGGTGATGTTGCCCACCGCCATCGTCGCCAGCCCGGCCTCGTTGCGGATGCGGTCGCTGAACGGGGTCTGGAACATCCGGCCATAGATCGGCCGCGCTCCGGTGCTGGTCTGCCCGGCCGAGACGTCGATGATATCGGCGCCGGCGGCCGCGAACCTCCGGGCGATCTCGACCGCCTCTTCGGGCGTCACGCCCTCGTCCCCCACCCAGTCATTGGCCGAGATGCGCACCGACATCGGCTTTTCCGCCGGCCAGGCGTCGCGCATCGCCCGGAACACCTCCAGCGGATAGCGCATGCGGTTTTCCAGGCTGCCGCCGTATTCGTCCTCGCGCCGGTTCGACAAGGGCGAGATGAAGCTGGAGATCAGATAGCCATGCGCCGCGTGCAGCTCGACCATGTCGAAGCCCGCCCGCGCCGCCATCCCGGTCGCGGCGACGAACTGGTCGCGCACCATGTCCATGTCGGCGCGGTCCATGGCCTTCGGCACCGCATTGCCGTCCTGCCACGGGATCGCGCTGGCCGAGATCAGCGGCCAGTTGCCCTGGGCCAGCGGCCGGTCGGCATCCTGCCAGCCCAGCTGGGTTGAGCCCTTGCGGCCGGAATGGCCGATCTGCATGCAGATCTTGGCCCGCGTCTCGGCATGGGTGAAATCGACGATCCGTTTCCAGGCCGTCTCGTGTTCGGGCGCGTAGAGGCCGGGACAGCCGAGGCTGATCCGCCCCTCGGGCGAGACGCAGGTCATCTCGGTATAGACCAGCCCGGCGCCGCCCTTGGCGCGTTCGGCGTAATGGACGAAATGCCAGTCGGTCGGGCAGCCATCCACGGCCTTGTATTGTGCCATGGGCGAGACGACGATGCGGTTTTCCAGCTCCATGCCGCGCAGCTTGAAGGGCGCGAACATCGGCCGCCGGCCCTTGCGCCCGCCGGCGCGTTCCTGGAACCAGTCCTCGGCCCGGCCCAGCCATTCGGGGTCGCGCAGGCGCAGGTTCTCGTGGCTGATGCGCTGCGAACGGGTCAGCAGCGAATAGGCGAATTGCAGCGGCTCCATGTCCAGGTAACGCTCGACCTGCTCGAACCATTCCAGGCTGTTGCGGGCGGCCGATTGCAGGCGCAGCACCTCGACGCGGCGCTCCTCCTGGTAGCGGGCGAAGGCGCGCTGCATGGTCGGTTCGGAATGCAAGTATTCGGCCAGGGCGATGGCGCTGTCGAAGGCCAGCCGCGTGCCCGAGCCGATCGAGAAATGCCCGGTCGCCGCCGCATCGCCCATCAGCACGACGTTTTCGTGATACCAGCGCTCGCAGATCACCCGCGGGAACTGGATCCAGACCGCCGAGCCGCGCAGATGCGCGGCATTGGACATCAGCGCGTGGCCGCCCAGATGGCGCTCGAAGATCCTGCGGCAGGTCTCGACCGCTTCCTCCTTGGACATCCCGGCAAAGCCCAGCTTTTCCCAGGTCTCGGGCAGGGTCTCGACGATGAAGGTCGCGGTGTCGCCGTCGAACTGGTAGACATGCGCCCAGACCCAGCCATGCTCGGTCCGCTCGAAGATGAAGGTGAAGGCGTCGTCGAATTTCTGATGCGTGCCCAGCCAGATGAACTTGCAGCGGCGGGTGTCGATATCGGGCTGGAACACCTCGGCATATTCGGCGCGCACCAGGCTGTTGATGCCGTCGCAGCCCACCACCAGATCATAATCCCGGCGGTATTCCTCGGCCGATCTGAACACCGTCTCGAACCGCAGGTCGATGCCCAGCTCGCGCGCACGGGCTTGCAGCAGGACCAGCATCTGCTTGCGCCCGATGCCCGCAAAGCCATGCCCGCCTGAGACGGTGCGCACCCCGTCATGCACCACGGCGATATCGTCCCAATAGGCGAAATGGCTGCGGATCGCCTCGGTGCTGGCGGGGTCGTTCTGCTGCATCCGCCCCAGCGCGTCGTCCGACAGCACCACGCCCCAGCCGAAGGTGTCGTTGGCCTTGTTGCGCTCCAGCACGGTGATCTGGTGCGAGGGATCGCGCAGCTTCATCGAGATGGCGAAATACAGCCCCGCCGGCCCGCCGCCCATGCACAAGATCTTCATCGCTCGCCTCCCCTGCGCCTTTCCGGCCCCTTGCGGAAAACCTGCCAGCGAATCGGATTCGTTTCAAGTTTAAAGTTTCAAGCTTGAAATGATTTTCGCTGATGGCATGATACGTATGGGATGCAGCGCGGAGATACCGACATGACCACCATCGCCGTCATCGGCCTGGGCACGATGGGCCTGGGCATCGCCCAGACCTATGCCGCCGCCGGCTTTGCCGTGCTGGCGACCGATGCCGCGGCGGACGCGCGGAAAACGGCGCTGGAGCGGCTGCGCGCCGGCCTTGCGCCGCGTGTCCAGGCCGGCAAGCTGGCGCAGGCCGATCTGGACGCGACCCTGGCCCGCATCACCGTCGTCGAGGACGCCGAGGCCATGGGCGCCGCCGACTTGGCCCTCGAGGCGGTGGTCGAGCGGATGCCGGTCAAGCGCGCCCTGTTCGCGGCGCTGGAGGCCGTTGTGGCGCCCGATGCGGTGCTGGCCAGCAATACCTCGTCGCTGTCGGTGGCTGCCATGGCCGAGGGGCTGGCGCGCCCCGAGCGCCTGCTGGGCCTGCATTTCTTCAACCCGGCGCCGGTGATGAAGCTGGTCGAGCTGGTGGCCCATCCCGGAACCGGCACGGCGGCGCTGGACCGCGCCCGGCGTCTGACCGAGGCCGCCGGCAAGACCGTGATCCCATGCCCCGACCGGCCCGGCTTCATCGTCAACCGCTGTGCCCGGCCCTTTTACGGCGAGGCGCTGGCGCTGCTGGAGGAAGGCCGCAGCGCGGCCGAGATCGACGCGGCGATGCTGGCGGCGGGCTACCCCCTGGGCCCCTTCGGGTTGATCGACCTGGTGGGCGCCGACATCAACCTGGCGGCCACCGAAAGCCTTGCCGCGGCCATGGAGGGCCACCCGCGCTATCACGTCTTCGATGCGCTGCGGCGGCAGGTCGCCTCGGGCGATCTGGGGCGCAAGACCGGCCGGGGCTTTCTTTACCCGGACGAACCCGGCTCCGCCCCCGAGGACGCCAAGGCCATCGCCCTGCGCATCGAGGCGGCGCTGGTCAACGAGGCCGGCTGGCTGCTGGCCGAGGGCGGCACGACGCAGCAAGGCATCGACACGGCGCTGAAGCTGGGCCTGAATTTCCCGCGCGGCCCGTTCGAAATCCTGGCCGCGCAGGGGCATGAGCGGGTGCTGGCCCGGCTGGAGCGGCTTGCTGCCCACGCGCCGGCCCATCTGCGCCGGCGCTATCGGCCCGCGCCGGTGCTGACGCGCTGATTCAGGGCCGTGCGAAACGGGCCGCGACCTCGGCCGGGCCGACCCGGGCATGGGCGCTGCGGGCGCCGTCCAGCGGCAAGGGGCCGATCCGCGCGCCGGTGATGACGACATCGCCCCGGCGCAGCGGCAGGCCCTGCGCCGCCGCGTGACCGGCCAGCCAGGACAGGAAATCCACCGCCTCGGCCAGACTCGCCGCGGCTTCCGGGGCGGCGACGGGCCGGTCGTCCAGCCAGAGGTCGATCCCCAGCCGGCCGGCCATGCCGTCGCGCCAGCCGGGCAATACGTCGCCCAGCACGATCCCGGCCGAGCCGAAGCCGTCGGCCATCAGTTCCAGCGGGCTCACCGTGTTGCGGTCGGCAAGGCGCGGGGCGACCAGCTCGAAGGCCAGCCGCACCTCGGCGATGGCATCCATCGCAGCGGCGGCTGTCGCAGCGGCGGGCAGGTCCGCGCCAAGGATCAGGGCGGTCTCGACCTCGATACGGGCATCGGCCGGCAAGCGCGGCAGAAGGGTGCCCGAACGGACGACCCCCTGCCCCGGCAGGGCGCCGGCATGGCGGTCGCGGCCGGCCAGCAGCGCCATTTTCCACGCACCGCCACCAAGGCACCGGATCACCGCCGCTTGCACCGCATAGGCCGCGTCGGGATCGGGCGGCGGCGGGGTCAGGCCAGGCAGGCGCGGCGCGCCCCCATGGGCCGCCAGCAGGGCACGGGCGACGGCCTCGGGATCGAATGCGGCGCTCATGTCGCCACCTTCAGGCCCAGGTCAGGCATGGCGCTGCGTGGGATGACCGC
Source organism: Paracoccus sp. MKU1 (assembly GCF_001447385.1). Classification (GTDB taxonomy): domain Bacteria; phylum Pseudomonadota; class Alphaproteobacteria; order Rhodobacterales; family Rhodobacteraceae; genus Paracoccus. The sequence continues at coordinate 41,839 of NZ_LLWQ01000215.1, read as the reverse complement.
GCCGGGATGGGCGACGACGACCGAGGCCAGGCGGGCGGCAAGGGCCACGGCTTCGGCCGGCGGCAGGCCGGCATCGCGGGCGGCCAGCCAGCCGGCGTTGAAACTGTCGCCGGCGCCGGTGGTATCGAGCGCGGCGATCTTCGGCGACAGCGGATGGGTCTCGATCCGGGTGCGGCCGGGCGCGCGGTGCAGCACCTCGTCCCCTCCGGTGGTCAGCACGATCTCGGCTCCGCCCAGCCCGGCCAGCAACGCCATCGCCCCGGCCGGGTCCGCGACGCCAAAGCAGCCGGCCAGATCGTCCAGCGAGGGCAGGATCAGTGTCGCCAGCGCCGCCGCGCGGGCGATCACCTGGCGCGCAACAGCGGCATCGGGCCAAAGGGCGGGGCGGTAATTCGTGTCCAGCACGATCCGGCCCCCCGCCGCCAATCGCCGTTCCAGCGCCGCCAACAGCCGTTCGCGGCTTTCGGGCAGCAGGATCGCCAGCGTGACGCCGGACAACAGCACCGTCCCCGCCTCGGCCACGGCACGCAGCGCCTCGTCGCCGTTCTGGAACATGCGCCGCGCCGGCGCCTGCTCGCGCCAGTAGAGAAAGCTGCGCTCGCCCCGCATGTCGGTCGAGATGAAGCTGAGCCCGGGGCGGCCGCCCGGCTCGGTGCCGCAAAGGTCGGCCACGCCCTCCTCGGCCATGACACCGCGCAGCCAGCGGCTCATCGCGTCGTCGCCGAGTTGCGACAGATAGCCGACCGAGCCGGCCGGCAAGAGCCGCGCCAGATAGATGGCGCTGTTCAGCGTGTCGCCGCCCGCGCGCCGGTCGAAGGTCGAGGGCGCATCGCGGCGCGCGGTGAACTCGACCAGCGGCTCACCGATGCAAAGGTAGCGCATGCTAGGCCTCGTAAGGGGTGGGCAGCGGCCGGCCGGCGAAATGGGCGGCGATATTGTCCAGCACCAGTTGCGCCATCGCGCGCCGCGCCTCGGCCGTGGCCGAGCCGATATGCGGGGTCAGCACGCAATTCGGCGCATCCAGCAGCGCCTGCGGCACGTTCGGCTCATCGTCGAAGACGTCGAGCCCCGCCCCGGCGATGGCGCCCGCATCGAGCGCCGCGGCCAGCGCCCCGGCATCGACCACCGGGCCGCGCGCGACATTGACCAGAATGCCATCGGAGCCGAGCGCCGCCAGCACCTCGGCATCGACCAGGCCGCGCGTATCCTCGCCGCCCGCCGCGGTGACGAAAAGCAGCGCGCAATCCCGCGCCAGCGCCAGCGCGTCGGGGCGGAAGCCGTCCGGGCTGTCCGGCCTTTCGTGCCGGGCGGTGTAGAGCACCTCCATCCCCATGCCGCGCAGCAGGTCGGCCAGCCGGCGCCCGATGCGGCCATAGCCCAGAATGCCGGCCCGCCGCTCCAGCACCGACAGGCCAAGGCCCAGCTTGCCGCCCGAGGACCAGCCGCCGGCGCGCACGAAACGGTCGCCCTCGGCGATGCGGCGGCCGGCGGCCAGCGCCAGGCCAAGCGCCATCTCGGCCACGGCCAGGGACAGCACGTCGGGGGTGGTGGTGACGGCGATGCCGCGACGCCGCGCCTCGGCCAGATCGACGGCATCGACGCCGACGCCGTTCACCGCGATCAGCCGCAGCGCCGGCAGCCGCGCCATCTGCGCGCCCGACAGCCCGATATTGCCAGCGGTCAGCACCACCTCGACATCCGCCGCATCGCCGATGTCGCGGATCACCCGATAGTCGGCGGCAAGCCGGTCGGCCATGTCCTGCGGCTTCAGCTCGGCCAGGGCCAGGATGCGCGGGCGGGTCATGCGATCTGGCCCAGGAAGTTCTGCAACCGCTCATTCTGGGGATTGCCGAAGAACTGGTCGGGCGCGTTCTCCTCGACGATCACGCCCTTGTCCATGAAGATCACCCGGTCGGCCACGGCGCGGGCAAAGTCCATCTCATGCGTGACGCAAAGCATGGTCATCCCCTCGCGCGCGAGGTCGATCATGGTGTCCAGCACTTCCTTGACCATTTCCGGATCCAGTGCCGAGGTCGGCTCGTCGAACAGCATGATGCGCGGCTTCATGCACAGCGCGCGGGCGATGGCGACGCGCTGCTGCTGGCCGCCGGAAAGTTGGGCCGGATATTTGTCGGCCTGTTCGGGAATGCGCACCCGCTCCAGGTATTTGCGGGCCGTCGCCTCGGCCTCGGCGCGCGGGATCTTGCGGGTCTTCATCGGCGCGAGGACGCAGTTCTCCAGCACGGTCATGTGCGGGAACAGGTTGAAGGATTGGAAGACCATGCCGACATCCTGCCGCACCCGGGCCACGTTCTCGCCGCCGGCGGTCAGTTCCACCCCATCGACGATGATGGTGCCGGATTCGATGGGCTCCAGCTGGTTGATGGTGCGGATCAGCGTCGATTTGCCCGAGCCCGAGGGCCCGCAAATGACGATGCGCTCGCCCCGCGTCACGGTCAGGTCGATATCGACCAGCGCATGATAGGCGCCGTAATACTTGTTCACGGCACGCATGATGATGGCATGTTCGGTCATGTCGGTTTCCCCTGGGATGGCACGCGGCCGGGACCCGGCCGCGCGGCGCGCGTCACTGGGCGTTCTTGACGAAATCGGGCAGCGGCTCGCCCAGCCATTTCTGATGGATCTGGTCCAGCGTGCCGTCGGATTTCGCCTGATCCACGAAGGCATTGACCTGGTCCAGCAGCGCATCCGACCCCGGCGCGACGGCGATGCCCTGCACCTGGCTCGACAGGTCGAACTTCTTGTCGAAACGGTCGCCCGCGACGGTCGAGACCTGCGAGAACACCACGTTCGACAGCCCGATCAGCCTGACCTGCCCCGACATCAGCGCCTGCACCGCGCTGGCGTCGTCGTCGAAGCGGCGGATGTCGGTGCCCTGCGGCGCAACCGCGCTGACGCCGGTGTCCTGGGTCGAGGCGCGGGCGACGGCAAGGGACTGGCCCGCCAGCGCCTCGGGCGCGGCGATCTCCAGCCCGCTGTCGCCATAGACGGCGATGCTGATCCCGGCATAGGGTTTCGAGAAATCGACCTTCTCCGCCCGCTCCTCGGTGATGCCCAGCGAGGCGACCAGCACATCCACCTGCCCCGAAAGCAGATAGGGGATGCGGTTCGGCCCGGTGACCGGGACGATCTGCGCCTGCACGCCCAGGAATTCGCCAAGCGCCTTGGCCACGTCGGCATCATAGCCGTCGGGCTTGCCCGAGGCGTCCTGGATGCCGAAGGGCGGGAAATCGACCAGCATGCCCACCCTGACGGTGCCGGCATTCTTGATCGCGTCAAGGTCGGCGGCGCTTGCGGGCAGGGCCAGGCCCATGGCCAGTGCGCCGGCAGCCAGGGCGGTAAAGATGCGACGGTTCAGTTTCATGGTTTCCTCCTCCGTGAACTCATTGCCTGCGGGGCTCTAGCGGGTGACCGCCAGCCGCATGCGCGCCTCCATGCGCCGGGCCAGAAGCGACAGGGGCCAGCACAGGACGAAATAGAGCGCGGCCACCGTGCCGAAGACCAGGAACGGCTTGAAGGTCGCGTTGTTGATGATCTGCCCGGCACGGGTCAGTTCGGTGAAGCCGATGATCGAGGCCAGCGAGGTGCCCTTGATCAGCTGCACCAGGAAGCCCACGGTCGGCGCGGTCGCCAGCCGCATCGCCTGCGGCAGGACGACATGGCGCATCCGGTCCTTGTAGGACAGCGACAGCGCCGTCGCCGCCTCGGTCTGGCCCGGCGGCACGGCCTCGATGGCGCCGCGCCAGATCTCGCCCAGATAGGCGCTGGCATGCAGCGTCAGCGCCACGGCGGCGGCCAGCAGCGGATCGATGGGCAGGCCGACGACGGCCAGGCCGAAATAGACCAGGAACAGCTGCATCAGCAGCGGCGTGCCCTGGAAGACCTGGATGAAACCGGCGGCGATGCGGCGACGCAGCCGGCCCTGCGCGGTCCGCGCCAGGGCGACCGCCAGCCCGCCCAGGGCGCCGCCCAGAAAGGCGATGCCGGACAGGATCAGCGTCCAGCGGACGGCCGAGACGATGAACATCAGGTCGGCAGAGGAAAATTCGCGGATCATCTCAGCGGCTCGCGGGATAGGTGAAGAAGACGCGGCGGATGGCGCCGAACAGGGTCGAGAAGCCAAGCGCCAGCAGGAAATACAGGATGGTCAGCACTAGGTAGATCTCGAAGCTGGCGAAGGTGCGGGCGTTCAGGTCCGCCCCCGCCGAGGCAAGATCGTTGGCCGAGATGATCGAGACCACGCTGGAGGTCAGCATCAGATAGATGAACTGGCTGGTCAGCGAGGGATAGATGTTGCGCAGCGCCGGGACCATCACGACATGGCGAAAGATCTGCACGGGGCTGAGGCCAAGCGCCCGTCCCGCCTCGATCTGGCCGCGCGGGATCGATTCGATGCCGGCGCGGATGATCTCGGTGCCATAGGCGCCGACATTGACCACCAGCGCGACCAGCGCCGCGGTGTTGGGCGACATGCTGATGCCGGCGGCGGGCAGGCCGAAGAAGATGAAAAAGATCTGCACCAGGAACGGCGTGTTGCGGATCACCTCGACATAGACATCGGTCAGCCAGCGCAGCGGCCGGATGCCCGAAGTCTTGGCGACCGCGCCCAGGACCGAGACGACCAGCCCCAGCACCATGGCCATCAGCGACAGCCGCACCGTCAGCCAGGCGCCGTAAAGCAGCAGGTCGAGATTGCCGAAAACCGGCTGGAAGTTGAACTGATACATCTGCCCTCCCCTGCGGATGTGTCGATTCCTGTGATTTAGAACGATCTAAATGCAACGGACGCAAAAGTCAACCCGCCTCCGCGCCGCTGCTTTCCCGGATCACCAGCCGCGGCGCCAGGATCGAGCGTTCGGGCGGCGCCGCGGGATCGGCCAGCCGCCGGGCCAGCAGGCGCGCGGCGGCGACGCCGATGCCGGCGGGGTCCATGGCGATGCTGCTCAGCGGCGGATAGGTCAGCTCGGCCAGCGGCAGATCGTCCAGCCCCATCACGGCCATGTCGCGTCCCGGCTCGATCCCGGCGCGGCGCAGGCCCCGCATCAGCCCCGCCGCCAGGATGTCGTTGAAACACAGCACCGCGTCGGGGCGGCTTGGCAGCGCCAGCACCTCGGCGGCGGAATGCGCCGCGCCCTCCCAGCTCAGGTCCGCCTCGACGATGCCGGCATCCTTGGCGCCGGTCTCGGCCAGGGCGCGGGCAAAGCCGGCCAGCCGCTCTTCGCGCGCCGAGGTGCGCGCGCCGACCGACAGGAAGGCGATGCGCCGGCGGCCCAGCCGCACCAGATGCTGCACGGCCAGCCGCACCCCGTCGATGTAATCGGCGCCGGCGTAATCGGTGGCACCCCGGCCGATCTCGCGCAGCGACTGCACCACCGGCAAGCCCCAGCGGCGCATGCGCCCGGGCAGGTCCGGGTCGGTTCCCGCCGCCGGGCACAGGATCACGCCATCGACGCCATGGCCGCGAAAGCGTTGCAGGATGTCGTCCTGGCGCCGGGGATCGTCCTGGCTGTTGGCCAGCAGCACGACCCGGTCGTCCTCGCCCATCACCCGCTCGACGCCGGCAAGGAACTCGGTGAAGAACGAGTTCACCAGATTGGGCACGATCACCCCCACGGTGCGGCTGCTGTTGTTGCGCAGCCGCGCGGCGCCGATGTCGCGGACATAGTCCAGCTCGGCCATCACCTGCTCGACCTTTTCGCGGGTGTGATCGGCGACCAGGGGCGATTTGCGCACCACCAGCGACACCGTGGCGCGCGACACGCCGGCGATCCGTGCGACCTCGTCCAGCGTGACCCGTTTGCGCTGCATGGCGATCCCCCCGATGGCTTTCCCTATGGCTTTCGTGCCGGGGGGCGGGATGTCAAGCCCGCAGCGGACCGCCCGTCAGCGCGGCGGGCCGGCGAACTGCTGGATCGTGACCAGGATCGCCTGGAAACTGCGCCGGGCGCGGTCGCTGTGGCGGCGGGCGCGCAGATAGCCGTGGGGCAGTTCCGGCTCGTTGCGCCAATGCGCCGCGACGCCCTCGGCCCGCAGCCGCCGCACATAATCGCGCCCGTCGTCGCGCAGCGGATCGACATCGGCGGTGACCACGAATGCCGGCGCCAGCCCGGCCAGGCTGTCGGCCTGCAAGGGATGCGCCAGCGGATCGACGGGGCCTTCGCCATGCAGCGCGGCGTGATAGCCGGCCAGATCCTCGGTCCGCAGCAAGGGCGCCTCGGCATTGTCGCGATAGGAGGGCGCGCTGCCGTCGCCGCCGAGGCCGGGATAGACCAGCACCTGCCCCAGCGGCTGCCGCGCGCCGCGCCGCGACAGGCAAAGCGCCGCCGCCAGCAGCCCGCCCGCGCTGTCGCCCGCGATGACGGCGGGACGGTCCAGCGCGTCCCAGACCGCCTGCACGTCCCGGATCTGCGCCGGCCAGCGATGCTCGGGCGCCAGCCGGTAATCGACCGCGACGACCTGCAAGCCGGTGGCGTCGGCGATCTCGGCGCAGACGTCGTCGTGGCTGTCGAGCCCGCCGACCACGAAACCGCCGCCATGCACATAGACCACGGCCACGGGCGTATCCGCGCCGTAGATCCGGCAGGGCACGCCGCCGATGCGGCGATCCTGAACCGGCAGGCCGGGCGGGCGCGGGGCGCGAAAGACGGTGCACATCGCATCGTAGAAACGCCGGTTGTCGGCGGCGCTGGCGCCGTTCGCCTCGGGCGGATAGGCGGCCTCGGTCCGGGCGACGAAGTCCAGCACCTGCGGGTCGGCGATCATGCCGCACCCTCGGCAATCCGACGCGTCAGCCAGTCCGGGTCCATCTGCGGCACCGAGGCCAGCAATTCGCGGGTATAGGCATGGCGCGGCGGGTCCAGCACCTCAGACCTCAAACCCTTGTCCATGACCCGTCCGCCCTTCATCACCACCACCTCGTCGGCGATGGCGCGGACGGTGGCGATGTCATGGGTGATGAACATGTAGCTGACGCCGGTTTCGTCCTGCACCTTGCTGAGCAGCCGCAGGATGCCCTCGGCCACCAGCTGGTCCAGCGCGCTGGTCACCTCGTCGCAGATGATGAATTCGGGATCGGCGGCCAGCGCGCGGGCGATGCCGATGCGCTGCTTCTGCCCGCCCGACAGCTCGCCCGGCAGGCGGTCGAGGAAGCGCGCCGGTTCCAGCTCGATCTGCTCCATCAGCTCGTTGAGCCGCGTCTCGCGCGCGCGGCCGGTCAGGCCCAGGTAGAATTGCAGGGGTCGCGACAGGATCTGCCGGATGGTCTGGCGCGGGTTCAGCGCCGTGTCGGCCATCTGATAGATCATCTGCACCGCCCGCTTCTGTTCCAGCGTGCGCTGCGCCAGGCGCGGCGGCAGGGGCGTGCCGTTCAGCGCGACATGGCCGGCGCGCGGCGGCAGAAGCCCGGTGATCGCCCGCGCCGTGGTGGACTTGCCCGAGCCGGATTCGCCCACCACCGCCACGGTGGCGCCGCGCGGAATGTCGAAGCTGACCTCGCTGAGCACGTCCAGCGCGGAATAGCCCGCCGTCACCCCGCGGATGCTGATCGTCGGCGCGCTGGCCTGCGGCAGGGCGCGCGGCGGCCGGCGGAACTCGCGCACCGCCCAGAGCGAGCGGGTGTAGTCCTGCGCCGGCGCCTCGATCATCCGGCGGGTCGGCGCATCCTCGACCTCGCGGCCGTGGCGCATGACCTTGATGCGGTCGGCCATCTGGGCGACCACGGCCAGGTCGTGGGTGATATAGATCGCCGCCGTGCCGGTAGTCTCGACCGCCTGCCGGATCGCCGCCAGCACGCCGATCTGCGTGGTCACGTCCAGCGCCGTCGTCGGCTCGTCAAAGACGATCAGGTCGGGCTTGCAGGCCATGGCCATGGCGACCATGGCCCGCTGCAATTGCCCGCCCGAGACCTGATGCGGAAAGCGCAGGCCGAAGTTCTCCGGGTCGGGCAGGTGCATAGCGGCATAAAGCTGGCGCGCGAAAGCTTCGGATTCGGCGCGGCCCGCCGTGTGATGGATCGCCGGCCCCTCGCAGAACTGGTCCAGAAGCCGCCATGCCGGGTTGAAGCTTGCCGCCGCCGATTGCGCGACATAGGCGACGCGGCGGCCGCGAAAGGCGCGGCGCTGGCGCTCGGGCAATTGCAGCAGGTCGGTGCCGTCGAAGATCACCCGCCCGCCGGCGAAACGCAGCCCGCCCTGCGCGAAACCCAGCGCCGCAAGGCCCAGCGTGGACTTCCCGGCCCCGGATTCGCCGATCAGCCCGACGACCTCGCCCTTGGCCACTTGCAGGTCCACGCCGTGCAGGATCGGGGTCCAGCCTTCCTCGCCCCGCGCCTCGATCTTCAGTTTTTCGATGTTCAGCAACATGGTTCAGTCCTTCAGACCCGAGGCGCGGTGCAGCATCCAGTCCACCACGAAATTGACCGAGACCGTCAGCACCGCGATGCAGGCGGCGGGCAGCAGCGGCGTGATGTCGCCAAAGGTGATCAGCGCCGCGTTGTCGCGCACCATCGCGCCCCAGTCCGCCATCGGCGGCGGCAGGCCGAGGCCCAGGAAGCTGAGCGCCGAGATGGTCAGGAACACGAAGCAGAAGCGCAGCCCGAACTCGGCGATCAGCGGCGCCGAGATGTTCGGCAGCACCTCGCGGCTGATGATCCACCAGGTGCCCTCGCCGCGCAGCTGCGCCGCCTCGACATAGTCCATCACCATGACGTTCATCGCCGTGGCCCGGGCCAGGCGAAAGACCCGGGTGGAATCGAGGATCGCCACCACGACGACCAGGTTCGCCACCCCCGGCCCCAGCGCCGACAAGGCCAGCAGCGTCAGGATCAGCGCCGGCACCGCCATCAGCACATCGACCAGCCGCGACAGCGCCAGATCGGCCCAGCCGCCAAGCGCCGCGGCCAGCAGCCCGGCGATGGCGCCGATGCCGAAGGCCAGCGCCGTGGTGACCAGCGCCACGCCCACGGTATTGCGCGCGCCCCAGATCAGCCGCGACAGCATGTCCCGGCCCAGCGTGTCGGTGCCAAGGGGATAGGCGGCGCTCCACGGCTCGAACTGGGCGCCGACGATCTGCGCCTCGGCATGGGGGGCCAGCAGCGGCGCGAACAGCGCGATCACGGCATAGGCGGCGATGACCAGAACCCCCAGGATCGCGGTCGGCGGCATGGTTTTCAGCATCCGCATCATCGGCTTACCTCGGATGCAGCAGGCGCGGGTTCGTGGCGATCGCCAGAACGTCGGCCAGCAGGTTCAGCAGGATATAGACCGCCGCGAAGATCAGCGCGCAGGCCTGCACCACCGGAATGTCGCGGTTGGTGACGCTGTCCACCATCAGCTGGCCGAGGCCGGGATAGACGAAGACCACCTCGACGATGACGACGCCGGTGATCAGCCAGGCCACGTTCAGCGCCACCACGTTGACGATGGGCGCCAGCGCGTTCGGCAGGGCGTGGCGGGTGACCACGCGCCAGCGCGACACGCCCTTCAGCCGCGCCATGGTGACATAGGGCGCGCCCAGCACGTTGACGACCGCCGCCCGCGTCATCCGCATCATATGCGCGGTCACCACCAGGACCAGCGTGATCGCCGGCAGGAAGGCGCGGCCCAGCATCTCGGCCAGCCGCGGCGAGGCCCCGGGATCGGCGATCGAGGGGAACCAGCCCATCCTGACCGACAGCCAGAACATCAGGATATAGGCGATGAAGAATTCCGGAAACGAGATCGCCGACAGCGTCGCCACATTGGCGATGCGGTCGAACCAGCTGCCGCGCCACAGGGCGGCGAGCAGGCCCAGCCCCACCGCCAGCGGCACCGCGATCACCGCCGCATAGGCGGCCAGGAACATGGTGTTGCCCAGGCGCGCGGCCAGCAGGTCCGCCACCGGCCGGCCATTGGCCAGCGAGCGCCCGAAATCGCCCGACAACACCCCGCCGACCCAGTCGAGATAGCGCCAGGCCAAGGGTTGGTCGAGGCCAAGCTCGCGCCGGAAGGCCGCGACGGTCTCGGGCGTGGCGGACTGGCCCAGCACCTGCTGGGCGATGTCGCCGGGCAGCAGGCTGACGGCCAGGAAGATCAGCACCGAGATGACGAACAGCGTAAAGACCCCGATGCCCAGCCGGCCCGCGATCATCCGCAGGATGGGCCGCCGCCGGGCCTCGGCGGCGCTCATGCGGTGGCCTCCTTCTGGCGGACCGGGCGGATGCCGGCGCCGGCATGGTCGGGATGCGGCACGCGGTCCTGCGCCGCCACCCGGTCCAGCGCCTCCAGCAGCGCCGGCGGCATCGGGATGGCGCGGCCCTCGCCGGTATCGACATGCAGAAGCATATGCTCGCCGGTCGCGACCTCGCTACCGTCCTCGCGCAGGATGGCGTGATGCAGGCGGAAGCGTTTCGCGTCATGGCCCAGTAGCCGGGTCTCGACGGTCAAAAGCTCGCCCGCCCTCACCTCGGCCAGATGGCGGATATGGCTCTCGACCGTATAGGCCGAGCGGCCCTGCGCCCGGTAATCGGCATCCAGCCCGATATGGATCACGAAGGCGTCGGTCGCATCGCCCAGCACCTGGAGATAGCGGAACTCGGTCATGTGGCCGTTGTAATCGACCCAGCCGCCGGTCACGCGGGCCTGATGGATACGCAGCGGATAGCCCTCGGCCCGCACGGGCGCGCGGGCATAGAAGCCGTCCTCCTGCGCGCGCACGGTCTGGCCGACGCCCCAGTCGTTCGCCTTCAGCGCCTGGAAGATGCCGACCAGGTTGTCGTCGCGGATCCGCTCCAGCTCGCGGATCGAGTGCCGGCCCGACTGCGCGTCGGACTGGCCGGCGATGCGGTCGATCAGCGCCTCATCCAGCTCAGGCACGTCCATCAGCTTGGTCCAGGGCCATTTCAGCGCCGGGCCGAACTGGCCCAGGAAATGCCGCATCCCGGCCTCGCCGCCGGCGATGCGATAGGTCTCGAACAGGCCCATCTGCGCCCAACGCAGGCCGAAGCCGAAGCGGATGATGTCGTCGATTTCCTCGGTGGTGGCGATGCCGTCATGCACCAGCCACAGCGCCTCGCGCCAGACGGCTTCCAGCAGGCGGTCGCCGATATGGGCGTCGATCTCGCGCGCGATCCGGACCGGCTTCATGCCGATTTCGGTCAGGATCTCGCAGGCGCGCCCGGCCGCCTCGCCGCCGCCCACGACCTCGACCACCGGCAAAAGGTAGACCGGGTTGAACGGATGGGCGACGAGGATGCGGCCGGGATGCCGCGCCCCCTGCCGCAGCTCGGAGGGCTTGAAGCCCGAGGTCGAGGAGCCGATCAGCGCCGTCTCGGGCGCGGCGGCCTCGATCTCGGCGATGATGCGGTGCTTCAGCTCCAGCCGCTCGGGCACGCTTTCCTGGATATAGTCGGCGTCCCGAACCGCCTCGGCCAGCGAGCCGGCCCAGAGGATGCGCCCCGGCCGGGGCAGCGGCGCCTGGAACAGTTTTTCCCAGGCGCGGGTGGCGTTCGCCAGCACCTCGCCGACGATGCGCTGCGCCTCGGCATGCGGGTCGTAGACCGCCACGTCATGCCCCGAGAGGATGAAGCGGGCGATCCAGCCGCCGCCGATGACCCCGCCGCCGATTGCCGCGATCTTCATGCCTGCCACCACCGTTCCACGATCTTCCAGCCGTCGAGGAAGCGGTTCGACGCCACCTCGCCATGCGCCACCTTGTCATTGGCCACGTCGATATAGTTCACGAAAATGGGGATGATCGTGCCGCCGTCCTCGGAAACCAGCCCCTGCATCTCGCGATACATCTCGGCGCGCAGGCTGTCGTCCAGCTCGGCCCGCGCCTTCAGCAGCAACTCGTTGAAGCGTTCGTTGTCCCAGTGGCTCTCGTTCCACTCGGCGCCCCGGGCATAGACCAGGCTGAACATGTCGTCCTCGGTCGGGCGGCCGTTCCAGTAGCTGACGCAGAAGGGCTTCTTCAGCCAGACATTGGACCAATAGCCGTCGTCCGGCTCGCGCTTGACGGTCAGGTCGATCCCGGCCGCCTTGGCCGATTGCTGGAACAGCTGCACCATGTCGAGCGCCCCGACCGAAGCCGCGTCCGAGGCGGAAATCTCGACCTTCAGCCCCTCCATGCCGGCCTGCTTCAGGTAGTGCTTCGCCTTGTCCGGGTCATAGGCCCGCTGCGGCAGATCGGCGGCAAAGAAGCGGTTCGCCGGCGCGATCGGGCTGTCATTGGCGATCTGGCCATGGCCGCGCAGCACCTTGTCCAGCACCTCCTGCCGGTCGATGGCGTATTTCAGCGCCAGCCGCAGGTTCGGATCGGTAAAAGGCGCCTGGTCGCAGAACATCGGCATGGTGTAATGCGCGGTGCCCGTCACCTCGACCAGTTGCAGGCCCGGACGGCGCTGCAACAGGTGCAGGGTGGCCAGGTCGGGCGAGTTGATGACATCGACCTCGCCGGTCATCAGCGCGTTCTGCCGGGCGGTGGCGTCGTTGATGGTCAGCAGCACCGCCTCGTCGAACCAGGCGCGGTCGGGCTTCCAGTAATCGTCGCGGCGCTTGAGCGTGATGCGCACGCCGGGCTCGAAATTCTCCAGCACATAGCCGCCGGTGCCCAGGCCCGACTGCCAGTCCAGCGTGCCGTCCTCTTTCGCCGGCATGATGACGAAATGGTAGTCCGAGGTCAGATAGGCGAAATCGGCATTGCCCGAGGTCAGTTCGAAGACCACGACATTGTCGCCATCGGCGCGGATCTCCTTGACCTGCTCCAGCGAGCCCTTGGCGCCGGACTTGGTATCGGCGCCGCGATGATGGTCGAAGGAGGCGATCACGTCCCTGGCCGTGACTTTGCGCCCGTCCGAGAAGGTGGCCCCGTCGCGCAGCCGGAAGGTCCAGACCCGGGCCTCGGCATCGGGCTCGAACTCGGCCAGTTCGGGCACGGCCTGGCCCTTGGCGTCGATCTCGACCAGGTTGTTGCAGACCGCCAGCATCGCCGTCACCACCGGGCCCGCGGCATAGGTCGCCGGGTCCAGCGTGTCCGAGGTCGCCCCGCCCAGATGGCCGATGCGCAGCCTGCCGCCGCGCCTGGCCTCTTGCGCCCGCGCGCCGCGCGGCAGGATCAGCCCCGCCGCCGCCATGCCCGCCGCACCGGCCAGCAGCCCCCGCCTTGTCAGTCCCTGCCTCGTCAGATTGAAACTCATGATGGACCCCCTGTCTGTTTATGGATCGGTTCGGCCTGCGGCTCAGCGCCGGGTCAGCTTCAGCTTGTCGCGCACCTCCTGCGGGCCGAGGATGCGGCATCCCATCGCGTTCAGGATCGTCGCCGCCCGCTCGACCAGATCACCGTTGCGGGCCAGCACGCCCTTGTCGAGCCAGATGTTGTCTTCCAGCCCCACGCGCACATTGCCGCCGGCCAGCGCCGCCTGCGCGACATAGGGAAGCTGCATCCGCCCGATCGAGAACATGGAATAGACCCAGCCGGGCGGGATGTTGTTCACCATCGCCATCAGGCTGTTCGGATCGGCGGGCGCGCCATAGGGGATGCCCATGCACAGCTGGATCATCACCGGATCGTCGATCAGCCCCTCCTCCACCAGCGTCTTGGCCAGCCACAGATGGCCGGTGTCGAAGACCTCGATCTCGGGCCGCACCCCCGCCGCCTTGATGCGCGCCGCCATGGCACGCAGCGTGCCGGGGGTGTTGGTCATGACGTAATCGGCCTCGGCAAAGTTCATCGTGCCGCAATCGAGGGTGCAGATCTCGGGCAGCAGTTCCTCGACATGCACCAGCCGCTCGCTGGCGCCGATCAGGTCGGATTGCGGCGACAGCGGCAGCGGCGCCTCGGCCGAGCCCAGCACGATGTCGCCGCCCATGCCCGCCGTCAGGTTCAGCACCACATCCGTGCCGGAGGAGCGCACCCGCTCGACCACCTCGCGATACAGCGCCGGGTCGCGCGAGGGCGCGCCGGTCTCGGGGTCGCGCACATGCACATGGGCGATGGCCGCGCCGGCATTCGCCGCCTCGATGCAGGCCTCGGCGATCTGCCTGGGCGTGATCGGCACCAGATCCGATTTCAGGTGGCTTTGTCCCGATCCGGTCACCGCGCAGGTGATGAAGACGTCACGGTTCATTCATGGCTCCGGCAATGTGTGATTTCATCGCAGCCTGACAGCAATTCCCCTGGCATGATGTGCATTTTCAGCCATAATATTTGCTTATGCTGCCAAAATCGCCGCTCCACCTGACCTTCCTGCTGTTCGACGGATTTTCGAACATGGTGCTGGCCAGCGCCATCGAGCCCCTGCGGGCGGCGCGCGACCTGTCGGGGCGGCGGCTGTTTTCCTGGCAGGTCGCTTCGCTGGACGGCGGGGCGGTGACCAGTTCCTCGCGGCTGGCGATCTCGGTCGATCTGCCGCTGGAGCGGGTGGGGGCGACGGATGCGCTGATCCTGGTTTCGGGCTATGGCATGCGCGACCATCTACAGCGCGACTCGGCGCAGGCGGTGCTGCGCAAGGCGCGCGGGCTGCCGGTGGTGGGAGGCCTCGATACCGGGGCGTGGCTGCTGGCCCGCATGGGCCTGCTGGCCGGGCGCCGCGCCGCCATCCACTGGATGGAGCGCGAGGCGCTGGCCGAGGCTTTCCCCGAGATCACCGTGGTGCCGGACCCCTATGTCGCGGACGGCAACATCGTCACCTGCGGCGGCGCGCAAAGCGTGCTCAGCTGGTCGCTGGACCTGATCGGCGCGCAGGCGGGCGAGGCGCTGCGCTTCGACGTGGCGAACATGTTCGGCCGGGTGATGGGGCGCAGCACCGATCCGGTGGAATGGCAATTGCCCAGCCGCATGACCGACAGCGCCCTGCCGCATTCGCTGCAACGCGCCATCGTCGCCATGCGCGAGACCGCCGAGCAGCCCCTGCCCCTGCCCCGCATCGCCGAGCGCGCGGCGCTGTCGGTGCGCAGCATGGACCGGCTGTTCCATGCCCATCTGGGGCTGTCGGCCGGCGGCTATTACCGGCAGATCCGGCTGTCCCATGCCCGGGCGCTGGCGCTGGAGACCAGGCTGACTCTGGGCGAGATCGCCTCGCGCACCGGCTTTTCCTCGCCCGCGACGCTGGCGCGCGCCTATCGCCGCGCCTTCGGCGAGACGGTGCGGAAAACCGCGGCACCATAGCGGTCAGAGGGCGGCCAGGCCGGCGCCAAGCCCATCGAGCAGGTCGCGCCGATCCTCGAGTCCGACGGAAAGGCGCAGCAACCCGTCGCCGATCCCGGCGCGGTGCCGCGCCTCGGCGCCCATGCTGACATGGGTCATGGTCGCGGGATGGGCGATCAGGCTTTCCACCCCACCCAGCGAATCCGCCAGGGTAAAGACCCGCACCGCCTCGACGAAACGGCGCACGCCCGGCAGGCCGCCCCGCAGCTCGAAGCTCAGCATGGCGCCGAAACCGCGCTGCTGGCGCGCGGCAAGGGCATGGCCGGGATGCCCGGGCAGGCCGGGATAATGCACCGCCGCCACCTCGGGCCGGCCGCGCAGGAACTCGGCCACCGCCATGGCGCTGGCCTGTTGCTGCTCGATACGGGCGAAAAGCGTGCGGATGCCGCGCAGGGTCAGGAAGGCATCGAAGGGCGAACCGACGCTGCCGGTGATGTTCGCCCATTCCGCCAGCGCGCCGGCATCCTCGGCCCGCGCGGCAACCACCGCGCCGCCCAGCACGTCGGAATGGCCGTTGAGATATTTGGTGGTGGAATGAACCACGAAATCCGCACCAAGCAGCAGGGGCTGCTGCAAGGCCGGCGACAGGAAGGTGTTGTCCACCGCCACCCTGGCTCCGGCCCCGTGCGCCTGCGCGGCCAGCGCGGCGATGTCCGTCACCCGCATCAGCGGATTGCTGGGCGTCTCGATCAGCAGAAGCGCCGGGCGCTCGGCCAGCGCGGCCCCCATGGCGGCCGGATCGGCGGGATCGACCAGCGCCAGCCGAAAGGCGCCGCGGTCGCGCCGCGCCGTCAGCAGCCGCTGCGTGCCGCCATAGCAATCATGCGGCGCGACGATCAGCCCGCCCGGCGGCACCTGCGCCAGCAGCAGATCCAGCGCCGCCATGCCCGACGAGGTGACGACGGCGCCCGCGCCATGCTCCAGCCCGGCCAGCGTCTCGGCCAGCAGGTCGCGGCTGGGATTACCGGCGCGGGTATAATCATAGCCGCGCGTCTGGTCGAAACCGGCAAAGGCATAGCTGGTGCTGAGATAGATGGGCGGCACGATGGCACCGAAGCGGTCGCGGCCGCCGACGCCATGGGCTGCCGCGATGGTGCGGTCGCTCAACTCATCCTCTGCCATCGCGGCCTCCTGTTCCGGGCCGGCTCCGCCGGGCGGAAGCGGTAACGGCCCGAAGCCGTCGAAGGCCCGACAAGCCGAAATCCCGAAACTCCCATTCGCTCATCGGATTGTCCCGCGTTTCCTGCCGGCCCCCGCCGCGCCGCAAGCGAGCATGGCGGGGGCCGGTCCTGTTCCCCGGCAAGATGGCACTCTGGCATGAGGCGGGCAAATTCATTATATTTCATTTACCAGCAATTCTTTTGCATTCATTCATGGACATCAACCAGGCCCGCACCTTTCTTGAAGTGGTGCATTCCGGTAGCTTCGTCGCCGCCGCCGACCGGCTGAACGTCACCCAGACCGCGGTCAGCGCCCGCATCCGCACGCTTGAGGAAAGCCTGGGCCGCCGCCTGTTCATTCGCAACAAGGCCGGCGCGCGGCTGACGCCGGCGGGTGAGCGGCTGCTGCGCCACGCCACCGCCATGCTGCAATTGTGGGAGCGCGCGCGCCAGCAGGTCGCCCTGCCGCCCGGTCGCAGCGCGGGCGTGCATCTGGGCGGCGAGTTGAGCCTGTGGCATCCGCTGCTGGCCGACTGGCTGATCTGGATGCGCCGCGAATGCCCCGACATCGCGCTGCGGGCCGAAGTGGGCAGCCCGGCCAGCCTGATGGCGCGGGTGCAGGAGGGCTCGATGGATATGGCGGTGCTCTACAATCCGCCCCATGCGGCCAATCTGGTCAACGAATTGCTGGCCGAGGAAAAGCTGGTGCTGGTGACCAGCGCCCCTGACCGGCGCTTTCGGGCCGAGGATTTCGTCTTTGTCGATTGGGGCCCGAACTTCGCCGCCAGCTTCGAGGCCTCGTTTCCCCAGCTCGGCAGCCCGCCGGTGTCGATCTCGCTGGGGCCGCTGGCGCTGACCTATCTGCTGACGGTGGGCGGTTGCGGCTATTTCCGGCTGGGCATCGTGCGGCCTTTCCTGGCCGAGGGGCGGCTGGCGCTGGTGCCCGGCGCGCCGGAATTTTCGCATTCCACGCATATGGTCTATGCCGAGCACAGCGACGGCGACGTGCTGGGCCGGGTGCGGACCGGGCTGAAGGCCGTGGCGGCCGCGCCGATGAACCTGCACCAGGCCACAGAGATCGCGCCGCGATGAATGCACGCCGCCGGCGATGCGCGTCGGCAGAGGACCGGGTGGGTCCAGAACCCCAAGATCTTCCATCGGCCACGGCCGGGAATGCTTCCATACTCCTTGGCACGGCCCAAGCGCCTCGCGGCACCGAGGTTCCGAGCAGCCGGCGGCCTTGGCATCATCCATGATCGAGATGCCTCCAGGCGATCGGGACCTGCGCTCCGCGCCTGGGTGCGTCTTTTTTATTTACTAGTATGCAAGTATGTAATAGAAACGGGCAGGGAGAAGAATCATGTCCATGCAGCCGAATATCGACTTTACGCTCTCGACCGCGCCGCAGGTCTATGACTGGTTGCGGGATGCGATCCTGCGCGGCGAACTGCCGCCCGGCACGCGGCTGAGCGAAACCGAGATCGCCAACCAGATCGGCGTCAGCCGCCAGCCGGTGCGCGAGGCGTTCATCCGGCTGACCTCGGACGGGCTGGCCGAGGTCAGGCCCCAGCGCGGCACCTATATCCGCCGCATCTCGGTTTCGGCGGTGCTGTCGGCGCGGCTGATCCGCGAAGCCGTCGAAAGCGACCTGATCCGCATGCTGGCCGAACAGGCCGACGACCGGCTGCTTGCCCGCCTGGACGCCGAGATCGAGGAGCAAAGCCAGGCCGTCGCGCGCAACGATGCCGAAACCTTCGTCCGGCTCGACGACCGCTTCCACCGCCTGCTGGCCGTGGCCGCCGGGCAAGAGGCGGTCTGGGAGGTGCTGGAGGGGCTGAAGTCACAGATGAACCGCCTGCGCTACATCACCGCGCGCACCTTCGACATCCAGAAGCTGATCGGCCAGCACGCCGAGATCGTCGAGGGCCTGCGCAACCACGATCCGGCCCTGGCCGAGCAGGCCATGCGCCGCCACCTGCGCGAATTGCTCAACGACCTGCCCGAGATCTCGCGCAGCCGCCCCGAACTTTTCATACCCTGACCCGCATCATCCGGAGGAGAACGATGATCACCCTGAACCGCCGCCATTTCGCGGCGCTGGCCGTGGCATGCCTGACCGCCGCTTCCGCCATCGGTGCCTCGGCCGCCGAACTGACGCTGAAGCTCGGCCATCTCGCGAACGAACAGAACTCCTGGCACAAGGCCTCGCTGAAATTCGCCGAGGAGCTTGACCGCCTGACCGAGGGCCGCATCGCCGTCGAGGTGTTCCCGAATGACTCGCTCGGCCGCGAGATGGACCTGATCAATGGCATGCAGCTCGGCACGGTCGAGATGACCATCACCGGCGAAAGCCTTCAGAACTGGGCGCCCATGGCGGCCCTGCTGGCCATTCCCTATGCCTACCAGTCGCTTGAGCACATGGACGAGGTCGCCGGCGGCGAGATCGGCAAGCAGATCGAGGCGCAGATCATCGAGCGCGCCCAGGTCCGGCCCATCGCCTATTTCGCCCGCGGCCCGCGCAACCTGACCGCCAACCACCCCATCACGACCCCGGCCGAGCTGAACCGGATGCGGCTGCGGGTGCCCAACGTGCCGCTGTTCGTCGATACCTGGACCGCGCTTGGCGCCCAGCCGACGCCGATGGCCTTTTCCGAGGTCTTCACCTCGTTGCAGAACGGCACCATCGGCGGGCAGGAAAACCCGCTGGCGCTGATCCAGGCCGCCTCGCTGAACGAGGTGCAGACCCATGTGAACCAGACCGAGCATGTGCGGTCCTGGATCTACCTGACCATCGCCGAGCAGGTCTGGCAGCGCCTGTCCGAAGAGGACCAGGCCCATGTGCTGGAAGCCGCCCGCCTGGCCCAGGAGTTCGAGCGCCAGCAGTTCCTGCAAGACGAGGACGCCATCCGCGCCGATCTGGAGGCCAAGGGCATGACCTTCGTCGAGGTCGATCAGAAAGCCTTTGCCGACGGCTCGCGCGATGCGGTGATCAAAAGCGTGGACGACAGCATCCGGCCCGTCGTCGAGGAACTGTTCAACCATTAACCGGCCCGGTCGCGGCGCGCGCCTTCCCCACACGCGCCGCGACTGCCATCGAGGTTTGAAACCGATGAAGAACCTGGCACTCTTGCAACGCGGTCTCGCGACAGCCAGCCGGTTTGCGGTGGGCATCGCCTTCTTCGCGCTGATCGCGGTGGTCACGCTGCAAATCACCACGCGAACCTTCGGCCTGCCCTCGCCGGTCTGGACCGAGGAGCTGTCGCGCTATCTGCTGCTCTACATGACCGCCTTCGGCATCGGCCTGTCGCTGATGACGGGCGAGCTGGTGAACGTCGACTTGGTGCAGGAAACCGTCTCGGAGGCCCGCGCCTGGTGGATGCGCCTGATCGCGGCGATCTGCACGGCGGCGCTTGGCGCGGTGATGATCTGGCCGGCCTGGAAATTCACCCAGATCGGCGCCTTCCAGCGCGCGCCCAGCCTGCGCTGGCCGATGGACATCATCCACGCCTCGGTGCTGGTGCTGTCCGCCATGCTGTTCCTGTTCGCCCTGCTGCGGGTGATCGGCATGATCGCCGGCACCGATGACGGGCGCCCCCATCTGGCCGAGGAAGCCTGAGCCCATGGATCTTTTCCTGCTTCTGACCACCTTCTTCGTGACCCTGGCGCTTGGCGTGCCGGTCGCGGTCTGCCTGGGGCTTTCGTCGCTGGCCTATATCCTGACGGCGGGGCTGCCGGTCGTCATCATCCCGCAGCGCATGTATGCGGGCATGGACGTCTTTGTCCTGCTGTGCATCCCCGGCTTCATCCTGGCCGGCAACCTGATGAACTTCGGCGGCATCACCGAACGCATCATCCGCCTGGCCAATGCCATGGTGGGCTGGATGCGCGGCGGGCTGGCCATGGCGAACGTCGCGGATTCGATGATGTTCGGCGGCGTCTCGGGCACGGCGGTCGCCGATGTCGCGGCGACCGGCGGGGTGATGATCCCCGGCATGAAGAAATCCGGCTATCCCGGCGATTTCGCCGCCGCGATCACCGCCGCCTCGGCCACGGTGGGGCCGATGCTGCCGCCCAGCGTGCCGATGATCATCGTCGGCGCCTTGTCGGGGATCTCGGTCGGCCAGCTGTTCCTGGCCGGTGCGGTGCCGGGCGTGCTGATGGGCATCGGCATGGCGATCACCTGCTATATCCTCGCCGTGCGCCGCAACTATCCGCGCCAGCAATGGCAGGGCTTCGGCGAACTGATCGCGGCCTTCCTCGCCGCCTTCTGGGCACTGGCCATGACCGGGCTGATCATCGGCGGGTTGCTGACCGGCATCGCCACCCCGACCGAGACCGCCATCGTCGCCTGCCTTTACGCCTTTGTCGTCGGCGCCTTCGTCTATCGCGAGCTGCCGATCCGCGCGGTGCCGCGCATCGTCGTCAACAGCGCGATCTCCTCGGCCGGCATCCTGGCGCTGGTCGGTTTCGCCAACGTCTTCGGCTCGATCCTGGCATCCGAGCGCATCCCGCAAATGCTGGTCAGTGCCGTGCTGGCGATCACCGACAACCCGATCTTCGTCATCCTGCTGATCAACGTACTGCTGCTGGTCATCGGCATGTTCATGGAGACCATCGCCGCGCTCATCATCCTGTTCGTGCCCCTGCTGGGGCTGGCGACCAGCGTCGGCATCGAGCCGCTGCATTTCGCCACCTTCGCGGTGCTGAACCTGATGATCGGCCTGACCACGCCGCCGGTGGGCGTCTGCCTGTTCGTCGCCTGCAACATCGCGCGCGAGCCGCTGGCGCGGGTCATCAGCGCGGTGATCCCCTTCCTGATCTCGAACATCATCGTGCTGCTGCTGGTCTCCTATTACCCGCCCTTCGCCACCTGGCTGCCGACGACGCTGATGGGGAACTGACATGACGCATGAGATCGCCTGCCGCCTGCACGCGGCCCACGACCTGCGGATCGAGCCCCTGCCCGATCCGCAACCCGCCGAGGGCGCCGCCCTGGTCCGCGTGTTGCGGGGCGGCATCTGCGGCTCGGACCTGCATTACTACCATGACGGCGGCTTCGGCCCGGTCCGGGTGCGCCAGCCCATCGTGCTGGGCCACGAGGCCGCCGGCGTGGTGGAAAGCGCGCCCCAGGGGTCCGGCCTGGTGCCGGGGCAGCTGGTGGCGCTGTCGCCCTCGCGCCCCTGCGGGGAATGCGAGTTCTGCCGGGCGGGGGCCGAGCGGCATTGCCTGGCCATGCGCTTCAGCGGCTCGGCCATGCGGCTGCCGCATGAGGACGGCTTCTTCCGCAACCGGCTGTATCACCCGCTGGGCCAATGCCTGCCGCTGCCCGAAGGAACCAGCGCCGAGGCCGCCGCCGGGGCCGAGCCGCTGGCGGTCTGCCTGCACGCGCTGAGCGTGGCGCCCGACCTGGCCGGCCAGCGGGTGCTGGTCACCGGCGCCGGTCCCATCGGCGCCATCTGCACCGCGCTGGCCCGGCTGCGCGGCGCGGCCGAGATCGTGGTGACGGATGTGCAGGGCTTCACGCTGGACATCGCCCGCCGCATGGGCGCCGACCGGGCGGTGAACGTGGCCGAACAGCCCGACGCGCTGGCCGATCTGGCCGAGGGCAAGGGCCGCATCGACGTGGTGCTGGAATGCTCGGCCAATCCCCATGCCATCGCCCAGGCCATCGGCGTGACGCGGCCGCAGGGCACCCTGGTGCAGATCGGCGTCGGCGGCACCCTGCCCCTGCCGCTGAACCTGATCGTCGCCAAGGAGCTGCGCCTGGTCGGCACGCACCGCTTCGACCGCGAATTCGCGCAGGCCGTGCGCATGATCGGCGCGGGCGAGATCGACCTGTCGCCCATGGTCACGCAAGTCCTGCCCGCCGCCGAGGCGCAGCGCGCCTTCGACCTTGCCGGCGACCGGGCGCAGGCGGTCAAGGTGCAGCTGGATTTCGGGGCCTGAACCCATGCCGGTCATCACCGAGATCGAGGACCTGCGCCGCCTGCACCGGCGGCGCGTCCCGCGCATGTTCTACGATTACGTGGATGTCGGCGCCTGGACCGGCGGCACCTATCGCGCCAACCGCGCCGATTTCGAACGCATCCTGTTCCGCCAGCGCGTGGCCCGGAACATCGAGGCCCGCAGCCTTGCCACCACCATGCTGGGCCAGCCGGTCTCGATGCCCCTGGCCCTGGCTCCGGTCGGGCTTCTGGGCATGCAGCACCCGGATGGCGAGATCCTTGCCGCGCGCGCCGCGCAGGCCGCCGGCGTGCCCTTCACGCTCTCGACCATGTCGATGTGCTCGCTCGAGGATGTCGCGGCGGCGACGGGGGCACCGTTCTGGTTCCAGCTCTACACCCTGCGGGACGAGGAGTTCCTGGAGAACATCCTCGACCGCGCCCGCCGCGCCGGGGTGACGGCGCTGGTGCTGACGCTGGACCTGACCATTCAGGGCCAGCGCCACAAGGATCTGCGAAACCGCATGACCGCACCGCCGCGCCTGACGCTGCCGAACCTGATCGACATCGCGCTGCATCCCCGCTGGGCGCTGGGGATGCTGGGCACGCGCCGGCGCAGCTTCGGCAATATCGTCGGCCATGCCCGCGGCGTCGACAGCCTGGGCGACCTGATGGACTGGACCGCGCGCCAGTTCGACCAGCGGCTGGACTGGGACCGGGTCGAGCAGATCATCCGCAAATGGGGCGGGCCGGTGATCCTCAAGGGCATCAACGACCCCGAGGACGCGCGGCGCGCGCTGGATACCGGCTGCGACGCCATCCTGGTCTCGAACCATGGCGGGCGGCAGTTGGATGGCGCCCCCTCGACCATCCGCGCGCTGCCGGCGATCCGCCGGGCGGTCGGGCCGGACTTTCCGCTTTATCTCGACAGCGGCGTCCAGTCGGGACAGGAGGCGCTGAAGGCCATCGCCAGCGGCGCGAACGGCGTCTTTGTCGGCCGCGCCTTCACCTATGGGCTGGGCGCCATGGGGCAAAGGGGCGTCGAGGCGGCGCTGGCTATCCTGCGCCGCGAAATGGACATCACCATGGCGCTTTGCGGCGTCAACGACATCAAGGATTTCGGTCCCGGCTGCCTGTGGCCCGACGACCGCGGCAATGCCGCCTGAAGAACAAGGAAAACGTGAATGCGACATACCTGGCGCTGGTTCGGCCCCAAGGATCGGGTCTCGATCGACGACATGCTGCAAGCGGGGGTTCAGGGCGTTGTGACTGCCCTGCACCACGTCCCGACCGGGGCCGTCTGGTCCCCCGAGGAAATCGCCCGCCGGCAGGCCGATCTGGCGGCGATGACCGACGGCGCGCCCTCGGGCCTGAAATGGGAGGTGGTCGAAAGCCTGCCGGTCAGCGAGGCGATCAAGACCCAGACCGGCGACTGGCGGGCGCATGTCGAAAACTGGATCACCTCGATGCGCCACCTGAAGGACGCGGGGATCGAGGTGATCTGCTACAATTTCATGCCGGTTCTGGACTGGACCCGCACCGATCTGGCCTGGCGGCGCCCCAATGGCGCGCGCTGCATGCGCTTCGACTTCACCGATTTCGCCGCCTTCGACATCCATATCCTTCAGCGCAAGGGCGCGGCCGAGGATTTCCCCGAGGAGGTGCGCGAGGAAGCCGCCCGCCGCTTTGCCCACATGGACGAGGCCCGGCGCGAGCAGCTGGCGGGCAACGTGGTCTTCGGCCTGCCCGGCGCGGCCGAGCATTTCACCCTGGAGGACGTGCGGGCGCTGCTGGAAAGCTATGCCCCGGTGACGGATGCGGTGCTGCGCCGGCATTTCCACGCTTTCCTGGAACAGGTCGTCCCGGTCGCGCAAGAGATCGGGGTGCGGCTGTGCTGCCATCCCGACGACCCGCCCTTCGGCCTGCTGGGCCTGCCGCGCGTCATGTCCACCGAGGCGGATTACGCCGAGCGCATGGCCGCCGTGGACCTGCCGGCGAACGGCATCACGCTTTGCTCGGGCTCGCTGGGGGCGCGGCCGGACAACGACCTGCCGGGCATGATGGAGCGGCTGGGCGACCGGGTGCATTTCCTGCACCTGCGCAACGTGCGCCGCGACAGCGACGCGATCCGGGGCTCGTTCTTCGAGGATGAGCATCTGGGCGGCCAGACCGACATGGTGGCGCTGATCGCCGCCGTCCTGCGCGAGGAATCCCGCCGCCGCGAGGCCGGCCGCGGCGATGCGGTGATCCCGATGCGTCCCGACCACGGCCAGGACATCCTGGACGATATCGGCCGCGGCGGCCAGCCCGGCTATCCCGCCATCGGCCGGCTCAAGGGCTTGGCCGAGCTGCGCGGGGTCGAGCTGGCGCTGAGCCACGGGGCGCGGCCATGAGCCCGCGCCTGACCGGGCTGGCCGGCCTGCCGCCCGGAGTCGCGCGGCCGCGCTATGACCGCGCGGCGCATGGCATGGGCATCCTGCATCTGGGGCTGGGCGCCTTTCACCGCGCGCATCAGGCGGTCCATACCGACGATGCGCTGGCGGCCGAGGGCGGCGACTGGCGCATCCTCGGCGCCAACCTGCGCAGCCGCGACATCCCGGATGCGCTGAACGCGCAGGACGGGCTGTTCACCGTGCTGGAGCGTTCGGACAACGACCGGGCGCGGGTGATCGGCGCGCATGGCCCGGCGATCGGCGGCGACGCAGCGGCGATCCTGCGCGCCGCCTGCGATCCGGCGATCCGCATCCTGTCGCTGACCGTCTCGGAAAAGGCCTATGGCATCGACCGCGCCGCCATGGATGCCGATCCGGCCCATCCGGCGGTGGCCGCCGACCTGGCGCAGCCGCAGGCGCCGCAGGGCGTGCTGGGCCTCATCGTGGCCGCCCTGGCGGCGCGGCGCGAGGCCGGGGTCGCGCCCTTCACCGTGCTCAGCTGCGACAACCTGCCGGACAACGGCGCCTTGCTGCGCGCCGGCGTGCTGGGCTTTGCCCGCCGCCGCGACCCCGGTCTGGCCGGCTGGATCGTCGATCATATCGCCTTTCCGGCCACCATGGTGGACCGCATCACCCCGGCCACCACCGAGCGCACCCTGGCCGATGCCGAGGCGCTGACCGGGTATCGCGACCTGGCCGCCGTCGAGACCGAGCCCTTCAGCCAATGGGTGATCGAGGACCATTTTCCCCAAGGCCGCCCGGCATGGGAGGCCGGCGGCGCGCTGTTCGTCCAGGACGTGCGCCCCCACGAGGCGATGAAGCTGCGCATGCTGAACGGCAGCCATTCGCTGATCGCCTATGCCGGGCAGCTGCTCGGCCTGCCGCATGTTCGCGACGTCATGGCCGATCCGGCGCTGACGGCGCTGGTCCGCCGCCACATGCGGGCGGCGGGCGCGACCCTGCCGCAGGGCGCGGGGCTCGACCCCGAAGCCTATGCCGCGGCGCTGCTGGCGCGCTTCGCCAACCCGGCCATCGCCCACCAGACCCGGCAGATCGCCATGGACGGCACCGAGAAACTGCCGCAGCGCTGGTTCGCCCCCGCGGCCGAGGCGCTGCAAGCCGGCGGCGACGCCCGCCCCTTCGCCTTCGCCACCGCGATCTGGCTGGCCTGGCTGACCGCGCAGCAGCAGGCCCCGGACGATCCGCGCGGCCCGGCGCTGCTGGACCTGGCCCGCAAGGCGGGCGAGGATGACGAGACCCTGACCCGCTCGGTCCTGGGACTGCCGGGGCTTGCGCCGCCTGCGCTGGTCGGGGATGCCGGCTTCACCCAGGCGGTGCGCCGGACCGTCACCCATATCCGCCGCGACGGGCTGCGCACGGCCATGGCGACGGAGCTGGCATCGTGACCGGCCAGGCGATCCTTTCCATCGGCGAGGCGATGGTCGAGCTGTCGCCCTCGGGCCGGGACGGGCTGTGGCGGCTGGGCATCGCCGGCGATACGCTGAACACCGCCTGGTATCTGCGCCGCCTGCTGCCGGCCGATTGGCGCGTCGCCTATTGCAGCCGCGTCGGCACCGGCGAGTTCTCGCAGCAGATGGTCGATTTCCTGACCGCCGAGGGGATAGACGCCGCCCATGTCGGGCGCGACCCAAGCCGCGAGATCGCGATCTATGCCATCTCGCTGAAGGATGGCGAGCGCAGCTTCAGCTATTGGCGCGACACCTCGGCGGCCAGAGGGCTGGCCGACGATCCGGCCGCGCTGGCCGCGGCGCTGGCGGGTGTGGGCATCGCCTATTTCTCGGGCATCACCCTGGGCATCCTGCCCCCGGCCGGCCGCGCCGCGCTGATCGAGGCGCTGAAGGGCGCCCGCGACGCGGGCACGCAGGTGGTCTTCGACCCGAACCTGCGGCCCAAGCTCTGGCCGGACACCGCCACCATGTGCCGCGAGATCGAGGCGGCGGCGGCCATCGCCGATCTGGTGCTGCCCAGCTTCGACGACGAGCGCGGCTTTTTCGGCGATGCCGATCCGCAGGCGACGGTGGCGCGCTATCTGGCGCGCGGCGCCGGGCAGGTCGTGGTCAAGGCGGGCGGCGACGCGATCCGCTATGGCGGGCGCGAGGGCGAGGGGCTGGTCGAGGGCCTGCCGCGCGAGGTGCCGGTGGACACCACCTCGGCCGGCGACAGCTTCAACGCCGGCTATCTGGCGGCGCGGCTGGCGGGGGCAGACATCGCGGCCGCCATCCGCCGGGCGCATGACCTCAGCCGCTTGGTGATCCGCCATCGCGGCGCATTGGTGCGCGAGGCCGTCGCGCGGGACTGACCTGCGCGCAGGCCGCATCCCATCATCGGCAAGGCGCGGCGGGCGGAGACCCCGCCGCGCCCTGCGGACTCGACTCCGTGCTGAAAATCGTGTATCAATCGATTGATTGATTTTCGGCAGGATCGGCATGGACCCGCACCCGACCCGTATTGCGCTGATCCAGGCCGCCATGCAGCAATTCGGCCGCGGCGGGTTCGAGGCTGCATCGACGCGGGCCATTGCCGCGCAGGCCGGGACCAACATTTCCTCGATCGCCTATCACTTCGGCGGCAAGGACGGGCTACGCATCGCCTGCGCCGACGCCGTGGCCGAACGGGTCGCGCAGGTCGCCCGGCCCCTGCCCGGCTTGCAGGACCGGCCGGACCCCCGCCACGCCCGGCTGCTGCTGCGGCGGCTGGTGCGCCGCATCGTCACCTTCATGATCGTCACCCCCGGGGCCAGCGATGCGGTGGCTTTCGTCCTGCGCGAGCTGGCCGAGCCGGACAGCCCGGTGCTGGACCGGCTTTACACGACGCTGGTCGAGCCCCGCCACCGTGCCCTTTGCGCGCTCTGGTCCGCCGCCACCGGAGAGCCGGCGGAAGCCGAGGAGGTGAAGCTGGCCGTCTTCTCGCTGGTCGGCCAGGCGGTCTATTTCCGCGTCGCCGCGCCCATCGTCCAGCGCCGCATGGGCTGGCGGCATTATGCGCGCGCCGAGGCGCGGGCGATCACGCGGCGGATGCTGACCAACCTGGACCGGATGATCGGGGGCGGCGATGGCTGATTTCATCTGCTCGCTGGCCTTTCTCGCCGCGCTGTTTCCGCAATGCGGCCCGCCCCCGCCGCTTGGCACCGGCTATGCCGAGGGCGAATATGTGCAGATCGCCCCGGTAGCGACGGCGCGGGTCGAGGCCTTGGCCGTGCAGCGCGGCGACCGGGTCGAGGCCGGGCAACCCGTGGCGACGCTGGAGAGCCGCGACGCCGCGCTGGCGCTGGCCGCGGCCGAGGCCGCCCAGGCCCGCGCCGCCAGCACCCTGGCCGACCTGGAAAAGGGCGGCCGCGCGCCCGAGATCGCCGCCATCGAGGCGACGCTGGCCTCGGCCCGGGCCCATGCCGAGCGGACCGCGCGCGAGGCGGCGCGGCAGGAGCGGCTGCTGGCGCAGCGCGTCAGCTCGCCCGCGCAACTGGACGATGCCCGCGCCGCCGCCGACATGGCCGAGGCGGCGGTGCGCGAGGCCGAGGCGCGGCTGGCCGTCGCCCGCCTGCCTGCCCGCCCCGATGCCATAAAGGCGGCCCGCGCCGCCCTCGCCGAAGCCGAGGCCAACCGGCAGGCGATGGAATGGCAGCTCCAGCAGCGCCGGCTGACCGCCCCCGCGCCCGGCATCGTCACCGATATCCTGCGGCATGAGGGCGAGCTTGCCGGTCCCTCGGCCCCGGTCCTGACCTATCTGCCGGACGGCGCGGTCAAGCTGCGCTTCTATGTCGCCGAGGCCGATCTGGCCGCGCTTGCCCTGGGAACCGGGCTGACGGTCGGCTGCGACGGCTGCGCGCCGGCCAGCGCCACGGTCTCCTTCATCGCCGACGAGGCCGAATTCACCCCGCCGGTCATCTATGCCCGCGACGCGCGACAGAAGCTGGTCTATCTGGTCGAGGCCCGCCCCGATCCCGGCAGCCCGCTGAAGCCCGGCCAGATCGTCGATGTCTGGAAGGCGCCATGACCCAGGCGACGGCCATCGACGTGTCCGGGCTGACAAAATCCTTCGGCGGCAGGACGGTCGTGGACGATGTCGCGCTGCGGGTGGCCGAGGGCGAGATCGCCGGCTTCCTGGGGCCGAACGGATCGGGAAAGACCACCTGCATCCGCATGATCTGCGGCTTGCTGACGCCGGATGCCGGCAGCGGCACCGTGCTGGGCCTGGACGTGCGCCGCCAGCAGCGCGCGATCCGGCGGCAGGTCGGCTACATGACGCAGAAATTCTCGTTCTACGAGGATCTGTCCATCGAGGAGAACCTGGCCTTCGTCGCCGGGCTCTACGATCTGCCGCGGCAGGCGGTGCGTGACACGCTGGAGGATCTGGGCCTGACCTTGCGCAGGACCCAGCTGGCCGGCAGTCTCTCGGGCGGCTGGAAGCAGCGGCTGGCGCTGGCGGCCTGCATCATGCACCAGCCGCGCCTTCTGCTGCTGGACGAGCCGACCGCCGGCGTCGATCCCAAGGCCCGGCGCCAGTTCTGGGACGAGATCCACGCCCGGGCGCTGGGGGGCATGACGGTGCTGGTCTCGACCCATTACATGGACGAGGCGGAACGCTGCCACCGCATCAACTACATCGCCTATGGCCGGCTGGTGGTCTCGGGCACGGTGGCCGAGGTGATCGCGGGCGCGCGGCTGGTGACGCTGACCGTGCAGTCGGCGCGGCCGGGCGAGCTGGCCGAGCGCCTGCGCCAGGCGCCCGGCGTCGAGCAGGTCGAGCCCTTCGGCACCGCGCTGCATGTGACCGGGACCGACCGCGCCCGGCTGGAGGCGGCGCTGGCCGCCGAGGGCGTCACCGGCCAGCCGGCCGAGACCAGCCTGGAGGACGTGTTCATCCGGCTGATGGAGCTTTCCGAGGACAACATGCGATGAGCTTTTCCCCGACACGGCTGCGGGCGCTGCTGCGCAAGGAGTTCATCCAGATGCGCCGCGACCGCGTGACCTTCGCCATGATGCTGGGCGTGCCGATCATGCAGCTTTTGCTGTTCGGCTATGCGATCAACAGCGACCCCCGCGACATGCCCACGGCCCTGGTCGCGCCGGTGCAGGACCGTTTCGGCCGCAGCTTTGCGGCAGCGCTGGAAAACAGCGGCTACTATCGCCTCACCCATCCGGCGGCGAGCGTCGAGGAGGCCGAGCGGCTGCTGACCCGCGGCGAGGTTTCCTTCGTGGTGACGGTGCCCGCCGATTTCGGCCGGCGCATGCAGCAGGGCGACCGGCCGCAGATCCTGGTCGAGGCGGACGGCTCGGACCCCTCGGCGACCAGCGGCGCCATCGCCGCGCTGGCCCGGCTCGCCGACAGCGCCTTTCGCCGCGACCTGCCGGCCGAGCCTGCACCCGGCAGGCCCGAAATCGTCACGCATCGCCGCTACAACCCCGAGGGCATCACGCAATACAATATCGTGCCCGGCCTGCTGGGGGTGATCCTGCAAATGACCATGGTGATGATGACCGCCATGGCCCTGACCCGCGAGATCGAACGCGGCACGATGGAGAACCTGCTGGCCATGCCCGCGACCCCGGCCGAGATCATGCTGGGCAAGATCACCCCGTTCCTGACCGTGGGGGCGGTGCAGGTCCTTGTCATCCTGGGCGCGGCATGGGCGATCTTCGACGTGCCTTTCGTCGGCTCGCTGGGGCTGCTGCTGGCGGGGGTGATGGTGTTCGTGCTGGCGCTGGTGCTGCTGGGCTATCTGATCTCGACCGCGGCGCGCACGCAGATGCAGGCGATGCAGATCGCGATCTTCGTCTTCCTGCCCTCGGTGCTGCTGTCGGGCTTCATGTTCCCGTTCCGGGGCATGCCGGGCTGGGCGCAGGCCCTGGGCGAGGTGCTGCCGGTGACGCATCTGCTGCGGCTGGTGCGCGCCGTCATGCTGAAGGGCGCGGGCTTTGCCGATGTCCTCCCGCAATTCGCGGCGCTGTCGGTCATGGTGGCGGTGCTGGGCGCGCTGGCCCTGCTGCGCTTCCGCCGGACGCTGGATTGACCGACGCGCCCGTCAGGCCAGTTGCATCACCGCATCCGCCAGCCGCAGCAGCATCCGGTCGCGATACCAGGGCGCGCAAAGCTGCAAGGCCACCGGCAAGCCGGCCCGGGTCCGCCCCCAGGGCAGCGAGATCGCCGGATGGCCGGTCAGGTTCTGCGGATAGGTGAACGGATACCAGGCCCCGCGGATGGTGCCGGCGGGCCGGCCGTCGATCTCGATCTCGCCCATCGGGTCATAGCCCAGGGCCAGCGGCGGCGCGGTCAGCACCGGCGAGACCAAGAGGTCGAAGCGCGCGAAATGCGCCTGCATCATCTGGAAAAGCCGCGTCCGCGCCGCCGAGGCCTCGGCCAGCCCCACCGCCGAACAGCCCTGCCCCAGCCGCGCCGTTTCGACCAGCGAAGGCGCGACCAGATCCTCGCGGCCGGCAAAGGCGGGGGCGGCGCGAGCGGCCAGGCCCACGCGCAGCAGGGTCAGGAACACCGGCTCGAAGGATTTGAAATCCAGGTCGGCCTCCTCCACGATGGCGCCCTCGGCCTCGATGCGGCGCAGGGCGGCCTGGGTGATCGCGGCCGTCTCGCGCTCGACCCGGGCGCCGGCGGTCGGGATCCAGCCGATGCGCAGCCCCTTGAGGCCGCACCCGTCGTCGGGATGCAATTGCACGGCCGCCTGGCCATAGGGGTCGCGGGGGTCCGGGCCGGCCATGGCCTCGAAAAACAGCGCCGCATCCGCCACGCTGCGCGCCATCGGCCCGGCAAAGGAATTGGCGGCGAACAGGTCGGGCAGCGCCAGATGCGGAATGACGCCCAAGGTCGGTTTCATCCCGACGATGCCGCAGCAGGCCGCGGGGATGCGGATCGAGCCGCCGCCATCGGTGCCGATGGACAAGGGCCCCATGCCCGCCGCCACCGCCACCGCCGAGCCGGAACTGGACGCGCCCGCCGTCACGCCGGGGTCGATGGGATTGAGCGTCAGCCCGAACAGCGGCGAACTGGCGGTCTGGGCATGGCCGAATTCCGGCGTCGTGGTCTTGCCGATCATGATACCGCCGGCGGCGCGGGCGCGGGCGACCGAGACCGCATCCTCGGCCGGCACGTTGTCCGCGAACAGGCGCGAGCCCATGGTGGTCCGCACCCCGGCGGTGGCCAGCAGATCCTTGACCGAATAGGGCACGCCGTGCAGCGGCCCCAGCGCATCGCCGCGCATCACCGCCGCCTCGGCCGCCCGCGCCTCGGCCCGGGCCGCATCGGCGGCGACGGTGATGAAGGCGTTGAGGTCGCGGCGCGCCTCGATCCGCTCCAGCGCCGCCTCGGTCGCCTCGACGGGAGAGATGGCGCGGCGGCGGATGGCCTCGGCCAGGTCCACGGCGCTCAGGTCGGCGATTGCGGTCATCGCGGGCTCCTTTCAGATCATCCAGTGGCCGCCATCGACCAGCAGCGTCTGGCCGGTGACGAAGCGCGCCTCGTCGCTGGCCAGGAAGGCGACGGCGGCGGCCACGTCCTCGACCGCGCCGACGAAGCCGACCGGGGTCTTGTCGATGATCGTCTGGATCACCTGCGCCGGCACCCGGTCATGCGCGGCGGTGCGGATGGCGCCGGGCGCCACCGCGTTCACCGTCACGCCATGCGGCGCCAGTTCGCGCGCCAGGCCGCGGGTCAGCCCGATCACCCCCATCTTGGCGGCGGCGTAATCGGCCAGCCCCGGCTCGCCGGTAAAGGCGGCAAGGCTGGACATGTTGACGATGCGCCCGGCGCCACGTTCGCGCATCGCCGGCGCCACCAGCCGCGCCATGCGCATGGCGCTGACAAGCGAGATCTCCAGCACGAAGCGCCAGACCTCCTCGCGCGAGTCACAAAAGGGCGCGCTGCGCTCGCGGCCGCTTTGGCCCAGGTTGTTCACCAGCACATCGACCGGGCCGAGTTCGGACAGGAAACGGTCGTGGAAACCGGCAAGCGCGGCGGCGTCCGTGCAATCGCCCTGGGCCAGCAGCAGCCGCTCGCCCGCCTCGGCGGCAAGCGGCGCGGTGTCGAGGTCCATCACCCCGACCCGCGCGCCCTCGGCCAGCATCCGGCGGGTGATGCCGCCGCCGATGCCCGAGGCACCGCCGGTGACCAGCACGTTCTTGCCCCTGAACCGCATGCATTCCGTCATCGCCGGCCTCAATGGAAGGTGCGGCCGCCATCGACCGCCAGGGCGACGCCGGTGACATAGGAGGACTCGCCGCTGGTTAGCCACAGGATCGCCGCCGCGATCTCGGCCGGGTCGGCGATGCGGCGCAGGGCATAGCGGTCGCGCACGGCCTGCAACTGCGCCTCGGCATCGCCCGCCGGGTCGATCGAGCTGCGCAGCAGCGGCGTGTCCACCGCGCCGGGGCAGACCACGTTCACGCGGATGCCGCTGTCCGCCAGTTCCAGCGCCAGCGATTTCGAGAACATCTGCAACCCCGCCTTGGAGGCGGCATAGCCGCTGCGCAGCCGCAAGGGCACCAGCCCCGCGCCCGAGGACAGGTTGACGATGGTCCCGCCGCCCGCCTGCCGCAGATGCGGCACCGCCGCCCGGCACAGCTTCATCGCGCCGGTCAGGTTCACGGCGATCAGCCGGTCCCAGGCCTCGTCGGTGATCTGCTCCAACGGCGCGACCAGATCCAGGCCCGCGCAGTTGACCAGACCGTCCAGCCCGCCCAGCGTCCCGGCCAGTTCCGTCACCGCCACCCCAAGCGCGGCGCTGTCGGTAATGTCGGCCACCGCGGCCGGCACCCCCAGCCCGTCCAGCGCCGCGCCGTCGCGGTCGATCACGGCGACGCGGGCGCCCTCGGCCAGGAAGCGCGCGACGGTGGCCCGGCCGATGCCCTGCGCGCCGCCGGCGATCAGGATGCGGCGGCCGGTCAGCGCCCCACTCATGCCCCGGTGCCCTCCAGGCGCGGGCGCATGTCGGCGACCATCTCGTCGCAGCGGCCCATCCAGACGTCGCCCTTGTCCAGCGCGCGTCGGATCAGCTGCTCCAGCACCCACAGGCGCGAGGGCTGGCCGATGATCTGCGGATGCATGCCGACCATCATCATCCGCCGCTCGGCATGAAGCATGTCCAGCTCAAGCGTCCAGGCCTCCAGCAGCGCCGAGGGCGCCTGCATGGTCCGGCCCGGCAGCACGATGGAATATTGGAAGAAGGGCGCGTCATCCAGCACCCAGCGGAAGGGCAGTTCGACCAGCCGGGTCCGCTGCCCGTCCACCTCGTGCAGATAGGGCGAGTCGTCGTCGAAGAAGTTCGAGGAATAGTCGAAGCCGTATTCCAGCATCAGCTGCATGGAAATGTCGCTGAGTTCGGCGGCGGGCGAGCGCCAGCCGCGCGGCGCCTGCCCGGTCGCGCGCTTGATCGCTTCGAAGCCGCGCTCCATCTCCTCGCGCTCCTCCTCATGGCTGAGGTTCAGGATCCAGCGATGCGAATAGCTGTGATGCGCGATCTCGTGCCCGCCTTGCAGGATGCGCTCGATCAGCGCCGGGCGCTGCTCCACGACCAAGCCGGGGATGAAGAAGGTGGTGCGCAGGTCGTAGCGGCGCAGCAGCTCCAGCACCCGGTCGGTGCCGACCTTCCAGCCATAGGCGCCCTGCGACATCAGGATCGGGCGCTTGGCATAGGCCGGGTCGCGCGCCGTCCACATCGTCTCGGCATCGAGGTCGAAGGTCAGAAACAGCGGAAAGCCCTTGCTGGTCAGATGCATGGCTGGTCCTTTCAGACGAATTTGTGAAAGCCGGTCCAGCGCTCGGCCAGCAGCAGCACGATCACGGTGGCGACGATCAGCAGGGTCGAGATGGCGGCGACGCCCGGATTGACCCCCATCTCGACCGAGCTGAAGATCAGGATGGGCAGCGTGGTCTGCCGGGCGCTGGCCAGGAAGATGGTGACCGGCACGTTCTCCATCGAGGTGACGAAGGCGAACAGCGCGCCGGCGACCAGGCCGGGCTTGATGAGCGGCAGCGTGACCAGCCGGAAGGCGGTGAAGCCGTCCGCCCCCAGCACCCGCGCCGCCTCTTCGACCGAAACGTCGAGGCCCGAGAGGCTGGCCAGCGCCGAGCGCAGGATATAGGGCACGGTGATGACGACATGCGCCACGATCAGCACCAGGAAGCTGCCGCGCAGGCCGACCAGCGTGACGTATTGCAGCATCGCCACCCCGATCACCACCGAGGGCACGATCAGCGGCGCCATCAGCAGCGCGGTGATCGCCTCCGCGCCGGGGATGGCCTTGCGAAACAGCGCATAGGCCGCGGCGACGCCCAGGACCAGCGACAGGAGCGTGGAACTGACCGCCAGGATCAGGCTGTTGCGGATCGCCCGGAGATAGACCGGATCGCTCAGTACCTCGGCGAACCATTTCAGCGTCCAGCCCTGCGGTGGGATGGTCAGATACGAGGTCTCGCTGAACGAGGTCAGCACCACCACCAGCACCGGCACCTGCAAG
Organism: Paracoccus sp. MKU1; assembly: GCF_001447385.1. GTDB lineage: Bacteria > Pseudomonadota > Alphaproteobacteria > Rhodobacterales > Rhodobacteraceae > Paracoccus. The sequence continues at coordinate 6,617 of NZ_LLWQ01000215.1, read as the reverse complement.
AAGGCCACGACCAGCAGCGCGACGATCGAAATGGGCAGGGTGGGTTTCATGTCGCTCATGCCATGCCCGCCCATCTTTTGGTCATGCGGCTGGAGATCCAGATGATGACCAGCGTCGAGGCCGCCAGCGCAAAGGACAGCGCCGAGCCGCTGGGCCAGTCCAGAAGCTGCATGTATTCGTCATAGATCAGCGTCGCCATGACCTGATAGGTCGGCCCGCCCAGCATCCTGGGCGTGACCAGCGCCGAGATGGTCAGCACGAAGACCAGGATCGAGCCGCCGATGATGCCCGGCGCCGTCAGCGGCAGGGTGACCGACCAGAACACATGCGTCCGGCTGGAACCCAGCGTCGCGGCCGCCGCCTCGACATCGCGGGGCACGTTTTGCAGCGCCGCGACCAGCATCAGCACCATGAAGGGCAGGTAGATATGGGTCAGGCCGATCAGCAGGCCGGTCATGTTGAACATCAGCTTCAGCGGCCGCTCGATCAGGCCCAGGTCGATCAGCAGGTTGTTGACCACGCCGCGATTGGTCAGCAGCACGATCCAGCCGAAGGAGCGCACCACCAGGTTCAGCATCAGCGGAAAAATCACCAGGAGCGTCAGCGGCAGCCGCCAGCGCGGATGGCCGCGCACGATCAAATAGGCGACGGGATAGCCGGTCAGCAGGCACAGCACCGTCACGCCCAGCCCCAGCGCCAGCGTGCGCAGCACCACCTCGCGGTAATAGCCGTCGGTGGCGATGCGCAGGTAGTTCTCCCAGGTGAAGCTGCCCGCCACCATGCCCTGCCCCGGCTGGTATTCCTGGAAACTGGTCGGCAGCAGCAGCACCAGCGGCACCACGAAGGACAGAAGCAGCACCAGCAGAAGCGGCGCGATCAGCAGCCATGCGCTGCGCTGCCCGGTCATGGCTCGGCCCCCTGCGGCAGCACGATGATGTCGCGCGGCCGGATCGCCAGATACACGGCCTCGCCCGGCGCGAGGCTGGCGGTGTCCTCGGCCGAGGGCACCTCGACCACGATCTCGGCGCCATGGGCCAGCCGCACCACCAGCTGCACCTGCGGCCCCGAAAAGGCGCGCAGTGCCACGGTCCCCGCCAGCGCGCCGGGCTCGGGCGCGCGCAGGACGCGGATCGCCTCTTGCCGCAGGAACACCTCGGCGGCGCTGCCCTCGGGCAGATCCAGCCGCTCGGGGCGCAGCGCCAGCCCGGCGCCAAGCGCGACGGTGCCGGCCTCGACGCGGCCTTGCAGCCGGTTCGGCTTGCCGATGAAGCTGGCGACAAAGGCGTTCGCTGGCCGGTGATAGATCTCCTCGGGCCTGTCCAGCTGCTGGATCACGCCGCCATGCATGACGCCGACGCGGTCCGACAGGCTCAGCGCCTCGGCCTGGTCATGGGTGACGAACAGCGTGGTGATGCGCAGCTCCTGCTGCAACCGCTTCAGCTCGATCTGCATCTCGTCGCGCAGCTTGGCGTCCAGATTGGACAGCGGCTCGTCGAACAGCAGGATGCTGGGCCGGGGCGCGATGGCGCGGGCCATCGAGACGCGCTGCTGCTGGCCGCCGGAAAGCTGGCGCGGGAAGCGCGCGCCGTAGCCGCCCAGCCGCACCATCTCCAGCGCGGCATTCACCCGCTCTTCCAGCGGCTTGCCGGATTCGCCCTTGCGGCGCAGGCCGAAGGCGACGTTTTCGAAGACGGTCATGTGGGGAAACAGCGCATAGGACTGGAACACCAGCCCGATATTGCGCTTGTTCGGCGGCAGGCGCGTCACCTCGCGCTCGCCGATCATGATCTGCCCCTCGGTCGGCTCCAGGAGCCCGGCGACCATGCGCAGGATCGTGGTCTTGCCGCAGCCCGAGGGGCCAAGCAGCGAGACGAACTCGCCCTCGGCGATCTGGAACGAGGCGTTCCTGACCACCTCGGTCCTGCCGTAGCGCTTGACGATGTTGCGCAGGGAAAGGTTGCTCATCTCACCTCGTCGGGCTTGGGCATGGGTTGCGATTGGCCCCGGCGGCGATCCGCCCGGACCGGCTCAGCGCAGCACTTCGCGCTGCCAGCGGCGGGTCCAGTCGGGCATGACCACCGCCATCTCGGCCGGGTCCAGGAACAGCATCTGGCCGGCCTGCTCGGCCGTGGGCAGGATCGTGGCCAGATCGTCCGACAGCACCACCTTGCTGTTGACCGGCCCGATGACCTGCGCTTCCGAGAAGCATTTCTGCGCCTCGACCGACAGCACGGTGTCGATGAATTTCATCGCCAGGTCCTGCTGCTGGGTGCCCTTGGGGATCGAGATGGTCGGGCGGATGCCCACCGCGCCTTCCTGCGGATAGGCGACGGCCAGCGGCAGCCCGCCCTTGATCGCCACCCCGGCCCGGTCGGGATACCAGACCGCGATGTCGATCTCGCCCCGCTCGAACAGCGAGACCACCTGGTCGGCCTGGGTGTGCAAGAGCACCGCCGATTGCGCCAGCGGCTTGATCTTGGCGAGGCCGGGGCCTGGATCTTGCAGCGTGCCGCCCTCCATCTGGTTCAGCGCGGCAAGGAACTGCCAGCCCGCCGTGGCCGAGACGTCGCCGATGGTGATCCGGCCCTCGTATTTCGGATCGAACAGGTCGTTCCACGAGGTCGGCGGCGTGGTCACCGTCTCCTTGTTATAGACGATGGTGGTGGCGCCCAGCATGGCGGCGACATAGGCGTCGTCCTTGCCCCAGGCGCCCTCGATGATGTCGGGTGCATTCGTCAGCGCCGCGCGGTCCAGGGGCACCAGCAGCCCTTCGTTCGCCATCTGCACCGCGAAGGCGTCGTCGGCAAAGACCACGTCCATGTCCGACTGCCCGGCGGTCGCCCTGACCGACGCGGCATGCTGCGCCGAGCTTGCCGGCTTCAGCAGCACCGAGGCCCCGGTGGCCTGGGTAAAGGGCTGGACATAGCAGGTCTCGACGTTGTCAGCAAAAGAGCCGCCGAAGGCGCCGACAACCAGTTCCTGCGCGGATGCGGCCGTGATCGAGCCGAGGACGACCGTCGTCGTCAATGCGAATTTTCTGAACACAAGCAAACCTCCCCGCCTGGTTGTTCTGGTCGGTCGCCGCAGGCGCTCGACAGGATCCGACGCTAGCAGTCTCGCATATATCTTTCAATAAAGATACTATAAAGCCATTTGAAAGATATAATTCCAATGACGGCGCGGATGGGGTAATGACGGATCGCGGGCGCATCATTCAGCGGCAAGGGCAAGGCTTGGACGAGGAACCGATAAGATACTGGGAAAACGACCGGATCGGCCGCGGCATGCGGCAATGGCGACGCGAGGTGCCGCAGATCGACAGCAGCGGCAAGGCGGTCGTCGGCCGCGTCCTGCACCTGCAAGAGGTCATCATCGACAAGGTGAACCGCAACCTGGCGCGATTCGGCCTCAAATTCCCGACCTATGCGATCCTGGCGACGATCCGCGTCAGCGGCCCGCCCTATCGCATGACGCCGAGCGAGCTGCTGTCCGCCATCGTCATCTCGTCGGGCGGGCTTTCCAACCTGCTGCGCAAGCTGGAAAAGGACGGGCTGGTGCGGCGCAGCGCCGACAAGCGCGACGGCCGCGGCGTCATCGTCGAGCTGACCGAGAAGGGCATCGCGCTGACCGATGAGAGCATGGCCGCCCATGCGGCGCTGGAGCGCGAGCTGATCGCGGCGCTGTCGCCGCAGGATTGCGAAAGCATGGCGCGGATGCTGAGCGTCCTGATCGCCACCAACAGCGCCGGATAGCGGATGGACCGCACCCGCCATGCCGTCAACATCGACGAGATCGAACAGGCGGCCCGGCGCTATCTGCCGGCATTCCTGTTCGATTTCATCGCCGGCGGCGTCGATGGCGAGGCGGGGCTCATGCGCAACCGGCAGGCCTTCGGCCGCCACCGGCTGGTGCCGCGCTATCTGCGCGACGTCTCGCGCCGGTCGCTGGCGACGCGCATCCTGGGCCGCGACTACGCGATGCCCTTCGGCATCTCGCCCACCGGCCCGGCGCAGCTGTTCCGCCGCGATGCCGACCGGATGCTGGCCCGCGCCGCACGCGAGGCCGACATTCCCTTCATCCTGTCCGGCGCCGCCGGCGCCTCGCTGGAGGAGATCGCCCGGATCGCGCCGGAACATGGCTGGTTCCAGCTTTATCCGGCCCGCGACCGGGCGATCACCCGCGACCAGATCCGCCGCGCCGCCGATGCCGGGACCCCGGCGCTGGTGCTGACCGTCGACACGCCGGTGACACCCAAACGCGAACGCCACCTGCGCAATCGCATCTCGGTCCCCTTCCGGCCCGGCCCGGCGCTGTGGCCCCGGCTGGCCAGGGAGGTGCTGCTGCACCCCGAGTGGTTCCTGCGCTTCCTGCTGGGCGGCGGCATGGAGGCGATGGGCAACTGGGCGCCCTATGCGCCCCAGGGCGCCAGTGCTTCGGAGATCGCAGCCTTCTTCTTCGACCAGGCCTTCGTGCCGGGCGAAAGCGGCACGCTGTGCTGGCGCGATCTGGAAACCTGCCGCGCGCTCTGGCCCCGGCCGCTGATCGTCAAGGGCATCCTGCATCCCGAGGATGCCCGCCGCGCGGCGGCGCTTGGCGCGGATGCGATCCTGGTCTCGAACCATGGCGGCAAGGCGCTGGACGCGGCGCCGGCGGCGCTGGACATGCTGCCGGCGATCCGTCGCGCGGTCGGCCCGGACTATCCGCTGTTGCTTGACAGCGGCGTGCGGCGGGGGTCGGATATCGTCATCGCGCTGTGCCTGGGCGCGGATTTCGTCTTTGCCGGCCGGCCGACGCTTTACGGCACCGCCGCCGGCGGCGAGGCGGGGGCGCGCAAGGCGCTGTCCATCCTGCGGCAGGAAACCGACCTGGTCATGGCCGGGATCGGCTGCGTCTCGCCGGCGGGGTTGGGGCCTGATTATCTGACGCAGGGGGAAGAATGATGGAAAAACGACGCCTGGGACGCTCTGAGCTGCTGGTCCCGCCGGTGGTGTTCGGCGGCAATGTCTTCGGCTGGACCGTAGACGAGGCGGTGGGCTTCGACCTGCTCGACCGCATGGTCGAGCAAGGGCTGACCATGATCGACACCGCCGATGTCTATTCGGCCTGGGTCGCGGGCCACCAGGGCGGCGAATCCGAGACGCTGATCGGCGCATGGCTGGCCAGCCGCGGCGGACGGGACCGGGTGATCCTTGCCACCAAATGCGGCATGCGCATGGGCGACGGCAATCGCGGCCTGTCGGCACGCTGGATCGAGCAGGCGGTGGAGCATTCGCTGCGGCGCCTGCGCACCGATTACATCGACCTCTACCAGGCGCATGAGCCCGACCCCGATGTGCCGCTGGAGGAGACCATGACCGCCCTTGCCCGGCTGGTCGAGGCCGGCAAGGTCCGCGTCCTGGGCAATTCGAACTTCAGCGCCGCGCAGACCCAGGCGGCGCTGGAGGTGAGCCGGGACCTGGGCCTGCCCCGCTTTGAAAGCACGCAGCCCGAGTTCAACCTGATCGCGCGGGACGGGTTCGAAGGCCCGCTTGCCGATCTGTGCCGGCGCGAGGGGATCGGCGCCATCAGCTATTTCGCGCTGGCCGCGGGCTTCCTGACCGGCAAATACCGCAGCGAGGCGGATGTTTCCGGCGCACGGGCCGGGCGGGTCTCGGCCTATATGACCCCGCGCAACATGCGGATCCTGCAAACCCTGCTGGAGGTGGCCGAGGCCGAAGGCGTCCCGCCCGCCGTGGCGGCGATCGCGTGGATCCGCGCCCAGCCGGGCATCACCGCCCCGATCGCCAGCGCCACCAGCCGGGCGCAGCTCGACGAACTGATCCTGGCGGCGCGGCACCGGCTGTCACCGCAATCGCTTGCCCGGCTGAACGAGGCCCCGTCTCAGGGCGGATAGCCGAAGGTCTCGAAATCGCGGGCGTAATGGTCGCGCACGCGGATGCGGTCGGCCGGGCTCCATTCGATTTCCAGCGGGTCCGAGCGCAATTCATGCGGGTTCTGTTCGGGCGGCGCCACGCCCAGCCGCTCGGCAAGGGCGGCCAGCGGCGCCGACAGGCCGTCCTCGAGCTTGAAGACCTCGACATCCTTGCCGAGGAACTCCCATTGCGGGCGCAGGTGGTTGTCGAGATGGAACTTCTCGCGTTTCTGCCGGTCCAGGTTCTCCTCGATCCAGGGCGAGAATGCCGGCAGCCCCTTCCAGAAACTGTCCTTGGCCAGCTGCGCCCGCATCCGGTATTCGCTTGCGATCCGGTCATAGGGGTTGCGCACGATGGTGAAGGCGTAGTCGAAGAAGCCCTCGCCCAGCAGCGCCTGGATATCCTGCGCGCGATAATGCTGCGGCGTGCAGCGGCTGGCATGGGGAATGCCCATGGAAAACAGCCGCAGGGGAGCGATGCCCTTCATCCAGCTCTCGACCGAGGTGCCCCCCGCCTTCGGGATGTGGATGAAGAGGATGCGTTTGCCGTTATGCTGGATGAAGGGCAATTTTATTATCCTAATTAGAAAAAATGCGCGTATACGCGACATGCATTTTGACCATCATGTATACGCGCATAATAAGATTTATTCCTGAACCCATTCAGGATGGTTTATGTCATTCAGAGTTTGAATGATGATATCAT
>NZ_LLWQ01000214.1 GCF_001447385.1 Paracoccus sp. MKU1 | reverse complement strand
CCCCGCCATCGAGGCGGCGCTGCGTCCGGTGCTGGACATCATGCAGACCGTGCCGCCCTGGGTCTATCTGATCCCGGCGGTGATGATCTTCAGCCTCGGGCGGGTGCCGGCGATCATCGCCACCATCGTCTACGGCATCCCGCCGATGCTGCGGCTGACCACGCTGGCCTTTCGCGGCGTGCCCAAGGATCTCAAGGAACTGGGCCAGGCCATCGGCGCCAAGCCCCGCACCATCCTGTGGAAGATCGAGTTTCCGGCGGCCACGCCCACGCTGCTGGTCGGCCTGAACCAGTGCATCCTGCTGTCGCTGGCCATGGTGGTGCTGGCGGGCCTGGTCGGCGCCGGCGGCCTGGGGGCCGAGGTCACGCGCGGCCTGACCCGCATGGAAATGGGCCTCGGCCTGCGCGCCGGCCTCGCCATCGTCGCCGTCGCCCTGCTGCTCGACAGGGTGTCGCGCTCTGCTTTGCAGCGCCCGGCAGGCAGATCGCACGCATGAAAGATCGGGCGGCTTCCGCCCGATCATCCTGCCTGATCTCGCGCGGAGCGTCTTTGTTCGCGCGAGGGCTTTTCAGGCAGCGAGCACGCCGCGCCGTTCAAGGCTCTCATAGCCCTGTACCGTCTGGTCCAGCGAGATGATGGTGGCGTTCGCGACATGATCGTGCGGGTTCGCCTGCATCACTCGCTTTCTCCTTCAAGTGAAACCGCTTCAGGAAAACGACGCAACCGGCGGACCGAACAGGCTCTCGTCGGGGGTGATGCCGAGGCCCGGACCCCTGGGCAGGTCGATATGGCCGCCCGTGATGCGGATGCCGTTTTCTTCGTCGTAGTGCCGCGAGATATAGGGTTGGGCGATCCAGACCCCCTCGTTCAGCCGGGGCTGGACGGTGGCGCCGATATGGGTGCAGGCGGCGGCGATGATGTCGCCGCCCCAGGCGTCGTCGCAGGTATGGGGCAGGGCGCGCGCCTCGCAGATGTCGCGGAACGCCGTCATGGGTTGCAAGCCGCCGATGCGCGTCAGCTTCATGCCAAACCCGTCGCAGAGCCCCTGGCCGGCGGCGCGGATCACGGTGGACAGATCCTCGCCGCTTTCGTCCAGGTAAATGCCGTGCTGGACGCGGCCGCGAATGGCCGCGATCTCCTCCAGCGTGTTGCAGGGCTGTTCCAGCACGAAGGGGATCTCGGGGCATTCACGGCTGAGCCGCAGCACGTCGCGGGCGGGCAGGCTGCGGTTGCCGTCCACCGCCAGCCGCGTGCCGGTGCCGCGGACACGCTCCCAGACCTTTCGGATGGTCTCGATGTCGATCTCCACCGGCCGGCCGCCGATCTTGGTCTGTAGGCGCGGGAAGCCCTCGGCGACCTTCTCGGCGGCGATGCGGGCGATCTCGTCCGGATCGCCGATGCCGGTCGCGTAATAGGAGGGCACGCGCTCGGCCGCGACGCCGCCCAGCAGGTCCGCTACCCGCACCCCGTAATGCTTGCCCATCAGGTCATGGGCGGCGATATCGATGGCCGCCTTGGCGTAGTTGTGCCCGCAGAGCAGCCCGTCCATCCGGCGGCGCAGGATCAGCGGTTGCAGCGGGTCCGCGCCGATCAGGCCCGGCGCCATCTCGGCCAGGGCGGCGCGGGCGCCAAGCGCATGGCTGGGCGCATAGGTCGGGCCGACCGGGCAGGTCTCGCCCCAGCCCACCAACCCGCTGTCGGCGACGATCTTGACCAGCGTGCTCTGCAAGGACCAGACCGTCGAGCTGGCGATGGTATAGGGCCCGTCCTTGACCGGCAGATCATGGGCGTGGATGTGGATCTCGGCAATCTTCATGGCCTGTCCCTGTCATATTGCTTGAGCGATGCGTTTCAGGGGACCGATGGCCCCCTGGGATCGTCACAGGTCGATGGTGACGTCGCCGATGGGCCGCGAGCAGCAGGCCAGGATATAGCCCGCCTCGACATCCTCGTCGGTGATGCCGCCATTGTGGACCATGTGGACCTGGCCCGAGAGCTTGAGGACCTGGCAGGTGCCGCAGATGCCCATGCCGCAGCCCGAGGGGATCGGGATGCCCGCCGCCCGCGCCGTGGCCAGGATGGTCTCGGTCTCGGCGCAGCGGGCGGTCTTGCCCGAGGCGGCGAAGCTGACCTCGGCCAGCGCGTCCTCTTGCGGCACCACGTCCTCGGGCACCGTTTCGGCCTCGGCCGGCGGGCCGCCGAAGCTTTCCTGGTGATAGCGGGCCATGTCGTAGCCCAGCCCGTGCAGGATGTCGCGCACCGCCTGCATGAAGGGCTCCGGGCCGCAGCAATAGACGTCGCGTTCCAGGTAGTCGGGCGCGATCAGGCCCAGCATCAGCTGGTTGAACATGCCGCGATAGCCGGTCCAGGGCCGATAGGGGTCGGGTTCCTCGACGATCCATTTCAGGTCGATGCCGGCGACGCGCGTCGCCATATGCTCCAGCCGCTCGCGGAAGATGATCTCGGAGGGGCGGCGGGCGCAGTTGACGAAGACGATGTCGGGATCGCGCCCGGAATCGTAAAGGAAGGTCGTCATCGACATCATCGGCGTGATGCCCGAGCCGGCCGAGATGAACAGGTATTTCTCGGCCGGATCCTGCATCATCGAGAACTTGCCGGCGGGGCCGCGGGCGCGGATGCGCATCCCGGGCCGCAGGTGGTCGAACATCCAGCGCGTGCCGATCGAATCCTTCTGCGCCTTGACCGTCACCGTCAGCGAGGTCGGCCGCGAGGGCGAGGATGAGATCGTGTAGGTGCGGTGCAGCGCCCCGCCGGGCAGCGGCAGTTCCAGGGTCAGGAACTGCCCCGGCTCATAGCTGAACAGCGCGCCGGAGGGGCAGCGAAAGCAGAAGGTCATCACATCCGGCGCCTCGCGCAGGAACGATACGCATTCCAGCTCTTCGGCGTCGGTCCAGAAGGCCAGCGCCGGCTTGGTCAGGACATCCATCGTCACTCGGCCGCCATGCGGCTGGGGGCGGTGGCGCGTTCCATCCATTCGGCATACCAGTCGATGAACTGGATCACGCCGCTTTCCCAGTCGGGCGAATAGGGACCGGGAACATAGGCGGGCGAGAAGATGCCTTCCTGGTTGGTCTCGACGATCTCGCGATCCTCGTCATTGGTGGCGATCCAGACCTCGGTCAGGCGTTGAAGGTCGTAATCCACCCCTTCGACCGCGTCCTTGTGCACCAGCCAGGTGGTCGTCACCTCGGTCTCGGTCGGGCTGATCGGGGTGACGCGGAAGGTCAGCGAATGGTCGGGCAGGAAATGGTTCCAGGTCGAGGGATAATGGAAGACCAGCAGCGAACCGGCATCGGGCTTGGCGACGCGGCCCAGCTGGCGCGCCACCGCTGCCTTGCCGTCCATCGTATAGCTGACGGCAGTTTCCTGCAGCGGCATCCGCGCCAGCCGGAACTGGCCGTCGCCGCCCAGCAGGAACTGCGCCGGGGCGCCCGCGGCGGCGCAGGCGTCGAAATGCTTCTGCAACCGGTCCGAGATCGAGCCATCCGCCGAGACGCCCGCCACCTCGGGGTCCAGCGGGAAGGACCGGCACAGCGCCGGATGGTTGCCGCTGCAATGATAGCATTCGCGGTTGTTTTCCCACACGAGCTTCCAGTTGCCCTTCTCGATGATCGAGGAGCTGTAGGCGACCTTGGCGTCCTGAAGGTCATGGACCGCCAGATAAGGCTCGGCCTGGCGGGCGAAATCCTCGAAATCCGGGGGGTTGTCCGACAGGCAGATATAGATCAGCCCCTTGAGATTGCGCAGCGCCACCCCGCGCAGCCCGTGCTGGGTCGGGTCGAAATCGGGGCCCATGCTGTTGGCCCAGATCAGCTTGCCGTCCAGGTCGTAGGTCCATTGGTGATAGGGGCAGACCAGCTTGGCCACCTGGCCTTCGCGCTGCTTGCAGACGATCGAGCCGCGATGCCGGCAGGAATTGTGGAAGGCGCGGATTTCCCCGTCGCGGCCCTTGACGATGACGATGTTATAGGCGCCGACCCGCAGGGTCGCGTAGCTGCCCGCCTTGACCAGTTGGCAGGCCGGGATGGCATAGAGCCATTCCCTGTAGAAGATGTTTTCCAGGTCGAGCTGGTAGATCTCGGGCGAGGTGTAAAAGGGTTGCTCCAGCGCATGGCCGGCAACCCGGCGGGCGAGCAACTCGTGGATGTTCGGTGAGGTGGCGGTCATTGTCGGCTTCCTGCGATGGCGTTGAATCCTGCCTGCGACAATCGGCTGCATGCGGCATCTTGACAACGGCATAAAAATTCATCTTGGCTTATCTGAAGTAAGTCAAGATGTCGGGAATCCATGCCGCGGCCCTATGATTTCTCCTCGATGACCGCACTGATCTGTTTCGAAGCTGCGGCCCGCAACGCCGGCTTCAAGGCGGCCGCGCAGGAGCTGAACGTCACCCCCGCCGCGATCAGCCATCAGATCAAGGCGCTGGAACGGGATCTGGGCTGCGCGGTGTTCCTGCGCCGGCATCGCGGCGTCGAGCTGACCGAGAAGGGCGCCTTTCTGCTGGTCGCCGTGCAACGTGGGTTCGAGACGATTTCCGACACCGTCAGCCGGCTGCGCGACCGGCCCGATGCGGTCGACGTGACCATCCGCACGACCACGGCGGTCAGCGCGCTGTGGCTGACCCCGAAGATCACCGCGTTCTGGAAGATCCATCCCGGCATCACCGTTTCACAGATCGTCAGCGATGTGCCAGGCTCGGCCGGTCGGCACGATATCGGTATCGGCTATGCCGTTCCCGGTGACGACGGTGGCGAATGGCGGGAGATCTTTCGCGACCGGATCCTGGCCTATGGCACGCCGAGCTTCGCCCGGGAGCACGGAATCGCAGGGGTCGGGGATCTGCTGCGGGCTCCGCTTATCCATATGAATGACGACAATGCCTGGACAAGCTGGGCCGACTGGTTCCGGGAACTCGGCCATCCGCCGCCTTTCGGGCGCAGCCTGTTCGTCAATAACCACATGATCGCCTTGCAGGCGGCCGAGGACGATGTCGGCGCGGTTCTGGGGTGGGAGGGGCTGATGGCCCGCATCCTGCAAGGTGGGCGTCTCGTTAGTCTGGTGCCCGAGAGCATCCCTTCGCCCGCAGCCTTCTCCCTCAGGCTCAGTCCGCGCGCTTCGGCCAGGGCCAGACTGTTTGCGGATTGGCTGGTGCAGGGATAGGCGCAGCGGCCTTATAGCTGGCGATAGACCCGTGCCGTATCCTCCTCGAAATGCCGCAGCTCGTCTTGCCGGCGGGCCTCGGACCAGCCGAGGCTGGCGGCGGCGATGCGCGACAGTTCCTCGGCCCGGCCCCGGCCCAGGTCGGGCTCCAGACCATCCGGAAGGCGGCGGCGGATCAGGTCAGAGAGCCGCACCACATGTTCGCGGGCGGCCATCTGGCCGATGCCGTCGTCATGGGTTTCCGGGGCCGGAATGGCGCCGGTGGGTTCTGATCCCCGCTTGCCAAGCCGCTTTTCGATCGCCCGCGCCACCTTCCGCGCCGCGTGGCGATGCAGCATGATGGTCGAGCCGGTGACCGCCAGCAGGCCGGGCATCGCGGGATCCTCGGCCACCTCGACCGGCAGGCTGGTGGTCCGGCCGTCGCGCGACGAGGTCGGCCGCACCCCGCACCAGCAATGCAGCACATCCGCGCGCGTCAGGTGCAGGTCAGGGAACAGGTGGTTGGCCTCGGCCAGGATATAGTCGATCTCGCCGTCCTCGACGCGGATGTCGTCGGGATTGGCGGTGACTTCGGTCTCGGTCGGGCCGATGAAATGGAAATCGCGCCAGGGAAAGACATAATAGGGCTCGCCCTTGCGGGAAAAGGCTTCCAGCCCCTGGCTGCGGAATGTCTCGGGCAGGCGCACCATGACGTTGACGCCCTTGATGCCGATCACCCGGCGCTTGCCCGAGCCGCCGCCCGGCACCCGGTCGATCCAGGGGCCGGCGGCGTTCACCACCATGCGGGCGCGGACCTGCGCCCGGCCCTGCATGTCGGGGGCGCGTTCGTCCAGCGCGACCAGCCAGCCCTCGCCCTCGCGCGTGATCGCGGTGACTTCGGCATAGGTGCGGAGGGTGGCGCCGCGCCGCTCGGCATCCAGCGCGGTATCGACGCAGATGCGCTCGGGCCAGGCATACATGTATTCATCGAAGACCCCGACGCCGCGCAGGGGTCTGCCCAGCGCCGCCGCCATGGCGCTTTCGGCGGCGGCTTTCGCAGGCGAGAGCCGGCGATAGGACAAGGGCACCCGCCAGCCGTCCAGCGCCTCGATCAGCCGGAAGCCGAGATCGACCAGCAAGGGCGGATAGCGGTCGCCCTTGCGGAAGGGGTAATGGAAGCGGTGTTTTGTCAGATGGCCGGGCATGTCGCGCACCAGTTCGGCCCGGCAGCGCATGACGTCGCGGGTATAAAGCAGCCGCCGGATCATGTCGGCCGGCCGGAAGGGCATCTGCCACAGCGGATAGCGCGCGGCGAGATAGCCGAGCCCGGAATAGAGCATGCGGCTGGAGCGCGACGAGGTGCCGGCGCCGATATCGCCGCGGTCGACCAGCAGGGTGCGAAAGCCGCGCCCGGCCAGTTGCCGGGCGCTGGCGCAACCCACTCCGCCGGCGCCGATGACGATCACGTCGTAATCCGTCCCGTCGAGGCTGGTAAGGGCAGGGCGGATCATGCCGGACCCTTCGCCATGCGCCGCGCCTTGTCGGTCGCCGCCTCCAGTGCGGCCACGACGGCGCGGCTGAAGCCCGCCGCCTCGGCGGCGTCCAGTCCCGCAGCGGTGGTGCCGCGATAGTCGCGATAGGCGGCGACCATGGCGGGCGCCTCGCTGATCCGGCCCTCCAGCAGCCGCGCGCCGCCGATGACGGCCGCCTCGGCCGCGCGCCAGGCGATGGCCTCGGAAACGCCCTGCGCCTGAATGAAGCCGGCCATCGCCACGGCCATCAGTGCCGGATAGGCGGCGCCCGAGCCGGGCAGGGCGGTCATCAGGTCGATCTCGGCCTCGCTCGCCAGCTCGTCGGTGGTGCCGATGGCGGAAAGCAGCAGCCGCACCGTGTCGCGGTCGGCCTCGGTCACGCCATCCGCCGCCCAGAAAGGCGAATAGGAGGCGCCGATCTCGGCGGCGGCATTCGGCATGACCCGCACGATCCGCCCGCCGCAACCGGCAAGCGTGGCGGCGTCGATCCCGGCCATGAAGGACAGGACCAGCCGCCCCTCGGCCCGCAGCGTCAGCCCCGGCCAGTCCTCGGGACGCACCGAGACCACGACCACGTCGCTTTGCGCCACGAGGTCCGCCGCATCCCGCGCCCAGGCCATGCCGGCATGGCCGTGATAATCGGGACGCGGCCCGCTGCGGTTCAAGAGCAGCAGGTCCTCCGGCCGGAGGATCTGGCGCGACAGGAGCCCCGCACCGAGCGCCGAGCCCAGCCAGCCGGTGGCGCCGATGATGCCCACACGCATCAGCGCGCGCCCTGCTGGCCGGTATAGGCGTCGATGGCGGCCTGGAAGGGCAGATGGCCGAGGGTGCGGCCGTCCGGAGCCTCGACCCGCAGCGACTGGAGCCGCAGGACGGCCATCTTCTGCAAGGCATCGGCAACGCGCGCCTCGGGGTCGATCGCCGCTTCCGGCGGTGCCTCGGCGCCAGAGGGTTCGACCATGATCGAGGCGACCTTCAGCACCTTGCCGCGGTCGACATGCTGGACGAAGTTCGCCACATAGTCGTCGGCCGGGCGCAGCACGATGTCCTGCGCCGAACCCTGCTGGATCACGCAGCCGTCGCGCAACAGCGCGATGCGGTCGCCGATGCGCAGCGCCTCGTCGAGGTCGTGGGTGATGAAGACGATGGTCTTCCTGACCTCCTTTTGCAGGTCCAGCAGCACCGTCTGCATATCGTAGCGGATCAGCGGGTCGAGCGCCGAATAGGCCTCGTCCATCAGCAGGATCGGCGCGTCGTTGACCAGTGCGCGCGCCAGGCCGACGCGCTGCTGCATGCCGCCCGAGAGCTGGCTGGGATAGCTTTTCTCGAAGCCCTTGAGGCCCACCCGCTCGATCCAGCGCATGGCGGTGCGGTAGCGTTCGGCCTCGGGCACGCCCTGCACCTCGAGCCCGTAGGCGGCGTTGTCGAGCACGGTGCGATGCGGCAGCAGCGCGAATTTCTGGAACACCATCGCGGTCTTGTGGCGGCGGAAGGCGCGCAGCGCCTCGGGCGGCATCGCGACCACGTTCTGCCCTTCGATGATGATCTCGCCCGCGGTGGGCTCGATCAGCCGGTTGATGTGGCGGATCAGCGTCGACTTGCCCGAGCCGGACAGGCCCATGATGACCTGGATGCTGCCCGGCGCGATGGAGATGTTGATGTCGCGCAGGCCCAGCACATGGCCGTGGCGGGCCTGCAACTCCGCCTTGGTCATGCCGGCGCGCACCGCTTCGACATGCGCCGCGGGATTCGGGCCGAAGATCTTGTAGAGATTGCGGATCTCGATGCCGATCGGATCAGCCATGGCCCACCTCGCGATGTTTTTGCAGCCGCTTGCCCCAGGCCTGGCTGATGCGGTCGAACAGGATGGCGATGCCGACGATGGCGAAGCCGTTGAACACGCCCAGGGTGAAATACTGGTTGTTGATGGCGCGCAGCACCGGCTGGCCCAGCCCCTGCACCCCGATCATCGAGGCGATCACCACCATGGCCAGCGCCATCATGATGGTCTGGTTGATGCCGGCCATGATGGTCGGCAGCGCCAGCGGCAGTTCGGCCTTGATCAGCTTCTGCCAGGCCGAGGAGCCGAAGGCGTCGGCCGCCTCCAGCACCTCGCGGTCGACCTGGCGGATGCCCAGGTTGGTCAGCCGGATCATCGGCGGCAGGGCATAGATCACCACCGCGATCAGGCCGGGCACCTTGCCGATGCCCAGCAGCATCACCACGGGGATCAGGTAGACGAAGCTCGGCATGGTCTGCATCACGTCGAGGATCGGGTTCAGCACCGCCTGGAAGCGGTCCGAGCGCGACATCAGGATGCCCAGCGGCAGGCCGATCACGATGGAAAGCAGCGTGGCCGCGAAGATCATCGAGACGGTCTTCATCGTGTCGTCCCACATGCCGAACAGGCCGATCAGCACCAGGGTCAGCACCGAGCCGATGACCACACGCCAGTTGCGGCTTGCGCCCCAGGCCAGACCGGCGACCACCAGCAGGATGATCGGCCAGGGCGTGTTGAGCAGCAGCCGCTCGGACCAGATCAGCAGGGTCTGCAAGGGGCTGAAGAAGCCCTCGATCATGTCGCCGTAGCTGCGGGTGAAGTTGCGGAAACCTTCGTCGATGACCTTCTTGAGGTCACGAAGATAGCCGTCGTCTAGCTGGGGAAAGGAGGTTAACCATGCCATGGTGATCTCGTCCGCGCTGGTTCGGAAAGGAAAGGGCAGGCGACAGGAGGCCGCCCGCCGGAGAAGCCAGGCCTAGAGCGCGGCCTTGATGCGTTCCGCCGCCTCGGGCGTGACCCATTGGGTCCAGGTCTCCTCGTTCTCGCGCAGGAATTCCCGCGCCCCGTCCTCGCCCGTGGCCTGGTTGTCGGTCATCCAGGCCATCAGCTTGTTGACGGTGTCGTTGCTCCAGCTGCGTTTCGACAGATAATCGATGACACCGGGATCGGCCGCATCGGCGAATTTCTTCGACACCAGCGTGAAGACGTTGTCGACCGGGAAGGCGTTCGCCTTGGGGTCGGGGCAATCCGCGACCGAGGTGCAGCGCTTCCACTCCTCGGTGTCGTGTGGCATGCCGAAATCGACGGCGACCATGTCGTATTTGCCCAGAAGCGAGGTCGGCTCCCAATAGAAGCCCAGCCAGGGTGCCTGCTGCTCATAGGCGCGGGCGATCGAGCCGTCCAGCCCGGCGGCCGAGCCGGTATCGACCAGAGTGAAGCCGTGCCCCTCGATGTCCAGGGCTTTGGCGAGCTGGGTGGTCACCACCGTGCCGCCCCAGCCCTGCGGCCCGTTGAACACCGCGCCCTTCGAGGGGTCCTCGGGGGCCGGGAACAGCTCGGGATGGGCCAGGATCTCCTCGATCTTGTTCAGGTCCGGATGATCGTCCAGCATGTAGCGCGGGATGAACCAGCCCTGCTGGCCGCCATCCGACAGCGAGCGGCTGAGCGAGACGATCTTCTCGTCCTTCAGCCCGGCATCGACGATCTCGGGCATCAGGTCCACCCAGGCCTCGGGGACGATCTCGGGCTGGCCCTTTTCCACCAGCGAGGTGATGGAGGGCACGGTGTCGCCGGCGACGATCTCGGCATTGCAGCCATAGCCCTCGTTCAGGATGAACTGGTCCAGATTGGCCAGCACCTCGGCGCTTTGCCAGTTCATGCTGGCGATGGTCAGGCTGCCGCAATCCGCCGAGGCGGTTCCGGCCAGCGCCATGAAGGGCAGGGCGAAGGCGGTGCCAAGAAGATAGGATCGTTTCATGGTTTTGTTTCCCTGTCGCGACATTGATCATGGCGGCCCGGCCTGTCGCGCAAGACCGGGCGCCTCTCTTGGGTCAGGATGGCTCTCCTGCCGGCTGCCGCCCCGCCATCGGGCCGCGGGCGGCGGCCGGCAGGGCAATTGCTGTTCGGAACCGGGACCCCGCCGCCCTTTCGCAAGCGGCGGCACCGGGGCCGGCTGCCGGGTGCGGCAGCGCGCGGGCGCATCGGGGTCCTGTCGAAACGGGTTCGGGCAATGGGATGTCTGCCTTGAAGGGGATCGGCCGGCGGCCGCGTGCCACCGATACGCCATCTTCCCAGCCGGGCCGGCCCCCGGATGCGACGATAGCGGCATGTCGTGCGACAATATCGTCAGCGGCGCCGGCCCCGGCAGGGCCGGAAAGGGGGGCAGGCGGGCCGCCGGCCGCCGCGATGCCGCCCTGGACCCTCATGACGCCGGCCGCGAAGCCGGGACGAGGCGCGCCTGGAAACGGGCGATCTCGCGCGGCTCGGGACGCTGGCCGGTGTAGATCTCGACATAGGTCGGGATGCGGGCCAGCCGGGTTTCCAGCGCCTCTTGCGCGCGCATCGAGATATAGCCGATCTGCGTCAGATAGATGGTGCGGGCGCGGATATCTGCCTCCTGCTCCGGGAGGCCCCAGCGCATCAGCATCTCGCGCAGCGCCGAGAGCCGCGTCTCGTCTGCCGCCCGGGTCCGTTCGGTCACCTTGCGGTCCTGCAAGGCCCAGCTGCGCACCGCGAATTCCAGCCGCGAATCGAAGGCATCGGACAGGAAGCAGGCCAGCACGTTCAGCATCGCCTCGGCCCGGCTCTCGGCATATTCCTGCGTCGCGGCGACGAAGGGTCGGGTGGTGCGCGCCTCCCAGCCGTCGATCAGCGCGGTCAGCAGCGCCTCGCGATCCTCGAAGAACCAGTAGAAGCTGGTGCGCGACAGGTTCAGCTGCCGGGCCAGCGGCAGGATCTTCACCGCGTCGATGCCGCTGTCGATCAGCGCCTGGTAGCCGGCCTCCAGCCAGCCCTCGCGCGATCCGCGCCAACCTGTCTCGGGAGCAGTTTGGTTTTCCATGGCTTTTGCATAGCCGCCGCGGCGATTCGCCTCAAGCAAAATGTCCATGAATGCATACTAAAGGATCATGCATGATTTTTTCATTGACACATGTGAACATTTCTTTCCTTCTTAAGCGCAGCGACTCCCACCGTCACAGGCAGATCCATGTCGAACGACCCTCTCTTGCAGCCTTATCGGCTGAAGCACCTGACGCTTCGCAACCGCATCATGATCACCAGCCACGAGCCGGCCTATCCCGAGGACGGCATGCCCAAGGACCGCTACCGCGCCTATCACGTCGAGCGGGCGAGGGCCGGCGTGGCGCTGACCATGACCGCCGGCTCGGCCTCGGTCTCGCGCGACAGCCCGCCGGTATTCAACAACATCCTGGCCTGGAAGGACGAGGTGGTCGGCTGGATGAAGCGGCTGACCGACGAATGCCACGACCATGGCTGCGCGGTGATGATCCAGCTGACCCATCTGGGCCGGCGCACCCGCTGGGACAAGGCCGACTGGCTGCCCGTCGTCTCGCCCAGCCACGAGCGCGAGGCGGCGCATCGTTCCTTTCCCAAGAAGATGGAGGATTGGGACATCGAGCGCATCATCGGCGACTATGTCGATGCGGCCGAGCGCATGAAGGCGGCGGGGCTGGACGGGCTTGAGATCCAGGCCTACGGCCATCTGATGGATCAGTTCTGGTCGCCACTGACCAACGACCTGGACGGGCCCTATGGCGGCAGCCTGGACAACCGGCTGCGCTTCACCTTCGACGTGCTGCGCGGTATCCGTGAACGCTGCGGCGAGGATTTCATCCTGGGCGTGCGCTATACCGGCGACGAGGACCTGCCGGGCGGGCTGACGGCCGAGGACGGGCTGGCGATCTCGCAAAAGCTCAAGGACAGCGGGCTGGTCGACTTCCTGAACGTGGTCAAGGGCCATATCGACACCGATGCCGGCCTGACCGACGTGATCCCGGTGCAGGGGATGAGGAACGCCCCGCATCTGGACTTCGCCGGGCAGATCCGCAAGGCCACCGGCTTCCCCACCTTCCACGCCGCCAAGATCCCGGACGTGCCGACCGCGCGTCATGCCATCGCCGCGGGGCTGCTGGACATGGTCGGCATGACCCGCGCCCACATGGCCGACCCGCATCTGGTCCGCAAGGTTATCGAGGGGCGCGAGGACGATATCCGCCCCTGCGTCGGCGCCAATTACTGTCTCGACCGCATCTACCAGGGCGGCATGGCCTTCTGCCTGCACAATGCCGCCACCGGGCGCGAAGAGACCATGCCGCAGACCATCCCCGTCGCTGAAACGAAAAAGCGCATCACCATCGTCGGCGCCGGTCCCGCCGGCATGGAGGCCGCCCGCGTCGCCGCCGAGCGCGGGCACGAGGTGACGGTCTTCGAGGCCGCCGACCAGCCCGGCGGCCAGATCCGCCTGACCGCCCTGGACGAGCGGCGCCGCGAGATGATCTCGATCATCGCCTGGCGCATGGCGCAATGCGAGAAGCTGGGCGTGCAGTTCCGCTTCAACACCTTCGCCGAGATGGGCGACGTCCTGGCCACCGATCCCGACGAGGTGATCGTCGCCACTGGCGGCCTGCCGCATGTCGAGGTGCTGGAGCAGGGCAACGAGCTGGTCGCCTCCGCCTGGGACATCCTGTCGGGCGACGTGAAGCCGGGCCGCAACGTGCTGATCTTCGACGATGCCGGAGACCACGCGGCGTTGCAGGCCGCCGACCTGATCTCGGCCACGGGTGCCGCGGTCGAGATCGTCACCCCCGACCGCAGCTTCTCGCCCGAGGTCATGGCGATGAACCTGGTGCCCTATATGCGCAACCTGCAAAAGCGCGACACGACCTTCACTGTCACCTGGCGTCTCCGCTCGGTCGCGCGCGAGGGCAACCAGTTGCGCGCCACGCTGGGCAGCGATTACGGCGCCTTCACCCGCGAGCGCATCGTGGATCAGGTGGTGGTCAACCACGGCACGCGGCCGCTGGACGAGCTCTATTTCGAACTGAAGCCGCTATCGTCCAATCTGGGCGAAGTGGATTATGATGCGCTGATCGCCGGCAATGCGCAGGCGGTGCGCAAGAACCCCGAGGGCCGCTTCCGCCTCTACCGCATCGGAGACGCCGTCGCGGCCCGCAACACCCATGCCGCGATCTATGACGCGTTGCGGCTGGTCAAGGATCTGTGAGGCTGTCGGCGCGCGGAGCGATCCGCGCGCTTGCCGGAACCGGGAGGTAAACCGAAATGTCGCGACCCCAAGCCCTACAAGATTTCCTCGATGTCGCCTTACCCACCATGCGGGCACGCGCGCTTGACGGCAATTCGCCGGCCTCGCTTCAGGGCATTTCCGAGGCCATCCTCTCGGTGGGGCGCCAAGGGGCGGCGCCGGCCAGCCTGCCCGTGGTCGAGGCTTGGCTCGACACCGCTCTGGCCCGTCCCATGGAATACCAGGATCTTTCCGATCTTTTGCTGGCGATGCAGCGGCTGGCGCCATTGCTTCCGTGGCGAAAGCGGACCGGCGATGCGACCGCCAGCGCCAGTTTCGCCGAGAGCCATGCCAATGCCATGCTTCTGGGGCCGGGCGGCATCGAGGAACGTCGTGACATCTGGATCGATCTCAGCCTGCTTGCGCCGCAGACCCGCTATCCCGACCACCAGCACGCGCCCGAGGAAACCTATCTGGTCCTGTCGCCAGGCAGCTTCCGCAAGTCCGGCCGCGACTGGTTCCAGCCCGGCATCGGCGGCAGCTTCTTCGTGCCGCCAAATGCGGTTCATGCCATGCGATCCGGCAATGAGCCGCTTTTCGCGCTCTGGGCGCTCCGGGTCTGACGGATCGACAGCAGCAGGAAGATCAATCCCATGAAGGTTCTCGTGCCAGTGAAGCGGGTGATCGACTACAACGTGAAGGCGCGCGTGAAGAGCGACGGGTTTGGAAGGGCACGGCCTTCGGCGGCGCCCGCGGCCGTACTGACGTGCCGCAGATCGTCGACTGGTACATGAACGGCAAGATCGAGATCGACCCGATGATCACCCACACCCTGACGCTGGACGAGATCAACAAGGGCTTCGACCTAATGCATGCGGGCGAATCCATCCGCTCGGTGGTGCTTTACTGAAGGAAGCGGTGCGGCGGCGACTGTCCCGACCTGTCGCATCGGCTTCATTCCCTTCGGAGGCGAGAGGCAATCTTGGTTCGTCGTTACTATGATCTTCCGTCCCTCAGCGCGCTGGCCGTGTTCGAAGCGGCGGCCAGGCATTCGAGCTTCAAGCTCGCGGCACAAGAGTTGAACGTGACACCGGGCGCGGTCAGCCGTCAGATCAAGTCCGTCGAAATGGAACTGGGCGCGCCGCTTTTTCTGAGAAACGGCAAGGGAGTCGTGCTGACCGGGGCGGGAGAGGAGCTGTTCCACGTCCTGGCCAGCGGCTTTTCCCGCGCATCCGAGGTCGTTCGCTCGATCAAGGAAGGCGAGGCTTCCAACATCGTCGCAATCGCATGCAGCGATGTCTTTGCGACCATGTGGCTGATCCCTCGGATGCCGGATTTCTGGACCCGGCATCCCAAGGTGTTCGTGGATCACGTCATCTGGGAGAACGCCAGAAACTATCGCAGGAGCGACGTCGAGCTGCGGGTGCGATACGGTCTCGGCCCATGGGCCGATGAAACGTCGGAACTGCTGTTTGACGACTGGATCTATCCGGTATGCAGCCCGGCCTTCGCGCGGCAGCACGAGGGGGCCGGGATCGCCGATCTGGTGGACTTGCCGCTGCTCAGCGTGGAATGGGTCGAGCCGGACTGGCTGGGCTGGGACGAGGTCCTGTTGCGCGGCGGGGTCAGGGCAGGGGCCCTGAGGGGGCGACGGTTCGGAAAGTTCAGCATCGCCCTTCAGGCCGCCATGGCAGACCAGGGGCTGGTGATCGGATGGCACCGGCTGGTCGGCCCGCTCATTGAGCAGGGTTCCCTGGTTCGTTTCACCGATCTGGTCATCCCGGCACCCGGGGGCTACCACCTGACCTGGAACAGCACGCGCAAGCTGTCGGATACCGCCATGATCATGCGCGACTGGATACGGGAACAGGCCCGGCGGGTGCGCGAACCCCCCCGCCCTGTGGGAAGCCTCCCTCCGCCTTGAGTTGCCACGGGATCCCGATCGGATTGGCAGAGGTTCCGCGGCCCTCGGTTGACTTCAGCTCAACTCGATTTGGAAATTTTCGTGCGTTGCCCCGAATCCGAACTCGCTTCTTGATGGAGGGGTGATCGTTCCACAGCCGCCGGGGCCGGGATCGATCCGACGGAACCAGGGAAACTGCGATGACATCAGACGATACAATTCCGACACGAATGACCGGCGCCTTGCTGACCGGGCATGGCGGATTCGAAAAGCTGGAAATCCGCGACGACGTGCCGGTCCCGGTGCCCGGGCCAGGCGAGGTGCTGATCAAGGTCGCCGCCGCCGGCATCAACAATACCGACATCAACACCCGGATCGGCTGGTATTCCAAGGGCGTCACCGGCGCGACCTCGGATGGCGGGGCCGAAGGCTATGAAACGACGAATGACAACGATGCCAGCTGGTCCGGCATCGCCCTGACGTTCCCGCGCATCCAGGGCGCCGATTGCTGCGGACGTATCGTCGCGGTCGGCGAGGGGGTCAGTCCCGACCGCATCGGCGAGCGGGTGCTGGTCCGCAACATGCTGCGTTCCTATGTCGGCTATCGCCCCTGGGAATGCTGGACCTTCGGGTCGGAATGCGACGGTGCCTTCGCGCAATATGCCAAAGCCCCCGCGCGCGAGACCTACAAGGTCGATTGCGACTGGAGCGATGTCGAACTGGCCTCGGTGCCCTGCGCCTATTCGACCGCCGAAGGCATGGTCCACCGCGCGCGGGTCGGCAAGGGCGAGCATGTGCTGATCACCGGCGCCTCGGGCGGGGTCGGCTCGGCAGCGATCCAGTTGGCCCGACGCAGGGGCGCACGGGTGTCCGCCATCGCGGGAAAGAGTAAGGCCGATCACATGACCGAGCTTGGTGCGGACCATGTAATTCCGCGCGGCGACAGGCTGGCGGATCATATCGAGCCGCAATCGGTCGATGTCGTTCTTGATGTGGTGGCCGGCCCGGCTTTTCCCGAGCTTCTCCAAGTGCTGAAGCGCGGCGGGCGCTATGCGGTGGCCGGCGCCATCGCCGGGCCGATCGTCGAGTTGGACGTGCGGACGCTGTACCTCAAGGACCTGACCTTCTTCGGCTGCACCTTCCAGGAAGACGAGGTCTTCGAGAACCTGATTTCCTATATCGAACGCGGCGAGATCCGACCGAATGTCGCCGGAACCTGGCCCCTGGAGCAGATCGTGGAAGCCCAGAAGGAATTCCTGTCCAAGAACGCCGGCGGCAAGCTGGTGCTGACCATCCCCCAATAAGGCGGCATTCATGTCCGAACTTGCAATCGACAAAATCGACGTGTTCCAGGTCGAACTGCCTTATTCGGGCGGGGTCTACACGCTGTCGGGTGGCCGCGAATATCGCAGCTTCGACGCGACCATCGTCCGCATCACGACCGACAACGGCCTGGAAGGGTGGGGCGAAAGCACGCCCTTCGGCTCGACCTATATCGCCTCGCATGCCTTCGGGGTCCGGGCCGGCATCGCCGAGATCGCGCCGCATCTGCTGGGGCGGGATCCGCGGCGGGTGGACCGGATCAACGAGGTGATGGACCAGGCGCTGCTGGGGCATGAACATGCCAAGACCGCGCTGGACGTGGCCTGCTGGGACATCTTCGGCAAATCCGTCGGAATGCCGGTCTGCGACCTGCTGGGCGGCCGCACCGATGCGCGGATGCCGGTGATCTCCTCGATTTACATGGGCGACCCCGAGGACATGCGCCGCCGCGTGGCCGAGCATCGGGCGCGGGGCTATATCGGCCATTCGGTCAAGATCGGCGGCGACCCGGCAGAGGATGCAGCCCGCATTGCCGCATCGCTGGCCGACAAGCGGCCGGGCGAGTTCTTCATTGTGGACGCGAATGGCGGGATGAGTGTCGAGACAGCCCTGCGCATGCTGCGCTTGCTGCCGCACGGGCTGGATTTCGTCCTGGAGGCGCCATGCGCGACCTGGCGCGAATGCCTGTCCCTGCGCCGCCGCACCGACGTGCCGATCATCTTCGACGAGTTGGCGCAAAGCGACGCCTCGATCGTCCAGCTGATCGCCGACGATGCCGCCGAAGGCATTGGGCTGAAGATCTCGAAGAACGGCGGGCTGACCCGTGGGCGGCGGCACCGCGATATCTGCCTGGCCGCCGGCTATACGGTCAGCGTGCAGGAAACCACCGGCTCGGACATCGCCTTCGCGGCCATCGTGCACCTTGGCCAGACGGTGCCCGAGCGGCAGCTGCGATGCCTGCTGGAATGCCGCGACATGGTTTCGCTGAAGACGGCGGATGGGGAGTTTCGTGTCGAGGCGGGGCATGTCCGTGCCCCGGATGTGCCGGGCCTGGGCGTGACCCCGCGCCTCGATGTACTGGGCGAGCCTGTCGCTTCTTACAAGCGGTAATGGCCCGCGACCGCCAGATAATCGCGACAAACCGTCGGGCGAGCGTTGGGCGGCAACTTCATGCGGAAAATCAACTTGACAGAATCGCCTTCGCGCAGAAAATTTCGTAGTATAAATATCGTATACGAATTTGCGCAAAGACTGATCCATCGCGCATGTGAAATGCTCGATCACCTGGAACTGGGTCAGGAGAGAAGAACGCGGCACCCTGTCCCGATCAAAGCCGCACACAGGGAGAAAGAACATGCACAGACTACTCGCTTCCACCGTCCTGGCCGCCGGCATCTTCGGCGGGGCAGGGTCGGTCGCCGCGCAGGATTGCGGCAACGTGACCCTTGCGCTGCATAACGTCCAAAGCGCCGAACTGCTGACCTATGTCGACAAGTTCATCCTCGAAAAAGGCTATGGCTGTAGCGTCGAGACCATTCCCGGGGACACGGTTCCCTCGACCACATCCATGATCGAGAAAGGCTCGCCCGACGTTTCCTCGGAAACCTGGGTGGACCTTCTGCCCGAGATCGTTCCGCAGGGGCTCGAGGACGGCAAGATCGTCTATGGCGCGCCGGCGCTGCCCGATGGCGGCATTCAGGGCTGGTGGATTCCCAAATACCTGGCCGATGCGCATCCCGACATCAAGACGGTCGAGGATGCCCTAGCGCATCCCGAGCTTTTCCCCGACCCGGAAAACCCCGACAAGGGCGTGATCTTCAACGGCGCCGAGGGCTGGGGGGCGACGGTGGTGACCGGGCAATTGTTCAAGGCCTACCAGGCCGAAAGCAAGGGTTTCAACCTGATGCGGCCGGGCTCGGCCGCGGGTCTGGACGGCGCAATCGCCCGGGCCTATGAGCGTCAGGAAGGCTTCATCACCTATTACTGGGCGCCGACCGCATTGCTGGGCCGGTATGATCTGGTCCTGCTTGAACCCAATGCCAAGCAGGATCCCGTCGAATGGCAAAGGTGCATCACCAAGCTGGATTGCCCCGATCCCAAGGTGACGGCATGGCCCGTCGACACGGTGATGACCGTGGTGACCGAGGATTTCGCCGACCGCATGGACCCGGCGATCACGGACTATTTCAATACCCGCGGCTGGAGCAATGACACCGTCGCCGGCCTGATGGCCTGGCAAGCCGAGAATCAGGCCATGGGAGAGGATGCGGCCGTGCATTTCCTTGAGGAAAACAAGGATATCTGGACGAAATGGGTTCCTGCCGAAGTCGCGGAAAAGGTTGAAGCCGCGCTTTGATCGCGACGGTTGCGTCATCGGCGGGCCGATAAACGAACCCTATGGCGTAGTGATCGGTATTTCCTGAACCCCATGGTGCGTCCGGTTACCGCTGGATCGGGCGAGCCTTTCTCTTTCCACCCGCAAGAAATCCACTCAGGAGCAGCAAACATGGCGTTCAAGCGAATGATCCATGCCGTCGATACGCATGCCGGAACGCCGATGCGGGTGATTACCGGCGGCGTTCCCCATATTCCGGGAAGCTCGGTCTATGAAAAGATGAAATGGCTGGAGGCCAATGACGACCAGTTGCGCAAGCTGATGCTGCGCGAGCCGCGCGGCTATCCGGCGCATTGCTGCAACATCATCGTGCCGCCCTCGCATCCGGAGGCCGATGCGGGCTATGTGATCATGGAGCAGATCGAATATCCGGTCATGTCCGGCGGGAACACCATCTCGGTCGTCACGGTGCTGCTGGAAATGGGCCTGCTGCCGATGAAGGAGCCGGTGACCGAACTGGTGCTGGAGGCGCCGGCCGGGCTGATCCGGGTCCGCGCCGAATGCCGGGGCGGCAAGGTGACCAGCGTGACGTTTCGCAATGTTCCGGCCTTCGCCGCCCATCTGGATGCCGAGATCGAGGTGCCGCATCTGGGCAAGGTCCGGGTCGATGTCGGCTGGGGCGGCATGTTCTATGCCATCGCCGATGTCAGGCAGTTCCCGGGTCTGGAACTGATCCCCGAGCATGGCCGCGAAATCGCCCGCATCTCGGCGATGATCCGGCAGGCGACGATCGAACAGCTGCCGGTCGAGCATCCCGATTATCCGGGCGTGGGCATCACCATCTCGCAATTGTCCGGGCCGACGGATGATGCGAACGCGGATTGGAAGAATGCCGTCACCATGGCCTCGGGGGATTTTTCCTGGGACAATCCCGCGACCTGGACCGGCGCGCTGGATCGTTGCCCCTGCGGCACCGGCACCTGCGCCAAGATGGCGGTGCTGCATGCCAAGGGCGAGTTGCCGCTGGACAGGACTTTCAGGCACCAGGGCATTCTCGGCAACGTCTATACCGGGCGGCTGGTTGAGGAAACGGAGATCGCGGGCCGTCGCGCCGTGGTGCCGGAAATCTCGGGGACCAGCTGGATCTATGGGTTGAACACCCTTGTGCTGGACCATCACGATCCGTTTGCCGAAGGTTTCACGGTGGGGGATACTTGGGCGTAGCGGCGCGGTCCTGCGGGGCCGCGGCCGGCCGCTTTGCCGGCTCTATTCCGCCCCGTAATCTTCACCGAAGAAGCTTTGCATGAAGGCGGGGCCGTCTGTGGTGACGAAGTCGCGGAACTCGCGCGCGGCCGGGCCSAGCGTCTTGCGGCGCGGATAGACCACGAACCAGTCGCGCAGCTGCGGCATGCCGTCGACGCTCAGCACGCTCAGCTTGCCCGCCTGCCGCTCCAGCGCGATGGTGTGGGCGGAGAGGAAGGCGAGCCCCATGTTCGCCATCACCGCCTGCTTGATGTTGGCGTTGCTGTCCATTTCCTGCGCCGGCGGCAGCGGCAGGCCGGCCTCGCGGAAGAAATGCTCGTGCACCATGCGGGTGCCCGAGCCGCTTTCGCGCACCAGGAAGCGGTGCATGACAAGATCGGCGCGGCGGATGCGGCGAAAGCGGGTCAGCGGATGCTCAGGGTTGCCGATCAGCACGTAAGGGTGTTTGGCGAACTGGTGGGCCGTGACCTCGATCCGCCGCGGCGGGCGGCCCATCAGCGCCAGGTCGGCCCGGTCCTCCTGCAGCTGGGCGATCACGCCGTCGCGGTTGGCGATGCTGATCTCGACCTGGGCCGCGGGGCGCTGGCGCAGGAATTGCTGCACCAGCTGCGGGCCGAAGTTCCGCGCCGTCGAGACCATCGCCACCCGCACCTGATTGTCCAGCCGGCCCTGCATCTGCTCGACGACATGCACCGCCTCGCGCAGGGTCTCGGCCAACCGCTCGGCATAGGGGACCAGTGCCGTGGCGGTCTGGGTCGGCTGGACGGAACGGCCGTCCTT
>NZ_LLWQ01000213.1 GCF_001447385.1 Paracoccus sp. MKU1 | reverse complement strand
CCGAGCGCCCGCATGGTGTCGGCGCTCGGCCCGATGAAGGCGATGCCGGCGGCGGTGCAGGCATCGACGAAATCGGGGTTCTCGCTCAAGAGCCCGTAGCCCGGATGGATGGCATCGGCGCCGGATTCCTTCGCGACGCGGATGATCTCGGGGATGGACAGATAGGCCGCCACCGGCCCGAGGCCGCCGCCGATGCGGTAGGCCTCGTCCGCCTTGAAGCGGTGCAGGCTCAGCTTGTCTTCCTCGGCATAGACCGCGACCGTCTTCTTGCCCAGCTCGTTCGCTGCCCGCATCACACGGATCGCAATCTCACCACGGTTCGCAATAAGAATCTTTCGGAACATCAGTCCCCCCATGTTCGCCCGGCGGGCATCCTATCCATGCTGCGGTGCAGCGCAAGCACCCTTCGCGACGCTTTCATGACGCGGGTTTTCTCATTTCAGCGGCGTTGGCGAAAGAATTCTTGCAGCAGCCGGCGCGATTCTTCTGCCGAAATGCCGTCCACGATCTCTGGCCGGTGATGGCATTGCGGATGGTCAAAGACCCGCGCGCCATGGCGCACGCCGCCCATGCGCGGGTCCTCGGCGCCGTAATAGAGCACCGCGATCCGCGCAGCCGAGATGGCGGCGGCACACATCGGGCAGGGCTCCAGCGTCACCCAGAGCCGCGCGCCCGGTAGCCGCTCCGAGCCGAGGCGCGCGCAGGCGGCGCGGATCGCCAGGATTTCGGCATGGGCTGTGGGATCGGCCAGTTCGCGGGTGCGGTTGCCAGCGCGGGCCAACTCGGCGCCGTCGGCACCCACCAGCACGGCACCGACCGGCACCTCGCCGCGCCGGGCGGCGGCGCGCGCCTCATCGAGCGCGGCGGGCATGCAGGAAGTGAAAACCATGCGCTTTTCTGATCCGTTGCGGTTGCTGCTGCAATAGCATGGATATTTATACACGGAAGATGCCCTGCATTTCGTCCGGCCCGCCCTGGGGCTTTTCTTCCGTGCCGAAATATCCTGGGAGGTGAGGAGCGTAGCGACGAGGGGGGCGAAGCCCCACTCCGCACTTTCCTTTCTGCCGTCCCGCGCCTAGATTGCGGTCTTTGCCACCGCAGAGATGCGCAGGAGATCGCCATGACCGAAGACAGCCCCCAAACCGCCCCGAATCCGCAGGCCGACCGTATCGCCAAGGTGATGGCCCGCGCCGGCGTCGCCTCGCGCCGCGAGGCCGAGCGCATGATCCTGGAAGGCCGGGTGACGGTGAACGGTAAGAAGATCGACAGTCCGGCGCTGGACGTGACCCCCCAGGACAAGATCCGCGTCGACGGCAAGCCACTGGACGAGCCGCAGGAGACGCGGCTGTGGCTTTATTACAAGCCCCTGGGCCTTGTCACGTCGACCTCGGACGAGAAGGGCCGGCAGACGGTATTCGACGCCCTGCCGCGCGACCTGCCGCGGGTGATGACCGTGGGCCGGCTGGACCTGAACTCCGAGGGGCTGCTGCTGCTGACCAATGACGGCGAACTCAAGCGCCGGCTGGAACTGCCGACCACCGGCTGGCTGCGCCGCTATCGCGTGCGGGTGAACGGCCAGCCCAACGACCTGACATTCGCGCCGCTGCGCCGCGGCGTCACCATCGACGGCGAGGAATTCGCGCCGATGGAGATCAACCTCGACAGCCAGCAGGGTGCCAATGCCTGGCTGACCGTCGGCATCCGCGAGGGCAGGAACCGCGAGATCCGCCGCGCCATGGCCCATGTCGGGCTGATCGTGAACCGGCTGATCCGCATCGGCTATGGTCCGTTCAAGCTGACCGGCCTCGAGGAGAACGAGGTGCGCGAGGTCAAGCGCAAGGTGCTGCGCGACCAGCTGGGCGGGCTCTTGACCGGCGAGACCGAGGAAAAGCCGCGCAGCTTCCGCGAACGCGGCGCAGCCGGGCCGGCCGATGGCGAGGCCCGTCCGCGCAAGCCGCGCCCCGAAGGTGGGCGCAAGCCCTTCGCCCGCCGCGAAGACGGTGATCGCAAGCCCTTCGTGCGGCGTGAGGAGGGTGACCGGAAACCCTTTGCGCGCCGTGAGGACGGTGATCGCAAACCTTTCTCCAAGCGGGCCGATGGCGACCGCAAGCCCTTTGCCAAACGCGAGGATGGTGCGCGTCCCTTTGCGACGCGCGAGGATGGCGAGCGGAAACCCTTCGCACGGCGACAGGATGCGGTGGGCAAACCTGCCCGCGATCCGGCGCGCAAGCCCTTCGGCAAGGGGCCGCGCGACGAGGCGCGGCGCGACGGAGACCGGCCGCAGCGCGGCGGCAAGCCCGGTTTCAAGGGCGGCGCGAAGGCCGAGGGTGAGCGCGGTTTCAAGCCGCGCGGCGACAAGACCGAGGGCGGCTTCAAGCCCAGGGGCGAGGGCAAGCCCAGTCGTTCCTTCAAGCCCGGCAAGCCCGGTGCGAAACCCGGTGCCGCAAAAACCAATCGCGCCCCCGGGAAGGGAGCGCGACCAGAGGGAAAAGGTCCGCGGCGCGGCTGATTGCGCCTCTTTCGGGAAGGGGCGCTGCGACGGGTTACGCCGGGCTGAAAGGATCTGCGGCGCGGAAAATGGTGCCGCCTTCCGGAAATCTGCCGGCGCGGCGGCGTCGCGCCCAGGGCGTCGGCCTCATGCGGACAGGCCGCACCGCCCCTCGCTGCTCACTTGGTCAGGATCAGCTTGCCGGCGCGGGTGATGCGCAGGTTGTACACCTGGTCGCCCAGGACGATCAGCGCCTGATTGCCGCCGGCGGTCAGCAATTCGGCGTCATATTCGGGCAGTCGTTGCAGGGCGGTCACGCCGGGACGCGTGAATTCGGCGGGGCGGGTCGCGGTCATGTCCAGTTCCTCGTTTCTGTCGCGGTGAGGCTAACCTGACAAATTTCCTAAGGGATGTCAAAGGAAAATAGTCGGGAATTTTTCGACTGCATAACCAGCCGTTTTGAAAGAAAAAAGACGGGGACCGCATGGGTGCCCGCCTTGCCAACCCCACGCCGGAGGGGCCAAAATCGCAGCAATTCTAGTCTGCGCCCAGGCAATCGGCCATCGCCTCACCCATGCCGCGCAAGATCGCGGTATATAGCCCGGCTCCGGGGGGTGAGCCGGTGCCCTCGGGGTCGAGCGCGGCGCCCTGGCGGATCTCGGTGCCTTCGATCACGGCGGCGATCAGCTTCGGATCGTGATTCGCCTCGGGGAAGGCGCAGACCGCGCCGTTCTCGGCGATCCCGTCGCGAATCGTCTTGAGCCGCGCGGCCGAGGGCGTCGAGGCATCGCCCAGGCTGACCGCGATTCCCGGCTCCAGCCCGTAATGCTCGGTGAAATAGCCGTAGGCGTCATGGAAGACGACGAAACGCTTGCCGCGGGCAGGGGCCAGCGCCGCCTGCAACGCCTCGTCCAGCGCGGCGATGTCCTCGGCGGCCTTCGCGGCGTTGGCGGCATAGCTGGCGGCGTTCTCCGGGTCGCGCCGGGACAGGGCCTCGGCGATGGCGGCAAGCCAGGCCTGTCCATTCGCCGGGTCCAGCCAGGCATGGGGATCGGTGCCGCTGTGATCATGGTCGTGATGCGCTTGCGCCTCGGCATGGCCGTGGTCGCCATGTCCGTGCTCGTGCTCGTGCTCGTGCTCGTGCTCGTGCTCGTGCTCGTGCTCGTGCTCGTGCTCGTCGCCGGCATAGCTGCGGCGATGCGTGGCTGGCAGGTCCAACAGGGTCAGCGACTCGACCTGCGGGGAAAGGCTTGCGACGGCCCGTTCCAGCCAGGGGGTCAATTGCGGGCCGACCCAGATCAGCAGGCCGGCATCCTGCACGCTGCGGGCCTGGCTGGGACGCAACTGGTAGTTGTGGGGATCGCCGCTGGCTTGCAGCAGGATCTCGGGCTGGCCCAGGTCGCCCATGACCTGCTGCACCAAGCCCCCGACGACGGGGATGTCGGTCACCACCTTCGGCGCTTCGGCCAGGGCAGGCAGGCCAGCCGTGCTGAGCGCGGCGGCAAGAACAAGGGAAGGATATCGGATCATCGCGGTCTCGCTTGCAGAAACGCCAAGGTTATTTATGTTATATCGTAACCCGTCAAGCGAAAATGTAACGATATAACATCATGCCCTCTCACGAATCCCCGCCCGATCCGTTTCATGAGCACGACCATGCCCATTGCGCAGCCGCGGTGTTGCGCCGTGCCGAAGACCAGGCGAGGGCCGAGGGCGTGCGCCTGACCCCGGTGCGCCGCCGCGCGCTGGAGATCCTGCTGGAATCGCATCGCGCCATGGGCGCCTATGAGGTGCTGGAGCGGCTCTCGGCCGAAGGCTTCGGCAAGCAGCCTCCGGTGGCCTATCGGGCGCTGGATTTCCTGGTCGAGCAGGGGCTGGCCCATCGCGTCCAGCGCCTGAACGCCTATGCCGCCTGCCTGTCGTCCGAGCGCGACCACTCGCCGGCCTTCCTGATCTGCCGCGGCTGCGAGCAGGTGGCCGAGGCCGATGCGCCCGAGCTGCGGGCGGCGCTGGACCGGCTTGCCGAGGCCACGGGCTTTCGCATCGAGCGCAGCACCGTCGAGCTGCTGGGCCTGTGCGCGCGCTGCACCGAGGCCGGCCTGTGACGGCGCTGATCTGCGCCACCGACCTGTCGGTCAGCCATGGCGGCGATCTGCCGGTGCTGAACCATGTCGATTTCCTGATCCGCCCGGCCGAGATCGTCACCGTGGTCGGGCCGAACGGCTCGGGGAAATCGACGCTGGTGCGGGCGCTCTTGGGCCATGTCGCGCTGGCCTCGGGCCGGGTCGAGCGGGCGCCGGGGCTGCGCATCGGCTATGTGCCGCAGCGGGTGCATATCGAGCGGGCGATGCCGATGACCGTGCGCCGTTTCCTGTCGCTGCCGCGCCGGGTCGGCGATGCGGAGGCCGCCGCCGCGCTGGAGCGGACCGGCGTGCCGGGGCTGGAGGGCCGCCAGATCACCGCGCTGTCGGGCGGGCAGTTCCAGCGCGTGCTGCTGGCCCGGGCGCTGCTCAGCGACCCGCAGCTTCTGGTGTTGGACGAACCGACGCAGGGCCTCGACCAGCCGGGCATCGTCGCCTTCTACAAGCTGATCGAGGAGGTCCGGGCCGAGACCCGCGCCGCCGTGCTGATGGTCAGCCATGACCTTCTGGTGGTCATGCGCGCCTCGGACCGGGTGGTCTGCCTGAACGGCCATGTCTGCTGCGAGGGCACGCCGCAGGCGGTCAGCGCCGCGCCCGCCTATCGCGCCATGTTCGGCGCCGAATCGCAAGGCACGCTGGCGCTTTACCAGCATCACCACGATCACGATCACGACCATGTCGCAGAGGGCCACCATCACGGCCCGGCCTGCGCCCATCCGCATTGAGGCCCCATGCTTGACGATTTCCTGACCCGAGCCGCCCTGGCGGGGCTTGGCCTTGTGCTGGCGACCGGTGCCCTCGGCTCCTTCGTCGTCTGGCGGCGCATGGCCTATTTCGGCGATTCGACCGCGCATGCGGCGATTCTGGGCGTGGCGCTGAGCTTCGTCTTCTCGCTGCCGATCTATCTGGGCACGCTGGCGGTCGCCGTCGCCATGGCGCTGATCGTGGCGCAGCTTACGGCGCGCGGCCAGTCGATGGACACGGTGTTGGGGGTGCTGGCGCATAGCGCGCTGGCGCTGGGGCTGGTGGGCGTCAGCTTCGTGCCCTCGCTGCGGGTGGGGCTGGACGCCTTCCTGTTCGGCGACATCCTGGCGGTGACCCGGGGTGATCTGGCCTGGATCTGGGCCGGCGCAACGGCGGTCCTGGGCCTGCTGATCTGGCGCTGGCAGAGGCTGGTGACGGCCTCGGTGAACGAGGAGCTGGCCATGGCGGCGGGAATCGATCCGGCGCGCGAACGGCTGATCCTGTCGCTGGCTCTGGCGCTGGTGGTGGCCATCGCGATTCGCATCGTCGGGGCGCTGCTGATCTCGGCCATGCTGATCGTGCCGGCGGCGGCGGCGCGGGGATTCTCTGCAACGCCCGAGCAGATGGCCGGTTCCGCCACCCTGATCGGTGCCATCGCGGTTCTTGGCGGACTATGGGCCAGCCTGTGGCTGGACACGCCTGCCGGCCCCTCGATCGTGGCGATTTCTGCGATGATTTATGCTGTGACATTAGTGATTTGTAGGAAATGACCAGTGTGCCGGCATAGGCAAGGACCCGCGAGTTTCCGCCGATCTGACGGCAGCATCTCGCCTAGCGTCACGAGTGTTGGCTATTATGCAACAGTCGCCTGAGGCGCGCATGATTTCCCGATCAAGACCGCTTTCCAAGTCCTTGGGATTATGCGACTGTCGCAGCGATGTTGCCGGAAACGGCAGCCGTCAAAGTACTGAACGGAGCATGATCATGACCAAATTCGCTACCTTTGCCCTGGCCCTGGGCCTGTCGGCCTCGACCGCTCTCGCCGGTGGCTATGTTGCCCCGGTCGTCGAAGTCGAGCCGGTTGTCGTTGACGAGAAGCCCGCTTCGACCAACGCTGGCCTTGTCGTTCCGGCTCTGCTGCTGCTGGGCGTTATCGCCGCCATCGCCTCGGACGACGATGACGATGATGACGCGACCCCGGCCGAATAATTTCGGTCCGACGATCGTCGATAAAAGGGCTGGCCTTTGGGTCAGCCCTTTTTTCATGTGTCGTTCCTGCCTGCCCTGCCTGACCGGCCAGGAGCTGTCACCCCAAGCCGGCGCTCCGCATCGCTGCCAGGTGGCGCAAAGGCAAAGGCCCGCCTTGCGGCGGGCCTCGATCCTGCGGGCGGCGGCCTGTCTTACGGCCGCAGTTCCTGGATGGTCACATAGCCAAGCGCCGGGCCGATCCATTGGCGCGAAACGGTGACGCGCCCGCCCTGCACCAGATAGCTATTCTGGAAGCTCAGGCCGAAGCCCTCGCAGCTTTCCACCATCACCCCAGGCTTGGGGCCCGGGCCGACGCGGCAATCCAGCGGCAGCGGCCGTTCCAGCCCGTCGCCGGTCCAATAGCGCATCACCCGCCGGGCCTCTCCGCTGCGCCCGGCCAGCACCAGCGCGGCCGAGCTCGACATTTCTGCCACCGACAGGTCGTTCCCCAGCCCGCGCGTTCCGGCCAGCATGCCGTTGCGCAGGATCAACGCCTGCTCGTTCTTGGTCATATAGGTGCGGCTGCCGGCATTCTGGCCGGTCATGGCCAGAACCTGGGTGCTGCCGGCGTTTTCCAGGCCGACCAGGATCAGCGGCCCCGGATTGACCCGCAGCGCCTCGGCCGCCATGGCCGAGGGATCCGGGGCAGGGGCGGGCTCGGCATTCCGCTGCGCCACGCTTTGCCTGGCGGCCTGGGCCAGCTTGCCAAAGACCGAATCGTTGTTGTCCTGGTTGCCGCAGGCGGCCAGCGCGCCCAGCAGCATGCCGCCCAGCAATATCCGTTTCGTCCGGGTCATCGCCAGAACCTCCCCCAACCTTGGTAAAGCTGGCCCGAGTGGCTGTCGCGGACCTTGTCGTAAAGCCTGCCGCCGACGCGCAGGCGCGAGCCGCCGTCGCGCGAGAGCGAGCGGATGTCGCCGCCGACGCGACGCAGCGACGGTTCGCCCGTGCCCCAGCCCAGCGGGATCGAGATCGTCACGCCCTTGTCGAACGAGCCTTCGCCGAATTCCTCGGTGCTCATGTCGGTCTTGGTGACCCAGCCGCCAATTTTCCAGCCATTGGCAAATTCGCGACTGAGCGTCAGCGTGGCGCCCTTGTCTCCGGCCAGATACTTGCCGACATCCAGCTGCGCGGTGATGCCGTTGCTGAATTCGTAATAGGCCGAGACATGGCCGGTCGTGGTCTCGTAGTCGCGGAAGCCGAAGGCTTCGCGGAAGTCGCGCTTTCGCACCCGGTTGATCTCGGCGCCGATGGCCAGCGGCGAATTGGCCGGCCACCACAGCACCTCGCCCGAGACGCCGCCATAGGCGCGCTCCAGCAGGCCGACGGTCAGGCGGGAATAGACCGTCTCGGTCGGCTTGGCATACCAGGCCAGCGTCAGGTTGGAGATGACCGGGCTGTCATTGCCCGAATACATCCGGCTGTCCGAGCGGACCCGCGGCACGCCGTTCTCGTCGTAATCGCTCTGTTCCGCAGATTCCAACGTCTCGCCGCTCGGCGGCTCCTGCTTGGTGGAACCCAGCACGCGCTGACGGATGGTGCCGGCCAGCACCAGGCCCGGGGTCAATTCGTATTGCCCGCCCAGCTCGGCGCCGACCTCATAGCGGAACGGATCGTCCGGGTCGAAAAGCGAGGTCGAGAGATAGGGTTTCAGCCCCCAGCTGAACCGCGGGAACAGCCCCGGGGTCAGCACCAGGTTGCCGGGGCGCGGATCGGCATCCGTCAGCTGCGCGGCATTGGCGATCTGCCCGGCCTCGGTATTCTCCAGCCGCTCGACATCCGAGCGGCGCAGCACCACCGAGGAGGTCGGAACCCCATCCTCGGACGAGGTGATGACCAGTGTCTCGACCGAGGGCGGCAGGGCTCGGGTCATCAGCCGCGCGGTGCGGCCGATGGCTTCTGCCTGCTGGATATAGCGGTCGTTGCGGATGCGGACCTCGGCGCGGTTGGCGTCCAGCGCCATGCTCTCCAGCACCTGGCCTTCCTTGGCCAGCGCATCGCCAAGCGCCTTCTGGATCGCCGGCTGCGCGGTCGGATCCGCCGCCCATGCGCCCGACCAGCCATCGGGATCGGCGGCGGGGGCCGGCCGGGACCGGACCGGGGCCGGCGCCTTTTCCAGCCCCGAGGGATAGGGCGCCTGACGGGCGTTCATCGCCACGCTGAACTGCAACCCGAACTGCTTGCCGCCAAGGACATAGCCGCCAAGCTGGTAATGCTCGCCGAACTGATAGGTGAAGCCCAGGTTCAGCTGGTTCTTCAGCGGGTCCTTGTCATCCAGCCGGCCCTGGGCGCGGCAATTGTCGGTATCGCCGGTTTCGCAGGCGTAATTGTCGCCGGAATATTCCGCGGTCAGCGTCAGCTGGTCGGTTGCCTGCCAGCTGGCGCTGACGAAGGGCGCGACCTCGCCGCGGAACCATTGATTGACATTGGGCTTGCCCCCTTCGTCGTTGCTGCGCAGGGGGCGGTCGCCAAAGGGGCTGCCGATGCCGCCGGTGCTGGCCAGCCGGCCCCAGCCCAGACCGGCGCTGACGCGCAGGCGTGGGGTCAGGGTCTTGGTGGCGACCAGATATTCGGCGCTGTAGATGCCGGTGCCCATGAAGTCCTGCAACCCGACAGCCACGGCGGGACGCCAGCCCTGCGGATCCTCGTCCAGGAACTGATAGCGCAGATCGAAGCTGCGATCCCAGATATAGCCGCGGGATTCATTGAGGCTTTCGACCCGCGAATAGCGCAGGGCGGCGGTCAGGCGGGGCAGGGCCTGGAACACTATGGTGTTGCGCCGCGCCAGATCGGAATAGGAGATGGTGGCGCCCAGCGTTGCGTCGGGCAGCATTTCGGCGGTCGGCGTGTCGATGCCGCCCGGCAGGCCATAGCTGTTGAAATGGCTGCCGATCATCGGATCGGTGCGGGCCGGGCTGGTGCCGAGACCCAGAAGCAGCGCCACCGGCACGGTCGAAGCCAGCAGGCGGCGGGTAAGGATCGAATGGGCGCGCATCGCGGCTCCTCTCAGGTCGTGGCCCGCGGCGGGGGCAGCGGGGGGCCGACGCCGTGCGGGGCTTGCCGCACGGCGCCCGGGTTTCAGGCTTATTCGCTCGGGGCGGGCGGTTCGGGCAGGATCAGCTGCGGCGCCGGAACGCCGCCGCCGGTCGCCTCCGAGCCGTTGCTGCCGGCCGCCGGGCTTTCCGCAGCCGGAGGCTCCGCGGCGGGGGCGGTCGAAGGCGTGTCCGCCGCCGGGCTCGCGGGCGCCGTGGTCGGAGCTCCGGTCGCCGTGCCTTCGGTCGCGTTGCCGCCGCTGGCCGGGGTCTCGGCCGCGCTGCCCGCCGAGGGGGTGGTCGCCGGGGTCACGGAGGGCGCGGTCGTCTCGGGCGTGCCGGTGGTGGACGGGCCGGTGGTGGGCGCGGTGTCGGTGGTCGCGCTCGCGGGGGCCGTCGCCGGGGTTTCTGCCGCGGGCGTCGTTTCGGGCTTCGCCGCGGGCGCCGCGGGCTTCGGCTGGGCCTTGGGCTTCGGCGCCGCCGAGGAGGCGCGGACCTGGGCCTTGGGCATGCTGTCGGTGGGCACGGCGCAGCCGCTCAGGCGCTGGCTGCCGACGCGCAGCCGCGCGGTGAAGGGCGTCTTCTGGTCGCCCGTCTGGCATTCCGCCGCCTGGATGTTCAGCGCGAAGACCGTGCCGTTCATCGAGCCGATGAACTCGACGCCGCGGCCATAGACCATGCGGCGGACGGCGACGCCGACCGAGCGCGCGCCGGGCCGTTCATAGACGGCGGTCTTGTCGGCGGCGGTCACGGTCCAGCCGGATCCGGCGGCGCGGAACATGGCGGTGTTGAGCGTGCTGGCCTCGGCGGTGGCGACGGGCTTGCCCTCGGCCCCGGTCTCGATCGGTTGTTCCAGCGGCGAGACGCTGGGCGGGCCGGAATGGGCGGCGGCCTCGGGTTCGTCGGATTTCTGGAAGGGCAGTTCGCCGCAGGCGGCAAGGGCCACAGTCATCGAAAGAACGGCGAAGGCCGAACGGAATTTCATCTGCTCTGTCCCGGTTCCATGGGTTTTGCTTATGCTGATTGGCTACAGGAAGCCCGGGACTTGGGCAAGCGCCGACAGGCCCCGGGCGCCGCCAAAGCCCGGGTTTGCGCGATTCTTCGCACGCGGCTCAGCAGTTCGGCACGTTGACGGCCAGCCCGCCCAGCGAGGTCTCCTTGTATTTGTCGCTCATATCGCGGCCGGTCTGGCGCATGGTCTCGATGGCGGCGTCCAGCGGCACGAAATGCTGGCCGTCGCCGCGCAAGGCCAGGCTGGCCGCCGAGACCGCCTTGATGGCGCCCAGGCCGTTCCGTTCGATGCAGGGCACCTGCACCAGCCCCCTCACCGGGTCGCAGGTCATGCCCAGGTGATGCTCCAGCGCGATCTCGGCCGCGTTCTCGACCTGGGTGACAGTGCCGCCCATCGCGGCGCAGATCCCCGCCGCCGCCATGGCGGAGGCCGAGCCGACCTCGGCCTGGCAGCCGCATTCCGCGCCCGAGATCGAGGCGTTGTGCTTGATGAGCCCGCCGATGGCCGCGGCGGTCAGCAGGAATTCGTCGAGCTGGCGTTCCGAGGCGCCCGGAACGTGGTCGAGCCAATAGCGGATCACCGCCGGCACGACGCCCGCCGCGCCGTTCGTCGGCGCGGTCACCACCTGGCCGCCGGCGGCGTTCTCCTCATTCACCGCCATGGCATAGATCGACATCCAGTCGTTGATGACATGCGGTGCGGTCAGGTTCATGCCGGATTCGGCCTTCAGGGCCTCGTGGATGCCCGCCGCGCGGCGGCGGATCGACAGCCCGCCGGGCAGGATGCCGCCGGTGGCCAGCCCCCGGTCCATGCAGTCGCGCATGACCTGCCAGATGCGGTGGATTCCGGCGGAAATCTCGGCATCGCTGCGAAAGACCCGCTCGTTCTCGCGCTTCATCTGGGCGATGGACTTGCCCGATTTTTCGGCCATTTCCAGCATCTCGGCGGCCGAGGCGAAGGGGAAGGGCACCTTGGGCGAGGCATCCGTGCGGGTGTCGTCGCCGCGTGCCGCCAATTCGCCCTCGGTCATCACGAAGCCACCGCCGATGGAGTAATAGACCTCGCGGAAGATCACGTCGCCCTGCGCGTCGGTCGCCATCAGGACCATGCCGTTGGCATGGCCGGGCAGGGCGTGGTCGTAGTCGAAGATCAGGTCGCGCGCCGGGTCGAAGGCCAGATCGCCCAGGTCGCGGGGCGACAGGATCTTCGTCTCGCGGTTTTTCTCCAGCACGGCCTCGGCCGCCTCGGCATCCATGGTTTCGGGCAGGAATCCGGCCAGGCCCAGGATGGTGGCGCGGTCGGTGGCATGGCCCTTGCCGGTGAAGGCCAGGCTCCCATGCAGGCTGGCGCGCAGCCCGTGCGCCCGGAAGGGCTGCTCGCGCAGCGCATCCAGAAAGCGGCCCCCGGCCACCATCGGCCCCATGGTATGGGACGAGGAAGGGCCGACTCCGATCTTGAAGATGTCGAAGACGGAAAGAAACATCGCGCACTCCTAGCTAGCGCGGAAAGCCTAGCCGCCGCGCCCCCGCCAGGCCAGCGCGGTTGCGACAACGGACCTGAAGCTCCGCGACATTTGACGAAACCGGGCCTGCATCCTATTTAGGCAGCAAGCACGAAAAACCGGCAAAATCCGCCGCGGCGCGACAGCGTGCCGATCGGGCACACGCCGTTTTCTTTCGCATCCCCGCCTGCTGGCATACGAGTTTCCCCATGACACTGCCCGAACCCATCACCCTTGGCACCACGCGGCTTGGCCCGCCGGTCTTTCTGGCGCCCATGGCCGGGATCACCGACCTGCCCTTTCGCCGCGCCGTCGCGCGCCATGGCGGAGCGGGGCTGATGGTCAGCGAGATGGTCGCCTCGACCGAGATGGTGACGCCGCGCCCCTCGACGCGCGCCGCGGTGCGCGCCAAGGCGCTGACCGAGGGCGAACTGCCCGTTTCGGTCCAGATCGCCGGCCGCGAGGCGGGGGCGATGGCGGAAACCGCGCGAATCGTCGCCGGCATGGGCGCGCGCATCGTGGACATCAACATGGGCTGCCCGGCCAAGAAGGTCACGGGCGGGCTGTCGGGGGCGGCGCTGATGCGCGACCTCGACCATGCGCTGGGGCTGGTCGAGGCGGTGGTCGCCGCCGTGCCCGACCTGCCGGTGACGCTGAAGATGCGGCTGGGCTGGGACGCGGATTGCCTGAACGCGCCGGAACTCGCGCGCCGCGCCGCCGGGGCCGGGGTGCGGATGCTGACCGTGCATGGCCGCACCCGGGCGCAATTCTATACCGGCAGCGCCGACTGGGCGGCGATCCGCGCGGTGGCGAACCTGCCGGGCCGGCCGCCGCTGGTCGCCAATGGCGACGTGGTGGACGCCGCCAGCGCCCGCGCTGCCC
The DNA here is from genome assembly GCF_001447385.1 of Paracoccus sp. MKU1. Lineage (GTDB taxonomy): Bacteria > Pseudomonadota > Alphaproteobacteria > Rhodobacterales > Rhodobacteraceae > Paracoccus. The sequence continues at coordinate 63,612 of NZ_LLWQ01000213.1, read as the reverse complement.
TGCACCAGTCCGGCGCCGATGCGGTCATGGTCGGGCGGGGCGCGCAGGGGGCGCCTTGGCGGCTGGCGCAGATCGCGCACGAGCTTTGGGGCACCCCCGCGCCCGAGGTGCCGCAAGGCGCGGCGCTGGCCGAGGCGGTGGCCGAGCATTACGACGACATCCTGTCGCTATACGGGCGCGAGCTGGGCCTGCGCGTCGCCCGCAAGCACCTGGGCTGGTATGCCGAGGCGAACGGTGCCCCGAACCGTGCCGAGCTTCTGCGCGCGCCCACCCCCGAGACCGCGCTGGCCGCGATCCGCGCCGGCTTCGGTGATGCCGATTCTGCGCTGGTTGATGCTGTCCATGCCAATGCCCAGGCCACCGAGGTGCCTTCATGACAGTCCGGGCTAGGTCCGACATGCTGCCCGATCCCGAGATGGAAACCGGCGGCGGCTTTGTCCCGGCAGAGGTCGGGCCGAACTGGTCGGCGCTTCCGCTGCCCGCGATCATCCTGGACGCAGAGGGCCGCATCGCGGCGATGAACGACCTGGCCGAGGCCTTTCTGAACATCTCTTGCCGCTCCTCGCTGGGGCAGGCGCTGGAGGGGCCCGAGATGCTCAAGCGGCTGCGCATCGTGCCCACGCTGGGCTCGATCCTCGAACGCATGCGCGAGGGGCACGAGGCGCTGAACCGCGCCGGGGTGCGCTTCGAGATCGGCGACCGCTCGGGCGGGCATTCCGACCGCATCGCCACCGTCCATGCCGGCCATGCCCCCAGTCCCGAGGGCGGCACCGTCATCCTGCTGGCGCCGGCCGATGGCGGCGGCAGGCTGGGGCAGGGGCAGGCGGCGCGCTCGGCCGCGCGCTCGGCCATCGGCATGGCCGAGATGCTGGCGCATGAGATCAAGAACCCGCTGGCCGGCATCCGCGGCGCGGCGCAGCTGATCGGCATGAACCTCAAGGCCGAGGACCGTGACCTTGCCGACCTGATCGTCGCGGAATCGCGCCGTATCGTCGAATTGCTGGACCAGGTGGAACGCTTCGGCGACACCTCGGCGCCCCGGCTTTCCGCCGTGAACGTGCATGACGTGCTGGAGCGGGTGCGCCGCTCGGCCGCGGTGGGCTTCGGCAAGGGGCTGCGCATTGCGCCCGATTACGACCCCTCGCTGCCACCGGCGTTGGTCGATGCCGACCAGCTGGTGCAGGTCTGCCTGAACCTGGTCAAGAACGCTGCCGAGGCGATCGGCCGGACGGGGCAAGGCGGCGTCATCCGCCTGCGCAGCTTCTACGACGGCACCCTGCGCCTGGCGCCGACCGAGGCCGAGCCGCAGGGCCGCAGCCTGCCCTTGCAGATCGAGATCGAGGATGACGGCCCCGGCATCCCCGAATCGCTGATCGCCGAGGTTTTCGAGCCCTTCGTCTCGGGGCGCGAGAACGGCACCGGCCTTGGCCTGGCGCTGGTCTCCAAGATCGTCACCGACCATGGCGCCTGGATCGCGCTGGAATCCCGCCCGGGTCGCACCGTTTTCCGCATTTCACTGCCCAAAGCCTGAGGTTTTCCCATGGACGGCACCGTTCTGATCGCTGACGACGACCGCACCATCCGCACGGTCCTGACCCAGGCCCTGACCCGCGCCGGCTGCCGGGTCCACGCCACCGGCTCGTTGTCGCAGCTGCTGCGCTGGGTCGAGGAGGGGCGCGGCGATCTGGTCATCACCGACGTGATGATGCCCGACGGCAACGGCATCGACATGATCCCGGCGATCCGCAAGGCGCGGCCCGACCTGCCGGTGATCGTGATCTCGGCCCAGAACACCATCGTCACCGCCATCCGCGCCACCGAGGCGGCGGCCTTCGACTATCTGCCGAAGCCCTTCGACCTGCCCGACCTGATGACCCGGGCCGGCCAGGCGCTGTCGCGGGTGCGCAGGTCCGAGCCGGCCGCGGCGGTCTCGGCCCCGGCCCCGGCCCCGGCGCCGGAATCCGGCGCCGATCCGGCCCTGCCGCTGATCGGCCATGCCCCGGCGATGCAGAACCTGTTCCGCATGGTGGCGCGGGTGCTCAATGCCGACCTGCCGGTGATGATCGCCGGCGAGGCGGGGGTGGGCAAGACCGTGGTCGCGCGCTCGTTCCACGACCTCTCGGACCGGCGCGAGGCGGGTTTCGTGGTGCTGACCTCGGCCGACCTGTCCGAGGAGACGATCCACAGCGCCGTCGAGCGGGCGCAGGGCGGCACGCTGCTGATCGAGGATCCGGCCGGCTTCGACTCCGCCGCCCAGGCCCGGCTGATCGGCATGATCGAGGCTTGGGAGGTCGGTCCCGGCCGCAACCTGATGCCACGCCTGGTCTCGACCACCGGCCCCGATCCGCAGGCCGACGTGGCTTCGGGCCGGCTGCGGGCGGACCTGTATTACCGGCTGGCCGGGGTAACGGTCACCGTGCCGCCGCTGCGGGCGCGGGTGGACGACATCCCGCCGCTGGCCCGGCACCTGCTGGCTCGCGCCGCCGCGCAGGGCCTGCCGCAGCGCAGGCTGTCCGAGGGCGCGACGGCGCTGATCCGCGCCTATCCCTTCCCGGGCAACGTGCGCGAGCTGGAAAACATGATGCGCCGCCTGGCGCTGACCGCCGCCGCGGCCGAGATCACCGAGGTCGAGGCCGCCGCCGCGCTGGCCGAGTCGAGCCCCATCGTGCCGCAGGCCCCGGTAACGGCGCCGGCCGCCCGGCCCGCCGCCGCCAGCCCCGCCGCCTTGGTCACGCCGCTGGGCGAGCCCGCGAACATGCGGCTGGCGCAATCGGTCGAGATGCATCTGCAACGCTATTTCGACCTGCATGGCGACGAGCTGCCGCCGCCCGGCCTTTATGACCGCATCCTGCGCGAGATCGAAAAGCCTTTGCTGGAGATCGCGCTGGACGCCACCGGCGGAAATCAGCTGCGTTGTGCCGATCTTCTGGGCATCAATCGCAATACCTTGCGCAAGAAACTGACCGACCTGAATATCGAGGTGACACGGCGCCGCAAACTGATGTAAAACGGCCACAGATGGCCTTGCGAGAGTCGCTGAACGGCCACAGAACGGCCGCGGACACAGCGGCGAAACCGTGAGGACGGGCAAGGTGGCGGGAACGCTGTCCAAGGGTACATGGGAGCGCGTCGCACGTTTGCGGCGGCTTCGGTTCTATCGCAATGCCGCAACCCTTGGCCTGGCCCTGCTGGGGCCGGCGCTGGCGGGGCTGACCTTTGCCGTAATGGGGCCCTTTGCCGATGCCACCTCGGGCGGCTCGGTACTGCGGCTGGTGCTGCTGGCGGACCTGCTCTACCTGATCGTGCTGGCCGGCCTGGTCGTGGCGCGCATGGCTCAGATCGTCGCGGCGCGGCGCAAGTCGGCGGCGGGCTCGCGGCTGCATATGCGGCTGGTGGGCGTCTTTGCCACCATCGCGCTGGTGCCCACGGTGCTGGTCGCCCTGTTCGCCGGGCTGACGGTGAATATCGGCCTGGAGGGCTGGTTCTCGAACCGGGTGCAGCAGGTGGTTTCGACCTCGCTCTCGGCCGCCGAGGCCTATCAGGACGAACATCGCCGCGACCTGACCAACGACGCCAAGCTGCTGGCCGGGGCGCTGACCCAAGCGGCGCGGCAGAACCCGATGCTGGACGATGGCGAATTGCGGCTGCTTCTGGGCCAGGGCCAGGCGCTGATCCAGCGCGGGCTGCGCGAGGCCTATGTCATCGACGGCCGCGGCACCATCCGCGCCCGGGGCGAGCGCAGCTATCAGTTCTGGTATGAACAGCCCGGCCCCACCCAGTTCGACGAAGCGGCGACCCGCGGGCTGGTGCTGATCGAGGACTGGCAAAACAACGAGTTCCGCGCCCTGGTGCCGCTGGCGCCGCTGGCCGACCGCTATCTCTACGTCACCCGCGACGTGGACGGCAGCCTGTTGGGCCTGCTGGACGACACCCGCCAGACCGTCGGCGAATACCAGCGCCTGGAACAGGAGCGCGGCCGGGTGCTGTTCGAGTTCTCGCTGCTGTATCTGGGCTTCGCGCTGCTGCTCGTGGCGGCGGCGATGTGGCTGGGCCTGTGGTTTGCTGACCGGCTGTCGCGGCCGATCGGCCGGCTGGCCGAGGCTTCCGAACAGGTGGGCGAGGGCAATCTGGACCTGCAAATCCCGACGCCCGACACCGGCGACGAGATCCAGACCCTGGGCGAAAGCTTCAACCGCATGACCCGGCAGCTGAAGCAGCAGCGCCAGGAACTGGTCGAAAGCTACCGTGCCGCCGACGATCAGCGCCGGCTGTTCGATTCCGTGCTGTCCTCGGTCACCGCCGGGGTGATCGGGCTGGATGCGGCAGGCGAGATCGATTTCCTGAACCGCTCGGCCACTCGCCTTCTGGGCCTTGACCCGGCGACGGCGCATGACCGGCTGCTCTCCGAGGCGGTGCCGGAATTCGCGCCGCTGTTCGAGCGGCTGTCGCAATCGGTCAACGAATCCGTGCAGGACGAGATCCGCCTGAGCCGCGAGGGCCGGGTGGAAAGCCTGCTGGTGCGCATGGCGATCCGCCGCGGCGCGGCCGGCGGGCTCGAGGGCTATGTGGTGGCGCTGGACGACGTGACCGACCTGGTCTCGGCGCAGCGCATGGCCGCCTGGGGCGACGTGGCCCGCCGCGTCGCGCATGAGATCAAGAACCCGCTGACCCCGATCCAGCTTTCGGCCGAGCGGCTGAAGCGCAAGTTCGGCCCCATCGCCGGCGAGGAACGCGAGGCGCTGGAGCAATATACCGAGGTCATCATCCGCCAGACCAACGACCTGCGCCGGATCGTGGACGAATTTTCCCGCTTCGCCCGCATGCCCGAACCGGACCGCAAGGAAACCGACATCGCCAAGCTGCTGCGCGATGCCGAGTTGATGCAGCGCGATGCGCTGCAAGGCGCGCTGGTCTCGGACATCCCCGACGAGCCGGTGATCGTCGATGCCGATGCCGGCATGATGCGGCAAGTCTTCACAAACCTGTTGAAGAATGCTGGAGAAGCACTTGACGAATTGCGGGAAAACCCGCCGGAAGGCTGGAATCCCCAGGTCCGGGTCCAACTGCGCACGGCCCCCGATGCGGTGACCATCCGCATCACCGACAACGGCCCGGGCCTGCCCGAGGACCGCACCCGGCTGTTCGAACCCTATGTCACTATGAAACCCGGCGGCACCGGTCTTGGCCTGCCGATCGTCAAGAAGATCGTCGAGGAACACGGCGGCAGCCTGATGCTGACCGACGCACCCGAGGGACGGGGCGCCATGGCCGAAATCCGACTGCCGCGCGAGCGCCAGCCGGTGCGGCTGTCCGTGCGCCGCCAGAAACATGAGCAGGAAGCATTCAAATGAGCGATATTCTGATTGTCGATGATGAGCGGGACATCCGCGAACTGATTTCCGACATCCTGCGCGACGAGGGCTTCTCGACCCGCCTCGCCGCCAATTCCGACCAGGCGGTGGCCGAGCTGAACGCGGCCGAGCCGACGCTGATGATCCTCGACATCTGGCTCAAGGACAGCAAGATGGACGGGATCGACATCCTCAAGCAGGTCAAGCGCAACAATCCCGACGTCCCGGTGGTCATCATCTCGGGCCACGGCAATATCGAGATCGCGGTGGCGGCGATCAAGCAGGGCGCCTATGACTTCATCGAGAAGCCCTTCAACATCGACCAGCTGCTGGTGGTGATCCGCCGCGCCATGGAGACGGCGCGGCTGCGCCGCGAGAACGCGACGCTGAAGCGCGGCGAGGCGCGGGCAGCCGAGATGCTGGGCAATTCCGCGCCCTTCCGCAGGCTGCGCGAACAGCTCGACAAGGTGGCGAAGTCGAACGGCAGGGTGATGCTGACCGGCGAGCCGGGGGCCGGCAAGGAGATCGCCGCGCGCTACGTCCACGCCCACAGCCCGCGGGCCCGCGAGCCCTTCGTCACCGTGCCCTGCGCCACCATCGAGCCCGAGCACATGGAGGAAGTGCTGTTCGGCCGCGAGACCCCCGAGCGCGGCATCGAGCCGGGCCTTCTGGAACAGGCGCATGGCGGGGTGATCTATTTCGACGAGGTGGCGGACATGCCGCTCGGCACCCAGCCCAAGATCCTGCGGGTGCTGACCGAGCAGCAGTTCCAGCGCGCCGGCGGCACCGACAAGGTGCGGGTGGACCTGCGGGTGATCTCCTCGACCAATCGCGACCTCGCGGCCGAGATCGCCGCCGGCCGCTTCCGCCAGGAACTCTACGACCGGCTGAACGTCGTGCCGGTCGCCGTCCCCTCGCTGGCCGAGCGCCGTGACGATATTCCGATGCTGGCCGAACATTTCATCGAACAGTTCCACGCCAACCAGGGCTTGCCGCTGCGTGCCCTGCCCGAGGAGACCAGCGCCGCGCTGCAAGCGATGAACTGGCCGGGCAATATCCGCCAGCTGCGCAACGTGATCGAGCGGGTCCTGATCCTGGGCGACGGCACCGGGCCGATCCCGCCCTCGGAACTGGAAGGCCAGAACGGCAGCACCAGCACCAGCGAGGCGCTGGCGCTTGGCCCGCAGATCACCAGCCTGGCGCTGCGCGAGGCGCGCGAACTCTTCGAGCGGGAATATCTGCTGGCGCAGATCAACCGCTTCGGCGGCAATATCAGCCGCACGGCGCAATTCGTCGGCATGGAGCGCTCGGCCCTGCACCGCAAGCTCAAGTCGCTGGGCGTCGTCGGGGGCATGCGCGTCGAGGAGGAGATGATGGGGAAATAAGCAGCGCAGCGCCTGTCGCGCGGTCGCATGAGTATTTGGAAAACGGTGATGGCGGATTCTGCGCCCCGGACTGCCGGGAGTCCTGCAGGTCACTCCAGGGCGGTCCGGGGCGCTTTCACCGTTTGCGGTCATCGGCTCTCCAGCCTGTACCGCCTGGCTTGGCTACAGGAAAGACGTTAAGAAATGCCTAACCGCTTCACCGTTTTCCAAATACTCATGCGGCGATGAGGCAGGCGATGCGGCTGCCCGTCTTGGCCGGCGTTTTCGCTGTATCCGCCAGGCGCGCCGCGCGTTAGGATCGCGCCTCACCAAGGGCATGAACCGGGGCCGGAATGAAGATCATCATCTGCGGGGCAGGGCAGGTCGGCTGGCATATCGCGCGCCATCTTGCGGGCGAGCGCAACGATGTCACCATCATCGACACCAATGCCGAACTGATCCGGCGCGCCATTGACGCGCTGGACGTGCAGGGCGTGACCGGATTCGCCAGCCATCCCGACGTGCTGGACCGGGCGGGTGCGCGCGACGCCGACCTGATCATCGCCGCAACCCATTCGGACGAGGTGAACATGGTCACCTGCCAGGTCGCCCATTCCGTCTTCCAGGTGCCGCGCAAGATCGCGCGCCTGCGCAGCTCGGCCTATCTGGACGCGATCTATTCCGATCTCTACCGCACCGATCACCTGCCGATCGACGTGGTCATCAGCCCCGAGCGCGAGGTGGCGCGGGCGGCGATGCAGCGGCTTTCGGCACCCTCGACCTTCGATGCCGAGACGTTTCTGGAAGGGCGGCTGCATCTTTTGGGGATCTCGCTGGAATCCGACAGCCCGGTACTGAACACGCCGCTGCGCCAGCTCAACGACATGTTCATCAGCCTCAGCGCCATCGTGGCCGGGGTGCGGCGCGGCGGCAAGCTGTTCGCACCCGAGCCGGGGGATCAGCTGTTCGAGGGTGACCAGGTCTATGTCTTCACCCTGACCGAGGACGTGCCGCGGACGCTGGAGATCTTTGGCAAACCGATGGCCAAGCAGGAAAGCGTGGTCATCATCGGCGCCGGCAATGTGGGCCTTGCCGTCGCGCAATCGCTGGAGGCGCGGCCCGAACGGATTCGCGTCAAGTTGATCGAGCGCAGCCGTGCCCGGGCCGAGGATGCGGCCGACGCGCTGAACCGCACCATCGTGCTCAATGGCGACGGGCTATCGGCCGAACTGCTGGAGGAGGCCGCCGTGCCGCGCGCCGATGCGGTTCTGGCCATCACCGACGACGACAAGACCAACATCCTGGCCGCGGTGCGGGCCAAGCAGGCCGGGGCGAAGCTGGCGATCTCGCTGGTCAACGACCCGACCCTGATGTCGCTGATGGAGCCCCTGGACATCGACGCTTTCATCAACCCGCGCGCCAGCACCGTCTCGACCATCCTGCGCCACATCCGGCACGGGCGGGTGCGCGACATCTATTCCATCGGCGATGCCGAGGCCGAGGTGATCGAGGCGCAGGTGCTTTCGACCTCGCCCATCGCCGGCCGGGCGGTGCGCGACATCGACTTTCCCGAAGGCGCGCTGATGGGCGCCGTCCGCAAGGGCGGGCGGGTGGTCAAGCCGACGGGCGACCTGCGCATCGAGGAGGGCGATATCGTGGTGATCTTCGCGCTGGTCTCCGACATTCCCGAGGTCGAGCGCCTGCTTCAGGTCTCGATCGACTTCTTCTGAGGCCGGGGATGAAGCTGCTGCTGCGCCTGCCGCTGATCGTGATCCTGGGGGGGATCGGCGCGCTGGCGATGGTGCTGCCGGGGCTTTATGCCCATGCGCTGGAGAGCCACAAGATCGGCTCGATCTTCCTGGGGGCGGCGGGGCTGTTCGTGATCCTGGCGGCAATCCTGGGCCTCGCCACCGCCGGCCGGCCCGAGGGGCCGCGGGCGCGCAGCGTGCTGCTGACCATGCTGGGCACCATGGCGCTGTTGCCGGCCATGCTGGCCGCGCCCTTTGCCATGGCCCTGCCCGATACCGGCTTCTTCAACGCCTGGTGGGAGATGATCTCCTGCCTGACCACCACCGGGGCCTCGCTCTATTCGGCCGATCTGCTGCCGGCGCCGCTGCATCTGTGGCGGTCCATCGTCGGCTGGCTGGGCGGGCTCTTCATGCTGGTCGCGGCCATCGCGCTGCTCGCGCCCCTGCGGGTGGGGGGCTTCGAAATCATGTCCTCGCCCTATGGCCGCAGCGAGCGGTTCGAGCGGCTGCCGCGCTCGGCCGACGGGCTGCGCGGCGCCGGCTATCTGTCGCATCCCGCCTTCCAGACCGAACTGGCCGATCCGGCCCACCGGGTGGTGCGGGCTGGGCGGGTGGTGCTGCCGGTCTATGCCGGGCTGACGCTGTTGATGTGGATGCTGCTGCTGATGCTGGGCGAGACCGGGCTGGTGGCGCTGACCCGTGCCATGGGCACGCTGTCGACCAGCGGCATCAGCCCGGTCGACGGCCCGGCCGGGCAGGGCAGCGGCATCGCCGGCGAGGTGGTGATCTTCCTGTTCCTGATCCCGGCGCTGTCGCGCCGCTTCTGGCCGGGCGGCGGCGAGCTGAAGGCCAGCGAAAGCTGGATCGAGGATCCCGAGCTGCGCATGGCCGCCGGCGTGGTGCTGCTGGTCTCGGTCGTGCTGTTCGCGCGGCATTTCGCCGGCGCCATCGGCGTCTCTCCGACCGGGGCCAAGGGTGTGCTGGACACGCTGGACAGTGCCGCCTCGGCCGCCTGGGGCGGGATCTTCAACGGGCTCAGCTATCTGACCACCACCGGCTGGAACTCGGTCGAATGGCAGGGGGCACGCAACTGGTCGGGGCTCAGCTCTCCGGGCCTGATGCTGGCGGGGCTGGCGATGATGGGCGGCGGCGTCGCCACCGCCGCGGGCGGGGTCAAGCTGCTCCGGGTCTATGCGCTCGCGCGCCATTCCGAGCGCGAGCTGGAGCGGATCGTGCATCCCAGCTCGGTCGGGGGCGGCGGGCTGATGGCGCGGCGGCTGCGGCGCGAGGGGGCCTATCTCGCCTTCATCTTCTTCATGCTTTTCGCCAGTTCCATCGCCGTGACGGTGATGTTGATCTCCCTGCAACGGATCGAGTTCGATTCGGCCACCATCCTGTCGATCGCGGCGCTGACCAATACCGGCCAGCTGGCGGGCGCGATTCCGCTGACGCCGACCTTTCAGGGCTCGGCCGGCATGGCGGGGGCACCCTGGGCCGGCTGGGCCGGGCTGCCGGGGCTGACAAAAGCCGTGCTGGCCGGCGCGATGATCGTCGGCCGGATCGAGACGCTGGCGCTTCTGGCGCTGCTCTCGCCCGAATACTGGCGGCGTTAGGGCGGACACATGCTTGCAAGCCGCTGCCCGCTCGCCTAAGTCTTGAAAACCAGCGATAAGAACAAGGTGCCCCGAATGGCCGGCGACAAACAGAACCTCCAGGACGCTTTTCTGAACCATGTGCGCAAGGGCAAGGTCCCGGTCACGATTTTCCTTATCAACGGTGTGAAATTGCAGGGTGTCATCACCTGGTTCGACAATTTCTGCGTGCTCCTGCGCCGTGACGGCCAGTCGCAGCTGGTCTACAAGCACGCCATTTCGACCATCATGCCGGGGCAGCCGATCAGCCTCTATGACGGCGAGGACTGATTGGCCGAGCCGTCGGAAACCCGCGAGCGGCCGACCCGGGCCTATGTGATCCATCCCGATCTGGGCAATTCGCGCACCCGCCGCTCGCCCGAGCTGGCGCTGGAGGAGGCGGTGGCCCTGGCCCATGCCCTGCCCGCCATCGAGGTGGCCGGGGCCGAAGTGGCGCGGCTGCGCAATCCCGATCCGGGGATGCTGTTCTCCAAGGGCAAGCGCGAGGAGATCGGCCAGCACCTCAAGGCCGCCGCCGAGGGCGAGGGGGCCGAGCTGGTGCTGATCGACGGGCCGGTGACTCCGGTCCAGCAGCGCAACCTGGAAAAGGAATGGGGCGTCAAGATCCTGGACCGCACCGGGCTGATTCTCGAGATCTTCGCGGATCGCGCCCAGACGCGCGAGGGCGTGTTGCAGGTGGAACTGGCGGCGCTGGCCTATCAGCGCACCCGTCTGGTGCGGGCCTGGACGCACCTGGAACGCCAGCGCGGCGGCTTGGGCTTCGTCGGCGGTCCCGGCGAGACCCAGATCGAGGCCGACCGCCGCGCCATCGACGAGCAGGTGGTGCGCCTGCGCCGCCAGCTTGAGCGCGTGGTCAAGACCCGCGAGCTGCATCGCAAGGCCCGCGCCAAGGTGCCCTATCCGATCGTGGCGCTGGTCGGCTATACCAATGCCGGAAAATCGACGCTGTTCAATCGTCTGACCGGGGCCGAGGTGCTGGCGCAGGACCAGCTTTTCGCCACGCTGGACCCGACCATGCGGCAGATGGTGCTGCCGGGCGGGCGCCGGGTGATCCTGTCGGATACGGTGGGCTTCATCAGCGACCTGCCGCATGAACTGGTCGCCGCCTTCCGCGCCACGCTGGAGGAGGTGCTGGCCGCCGACCTGATCCTGCATGTGCGCGACATCAGCCATCCCGAGACCGAGGAGCAGGCGGGCGACGTGGGCGAGATCCTCGATTCGCTGGGCGTCGAGGAGGACGTGCCGCTGATCGAGGTCTGGAACAAGATCGACGCGCTCTCGCCCGAGACCCGCGCGGCCTTGCTGCGCACCGATGCGCGGACCGAGGGCGTGCAGGCGATCTCGGCATTGACGGGCGAGGGGCTGGACGCGCTGCTCGCCGCGATCGAGGCGCGGCTGGCCGAGGCGCTGGATGAGCCACGCCGCGCGGCGGAACTGGTGCTGCCGCATTCGGACGGCCGCCGCCGGGCTTGGCTGCACGAGCAGGGAGTGGTCACCGCCGAGGACGTGGCCGAGGACGGCGTGCGGTTGCGCCTGCGCTGGACGGATCGGCAGAGGGCGGCCTTCGAGGCGCTTTGAACGGCTGCCTCCCGTCGGTAGCGCAGGGGGATGCGGGCCATGGGATCGATCCGGACGATCTCCCTCCGGGGCGGATAGCTTGCCCGATTTCGCGCCGCTTGGCGCCGACCATGATGCGCAGCAGCCAAGCGGGCCGATTTGTGGTAAAGGCCTTTGCAGCCGCCCGCCGCTGTGGGCATGGGCGCTCCTGCGCCCGTCGTGCCTGGTCCGCTTCGCCGCCCGCGCGTCCCGTTCCGTCGGCAGCGTCGTTCCCGCCGTAGTGTCCTGCCTACCGTTCACCCTGCCATTTTTTTCAGCCGCTGCCCGCCATGCGAAGCAACGCCATTGTAGGTTTCTGGCATAAATAATTAATTTGATGGATATCTTGAATTTCCGCTACGCAGGACGTCGCGGCGATGGCGGAAGCGGTGGGATTCGAACCCACGGTGGGGTCTCCCCCACGCTGGTTTTCAAGACCAGAGCCTTAAACCACTCGGCCACGCTTCCAAGCCGGGCCGGGATAGGCTGGCGCGCGATGCGAGGCAAGGGGAATCTAGCCGCGCCGTGCAGCCGCCGCGGCCGGCAGTCGCAGGCCCGCCCCCAGTCCACCCAAGGCCGCCCGATCCAGCGTCAGCTCCCCGCCATGCAGCGCGGCCAGATCGGCGACGATGGCAAGGCCAAGGCCGGTGCCCGGAGGGCCGGCCTCGTCGAGCCGCGCGCCGCGGGTCAGCGCCAGGGCGTGATCCTGGTCCGACATGCCGGGGCCGTCGTCCTCGATCAGGATGCGCAGCTGGTCGCCTTCGACCCGGGCGGTGATGCGGAGCGCGGCCGAGGCCCATTTCACCGCGTTCTCGACCAGATTGCCGATCATCTCCTCGAGATCCTGGCGCTCGCCGGCGAAGGCGGGTTCGGCATCGGCGCGGACCTCGACGTGCAGGCCCGCCTCACGGATCGGGCCGCCCAGCACCAGCAGGATGTCCTGGATCACCGGCGCGACCGGCGTGCGCTGGCCCAGAAGTCGCGGCGCGGCCGAACTGCGGGCGCGCCGCAGATGCCAGCCGATCTGGCGGTCCATGCGGGCGATCAGCCCGTGGCCCGGATGCTCGGCCGGAAGCGCATTGTCCAGCGCAGCCAACGGCGTCTTCAGTGAATGCGCCAGATTGCCGACATGCTCGCGCGCGCGGGCCAGCACGGCGCGGTTCTGCTCCAGCAGTGCGTTGATCTCGGTGGCCATGGGGCGCAGTTCGGCTACGGCGGGCAGGGGCAGAGCGTCGGCCTGGCCGGTGCGGATGCGGCGCAGGTCGCGGCCGAGCCGGTCGAGGCTGCGCAGACCCGCCGCCACTTGCAGCAGGCTGGCCGCCGCCAAGGCCAGTCCCAAAACGACGAGCGAGACCGCCAACGGCCGGCGCAGCCGTGCCATGGCGGCGTCGATCTCGGCCCGGGGCGCGGTCACGGTCACGGCCAGGGCCGAGGCGGAATCGGGCAGGGTGAAGGCATGGCCCGTCACCCGCAGCGGCTCCGCCGCCGGGCCCAGGCCGGGGCCGCCCTGGAAATCCGCCTCGGGCGGGTTCAGCACATTGTCGAAAAGCGAAGGCGATTTCGCCATCACCCTACCGTCCTGCGTCAATTGCCAGAACCAGCCCGAAAGCGGCATCTGGAAACGCGGATCGGCCGGGGCGGGGCCGGCGGCCAGCTTGCCCTCGGCGTCGATGGTGGCGCCGGCAATCAGCGCATCGGCCACCGCCTCGGTCTCGGCGTCGAAGCGGCCGGTGATGAAATCCTCCAGGATCGCGGCGATGGCGAGATAGCCCGCGACCAGCGCCACGCCGGTCAGCAGCGCCGCCAGCCCGATCAGCCGCGCGCGGATCGAATCGCGCGGCGGGATCAAGCGGCGGTCCTCAGCACATAGCCTTCGCCGCGCCGGGTCTCGATCAGGCCCTCGCCGATCTTCTTGCGCAGCCGGCCGATCACCACCTCGATGGACTTGAAGTCGCGGTCGGCGGCGGAGTCGTAGAGGTGGTCGGACAGTTCGCTGCGGCTGACGATGCGGTTCTGGTGGTGGATCAGATAGGCGAGGATGCGGGTCTCGAACGCGGTCAGCTTCAGCGCCAGCCCGTTGCGGGTGATGACGCCCAGCTGGGTGTCGAGCCGCAGCGGCCCGGCCTTGATGACCGCCTGGGCATGGCCGGCGGCGCGGCGCACCAGCGTCTGGGCGCGGATCACCACCTCTTCCAGGCGAAAGGGCTTGACGGCATAGTCGTCGGCCCCGGCACGAAAGCCGGCCACCTTGTCGGTCCAGTCGCCGCGCGCGGTCAGGATCAGCACCGGCATGGTCACGCCGCCCTCGCGCCAGCGCGTCAGCACCTCGATCCCCGGCAGTCCGGGCAGGCCGAGGTCGAGGATCGCCAGGTCATAGGTCTCGGTCGAACCGAGGAATTCGCCCTGGGTGCCGTCGGCGGCGATGTCGCAGGCAAAGCCGCCGTCGCGCAGGGCTGCGGCCAGTTGCGAGGACAGCATCGGATCATCCTCGACGATCAGGCATTTCATGGCTTGGGACCCTTCTTGCGGGCATCGGTCAGCCCGGCGCCCGCCACTTCCAGAAAATCGCCACTATGTGCGTCCAGGCGGATCAGCAGCACGTCGCGCTTTGGCGTCAGCAGGCGCAGCTCATGCACCAGGATCACGCCGCGCGCGCGTTCCTCTGCGGTGGGCGGCACGATGCGGGCCGCGATCAGCCGGCCGCGGAACCGTTCGCCGACGATCTCGACGGCGCGGTTGAGCGGCAGGATCCGGAAGTCGTGCCGCCCAAGGCTGTCGAATTCGGGCGCCCAGTCTTCGGGCCAGGGCGGGCCGTGGCCGCGCTTGCGCTCGTCGCCAAATGTGGCGGGGGCCAGCGCAAGCGCAGCAAGAAGCGGCAGGGATATGATGCGCAAGCGGTTCATCGGCTCTATGTAATGGGCGAAATCCAAACGAAAGCCAAACGGGTCGTTGGTCTTTGGTTGGCCGGGCAGGGGCTATCACCCGATTCGTCCGGGGCCGCTAAGGATGTCCCGATAAGGAAGGAACCAGAGATGAGCAGAAAACTCTCGACCTCGATCGCGCTTTCGGCCCTGCTGGCGGTGCTTGGGGCGCCGGTGCTGGCGCAAGAGACGCCCGCCGTCCCGCCGCCGCCTGCGGCCGAGGCCCAGGCACCGCTGGTGCTGCCCAAGGTGTTGCAGGACGCCGGGCTGAGCGAGGTTGTCAGCAAGCGCGGCCCGCGCGGCTCCACCCGGATCGAGGGCAAGCTGCCCGACGGCACGCAGATCGACGCCATGCTGGACGACAAGGGCCAGTTGCGCGGGATGCGCGCCAGGGGCGATGCGGCCCTGCCGCAGGCGCTGGTCGATCAACTGGTGCCGCAAGCGGTGCGTGACAACGCGATCTTTGGCGAGCTGGGCACGCTGAAGGCGGTGTTCTCCGGCGAGCGCGGCGTGATGCTGGCCGGGCAGGACGGTGAAGAGAACACGCTCCGCGCCGCCTTTGCCCAGGACGGCACGCTGCTGCGCTTTGGCCGGGGCGATGCGGGTCGCGACGGCTGGCACGACAAGCGGGCGCATGACCGCCGCGACAAGGGCCGCGACGACCATCGCGGGCATGACCGGCGGGACGGCCATCGCGACGGCCACCATGGGCCGCGCGGGGACCGGGGCTGGGATCGCGGAGACCGGGCGGCGCCGGGGCGCGACATGCCGCCGCCGCCCGCCGGCACCGCGCCCGAGGCCCCTGCCGCGGACGCACCGCAGCGCCAGGGCGCGCTGTCGCCCGTCCAGATCGACCGGGGCGAGGTGCGCATGGCGCTGACCTCGGCCGGCTATAGCCGCATCGGCGAGATCATGCAGGACGGGCCGCGCGTCGTGGCGCAGGCCGTGAACCCAGAAGGCGAGCCGGTCGCGGTCGAGCTGAATCCCCAAGGGCAGGTCATGCGGGAAATCAACCGCTGAGGCAGGTTACAGGCGCTTCGGGCCGCGCGGGCTTTCCAGCCGGCGCGGCCCTTTCGCGCGGCGATTTCGATCAACTCTCGGCAAGAGCCTGCCTTCCGGCGCGAAAAGGCTTGCCTGATCTGCGCGGCAATGCGAAATCCCCACGGAATTTCCGGGCTTTCCTGCCCGAAACATGGGGTCGGTCGATGCGTCGTCGCGAATTTGTCATCTCTGCCGGAGCGGCCATGACGGCCGTCAGCGCGCTGTCATCCTCGCTGGGGGCGGCCTTGGCGCAGGAAAGCCCCGAAGCCCAGCCGGAAGCCGCCGCCGAACCGGCCGAGCAGGCCGCGCCCAGGCCCTTCGGCTTCGAGGACGTGGCGGAAATGGCCAGGGAGCTGGCCGCGAACCCCTATGAATATCGCGATGCCGAACTGGTCGGCACCTTCGCCAACCTGACCTATGACCAGTATCGCGGCATCCGCTTTCGCCGCGACCGCGACCCCTGGGCCGGCGGCCGCGATTTCGCGCTGGACCTGCTGCCGCCCGGCGCGATCTTCCATGAGCCTGTCGATATCAGCCTGGTCGATGACGGCGTGGTGATCCCGGTCCGGTTCGACCCGCATATGTTCGATTTCGACCCGGTGCAATTTCCCGACGGCGTCGATTACGAGACGCTGGGCGACATGGGCTGGTCGGGGTTCCGCATCCGGGCACCGCTGAACCGGCCCGATGTCATGGACGAGATCGCGGTCTTCCAGGGCGCCAGCTATTTCCGCGCCGTTGCTCGCGGCACGCTTTACGGGCTGTCGGCGCGTGGCCTTGCCATCGGCACCGGCAGCGCCGAGGGCGAGGAGTTTCCGCTGTTCCGCGGCTTCTGGATCCACAAGCCCGGCCCGCAGGACCGCTCGGTGCTGGTCCATGCGCTGCTGGACAGCCGCTCGGTCTCGGGCGCCTTCGAGTTCCGGATCACGCCGGGCGCCGAGACGGTCTTCGATACTCGCGTCTCGCTGTTCCCGCGTCAGGACATGCGCAATGCCGGCATCGCGCCCCTGACCTCGATGTATTGGTTCGGGCCGACCGACCGGTCGCGCGTCGACGATTACCGCCCTGCCGTCCATGACAGCGACGGGTTGCAGATGCTGACCGGCAGCGAGCAGCGGCTGTGGCGGGTGCTGTCGGGACACAGCACCTTGCAGGTCTCGGCCTTCATGGACAACGATCCGCTGGGCTTCGGCCTGGCGCAGCGGGCGCGGGACTTCGAATCCTACAAGGATGCCGAGGCGCGCTATGAAAAGCGCCCCTCGGCCTGGATCGCGCCGCAGGACGACTGGGGCAAGGGCACCGTCACCCTGATCGAGATCCCGGTCGAGAACGAGTTCAACGACAATATCGTCTCGTTCTGGCAGCCGGCCGACGCGCTGGTGAAAGGCAATCGCTACGACTTCAACTATATTCTGGCTTTTGCGGCGGAAGTCCCTGACAGTGCGCCGATTTCCCGTGTAATCGAAACCATGTCGGGCAGGGCGATCAACAATCCCAACGGCCGCACCTATATCGTCGACTTCGATCTGGGGCTGTTCGGCTCCGAGGATCCGGTGCCGCAGCTGCGCGCCTCGGCCGGGCGGATCGGGCACAGCTACCTGCTGCGCCTGCCGGAACAGGGCCGGATGCGGCTGGCCTTCGAATACCTGCCCGAAGGCGCCAAGCTGGCCGATCTCTCGGCGGTGCTGAACGGTCCGAACGGCCCGCTCAGCGAGACCTGGATCGCCCGCTGGACACGCGAGTGAGCGACGTGAGCACCAGAAGCGGCCAGCCGGGCCCGTTCCCGGCCAGCGAGACCCGCACCCTGCCGCTTTCCGCCGAGGAAAGCTGGGAGGTGCTGGACCTGCCACAGCCTGGTGGGCCGGCCACGCCGCCCGAGGCGCCGCTGGACATGCCCGAGCAGGATTTCCGCGGCCGCCCGCCGCTGGGGCCGGACAGCCGCTGGCCCTCGCTTGGCACTATCGCGGCGCGACTGGTCGCCTTTGGCGGGGCCGCGGCGATCGCCTGGGCGGGCTGGCGGCAGATGGTCCTGACCTTCGGCTCGAACATGACCTGGCTGCAATCGGTGCTGCTGGTGCTGTTCGCGCTGACCTTCACCTGGGTCGGGTTCTCCTTCACCTCGATGGTCTCGGGGCTTTTCGCCCGCCGCTTGCGCACCCCGGACGGCCCGAACGAGGCAAAGGTCGCCGTGGTCATGCCGGTCTATCACGAGAACGCGGCTGCCACGGCGGGGCTGCTGGCTGCCTTGGCGCGCGACCTCTATCGCGTGGGGCTGGGCAACAGGGCCGAGATCTTCGTGCTGTCCGACAGCCGCGAGCCGCGCGCCGTCTTCGAGGAGATGGCAGCGATCAGCCGGTTGCGCGACATCTCTCCGGTGCCGGTCTGGTATCGGCGCCGCAGCTCCAACAAGGGCCGCAAGGCCGGCAATGTCGGGGAATTCGTGCGCCGCTGGGGCGGGCGCTATGACCAGATGGTAGTGCTGGACGCCGACAGCGTGGTCGGTGCGGCCACGATCAAGGCGCTGTCGGCGCGGATGAATGCCGATCCGGCGGTGGGGTTGATCCAGACCATGCCGATGCTGGTCGGCGGCCAGACCATCTTCGCCCGGCTGACGCAATTCGCCGGCCGCATCTATGGCCCGGCCATTGCCCGCGGTGTCGCGGCCTGGTCGGGCGACAGCGGCAACTTCTGGGGCCATAACGCGATCATCCGCGTCGGCGCCTTTGCGCAATGCTGCGGGTTGCCGGAACTGCCGGGCAAGCCGCCCTTCGGCGGCACCATCCTGAGCCATGACTTCGTCGAGGCCGCGCTGCTGCGCCGCGCCGGCTGGAAGGTGCGGCTGGACCACGATCTGCGCCAGAGCTTCGAGGGCTGCCCGCCCACGCTGCTGGACATGGCCGTGCGCGAGCGCCGCTGGGCGCAGGGCAACCTGCAACATGCGCGGCTGATCTTTTCGCGCGGCTTCGCCTGGATCAGCCGGGTGCATTTCGTCATCGGCATGCTGGGCTTTCTGATGTCGCCGATCTGGCTGGCGATGATCCTGGTCGGGTTGGCGCTGTCGGCCAATGTGCTGCTGTCGCGGCCGGATTACTTCCCGCAGACCTATCAGCTGTTCCCGACCTGGCCGACCTTCGATCCGGTGCGGATGCTGTGGCTGTTCATCGCCGCCATGTCCTTCCTGCTGGTGCCGAAGTTCATCGCCATCTTCCGCGCCTGGCTACGGCCGCTGGCCAAGGATTCGGGCGGCAACGTGCGGCTGCTCGCCTCGGCCATGTTCGAGATCGTGCTTTCGGCGCTGATCGCGCCGGTGCAGATGCTGATCCAGACCCGGCAGATCATCGAGATCCTGCGCGGCCGCGATTCCGGCTGGGAGGCGCAGGTCCGCGCCGGCCAGATGCCGCCCTGGCATGTCGTGCTGCGCCGCCATGCGCTGCATGTCGCGCTGGGGATCGCCACGCTGGTCGTGCTGGCCTTCCTGTCGCCCTGGCAACTGGTCTGGCTGTCGCCGATCCTGGCCGGGCTGATCCTGTCGCCGCTGACCTCGCGCTGGTCGGCCAGCCCGGTCTTCGGCCGCTGGGCGCGCCGGCAGGGCCTGCTGGTCACCCCTGAGGAGCGCGAGCCGCCCGAGGTGCTGACCGCCGCCAATGCGCTGGATTTCCGCATCGCCGGCATGCTGCCGCGCGGCGGCCTGGAGAGCCTGGGCCGCGATGCCGCGCTGCGCGCGCGCATCCTGGCGCTTTTGCCCGACAGCCCACGCGGGCCGGTCGAGGAGCGGCTGGATGCCATTTCGGCCGAGGCCAAGATCGGCCATGCCGCCTCGCAGGCGCAGGCACTAGGCTTTCTCGGTCCGGCCGAGCAGCTGGCGCTGCTCGAGAACCGTGCGCTGATCGAAGTCTTTTCGAAGTTGCCGCAATGAATCGTATCGTCGCCCTGGACATGCTGCGCGGCTATGCGCTGGTCTGCATCATGCTGGACCACATGCCGATCGGCGTGCTGCGTAACCTGACGCTGACCAATTTCGCCGTCTTCGACGCCGCCGAGCTGTTCGTGCTGCTGTCGGGCTTTCTGGTCGGCATGGTCTGGGTCAAGGTCGAGGCGCGCGAGGGCCGGCGGGCCGCGCAGATCCGCTTCCTGCGCCGTGCCGCGCAGGTCTGGCTGGCGCTGATCGCCGGGGCGATCCTGCTGGCGCTGTTCTCGGCGCTGCTGTTCAAGCTGCACATGAACCATACCGCGGTCTGGTTCCAATATGCGCGCTGGATCGTCGAACATCCCATCGGCTATGTCGCCACCGTCGCGCTGATGTGGATGCAGCCGAACCTGCTGGACGTGCTGGCGCTTTACGTGCTGCTGATCGCGACCGTGCCCCTGACGGTGCCCTTCATGCTGCGCTGGCCCTGGCTCGCGATGGCGGTGTCGGTGGTGGTCTGGATCTTTGCCCAGCCCCTGAACGCGCTGATCCCGAACCAGCGCCCGGGGCCGGGATTGCTGTTCAACCCCTTCGGCTGGCAGATGCTGTTCTTTGCCGGCGTCGCCATGGGCGCCTTCCGCGAGCGGATCATGCCGGTGCTGCGGCGGCATTCGGCGCTGCTGACCTGGGTTTCGGTCGGCGTGCTGCTGTTCGGCCTGACCATCGTGATCGCCTGGAAGATCGGCGCGCCGGCCAAGCCGGTCAGCCAGTTCCTGCGCCAGATCACCGGCGGCATCGACAAATGGTCGCTGGATTTCATGCGCTTCATCGCCATCCTGGCGGCAAGCTGGATCGTGGCGGTGCCGCTGGCGCGGCCTTTCGCCTGGATGGCCGCCACGGTTCCGGGCGAGGCGCTGGCCGAGATCGGGCGCGGCGGGCTGTTTTCCTTCGTCGTCTGCGTGATGCTGTCGATCTGGGGCGATGCGCTGGATATGACGGTGCCGCCGGGCGCGGCGAATCTGTGGCTGCGGCTGGCCATCGACCTTTGGCTGGTGACCGCCTTCTGGGCCATCGCGGCGGTCTATATGCGGCGCGAGAGCTGGCTGCCACCATTGCGGGCACGCCTCGGGCTGGGCTAGGGCGTGCCGTGGGGCTTGCCTTGGCCGGCCCCAGCCGCTCAACTGTCCGCCGCAGACCGAGGAGGGATCATGAAATCGGATATCCAGATCGCCCGCGAGGCGCAGAAGCTGCCCATCGCGCAGATCGCCGGCCGGTTGGGGCTGGGTGAGGCCGATTTCCTGCCCTATGGCCATGACAAGGCCAAGATCGCGCATGACGCCATCGCCGGGCTTGCCGGGCGCCCGCAGGGCCGGCTGATCCTGGTCACCGCGATCAACCCCACGCCGGCGGGCGAGGGCAAGACCACGACCACGGTCGGCCTGGGCGACGGGCTGAACCGGATCGGCAAGCGGGCGACGGTCTGTATCCGCGAGGCCTCGCTGGGGCCGAATTTCGGCATGAAGGGCGGCGCGGCCGGGGGCGGCCATGCGCAGATCGTGCCGATGGAAGACATGAACCTGCATTTCACCGGCGATTTCCATGCCGTCACCAGCGCGCATAACCTGCTGGCGGCGATGATCGACAACCATATCCACTGGGGCAACGCGCTGCGCATCGACCCGCGCCGGGTGACCTGGCGGCGGGTCATGGACATGAACGACCGGGTGCTGCGCCAGGTGGTGGTGGCGCTTGGCGGTCCGGCCAACGGCGTGCCGCGCGAATGCGGCTTTGACATCACCGTCGCCTCCGAGGTGATGGCGATCCTGTGCCTGGCCTCGGATCTGGCCGATTTGCAGGCACGGCTGGGCCGTATCGTCATCGGCCAGACCTTCGAGCGCAGGCCGGTGACGGCGCGCGATCTGGGCGCCGAGGGCGCGATGACGGTGCTGCTGCGCGACGCCTTGCAGCCGAACCTGGTGCAGACGCTGGAGAACAACCCGGCGCTGGTGCATGGCGGACCCTTTGCCAATATCGCGCATGGCTGCAACTCGGTCATGGCGACGCGCACGGCGCTGGCGCTGTCGGATTACGTCGTGACCGAGGCCGGCTTCGGCGCCGATCTGGGGGCCGAGAAGTTCCTCAACATCAAGTGCCGGCTGGCGGGGCTGCAACCTGCCGCCGCCGTGCTGGTGGCCACGGTGCGGGCGCTGAAGATGAACGGCGGCGTCGCCCGCGCCGATCTGGGGGCCGAGAACGTCGCGGCGTTGCGGGCGGGCTGCGCCAATCTGGGCCGCCATATCGAGAACCTGCACCGCTTCGGTCTGCCGGTGGTGGTGGCGATCAACCATTTCGCCGGCGATACCGAAGCCGAGATCGCCGCGCTGACCGGCTATTGCCAAGGGCGCGGCGTGCAGGCCGTGCTGTGCCGGCATTGGGCCGAGGGCGGCAAGGGCGCCGAGGATCTGGCCCGTGCCGTGGTCGCGCTGGCCGAGGGCGGCGCGGATTTCACGCCGCTCTATCCCGACGACATGCCGCTGGCCGAGAAGATCGAGACCGTCTGCCGCCAGATCTATCGCGCCGATCAGGTCGAGTTCCTGCCCCATATCGTCGAGCGGCTGGAGGAATGGCAGCGGGCGGGGCATGGCCATTTGCCGGTCTGCATGGCCAAGACGCAATATTCCTTTTCCGCCAATCCGGCGGCGCTTGGCGCGCCCGAGGGCTTCACCATCCCGGTGCGCGAGGTGCGGCTGTCGGCGGGCGCGGGTTTCGTGGTGGCGATTTGCGGCGACATCATGACCATGCCGGGCCTGCCGCGCGAACCCTCGGCCCTGCGGGTGGGGATCGATGCGGACGGCCATGTGCAGGGCCTGTTCTAGGGGATGCGGGCGGGGTTTCCCATCGCACGGCCGGGCATGACGGTCGGCCTGCTGGGCGGGTCCTTCGATCCCGCGCATGAAGGCCATGTGCATATCACCGACGAGGCGCTGCGCCGCTTCGGCCTCGACCGGATCTGGTGGCTGGTCAGCCCCGGCAACCCGCTGAAGCCGCACGGCCCGGCGCCGCTGGACCAGCGTATCGCGCGGGCGCGGCGGGTCATGCGCGATCCCAGGGTCGAGATCACCGGCATCGAGGCGCGGCTGGGCACCCGCATGACCCGGGACACCATCGCCGCCCTTCAGCGGCTTTACCCGGGCGTGCGCTTCGTCTGGCTGATGGGGGCCGACAATCTGGTGCAGTTCGACCGCTGGGACCGCTGGCGGGACATTGCCGCCCGGGTGCCGATCGGCGTGATCGCCCGGCCCGGCTGGCGAATGCCGGCGCGATTTTCGCGCACGGCGCGGCTGTTGTGGCGCGCCCGACTGCCCGAGTCGCGGGCCCGTGAACTCGCTCGCGCTAGGCCTCCGGCCTGGGTGATGATAAACCTGCCGCTGAACAAGCTGAGCTCCACCGCGATCCGTGCGCTGGGGCCGAAAGGACGTGTATGAACGGATGGACGCGGCGCGGTTTCATGGCGGGGCTGGGGCTTCTGGCCCTGGCGCCCGGCATGGCACCGGCGCAGCAAAGGCCGGCCGCGCGGCCCACGGGCTTCGACCCCGAGGCGCTGATTGCCGGCGCGAGCCTGGGCGGGGCGGTGGCCTATGCGGTGATCGACCCGGTCTCGGGCCAGGTGCTGGCCCAGCGTGGGGCCGACCAGCCCATGGCCCCGGCGAGCACGCTGAAGGCGGTGACGGCGCTTTACGCGCTGGATCGGCTGGGCGAGGGGCACCGTTTTGCGACCCGCGTGATCCGGGCCGGCAATACGCTGATCCTGGCGGGCGGCGGCGATCCGGTGCTGGACACCGATGCGCTGGACGAGCTGGCCGCCGCGACCGTTGCGGATGAACAGGCCGCCGGCCGCACGGCGCCGACCGCATTCGCCGTCTGGGGCGGGGCGCTGCCGCGCATCGGCCGGCTAGACCCGGCGCAGGACGAGCATCTGCCCTACAACCCCTCGATCTCGGGGATGATCCTGAACTTCAATCGGGTGCATCTGGACTGGCGGCGCGGCGACAAGGGCTATCAGCTTTCGTTGCAGGCACGGGGCCGCAGGCTGTCGCCCAGGGCCTATACGACCGCCATCGCGGCGGTGGACCGGGGGCTGCCGCTCTTTACCTATGAGGCGGGCAAGCTGGAAAGCTGGACCATCGCGCGGCGCAGCCTGGGCAAGTCCGGCAGCCGCTGGCTGCCCGTGCGCCGCCCCGAACTTTATGCGGGCGACGTATTCCAGACCCTGTGCCGAGCCCGCGGCCTGGCGCTGCCCAATCCCGAGGTGATCGAGATCCTGCCCGAGGGAACCGAGATCGCGCGCCACGAAAGTCCGGACCTGCGCCGGATCGTGCGGGACATGATGGAATATTCGACCAACCTGACCGCCGAGGTGATCGGGTTGGCGGCCAGCCGGGCGGGCGACGTGGCGGCCTCGGCCGCGGCCATGGCGGACTGGCTGCGCGGGCAGGGGATCGGCGGCGATTTCGCCTTTCACGATCACTCCGGCCTGTCGCCCTCGAATCGGGTCGGCGCGGGCATGCTGGCGACGCTGATGGCGGGGCCGGGGCAGGCGCGAGACCTGCGCGGGCTGATGAAGCTGATCCCGCTGAAGGACGCACGCGGCAAGCGCAAGGACAGCGACATCCGCATCGAGGCCAAGACCGGCACGCTGAACTTCGTGTCGAACCTGGCGGGCTATGCGCAGGCGCCCGAGGGGCGGGCGCTGGCCTTCGCCATCCTGACCGGTGACGAGCCGCGCCGCGCCGCGAGCGAGGGCCAGGAACTGCCCGAGGGCGTGATGGGCTGGACCAAACGCTCCAAGGCGCTGCAACAGGCGCTGATCGAGGGCTGGCTGGAGGAATACGGCCTTCCCGCCCCCGTCGCCGCGGCGCAGGGGGCGACGCTTTAAAGCAGGCGGTGGCGGGCCCGGGCGGCCAGTTCGATGGCGGCCGCGTGCAGGCGGTCGATGTCGAGCTGGTCGCGGATCTCGGCCAGCATCTCGGCCTCGATCTCGCCCAGCCGGCCGTCCGAGGCCGCCACGTCGCAGGCCAGCACATAGGCGGTGTCGAACAGCTTTTCCGGCAGCGCCGCGCGCACCAGGCCGAACAGCGCATCCAGCCCGTCCTCCTCCTCGAACAGCGTCACCACGGTCTGCGACACGGCACGGATGCGGTCGATGTCGTAATCGGCGAAGACGGGCGTGTGGTTCACCGCGCGCTCGATGGCGACCAGCTCGGCCGTGCGCGGGTTCTGGTCCGAGGCCGAGACCGCCACCATGACCGCGACCAGCGCGTCGCAGGGCGAGAACGAGGGCAGGCTGTCGGGCATGGCAATTCTCCTTGCGTTTCCGGGGGTAATTATTGACCATCCGCCAGCGTTTCAATACGGGGAAGTTTCGAGCCAATGGAGACCCGAAAATGACCGCCCTGCGTGACGCCGCGATGAAATCCAAGGCCTGGCCTTTCGAAGAGGCCCGCCGCGTGCTGAAACGCTATGAGAAGAAGGACCCCGAAAAGGGCTATGTGCTGTTCGAGACCGGCTATGGCCCCTCGGGCCTGCCGCATATCGGCACCTTCGGCGAGGTGGCGCGCACGACCATGATCCGCCGCGCCTTCGAGATCATCTCGGACATCCCGACGCGGCTGTTCTGCTTTTCCGACGACATGGACGGCATGCGCAAGGTGCCCGACAACGTGCCCCAGCAGGAGATGCTGCGCCAGCACCTGCAAGAGCCGCTGACCACGGTGCCCGACCCGTTCGGCGAATATGACAGCTTCGGCGCCCATAACAACGCCATGCTGCGCCGGTTCCTGGACACTTTCGGTTTCGAATACGAATTCATCAGCGCGACCGAGTTCTACAAGTCCGGCCAGTTCGACGAGACGCTGCTGAAGGCGGCCGAGAAATACGACGCCATCATGGCGGTGATGCTGGCCAGCCTGCGCGAGGAGCGCCAGCAGACCTATTCCTGCTTCCTGCCGATCAGCCCCAAGTCGGGCAAGGTGCTTTACGTGCCGATCAAGCATGTCGATGCCAAGGCCGGCACGATCACCTTCGACGACGAGGATGGCGAGGAGCTGACGCTGCCCGTCACCGGCGGCCAGGTCAAGCTGCAATGGAAGCCGGATTTCGGCGCCCGCTGGGCGGCGCTGGACGTCGACTTCGAGATGTACGGCAAGGATCACTCGACCAACACGCCGATCTATGACGGCATCTGCGAGATCCTGGGCGGGCGGGCACCCGAGCATTTCACCTATGAGCTGTTCCTGGACCAGCACGGTCAGAAGATCAGCAAGTCCAAGGGCAACGGCCTGTCCATCGACGAATGGCTGACCTATGCGGCGACCGAGAGCCTGAGCTATTTCATGTTCCAGAAGCCCAAGACCGCGAAGCGGATGTATTTCGACGTCATCCCCAAGGCGGTGGACGAATATCACCAGCAGCTGCGCGCCTATCCCGGCCAGACGGTCGAGCAGCAGCTGGCCAACCCGGTCTGGCACATCCATGGCGGCGAGGTGCCGGAATCGGACATGGTGGTGCCGTTCCAGATGCTCTTGAACCTTGCTTCGGTCGCCGGGGCCAAGGACAAGACCGGGCTTTGGGGGTTCATCCGCCGCTATGCGCCCGAGGCCAGCCCCGCGACCAACCCGGCGCTGGATCAGGCGGCCGAGTTCGCCGTGCGCTATTTCAACGATTTCGTCGCCCCGACTCGGACTTACCGCGCGCCGACCGAGGTCGAGCGGCGGGCGCTGGAGGATCTGGCCGGGCGGCTGGCGGCATGGGAGCAGCCGGCGGATGCCGAGGCCTTGCAGACCATGGTCTTCGCCATCGGCCGCGAGCACGGGTTCGAGCCGATGAAGGACTGGTTCCAGGCGCTCTATCAGGTGCTCTTGGGCGCCGATCAGGGGCCGCGCTTCGGCGGCTTCATCGCGCTTTACGGCGTGGACGAGACCCGGGCGCTGATCGAGCGGGCGCTGGCCGGTGAACTGGTGGCCGAGCCAACCGCCTGATCCGGTGCAGGAATTTCATGTTGCGCGCGGTGGCGTTGCCGCGCGCGCATGGTTAACGACCGGTTAACGCGTCATTGCCAAATTCTTACCGGACCGCGCGGGCATCCGCCTCGCATGATCTGGAATAGGGAGAAATTGGCATGACCATTGCGATTATCGGCAACCAGTCGTTGATGCCGCGCGCCTTCCGGCTGGGCCTAAATCAGTGGTCCCAGACTGATGGCCGGGCGGGGTCTCCGACCTGGGCGGGGGCGGCGAATGCGGCCATCGTACCGGCGGACGAGGATTTCGGCAGCTGCCTCGAGATCCTCAAGCAGGACGCCGTGACCTCGATCCGCTACATGCAGCGCACGCCGATCAACCCGGGCAGCTACCTGCGCATCTCGGCCCGGCTGAAGGCCATCGCCGGCAACCTGCCGCAGGTGCGCATCGCGGCCTTTGCCGGCAATGCCGCCGGCAACAACGTGTCTGGCGTGCCACAGACCGGGCCTTCGGTCGCGCTTCCGGGCTATGGGCAGGTGGTCGAGGTCTCGGCCATCGTCGGCACCGGCCGGCGCGAGGGCGTGGACATGCCCTGGGGGCGCAATGCCACCTTCGGCCATTTCGGCTTGGACCTGACCGGCGACAACAACGGCTCGATCCGCATCGAGAGCCTGGTGATCGAGGATGTGACGGCGGCCTTCGTGCCGGGGATGCTGGATTGGGTCGATGTGCGCGATTTCGGCGCCATCGGCAACGGCACGGCCGATGATCGCGGCGCCTTCATCGCCGCCGATCAGGCCGCCGCCGGCCGTCAGGTGCTGGTGCCCGAGGGCAATTATGTCATCGGCTCGGATCTCAGCATGTCCTCGCCTGTCCGCTTCGTTGGTACCCTGAGCATGCCGCGCGCGGCACGGCTGGCGCTGACGCGCAGCTTCGACTATCCGACCTATGCCGCCGCCTTCGGCGACGAGACCGAGGGGATGAAGCGGGCGTTGCAGGCGCTTCTGGGCTTTACCGACCATTCGGTGCTGGATCTTTGCGGGCGCAACGTGCACCTGGTCGAGCCGATCACCATTGCCGGCGCGGCGCCGGGCATGACCAGCTTTGCCAACCGCCGGGTGATCGCGAACGGCCAGATCAGCATTGTCCCGGGTTCGGCCTGGGACACGCGGGTGGTGACCTCGGCCGCGACCTACAATCCGGCGCAGTCGATGACCCTGTCGGCGGTCGGCAACATCGCCAATATCGAGGTCGGCGCCCGCGTGACCGGCAACGGCGTCGGGCGCGAGGTCTATGTCACCGCCAAGAATGTCGCGGCCGGCACGCTGACGCTGTCGCAGCCGCTTTATGGCGGGCCGGGGACGCGCAGCTACAGCTTCACCCGCTATCGCTATGCCTTTGATTTCTCGGAGATGGAGCATCTCAGCCGCTTCAATTTCGACGATATCGAATTCCTGCTGGAGGGCAGCGCCAGCGGTGTCATGCTGGCCAAGACCGGCAACATGAACTGTTTCCGCGATTGCTATTTCACCCGGCCCAGGGATCGCGGCATCACCTCGATCGGTTCGGCCTGCCAGGGGATGCTGGTCGATCGCTGCGAGTTCCTGTCGAATGAGATGGGCGATCTGGCGCAGAACCGCACCACCGTCGCGTTGAACGTGAACAACAACGACAGCAAGATCCGCCACAGCCGCTTCATCCGCTTCGCGCATTTCGCGGTGATGAACGGCGGCGGCCATATGATCGAGGGCAATCACTGGTTCCAGGGCGACAATGCCCAGAACGGCGTGCGCTTCGGCGGGCTGGTGCTGACCCAGACCAACGTGCAGGCGACGGTGACCGGGAACTATATCGACAATTGCTCGATCGAGTGGACGAACGAGCACGATCCCTATCCGAATTTCGACGGCGAGGAATACTCCTTCGGCGGGCTGACGATCACCGGCAACACCTTCCTGGCCTCGAACACGACGCTGGGCTTCAACTGGCTGGTGGTCAAGCCCTATGGCACCGGCCATTTCATCCATGGCCTGACGGTGATGGGCAATGTGTTCAAGTCGCTGTTCAACAAGATCGCCCGCATCGAAAAGGTGGACACCACATTCGCCGACCTGAACTACCAGCGCATGCGCAACATCCAGTTCCAGGGCAACATGTTCAACGGCGTGAACACCTATGTCGCCAATCCGGTGGATGTGGCGCATAGTCAGGCCACCGCCTCGAACCGCTGGCTGCTGACGGTGGACCAGGTGCTGCCCTTCAACGGCTGGGTGCGCAATGTGCAGTCGATCATCGCCACCAGCCAGATCACCAATGCCGCCAATGCCCGCGTGTCCGAGATGCCTTGGGTGCAGGCCGGGCTTGGCCCGTCGCGGCAGCAGGTGGCGCTGAACTGGGGCACGGCGGTCCGCGGCTCGGTCAGCCTGCGCCTGCGCATGGACAACCCGGACTGAAGCCGCCCTTATGCCGGCTTTCGCCCTCGGCGGATCATTCCGCCGGGGGTTTCAGCATGTCCGGCGGCAGCAGCCGGAACGCTTGGCCGAATCCGGCATTCAAGAGGCCCGAGAGCGGCTCGATGCGCCAGAAGCGGAAATCCGGCAGGTCGAGATAGACCCTGGCCTTGGGGTCGTGCTCCAGCCAGCGAGCCCGGCGCCCGTCGTCCGGCTCGGCCGGCACGGCGCGGCCCAGGATCGACAGGCGCGCATGGGTCATGGCGTCGCCCTTGGCCGCATCGGCGGTGACCAGCAGCCCGGCGCGCGGGTCGGTGGCCAGCGCGCGCGTATGCGCCGCCAGTCCCGAGAGCAGGGCAAGCGGCGCGCCATCCGCATCGGTCTGCAAGGCGATGC
The DNA here is from genome assembly GCF_001447385.1 of Paracoccus sp. MKU1. GTDB lineage: Bacteria > Pseudomonadota > Alphaproteobacteria > Rhodobacterales > Rhodobacteraceae > Paracoccus. The sequence continues at coordinate 34,167 of NZ_LLWQ01000213.1, read as the reverse complement.
GGGTGACAAGGGGCACGCCCGTCTCGGGGTCGAGCGTGCCAAGGCTGGCATGGCGCGCGCCCTCCAGCAATTGCCGGGCCAGGGCGCGGGCCTCGTCGGTGGTTTCGCGAATCGGGTCCATCTTCATGCCCGCATGCTGCGCCGGTTCCGATGTGTCCGGCAACGGTATTTTGACAGAAACAGTCAGGCGTTTGTCGCCAGTTCCTCGGGGCGCAGCGCGCCGGGGAAATGGCAGGCGGTCAGATGCGCGCCGCCCTCCAGCGCCGGCCGCTCGGTCGCGCAGAGGCCTTGCGCGCGCGGGCAGCGGGTGCGGAAGACGCAGCCCGAGGGCGGGTTCATCGGCGAGGGCAGCTCGCCCCGCAGCGGGATCATCCGCTTGTCGCGTTCCAGCTGCGGGTTAGGGATCGGCACGGCCGACAGCAGCGCCTGCGTATAGGGATGGCGCGGCTCGGCATAGAGCGCCTGCGATCCGGCCAGCTCCATCACCCGGCCCAGATACATCACCAGCACCCGGTCGCTGATATGCTTCACCACCGAGAGGTCATGGGCGATGAAGATCAGCGCCAGGCCCAGGTCGCGCTGCAACTCGTCCAGCAGGTTGATGACCTGCGCCTGGATCGACACGTCCAGCGCCGAGACCGGCTCGTCGCAGATCACCAGCTTCGGCTCCACGATCAGCGCCCGGGCGATGCCGATGCGCTGGCACTGGCCGCCGCTGAACTCGTGCGGATAGCGGTTGATCTGGTTCGGCAGCAGGCCGACGCGGTCCATCATGTCCTTGACGCGGCGCTTGACCTCGTCGCGGCCCAGGCCCTTGTGATGGGTGGTCAGCGGCTCGGCGATGATCTGGCCGACGGTCATGCGCGGGTTCAGGCTGGCCAGCGGGTCCTGGAACACCATCTGGATCTGGCTGCGGTATTTCAGCATCCGGCGCGGCGACAGGCCGATCAGGTTGGTGCCGTCCTGCCAGATTGCCCGGCCAGTCGCCGGGACCAGGCCGGTCAGCGCCCGGGCCAGCGTCGATTTGCCCGAGCCGGATTCGCCGACGATGCCCAGCGTCTCGCCCGGCATCAGGGTGAAATCCACCCCGCCGACGGCATGCAGCAGGCGCGGCTTCGACCAGGGCAGGGCGCCTTGCGCGGGAAGCTGGAAGGTGACGCGCAGGTCGCGCGCCTCGATCAGCGGCTTGACGGTCATGGCTTGGCCTCATGAAGCAGCCCGGCCGGCGCCTCGTCCAGATCGGCGGCGGCGGGCTCGGGCAGGTCGGGCTGCGGGGCATGGCCGGCGCGCACCGTGGCAAGGCCGGCATGGCAGGCCCGCTCGCGCCCCGGCGCGAAGGGGTCGAGCGGCGGCATGGTCTCGCAGACCGGCATGGCATAGGCGCAGCGCGGCGCGAAGGGACAGCCGGGCGGCGGGTTGGTCATGTTGGGCGGGCTGCCGGGAATGGCGGTCAACCGCTCGCCCTTCTGGTCCACGCGCGGGATCGCCGCCAGCAGGCCCTGGGTATAGGGATGCGCGGGGTCGGCGAAGATCGGCCCGACCGGCGCGCGCTCCATCACCCTGCCGCCATACATGACCATCACCCGTTCGCAGGCGCCGGCGACCACGCCGAGGTCATGGGTGATCAGGATCATCGCCATGCCGAATTCGCGGCGCAGATCGGCCAGCAGTTCCATGATCTGCGCCTGCACGGTCACGTCCAGCGCCGTGGTCGGCTCGTCCGCGATCAGCAGGTCCGGACGGCAGAGCAGCGCCATGGCGATCATCACCCGCTGGCGCATGCCGCCGGAAAACTCGTGCGGATAAAGCCGGATGCGGCCGCGCGCGTCGGGGATCTTCACCGCGTCCAGCATGCGCGTTGCCTCGGTCACGGCCTCGCGCTTGCCCAGGCCCTTGTGCAGCATCAGGACCTCGGCCATCTGGTCCGAGACGCGCATATAGGGGTTCAGGCTGGTCATCGGGTCCTGGAACACCATGGCGATGCCACGGGCGCGGATGCGGTTCAGGACCTTGGGCGGGGCGTTCAGGATCTCGGCGCCGTCGAAGCGGACCGAGCCCGAGGCGCGGCCGTTCCTGGCCAGCAGGCCCATGATCGAGAACGCCAGTTGCGACTTGCCCGAGCCGCTTTCGCCGACGATGCCCAGGGTCTGGCCGCGTTCCACATCCAGGTCGATGCCGTTCACGGCCGAGACCTCGCCGTCGGTGGTGGCGAAGCGCACGGTCAGGTCGCGGATCTCCAGCAGCGCCATGTCAGCGATCCTTCGGGTCCAGCGCATCGCGCAAGCCGTCGCCGACAAAGAAGAAGGCAAACAGCGTGACGCAGAAGAAGAACAGCGGGAAGGCGAGCTGCCACAGCGTGCCGTAGTTCATCGTCCCCGCACCCTCGGAGATCAGCGCCCCCCAGGAGGTCAGCGGCTCCTGCACGCCGAGGCCGAGGAAGCTGATGAAGCTTTCCGACAGGATCATCAGCGGCACCAGCAGCGTCGCATAGACCGCGACCACGCCCATCAGGTTCGGCACGATATGGCGCAGGATGATCCGCCATGCCGGGACGCCGGTGGCGCGGGCGGCCTCGATGAATTCGCGGTTCTTCAGGCTCAGGGTCTGGCCGCGCACGATGCGGGACATGTCCAGCCAGGAAATCAGGCCGATGCCCAGGAACAGCATGGACATCGAGCGGCCAAAGACCACCAGCAGCAGGATCAGCACGAACATGTAGGGGATCGACATCAGCACATCGACGGCGCGCATCATCACCGCATCGGTGCGGCCGCCGACATAGCCGGCCGTCGCGCCGTAAAGCGTGCCGACGACGACCGCGATGCCCGCGCCGATCAGCCCGACCAGCAGGCTGACCTGCGTGCCCTGCACGGTGCGCGAGAACAGGTCGCGGCCCAGGTCGTCGGTGCCGAAGTAATGCCCGTTCGCCCAGCTGGGTGCGCCGAGCTGCGCGGCCTGGCCCATGATCGAGAAATCCATTTCCTCGTTCGACCAGGCGGCAAGCTGGTTGCCCAGCAGCGCGAACAGCCCGACCAGGATCAGCACCACCAGGCTGACCATGGCGGCCTTGTTGCGGCGAAAGCGGCGGCGGGCGTCGGCCCAGGGGCTGCGGCCCTTGACCTCGGGTTCGGCAAGCCGCGCGGCCAGCGATTGCATCTGACGGGCATCGATCATGGCTCAATACCGGATCTTCGGGTCGATCCAGGCGTAGAGCACATCGACCACGAGGCTGAAAAGGATGGTCAGCGCCCCGACGAGGATGGTGATCCCCATCATCACCGCATAGTCGCGGTTCAGCGCCGAATCGACGAAGCTGCGGCCGATGCCGCCGGTCGAGAAATACATGTCGATCACCACCGAGCCGGTGATCATGGTGACGAAGGCCGGGCCAAGGTAGCTGATGACCGGCAGCATGGCAGGCTTGAGCGCATGGCGCAGGATCACCGCGCGTTCCGGCAGGCCCTTGGCGCGGGCGGTGCGGATATGGTTCGAGCCCAGCACCTCAAGCATCGAGGACCGCGTGATGCGCGCGATCGAGGCCATGAAGCTGGTGGAGAGCGCCACGACCGGCATGATCCAGTAGATCGGCCCGCCCCAGCCGCCGCCCGGCAGCCAGCCCAGCCACAGCGTGAAGACCAGCACCAGGATCGGCGCCATGACGAAATTCGGCAGCACCTGCGCGCCGATCGAGATGCCGACGGCGAGGTAGTCCATCCAGCTGTTCTGCCGGATCGCCGCCGCGACGCCCAGGGCCACGCCGACCGCCACCGCCGCGACGAAGGCGATGCCGCCATAGGTCAGCGTCACCGGAAAGCCGGCGGCGATGATCTGGTTCACCGAACGGTCGGGATAGACGAAGCTGGGGCCGAAGTCGAAATGCGCCACGATCCCCCAGACATAGTTGACGATCTGGCGCCACAGCGGCTCGTCCAGACCGTATTTCGCGTTCAGGTTGGCCAGCACCTGCGGCGGCAGGGCGCGTTCCTGCGTGAAGGGGCCGCCGGGCGCGGCATGCATCAGCAGGAAGGAGACGACGATCAGCAGCAGCAGCGTCGGAATGGCGACCGCAAGCCGCCGCAGGATGAAGCCGAACATGCGCAGGTTCCCGATGACAGGTGCCGGACAGGATCGGAGGGGCGGCGCACGGGCCGCCCCCGATGCTTATTTCTGGATGCGGTAGATGTCCTTGGCATACCAGTCGTTCATCACGTTCTCGGTCGGCAGGCCCTTGATGTCGTCGCGGATCATGTCGACCTTGGAATACTGATAGACCGGCACCAGCGGCATGTCCTCGGCCAGGATCTTCTCGGCCGCGGTATATTGGACGTTCGGGTCTTCCGAGGTCTTGGACTGGTCCATCAGCCGGTCGAATTCCGGGTTGGAATACTTACCGTAGTTCATGCCGGTGCTGCGGAAATAGTCGAGGAAGGTCGAAGCCTCGTTATAGTCGGCGCACCAGGCATAGCGGGCCATCTCGAAATCCTGCGATTGCATGCGGTCGGTATGCACCTTCCATTCCACGTTGTTCAGGGTCAACTCGACGCCGATCTGCTTGTAGAACTGCTGCGCGGCGACGGCGATCTTCTTGTGGTTCTCGTCGGTATTGTATTGCAGGGTCAGCTTCAGCGGCTTGTCGGGGCCGTAGCCGGCCTCGGCCAGCAGGGCCTTGGCCTTTTCCAGCCGCTCGGCCTGGGACCAGGAGGCATAGTCGATCTCGGGCATCTGGAAGCCCTCGATGGCCCAATGCGTCCAGTTATAGGCGGGCTTCTGGCCGCCTTGCAGGATCTGGTTCACCACCACGTCGCGCTGCATGGCATAGCTGAGCGCCTTGCGCACCCGCACGTCCTTCAGCGCCTCGGGGCCTTTCTCGCTGACGTTCAGCAGATAGGCATAGGTGCAGGAATAGGGGATCGAGACCGCCTGGTCGGGGAATTGCTCCTTGAGCCGCGGATATTGCCCGGCGGGGATCTGCACCCGGTCCAGCTCGCCCGCCTGATAGCGGGTCAGGGCGACGTTGTTGTCGTTCACCGTCAGGCCCTTGATCCGCTCCATGACGACATTGCCGGCGTCCCAGTATTCCGGGTTCTTCTCCATGCTGATCTGCACGCCGAGGTCGTGGCTTTTCAGCACATAGGCGCCGTTGCCGACCAGCTTGCCGGGCTGGGTCCAGTTGTCGCCCTCGGCCTCGACCACCTTCTGGTTGACCGGGAAGGTCGAGCCATGCGTGACCATCTTGGGGAAATAGGGCGTGGGCGCGGTCAGCCTGACCTCCAGCGTGTGATCGTCCAGCGCCTTGACGCCCAGTTCCCCGGGCTGCTTCTCGCCCTTGACCACGGCGCTGGCGTTCTCGACGTTCATCAACTCCATGAACCAGGCATATTCCGAGGCGGTCTCGGGGTTGGCGAGCCGCTGCCAGCTATAGACGAAGTCATGCGCGGTGACCGGATCGCCGTTCGACCATTTCGCCTCGGGGCGCAGGTGGAAGGTATAGGTCAGCTTGTCGTCCGAGACGTCGAAGCCGGTCGCGACGCCGGGAATCGGCGCGCCCTTCTCGTCTTCGTTCAACAGGCCCTCGAACAGCTGGCGGATGATGTCCGACCCCTCGACATCGGTGTTCTTCTGCGGGTCGGCGGTCTTGATCGCGTCCAGCAGCCAGAAGGTATAGGACTGGTTTTCGGCGAGTTTCTCGCCCTCGGCAGGCTGGACGGCCAGCGCGGGCAGGGCCATGCCTGCAACCAGCGCGGTGGTCAGGAACAGACGGGTCATGGGGCACCTCTCTGATGGTTCGTGGCGCGGTTCTTGCTGTCTCTGCCGCGCGGATGATCGAAATTGAGCGCAAAACCTGTAAGACAGCAAGAGAGATTTCTGGCTTTCGCAGCGCCCGCCCATGTGAAACAAGACCGATATGAGCACCGATCCGCGCATCACCATGGTCACCGGCGGCGCCCGTTCGGGCAAATCCGCGCTGGCCGAATCCCTTGCAGCACGCCATCAGGGCGCGCGGATCTACATCGCCACGGCCGAGGCTTGGGATGACGAAATGACGCAGCGCATCGGGCTGCACCGCACCCGGCGCGGCGGCGACTGGCAGACGGTCGAGGAGTCGCGCGATCTGGCGGGTGCGCTGGCGCGCACGGACGGGCAGGGCGTGCGGTTGGTCGATTGCCTGACCCTATGGCTGTCGAACCTGATGGCCGATGAGGATGAGCCCGGCCCGCAGGTCGCGGCGCTGTGCCGGGTGCTGGGCGCGCAGCAAAGCCCGGTGGTGCTGGTGACCAACGAACTGGGTCTGGGCATCGTGCCCGAAAATGCGCTTGCCCGCCGCTTCCGGGACGAGCATGGCTGGATGAACCAGGCCGTGGCCGGGGTTGCCGACGAGGTCTGGATGGCCGTCAGCGGCATGCCCCTGCGCCTGAAACCGCAAAGAGGGACATCGTGAAAGAGTTCGACCAAACCGCCGCCGCCGCCGCCCGCGACCGCCAGGACCAGTTGACCAAACCCCCGGGATCGCTGGGCCGGCTCGAGGAACTGGCCGTGTTCATGGCCGGCTGGCAGGGGCGCGAGCGTCCGCGGATCGAGCGCGCGCAGGCGCTGGTCTTTGCCGGCAATCACGGCATCGTGGCGCAGGGCGTGAACCCGTTCCCGGCCGAGGTCACCGCCCAGATGGTCGAGAACTTCCGCAAGGGCGGCGCGGCGATCAACCAGCTTTGCCGGCTCTCCGGCGCCGAGTTGCAGGTGATCGCGCTGGATCTGGACCGGCCGACCGGCGATTTCACCCAAGGCATGGCGATGGAGGTCGACGACCTGGTCGCCGCCATCCAGACCGGCAAGAACGCCGTGGACCCGCAGGCCGACGTGATCCTGCTGGGCGAGATGGGGATCGGCAATTCCACCGTCGCGGCGGCCCTGGCGGCCGCGACCTTCGGCGGCACGGCCGAGGATTGGGTCGGGCGCGGCACCGGCGCCGATGACGCGATCATGGCCAATAAGCTGCGCGCCGTCGCGGCCGGGCTCAAGCGCCACAAGGGCGCGGCCACGGCGGCCTCGATCCTGGGCTCCTATGGCGGGCGCGAGCAGGCGGCGATCTGCGGCGCGGTGATCCGCGCGCGCGAGCTGGGAATCCCGGTGATCCTGGACGGGTTCATCTGCTCGGCGGCGGCGGGCGTTTTGCTGGTCAACGACCGCAACGCGCTGGACCATTGCCTGATCGGCCATGAAAGCGCCGAGCCGGGCCACCGCCGCCTGATCGCGGTGATGCAGAAAAAACCGGTGGTGACGCTGGACATGCGGCTGGGCGAAGGCTCGGGTGCGGCGGTGGCGCTGATGATCCTGCGCGCGGCCCTGGAATGCCACAACGGCATGGCCACTTTCGCCGAGGCCGGGATTGGCTAGGCTTCTGGCCGAGGCGGCGCTGGCGCTGGTCTGGCTGACCCGGCTGCCCGTGGGGCGGCTCTTGCCCGCCACGCTGCCGGCGCTGGCGCAGGCCGCCTGGGCCTTTCCGCTCGTGGGGCTGGCGGTCGGCCTGATCGGTGCCGCCGTGCTGGCCCTGGCCGCCGTCGCCGGGCTGCCTGCCATGGTCGCGGCGCTGCTGGCGGTCGGCGCCATGATCCTTGCCACCGGCGCGCTGCACGAGGACGGGCTGGCCGATTGCGCCGATGGCGGCGGCGGCGCCACGCGCGAACGGCGGCTGGAGATCATGCGCGATTCCCGCATCGGCAGCTATGGCGTGCTGGCGCTGGTGCTGATCGTCGGGCTGCGCGTGGCGGCGATCGCGGCGCTGTTCGGAGAGCCGTGGCTGGCGGCTGCGGCGCTGGTGGGGCTGGCGGCGGCCTCGCGGGCCGGCATGGCGGCGGGGCTGGGGCTGATGCCGCCGGCGCGGCCGGACGGGCTGGGCCATGCCGCGGGGCGGCCGACGCGCGGCGCGGTCATGGCCGCACTGGCCCTGGGTGCCGCGGCGCTGCTGCTTCCGGCGCTCTGCCTGTCGCATCCGGTTCCCGGCTGGGTGGCGCTGCTCGTGGCGGTGGCGGCGGCGCAGCTTTGGCTGGCGCGCCGGGCCATGCGGGCGCTTGGCGGCCAGACGGGCGACGTGCTGGGCGCCATGCAGCAGATGGGCGAGGCGGCCGGCTTGGTCGCGCTGACCACCCTGGCGTGAGCGCCGTTACGTCGCGTCGCCTTTTTCTTGACGGGTTTTAGTGGTTCACTCATACCAAACGGCTACATGAAGAGGTCGGGACAACCCGCCGCCCGGGACAGCAAGAGGCGGCCATAGATATAGGGAGGTTGCATAGATGGGCGCCCTGCTGGGGCTTTCTCGCGGCATCGACCGCGTCAATTCGGCCATCGGCCGAAGCGTAAGCTGGCTGATCCTGGCCGCCGTGCTGCTCAGCGCCGGGAATGCGGTCATCCGCAAGGCGCTGAACACCTCGTCCAACGCCTGGCTCGAACTGCAATGGTATCTGTTCGGCGCTGCCTTCCTGGGCGCCGCGGCCTATACGCTCAAGGAAAACGAGCATATCCGCATCGACATCATCTATGGCATCTGGAGCCGCCGCCGGCAGCACTGGATCGACCTGATCGGGCATGTCTTCTTCCTGATGCCCTTCGTCACGCTGATGATCTGGTATCTCTACCCCTGGGCGATGCGCTCCTATTACCGGGGCGAGGTCTCGACCAATGCCGGGGGGCTGGTGCTGTGGCCGGCCAAGATGCTGCTGCTGGCCGGCTTCATCATGCTGTTCTTCCAGGGCATTTCCGAGATCATCAAGAAGATCGCCATCATGCGCGGCGTCATCGAGGATCCCAACCCCTTCGTTTCCGCCCATGAGGCCGCCGCCATGGAGGGCGACATCATGGTGCGCGAGATGCAGGCCGCGCTCGAAGAAGACACCCAGGACGGGGAGACCCGCAAATGATGGTCTTCATCGCGCAGAACATGGCGCCGATCATGTTCGCCTCACTGGTGATCTTCCTGCTTTTCGGCTATCCGGTGGCCTTCGCGCTGGCGGCGAACGGGCTTTTGTTCTTCGTCATCGGCGTCGAGCTGGCGCCGCTGTCGGGCGGCAACATCAACCTCAGCTGGCCCTTGCTGAACGCCATGCCCGAGCGGTTATGGGGGGTGATGTCGAACGAGACATTGCTGGCCATTCCATTCTTCACCTTCATGGGCATCGTGCTGGAGAAATCCGGCATGGCCGAGGATCTGCTGGACACGGTGGGCCAGCTTTTCGGCCCGATCCGCGGCGGCCTGGCCTATGCGGTCATCATCGTCGGGGCGCTGCTGGCGGCGACGACCGGCGTGGTCGCCGCCTCGGTCATCGCCATGGGGCTGATCTCGCTGCCGATCATGCTGCGCTATGGCTATGACCGGCGCATCGCCTCGGGCACCATCGCCGCCTCGGGGACGCTGGCGCAGATCATCCCGCCCTCGCTGGTGCTGATCGTGCTGGCCGACCAGCTCGGCCGGTCGGTGGGCGACATGTACAAGGGCGCGCTGATCCCCGGCCTGGTGCTGACCGGGATCTACATGCTCTATATCTTCGTGATGTCGATCATCCGGCCGAACAGCCTGCCGGCCCTGCCGAAAGAGGCGCGGACGCTGGGTTCGGGGGTCACCTCGCTGCTGGTGGCGCTGGCGCTGACGGTGGGCATGGCCTGGCTGGCCTTCCGCTGGCTCTATCCGACGCAGGGCAGGGATGCCGACATCCTGGCCCCGGCGCTGGCGGTGATCGTGATCTATGTGCTGGCGCTCCTGGACCGGGCGCTCAAGATCAACCTGATGTCGCGGCTGGCGCAGCAGGTCATCATCGTGCTGATCCCGCCGCTGGCGCTGATCTTCCTGGTGCTGGGCACGATCTTCCTCGGCATCGCCACGCCCACCGAGGGCGGCGCCATGGGCGCGGTCGGCGCATTGCTGCTGGCCGGGGTCAAGAACCGGCTCAGCTATGACGTGATCCGCCAGGCGCTGCTGGCCACGACGCGGCTGTCGGCCTTCGTCATGTTCATCCTGATCGGGGCGCGGGTGTTCTCGCTGACCTTCTATGGCGTGAACGGGCATATCTGGGTCGAGCATCTGCTGACCTCGCTGCCCGGCGGCGAATACGGCTTCCTGATCGCGGTCTCGGTGCTGGTCTTCCTGCTGGCCTTCTTCCTCGACTTCTTCGAGCTGGCCTTCATCATCGTGCCGCTGCTGGCGCCGGCGGCCGAGGCGATGGGCATCGACCTGATCTGGTTCGGTGTGCTCTTGGGGGTGAACATGCAGACCAGCTTCATGCATCCGCCCTTCGGCTTCTCGCTGTTCTTCCTGCGCTCGGTGGCGCCGAAAACGCCCTATGTCGACAAGGTGACCGGCCAGAGAATGCAGCCGGTGACCACCGGGCAGATCTATTGGGGCGCCGTCCCCTATGTCTGCATCCAGCTGGTGATGGTGGGCATCGTCATGGCCTTCCCGGGGCTGGTCATGCATTACAAGGGCGCACCGATCGACACCTCGAATGTCAGGATCGAGATCCCCTCTGCCGGTGGCGGCTTGGGTGGTCTGGGCGGCCTCGGTGGGTTGGGCGACCCCTTCGGTCAGCCGGCTGCGCCGGGAACCAGCGCGCCGGCCGCGCCCGGAGGCATTCCCGCGCCGGGCGGGCTGGATGGTCCGCCGAATTTCGGCGCGCCCGCGGCCCCTGCCACCCCGGCGCCGGCGGATGGCACCTCGGCCCCGGCAGTTCCGGCCCCCGCCGCGCCCGAGGGCGGGCTGTCCGGTCCGCCGCCGGGCCTGATCGCCCCGCAGCAACCGGCGGGGAACTGACGGCAAAGGCGGCCTTCGGGCCGCCTTTTCCTTGTCGCTGCCCGCAATGACAAGGGCCGCCGCGATCCCCTCGCGGCGGCCCCCTTGCAATCCGGCACCGGCTCAGAGCGTGCCGTTGCGCTGCTGGATCATCATGAAGGTGTCATAGGTGTATTCCGAGGTCTGGTTGTAGAGATACCAGTCGCCCCGGGCCACCTTGATCGATTCCCAGATCTTCTTGAAGGGCTCGTTCGATGCCTCCAGCTCGGCATAGACCTCGTTCGCGGCCTTGTAGCAGGCGTCGAGGATCTCGGCGCTGAACGGACGCAGCTGCGCCCCCGAGGACACCAGCTCCTTCAGCGCCGTCGGGTTCAGATGATCGTATTTTTGCAGCATGTCGGCATCGACCGCCCGGCAGGCGGTGTGCAGCAGCGACTTGTAGTTCTCGGGCAGCGATTCGTATTTCTCCTTGGCGAAGAAGAAATGCACGGTCGGGCCGCCTTCCCACCAGCCGGGATAATAGTAGTAGGGCGCCACCTTGTAGAAGCCCAGCTTCAGGTCGTCATAGGGGCCGACCCATTCCGAGGCGTCGATGGTGCCCTTTTCCAGCGCCGGATAGATGTCGCCGCCGGCGATCTGCTGCGGCACCGCGCCCAGCCGCTCCAGCACCCGGCCGGCAAAGCCGCCGACGCGGATCTTGAGGCCCTGGAGATCGGCCACGGTGTTGATTTCCTTGCGGAACCAGCCGCCCATCTGCACGCCGGTATTGCCGCCCGGCAGGCCGAAGATGTTATGGGTGGCCAGGAACTCGTTATAAAGGTCGATGCCGCCGCCGTGATATTGCCAGGCGTTCATGGCCCGCGCCGACAGCGCGAAGGGCACGGCCGAACCCAGCGCGAAGGTCGGGTCCTTGCCCCAGCTGTAATAGCCGACGGTGTGGCAAGCCTCGACCGTGCCGTCGGTGACGGCGTCCTGGGCCTGCAATCCGGGCACGATCTCGCCGCCGGCGAAGACCTGGATCTGGAACTTGCCGCCCGTCGCCTCGGACAAGTATTTCGACAGCACCTCGGCGCCGCCATAAATCGTATCCAGCGACTTGGGGAAGGCCGAGGTCAGGCGCCATTTCACCTCGGGCATCTCCTGCGCGATGGCGGGCGCGGCCAGCGCCGCACCGGCCGCCGCCGTGGCGCCGCCGACCGTGGCGCGAGTCAGGAAAGCGCGCCGGTCGAACTGGTTGGTTTTTTTCATGAGTTCCTCCGCATTGATCGGCCGTTTCCTGGCGGCCGACCGGAGGAATGTTGCATGGCCCCGCCAACCTGTCGAGACGCCAGTGCCGGATTCGCATCCGATCCCGCCCCTGCGCCCCGGTGCCGTTACGTCATCCCCCGGCCTTCGCATGGCCGATCTTGTGGCGGCATCATCGGGCTACCCAAGCGATGAGGGCTTGCCTATACTGGCGGGGGTCCGGGGCTTTGGGGGAACAAGGGATGCGCTGTCCTTTCTGTGGAAATGTCGATACGCAGGTCAAGGATTCGCGTCCGGCCGAGGATAACGTGGCCATCCGCCGCCGCCGCTTCTGCCCGGCCTGCGGGGGTCGATTCACCACATACGAGCGCGTGCAGCTGCGCGATCTGGTCGTGGTCAAGTCCAGCGGCCGGCGCGAGGATTTCGACCGCACCAAGCTGGAGCGTTCGATCCGCATCGCCATGCAGAAGCGCCCGATCGAGCCCGAGCGCATCGACCAGATGATCTCGGGCATCGTGCGCCGGCTGGAAAGCATGGGCGATACCGACATCCCCTCGAAGGTCATCGGCGAGATCGTGATGGAGACGCTGGCCCGGATTGATACCGTGGCCTATGTGCGTTTCGCCAGCGTCTACAAGAACTTCCAGGCCGCGGACGATTTCGACAAGTTCGTGTCCGAGCTGCGCCCGCACGCCGTCGAGGAGTGAGCGACCGGCGCCACATGCGGCACGCGCTGGCGCTGGCGCGGCGCGGGTTGGGCAATGTCTGGCCCAACCCGGCGGTCGGCTGCGTGCTGGTCCGCGACGGCGTGGTGGTCGGGCGCGGCTGGACCCAGCCCGGCGGGCGCCCCCATGCCGAGGCGATGGCGCTGGCCCAGGCCGGCGCGGCGGCGGGCGGCGCCACCGCCTATGTCACGCTGGAACCCTGCGCCCATCACGGCAAGACCCCGCCCTGCGCCGAGGCGCTGGTGCGTTCGGGCGTTACCCGCGTCGTCACCGCGCTGACCGATCCCGATCCGCGCGTGGCCGGGCGCGGCCATGCCATCCTGCGCGCCGCCGGGATCGAGGTCGCCGAAGGCATCTGCGAGGCCGAGGCGCGCGAGGTGCAATGCGGCTTCCTGAGCCGCGTGCAGCGCGGCCGGCCGATGCTGACGCTGAAACTGGCCAGCAGCTTCGACGGCCGCATCGCCACCGCTTCGGGTGAAAGCCAGTGGATCACCGGCGCATCGGCCCGGCGCCATGTCCACGCCCTGCGCCTGACCCATGACGCGGTGATGGTCGGGGGCGAGACCGTGCGCGCCGACCGGCCGGGGCTGAACGTGCGCGGCTTCGGCCCGGTGCGGCAGCCGGTGCGGATCGTCGTCTCGTCGCGTCCCTTGCCCGACCTGCCCGGCGAGGGGCCGGAGCATGGCCCGCTGTGGCAGGTCGCCGGCCGGCCCGAGGACTTCATGGCCGAATTGGCCGGGCGGGGTCTGACCCGCATCTTCTGCGAGGGCGGCGGGGTGCTGGCGGCGAGCCTGTTGCGCGCGGGGCTGGTGGATCAGCTGATCGGCTACAGCGCCGGGGTGGTGCTGGGCGGCGACGGTCGGGCCGGGATCGCCGCGCTGGGGCTGGAGCACCTGGCCGAGGCGCCGCGCTTCCGGCTGGCCGAGACGCGCCGGATCGGATCCGACGTCATGCATCGCTGGCTGCGCGACGAAGCAATTGACTGTTAATCAATTGGTCGTGGTCTAGCGCCGCCAGATCCAGGCATGGCCGGCCAGCAGGCCTTGGGCCTTGGCCAGCAGGCGCAACCCGGGACCACCCCTGCCGAAACCCGGATCGCGCAGCCGTTCCACGGCGACCTCGGCCGGGCAGGGCAGGCGGCTCATCGGGTCGAAATAGCGCGGATAGGCGATCAGCGCGCAATGGATCAGCATCGCCAGATCGGCCTGCACCTGCCGCCGTTCCGGCACGGGATCCAGGTCGCGCGTCAGCCCCCAGCCGGCATAGAAGGGCGCGCCCAGCGTGGTGACGGGCAGGCCGCGCAGCAATGCCTCGAAGCCCAGGGTCGAGGTCATGGTCCAGACCTCGTCGACCTGGCCCATCAGCGCGTCGGCGGCGGTGTTGCGGGCGACGACATCCGCCAGCCGCAGCATCTCGGCCTCGGGGATCAGGCCGGGTCGCAGGCCGGCCTCGACATCGGGATGCGGCTTATAGACCAGCACCGCATCGGGGTTTTCGGCGCGGGCGCGCTCCAGCAGGGCGAGGTTCGTGCGCACCTCCCCGGCGCCGAGGCGGATCGAGGCGTCGTCCTCGACCTGGCCCGGCACCAGGATGCGGCGGCCAGGAGGCAGGTCGGGCGGCGGGCCCGAAAGGTTGTATTTGGTGATGCCGGCCTCGACCAGCATGCGGCCAAGCCGCAACGCGCGCGCGCGTCCGCCCGGGGGCAGCGGTTCGGCCATCAGCCGCTCGAACCGGCTTTCGCGGCCGGGGTCGTAATAGATGCCCAGATCATCGGCGACCAGCGACAGGGGCGGCACCAGCGCCGCGCCCAGCCCGCGCGAGCGGATGAAGCCGTCCTCGATGCGCAGCACGCCTTGGCTGTCCCCGGCGCGGTTGGCCCAGGCCATGGTCACGCCCGGCCCGGGTTTTGCGGTGAAGCGCACCCCGCCGCCGCTGCCGAAGAACCGCGCCATGAAGGGCCGTTTCCACAGCCGGATGCCATGGGCCAGATGTCCGGCATGGTCCTGGCGCCAGGCGCGGGCCTCGGCCTCGATCTGGCGCAGCGCGCCCTCGAAATCGGTCAGCCGGTCGCGGCAGGGATCATACCAGACCGGCGCCAGCAGGTGGCTGGCGGCAAAGAGCTGCTCGATGCTGGCCGGGCTGCGCCGCGGGATGGCATGCTGGTCATCGGACAGGCCCCAACCGGCATAGAAGGGGTGACCGAAGACGCGGGGCCGGTGGCCGGCCAGCATCGCCTCGTAGCCGAGCTGCGAGGACAGCGCATAGACCCGCGCCGCGCCGCGCAGCAGCGCCCAGGGCGAGACGGCGCTGTCGCAGAACATCTCGCCCGGGCGCAGGTCCCCCGGGGTGAGGTGGCCGGGGCGCAGGCCCGAGGCGGTCTCGGGATGGCTGCGGATCACCAGGGGCAGGCCGGGGTTTTCCTCCCGCGCGGCGGCCAGCATGTCCAGGAAATCCGCCCGGCCCGCGCCCAGCAGCGAGGCATCGCCCCGGGTCTGGTCGATGACCAGCACATAGCCCGGCGCGGGCGGTTCGACCTGCGGCAGATGCGCGTTGTATTTCGACAGATCCGCCGCGATCAGCCGTGCGATGCCTTGCCGCGCCTCGGCCTGACGCGCCCGGGACTGCGGCGCGTGCACCAGGCTTTCGATCAGCGAAGGCGCCTCGGGGTCGAAATGCAGCCCGACCGGGTCGATCAGCAGGCCGATGGGGCCGCGCCGCGCCACCGGGCCGCGCGCCCGTCCCGGCAGGACCGAGCGCAGAAAGGCATCCTCGACCCGCACCAGCCGGGCGCCGCGCCGGGCGGCAAGGGCCTTGCCGCGCCAGGCGGTCGGGCTGTCGCCCCAGATGCCGACATCGTCGCCGGGACCGGGCAGGCCGATGCAGGGCGACCAGCCGGCCAGTTGCAGGATGCGGCGCAGGCGCGGCCGGGTCAGGAACCCGCCGTTGCATATGAAAAGCCGCCGGGAAACCCCGGCGGCCTCGTGATTCGGACCCATGTCCTTCACTCGAAGGCGCTGTTGACCGTGCCGACCTCGGTGGCGGTGCCCAGGATGGATTGCAAGGTCTTGCGCCATTGCACGAAGGGTGCCTCGGTCACATAGACGGTATCGCCGTCGCGGATGACGAAGTCGCGCGCCAGGAACATGCCGTCGGGCTTGGTCAGGTCCAGCACATAGGCGACGCGCTGGTTGCCATAGATGTCGCCGCGGCCCAGCACGGCGCGGGCGACGGTCTGCGGCTCGTCGCGCAGCACGAAGACGCCCTTGGGGTCGGCCAGCGAGGTGCTGAGGCCGCCGACCATGGCCACCGCCTCGATGGCGTTGATCTGTTCGTTGCCCAGCGGAACCTTGGTCTGGCCGCCGAGCGCGCCGAGCGCGGTAAAGCTGCGCTCGTCCTCCTCGACCAGGATCACGTCGCCGGGGCGCAGGGCGATGTCGTTGCGGGCGTTGGAATACAGGTCGCGCAGCCAGACCTTGCCGCTGGAATTGCCGCGCTTGACGGTGACCACGGCGATCTCGGGCTCGATCGAGACGCCGCCCGAGCGCGACAGCATGGCCGAGAGGGTGCGGGTCGGCCGCTCGATCGGATAGACGCCCTGCGCGTTCACCTTGCCCATGACCGAGACAGTGGCGCCGTCGCCGGCGACGCGGGTGACCATGACCTGCGGGTCTGGGGTCTGGGTTTCCAGCTTCTGGGTGATGATGCGGCGCAGTTCCTCGGGGCTGTTGCCCGCCGCCAGCACCCGGCCGGCATAGGGCACGAAGATGTAGCCCTGGCTGTCCACCTGCAATTCGGTGAGTTGGGTCGAGCTTGACCCCATCGAGGCCAGAAGCCCGTCATCGACGTTTTCCCAGATCGACAGCCCCAGCACGTCGCCGGGACGGATATCATCGGCAGCGACGGTGCTGGCGGAGCGGAAATCGGCCGAGAAACCATAGGCGGGGGTATAGTTCGCGGCCCGGTTCACCCGGTCGTCGACATTCACGATATGGGTGCTGCCGCCTTTCTCGACCGCACCGGAAAGGATCTGGCCCTTGGTGGGACCGGAGCGCGGCAGACCGCAGGCCGAGACCAGAAGCATCCCCCCCAGAATCGCGATCCGCGTCAGGCGTGCGGCCAGGTTGCGCGTGCGAAATGGCGCCGTCCCGGATCGAAGGGGCGAAAAAATTGCTTGCGTCAAACTGTTACTCCTGTCCTCTCGCGCGATTCCCGGATCGCGGGTCGCATTTTTCCCGCACGTTAACGCAGCATTCCGGGGTTTTCCATATTTTTGCCCCGCTCAATCGTCCTTGCCGCCCATCTGTTGCCGATATTTGCCACGTCCGGCGAAAAGCGCCTGATAGGGATCCTCGGGCGCCAGGATCATGTCCACGACGATGCGGAGCGCATGGGCGCGCGAGCGTGCGGCGTAGAAGCCGCCCGGCACCTGGCTGCTTTCCAACAGGAAATCGCGATAGCGGCGATAGGCCAGCGCCTGCGGCGGGCGCGGATCGCGCAGAAACTCCTCGAGGCTCTGGTCCGAAACGAGGCCGGGCTTGTCGAAGACCGCGCACCCCATGGCCTTGACCGGCAGCCCGCGCCACAGCGCCTGCTGGGCGGCGGTGGAGTTCACCGTCACCGCCGCATGGGCCTGGTTCAGCAGCCCCGCCAGCTTGCCGCCGCGCACGAAATGCACCCGATGCTCGATCCCCAGCTCGCGGGCCTTGGCCAGGATGGCCTGGCGGATGCCGCCGCGCCCGTCCTCAAGCGGATGGGCCTTGAACACGATGCGGTGATGGCAGGGCGCGGCGCCGGCAAAGGACTCCAGCACCTCGTCGGTGAATTCCGACATGCGGCGATAGGGCGAATGGGCGACGAAGTTGGAGTCGTGCTCCAGCTGCATCAGCACCAGCACATAGGGAAAGCCGCCGCGACGCACCGCGCCAGCCTCGCGCATCCGCGCCAGCGCGTCGAAGGGCGTCAGCAGGAAGCGGCGCAGGTTCAGCCGGAACTCCTCGAACACGCCGATCTGGCGATGGGTGCGATAGCCCGGGTAACGGCCGTTCGCCACCAGCACCAGGAAATGATAGAGCGCGCCATAGAACTTGTGCTGGCGCATGTCGCCCCAGCGCGCCGGCGGGCGGTGCATCTCGGCGATGCGGTTGCGCAGCGCGTTGCGCATCTCGCCCACCGGGATGCGCATCAGCGCCGAATGCCCGTTCGAGCCGCCGCGCTCATAGGTGATCCAGAACGGGCGCAGATAGCCTTCCTCGAAGACATGCAGCACCAGGTCGTGGCGCTGTGCCGCCTCGCGTGCGGCGGCATGGACCGGGCGCACGTCGCCGTAAAGCACGATGTCGGTCACGCCCTTTTCGGTGATGATGCGGTCGAGATGGTCGGGCCAGTCCTCGGGCCCGCTGCCATGGCGGATGAACCGGGCCTTGTCGGACCAGAAGAACTCGTCGCCCGCGTTGAAGCCGACGCGCCAGACCTGGGCCCCGGTATCGCGCAGCAGCCGCCCGACCCGGTCGAAGAACGGGCCATGTGGCCCTTGCAGCATCAAAAACACCCGTTGCGCGGCCGGCAGGCCGGCCGTGGCGGCCACCGGCGCCAGCCGGCGCATGACGAGGGGCAGCGGCGCGGCCGCCGTCGGCGACGGCAACACGGCGCCAGAATCACGAAAATAACGAATTCCGGTCTTGGGTCGTTGCATGGGAGCCTTGGGGTCGGGGTTTTGCAGGATTTGGGCTTTTCGCTACAGGCGGGGCCCTACCACCGAGGTCATGCCCAATCTAATTGCACGAAAGTTCCGCCCCTGTCACGGGCTTTCCCAAGCATTTGCCCTAAAGGACAGATTCGACCGTTGCAGCTTTGCTTGAAGATCACGCGCCGAGGCTCTAGTTCTCGGGCAGCCAAAGGAAGGGGGCGCCATGTTTACCGGCATCATCACCGATATCGGCGAGGTTTCCCGCGTCGAGATGCGCGGCGACATGCGGGCGCGGATCTCCTGCCATTACGAGATGGCGGGGGTCGATCTGGGCGCCTCGATCGCCTGCGACGGCATCTGCCTGACCGTGGTCGAGAGGGGATCGGACTGGTTCGACGTGGACATCTCGGCCGAGACCATCTCCAAGACCAATATCGGCGCCAATGGCTGGGCGCCCGGCAAGCGGCTGAACCTGGAGCGCGCCCTGCGCGTCGGCGACGAGCTGGGCGGGCATATCGTCTCGGGCCATGTCGACGGCGTCGCGGTGATCGAGGAGATGCGCGACGAGGGCGACAGCACCCGTATCACCCTGCGCGCGCCCAAGGCGCTGGCGCGCTTCATCGCACCCAAGGGCTCGGTGGCGCTGAACGGCACCTCGCTGACGGTGAACGAGGTCGAGGGCGACCGCTTCGGCGTGAACGTCATCCCGCATACCCAGGCGGTGACCACCTGGGGCGAGGTGCAGGCGGGCGACGAGGTGAACCTGGAAATCGACACGCTGGCGCGCTATGTCGCGCGGCTGGCCGAGGCGGGCTGATGGCCGGGATCGGCCATAATCGCGGCCCGGCGCTGGCCGCGCTGGCGGGTCACGGCTTTCGCGCCCATTGCTGGTCCGTGGCGCGGCGCGAACTGCTGGGCGCGCGACTGCCGGTCGAGGTGGTGCGCATGCAGGTCCGCCGGGCGAAGGAGCTGGGGCTGGACTACAAGACCTATGCCGGGGTGCGGGCGACGACGGGCCGCGACCTGGTGGCCTTTCTCTATTCGACGAACGCGCTGGGAGTGTTCCGCGACCACCAGCCGGTCGGCGCGGCCGAGCGCAGGCGCATCGCGCAAAGTGCCGCCGCGCCGCATCTGGGCTGCGCGCCGGGGCTTGCGCCGGATGTGATCGCGGTGCAGATCGGGGCGGTCTCGGCCGAACGCCTGCCGCCCTTTGGCGACAGCTGGTCGGCGATGCGGGACAGGATGAAGGGCTGGCTGAAGGCTCAGGGCCTGCCCGGCGATACGGTGCTGATGATCGGCGAGACCGGGCATGAGCGGGAAATGATGATGGCGGGCGGGCTGGCGGGTTTCGTCACCGGCCAGAAGTTCTTTGCAGGAGCGGCGGATGCACTATGACAAGCCGGGACCGGTCGAGCGTGACTGGTCCGACGCGATCTCTCCCACCGAGGAGATCATCAACGAGGCCCGCAACGGCCGCATGTTCATCCTGGTCGATCACGAGGACCGCGAGAACGAGGGCGATCTGGTCATCCCGGCACAGATGGCCACGCCCGAGGCGATCAACTTCATGGCCACGCATGGCCGCGGGCTGATCTGCCTGGCCATGCCGGCGGCGCGAATCGACGCGCTCGGCCTGCAACTGATGAGCCCCAAGAATTCCAGCCGGCACGAAACCGCCTTCACCATGTCGATCGAGGCGCGCGAGGGCGTGACCACCGGCATCTCGGCCCATGACCGCGCCCATACCGTGGCGGTGGCCATCGACCCGAGCAAGGGCGCGGCCGACATCGCCACTCCCGGCCATGTCTTTCCGCTGCGCGCCCGCGACGGCGGCGTGCTGGTGCGCGCCGGCCATACCGAGGCGGCGGTGGACGTGGCGCGGCTGGCGGGGCTGAATGCCTCGGGCGTGATCTGCGAGATCATGAACGAGGACGGCTCGATGGCGCGGCTGCCGGACCTGATCGCCTTTGCCCAGAAACACGGGCTGAAGATCGGCACCATCAGCGACCTGATCGCCTATCGCCGCCGCCACGACAACCTGATCGCCGAGCGCGGCCAGCGCGCTGTGCATTCGATCTTTGGCGGCGACTGGATGATGCGCATCTTTGCCGACGAGACCTCGGGCGCCGAGCATATCGTGCTGACCAAGGGCGACCTGACCGCACCCGGCCCGGTCCCGGTGCGCATGCACGTGCTGGACCCGCTGCATGACGTGCTGGGCATCGGGCGCGAGAATGCCGGCACCCTCGGCGCCGCGATGCGCATCATCGCCGAGGAGGGCAGGGGGGTGGTGGTGCTGTTCCGCGATCTGGAGCCGCGCCTGCCGCGCCAGGACGAGGTGTCCTCGCATGTGCTGCGGCAATACGGGCTTGGCGCGCAGATCCTGTCCGCGCTCGGCCTGTCGGAGCTGGTGGTGCTGACCAATTCGGCGCCGGTCAAGGTGGTCGGGCTTGACGCCTACGGGCTTTCGATCCATTCCACCCGTTCGATTCCCAACGAGTGACCCCATGGCCGCCAGCATCGAACATCATCAATTGCCGCTGCCCCGGATCGAGGGCGGCGCGCGCCTGCTGATCGTGGTCGCGCCCTATTACCGCCAGATCGCCGACGGGATGATCGCCGGCGCGCGCGCCGTGGCGGAAGCCGCCGGCGCCGCGGTCGATCTGGTCGAGGTGCCCGGCGCGCTGGAGATCCCCAGCGCCATTGCCCTGGCCGCCAGCCGCAATCTCTATGACGGCTACGTGGCGCTGGGTTGCGTGATCCGGGGCGAGACGACGCATTACGACACCGTCTGCAACGACAGCTCGCGCGGGCTGACGCTGCTGGGCCTGCAAGGGCATTGCATCGGCAACGGCATCCTGACGGTCGAGAATTACGAGCAGGCCGAGGTCCGCGCCGATCCGCAGGGCCAGAACAAGGGCGGCGGCGCGGCGGCGGCGGCGCTGCACCTGGTCGCGCTCAAGCGCGGCTGGGCGGCGCAATCGCCGCGCGGTGACGCCGCGGCGCCGCGCGACGTCATCAAGCTGGCCGGCGAAATCGACGGGCCCGGCAGCGCATGAGCGGGTCGGGCGACAAGACGCGCCGCGAAGGCGACCGGCAGGTGCGGCAGGCCCGCGCCGCGGCCGCGCGGCTTTATGCGGTGCAGGCGCTGTTCCAGATGGAGGCGGCGGGCCAGTCGGCCGACCGCGTGCAGCGCGAATTCCTGACTTGGCGCATCGGCCGCGAGGACGAGGACGAGGATATCGTCTCGGCCGAGGCGGATCAGGCACTGTTCACCCGCATCGTGGACGATGCCGTCACCTGGCAGTCCAAGATCGACCAGATGACCGACCGCGCCCTGGTGGCGAAATGGCCGATCGGCCGCATCGACCCGGTGCTGCGCTCGGTTTTCCGGGCCGCGGGGGCGGAGTTGGTGACGCCCAAGACGCCGCCCAAGGTGGTCATTACCGAATATGTCCGGCTGGCGCAGACCTTCTTCGCCGAGGGCCGCGAGTCGAAATTCGTCAATGCCGTGCTGGACCATATGGCGCGCGAGGCCCGGCCCGACGCATTCTGACGCGGCCCGCAGGCGGCATTTTCCCCTCGGGCTTTGCCGCAATCCGCGCTAGAATGGTTTGGTCCAGCAGCTTCCGGGAAAGAACATGCCGCAACTGATCCGGCTGTATATCGTCAGTATCGCCATCGGCTTCGTGCTGGCGCTGGTGTTCACCGCGCTGCTGCTGGCGCTGGACGTGGCCACGCTGCGGCATTTGGTGACCGCGACGCGTGGCGGCTGGATCGCCGTGCTGATGCTGGTGTTTTTCCATACCATCCTGTTTTCCGGCGTGCAGTTCGGCATTCGCGTCATGTTGATGGCACGCCGGGACGGCCCGCGCGGCGGGCTGCGGCAGCGGATTCGCCGCCGGCCCGCACCGGCTCTGGCCCCCGCCGCTGCGCGCCCGCGCTGACCGGGTTTGCGCCGCTGCATTTTTGCGGCGCCACTGTGGGCCTTTCGCAACAATTTTACCTTGCCGGCAGCCCCTCGCGGCTGCCCTTTTTTTGTGCAGGCAGGGCCCGTCCCGCGCATGTTACCGGAACGTCGTCTTTCGTGAGCGATGTGGTGCCCTATTACCAACTGACGTCGCTGTGGAAATTGTCATGCAACCATGCGGCGAATTGGTTTCATCACAATTTTGCATGATCCATTTTCCGCCGACGTGCCGGTTCCCAGGGAATTTCACGTTTTTGAGAGTCGGTCCGCAATTTTCCGGCCCCCTTTATCAGCCGGCGGCGCGGTTCTACCTCTGGGCCAGCAGAGATGCTCGTGGCCCCGGAAGGCCGGTACCACGGACACGAAACGGTTCGGAAAAGGACTGACACAATGAAGACGCTTGCTTACCTCGCCGGTGCCACCGCCCTGGCCGCCGCGTTCTCGGCCCCCGCTTTCGCGCAATCCGAAATCGCCACGGGCGCCGATGCCACCGGCATCACGGAAGTCAACGAACAGATGCGGGACGTCGAGGAGGCGGTCCGCGACGATTTCGACCGCTCGTCCGACGCCTATCGCTTCGGCAATCCCGAGCGCCGCCAAGGCACCTTCGGTTCGGTCGCGCTGACCTATGCCGGCCGCACCGGCAACAACGAAAACCAGGACTTCAGCCTGGCCGGCCGCCTGTCGCACAACCAGGGCGCCTTCTCGCAATCGGTCGGCATCCTGCTTGAATATGGCGAAGACGACGACGGCGACAAGGATACCGAAAAGACCTATGTCATCTATGACGGTCTCTACAACATCAACGAGCGCTTCTATGCCTTCGCCCTGGGCCGCCTGGCGACCGACGGCCTGGCTGGCGACTTCGAGGGCCTGACCGCCGAGGAGATCGCCGATCAGCAGGGCCGGCTCAAGCGTGACGCCTTCCTCGGCGTGGGTCCGGGCTATCGCGTGATCAACACCGACACGACCGCTTGGCGCGTGCAGGCCGGTGTCGGCGTGCGCTACACCAAGAAGGTGGAACTGGAAGACGCCGATCCCCGCACCTACACCTCGGACACGGAAGTCGGCTACATCCTGTCGTCGCGGTTCTATCACCGCATCAACGACAACTTCTTCCTGACCAACGATACTGACTACCTGACCTCGGACAGCAACGACACGGCCACCAACGAACTGGGCCTGAACTTCAAGATGTCCGACGCCTTGGCGACCCGCGTGTCCTACAAAACCGAATATGTCTCGGACCGCGCGATCCGCACCGACAACACGCTGGGCGTGTCGCTGGTCTACGGCTTCTGATCGAGCAGAAAGAAGATCCCTCCTCTCTCTCCATGGGCGGCCTTCGGGCCGCCCTTTTTTCATGGGCGGAGGAAAGGGAAAGCGGTGGCGGGAACCGCAGCGACCGTGGCGGCGCAGGTTTCCCCGAAAGCCTGGATGTCCAGGTGGGCGCCGGATAACGGGACCAGGGCCCCGACAGAGCCAGCCCCCTCGGTGAAATTATAGGCCAGTGAGAAAAATGGCCGCGCACGAGAAGAGCAGAAACCCGCCAGCCCCAAAGATAGGACGGCCGCCCACGGGCTGCAAGGGCGACGCGGGCTTGCGAAATGTTTCCCTTTCGTTCATGGTGGGCGCATGAGCAGCGCCGCCGATCCGACCGCCGATCTTCTGCCCGCCCTGCCGGGGCAGCGGCTGACGCGCGGGGTGGCGCGGCTGCTGACCGGGCTTGGCCATGCCGCGCTGCCGGAGTTCGTGCCGACGGGCGGGCTGCGGGTCGACGTGATCTCGGTCTCGCCCAAGGGAGAAATCTGGGTCGTCGAATGCAAGAGCTGCCGGGCCGATTTCGTCTCGGACCGGAAATGGCGGGGCTATCTGCAGTTCTGCGACCGCTTCTTCTGGGCAGTGGATGCCGATTTCCCCGAGGAGTTGCTGCCCGAGGACTCGGGCCTGATCCGCGCCGATCCCTGGGGTGCCGAGCTGATCCGCATGGGTCCCGAATCGCGGCTGGCGGGGGCACGGCGCAGCCGGCTTCTGCGCGACATCGCCCGGGTCTCGACGGCGCGGCTGCTGGCGCTGACCGATCCGATGGGGATCAGCGGCGCGGCTTCTTGACGCCCTTGCCCGGCTTGCCGGGACCGCCGATGCTGCGCGCGGCCTCGGCGGCGGCCAGCAGCTCCTCGGCGATTTCCTCAGCCTCCTCGGGGTCGAAATCCAGCGGCAGGTCGATGTTCTCGGCCTCGACATAGATCCGGACCATCCCGTGGTCGGTGGGGCCGATCTGAAGATTGGCGGCGATGTCGCTTTGGCTGTTGATGCTCATGCTGGTTCTCCTGGCGCCTGGCCGGTGGATCTGGGGATTTTCCTTAACCCGCATGCGAAAAACCGGCAAGACGGGCTTGCACCGGCGCCGTGCTGGGGCTAGATACCCGCCTGTGCCGCCTTAGCTCAGTTGGTTAGAGCGCTAGATTGTGGATCTAGAGGTCCCCCGTTCGAGCCGGGGAGGCGGTACCACCGCAATAAGGCAGTCGGAACCCATGACCACGGTCCAGAACAATGGCATCGCGGATGCGGCCCGGCTTTCCGTTGCGCCGATGATGGATAAGGTGGATTGTTGTTGTGAATCAAATGCTTGATGGGTTATGTGTGCAGTATTTGCACACGAGTTTTCGTGCTTTGTTTCCTTCTCATTCGCGCGATACGTCGCGATTCAGCCGCCGTAGCCGCGATCTTCATGCAACCCGCGCAGGCTGAATGAATTTCGTCTGAATGGAGTGTCCGTCCCGCCATTAGGTTGGACAGATTGTCACTGCCGATATGGCTTGCCGATCCATGATCACCAACTGGGGCTGGTCCGGAAATTCCCGACTTCGGTCGCCCGGTCACCCGACCAGAATGGCCGTCATCGTCCGGACATGGGCGTCGATGCGCTCCAGGACCGCGCCGGGTACGACGGCGCGTTCGGGCAGATTCCACCAATGCGCGTCGACCGCCTGAACGGTTTCGGCAACCGCCTTCAAAACGGCGGGTTCGGGGAGCTTGGCGCGGTTGGCGAAAGTCTTCCAGCGCGCCGAGGTCAGTGCTTTGAAGGCGCGCTCGCCGCCGAGCGACAGGGCCAGGTCGTCCGCAGGAAGATAGGGGATGGTCGAGAGCAGGTCGTAGACGGGCGCGAGGGCAGGGGCGTTGCCGTCCCCGGGGTAGATCAGCGACCAGTTTTTCAGGTGCATGTCGCCATTGCCCATGATCACCGAGAGCGCGAGACGCCGGACAAACTCCAGCGCCGCCAACGGAGAAATGGCGATGCTGAGCGCTGATGCGATATCGTGATAGGCTGCGCCTTCGTATTTGCGCGCGGGGGGGATACCGAACACCTGGGCGAAATCCTCGATATGGATGCGCTGGCCGCCCGGCCCGCGATCGAAGCGGCGCAGCAGCAGGACCCGCCCCTCGGTCATGGTCTCGAATTCCGCTGGGATGCCGTCGAACTGGTCACGAGTGACCAGCTCGCGCTCGGGCACCTCCATGCCGATCGCTTCGGCCAGTGCGAGGTTGGCAAATTCGTTTTCCGACACCGCCGGAAAAGCTGTGGAGGGGAACTTGGCGATATATTGTCCGTCGCCGTCGCCGAGCGGCACGGTCAGCCCGCCGCCCTTGCCGGTGTTCTTCATCACCGAGAGTTTCATCTGGACGCCGGCCAGAGAGAAGCGAGCTTTCGGCGCCGTCTGCGTGGGCTTCGCCGGGGCCAGGGCAGGGCCGTCGCCCGGAAGGGCGCGCACTGCGCCGGGCAAGTCGGCCCCGAGCGCCGCGAGCAGGTCGAAGTCATTGCCGGGACGGACGCGCCCGGCGTGATGCTTTTCCATCGCATCGCGCAGCTTGTCCTCGGGAAGCAGGTTGGCGAAGAAGGCCGGCAGGGCACCTGCGATCGGCCGCGGATCCTTGCGCAGCCCGCCATTCGCCGCCCGGAAGGAGAGACTGAGGATGGGGTATCCACCTGTCGCACGATAGGCAGCATCGAAGCTGAAAGCGTTGAAATCGCCCGGGGTTCGGACTATGGTGCCGACCTTGTGCTGGTTCAGGAAGATATCCAGCGCCTGAACATTGGCGGCGGTTGGTTCAGCGCTCATCGTCAGGCTCCGGCTGCGGTGCGAAAGCCGGGGCATCCTCCCCAGCCTCGGGGCTGAGCAGGGTGCCGACCGCGGGCACCAGGAATTGCGGGATCAACATCATCTCGAGCCCGAGCGCGCGTGCGACATTCATCAGAGTAGTGGCGCGCGCGGCGGCAGCGCCCGTCTCGATGTCGCGGTAGCGCGGGCGGGAAATGCCAGCCAACTCGGCGACCTGTTCCTGGGTCAACCCGGCGGCCAGCCGCGCCCGGCGAAGCTGTGCGCCGATCGTGTGAAGAGAGGTTGTTTCGGGCACCAAGGATACCTTTGCGATTCATGTGATCGATATTGATCTGAAAACATATCATCATCCCGCTAAAACAGCAAGAATATGATCTGTATCCATATCTTCATGTTGTCTGAAGAGACGTATAGGTAACATTGATGTGGGAGCCAAGGAACGACGGCAAGACGCGCAATCCGGTCGCACATAAGGAGCGTATCTGATGGGGGGCGACCTTCAGACGTAGGCGACGATCTGTTTTACGATGGGATGCATCCAGGCGGGCACAGAGGCGATGCCAGAAATCTGAACAGCTGGGAGGAGGGTCATCCTGGCCCGCGGCACCGCCTTGAGGGCCGAGCCCTCTGCGCTCACCGACCAGAAGGCTTTGGCTTGGGCTGATGCAGGCGTCGGCTGGTGTTCTTGCGGAAGGTGTTGCGCAGATCCTTGTTGATCAGGTCGATGTCGAACCAGTCCGGATGGAAATGCCCGCCGGCCCAGCGAAGGTTGGAACTGTGGTCCTCATGGTTCGGATCGCGGATGGTCTCGAGGAAATCGGCATAGGACCAGGGGCCGCCGACATCCTCGGGCGGCCGGGCACGGGCACCTTCGGTGCATTCTGCGTGGCGGGGCAGGGGATCGAGGGATAGCCACTCCTCGATCCGGATCACATGGGTCCAGTCATCGCCAAAGTCGTAGAGATAAGTGAAGGTCAGATCCTGGCCGGTGAAATCCGCCAGCCTGACCTCAGTGTAGTCGAAGGTCTGCGGGCCCCCGAAACCATCCTCAAGCTGATCGGGGTCGCCATAGCGCAGCCCGCCGATCCGGAACTCATGCAGATGGCTGTCGGTCCAGCTGAACGCGGCCTGCAGCACCAAGTGCAGCCTGTCGAGCGTCCAGTCCGACGGCACGACAAGTCGCCGCCAGATCGGCGGGTCAATCTCCGCCAGAGAGACATGCAGGCGGACGGCATTCGCGGGCTGGTACAAGGCAGGTCTCCCCGATCAGATCGCAAAATCCTCGAGCGATTTTCCCGAAGCCAGCGCCTCGGCGATCCATGCCGGTTTGCGCCCACGGCCGGACCAGGTGATTTCGGCGTTTTCCGGATGGCGGTACTTGGGCGCAGACGGCGCCCGTTTCCGGGTGGGAGCCGCTTCCGCAAGCTCGTCGAAACTGAAACCGAGTTCGCGGGCCAAGTCGTCAACCTTGGCGCGGGCCTCGGCCTTGCGACGGTCCTCGAAACTGGCGATGGCCTTCGCAACATTCTTTTGCAACTGCTTCAGTTCGGGAAGCGACAAGGCGTTAAGATCGATATCCGTCATTTGGTCCTCTTTTATTGCCCGTTGGCTTTGAGTCCGAGCTCGCGGGAAGGAAGGCGTCTGGCGCTGGAAAGCAGGCACCGCGATTGCGTGTCAGATAAGCGCAGATATCCTGGGGATTACAACACGTCGGGGATTGGCGGCTCGCGGTTGGTGGCTTTTGCCTTTTTATGCCTGCCTCGGCTGAATACGAGGATTGTCTGGGGGAAAGCCTTCCCCCTCGTCGCCACTGGCGTTGCCGACGCACCCCCATCAGCGGGGAGACCCCGCAACGCCCCCTGAGAGTGAGAGTGCGGGCCGTTCGGCCGTGGCGGGTTGAGGGCTGGAGGAGAGGCCTCCGGCGCCCGTCGCGGAGATCATTCCGATGGCCAGAGAGCATCGCGCGGCCCGCAAGAGCGGCCCGGGCACGAACCTTTATGACGACATCACCGACAAGATCATCGCCGAGTTGGAGGGAGGCCGGCTGCCCTGGGTCCAGCCCTGGGGGACGGCGGCGGCGCAAGCGCCGCTCGCCATGCCGCGCAACGCCAGCACGGGTCGGCAGTATTCCGGGATCAATGTCCTGATCCTCTGGGGAGCCGTGATCCAGCAGGGCTATCCAACCCAGCATTGGTTGACCTTCCGCCAGGCGCTGTCGCTCGGCGGTAATGTCCGCAAGGGCGAGCGCGGCACAACCGTCGTTTATGCCGACCGGTTCACGCCTGACGACGAGAAGCGCCGCGCGCGGGAGACCGGAGAAGATGCAAACAGCATCCCGTTCCTGAAGCGCTTTACCGTGTTCAACGCGGCGCAATGCGAGGGTCTGCCCGACGACATCGCCGTCGAGGCACCGCCACCGCCGCCCGGGCTGATCGAGCCGCGGGTCGAGGCACTGATCGCCGCGACTGGTATCGACTTCCGGATCGGTGGCAACCGCGCCTTCTATGTTCCCGCGCTCGATTACGTGCAGGTGCCCCCTCCGCAGGCCTATTTCGAGCCGATCAACTGGCACCGCACGGCACTGCACGAGATGGGGCACGCGACAGGACATGCCTCACGGTTGGGGCGGGACTTCTCGGGGAATTTCGGCACGAAGACATACGCTTTCGAGGAACTGATCGCCGAGATTTCGAGTGCGTTTTGTTGCGCCTCGCTCGGGATCGTGCCGACCGTGCGCCACGCCGATTACGTGGGCGCGTGGCTGGAGGTGATGCGCGAGGATTCGCGGGCCATCGTGCGTGCCGCCTCGCAGGCCAGCAAGGCGGCCGACTGGCTGCTGGCCCATCTGCCCGACGACAGCACCGATGTTGAGCGGCAGCCCCCGACGGAAGGGAGGGCTGCGGCATGATCCTCCTGACCGACACACAGCGTGACCGTTTGCTGGCGAATGGCCGCGATCGCGATCAGGATCACATTCCGGTCGTGAAGTTCTTCAATCCCTTTGGCGCCGGTGTCTGGCTTGCGACCGAGCTCGATGAGGACGGCGACATCATGTTTGGCCTGGCCGACATTGGCTACCCCGAACTTGGCTCCTGGAGCCTCAACGAACTGCGCTCCATTCGGCTGCCCTTCGGCATGGGTATCGAGAGGGATCTGCTGTTCACGGGGGATTTCCCGATCTCGGTTTGGACCGAGGCCGCCCGGGATGCCGGCAGCATTCGCGATGCCGAGCGCCTGCTTTATCGCTCGGGCCGTCTGCCAGGCGGAACACGCCCCGATGCGGAGCCCCCGCGTTCTTGAGGGGTTCTGCAGCTTCGGCGCCGCTCGCTTCGCAGGAAGAGGGCGGCGCTTCTCCTCGTGACGCGGTGAAAGTTCGGCGCCCGGCCGGCTGCCCGTCGGAGAACAGGACCATGACACGAAACACGAGAATATCCGCCATCGAAGCGCAACCGCTCCGCTTCTCGGCCCAGGAGCAGACGGTGGTCTACGAGGCCCGGCAGATCCTGCTGCGCCACCTCAATCAGAACCCTGTCCTGACGTCCTGGCAGGCGGTGCTCGACTATTGCGCCCTCACCATCAGGGGCGATGTGGAGCGTTTCCATGTCCTCTATCTCGATCGCAGGAACCGGCTGATCTCTGACGAATGCCTGGCCATCGGCTCGGTCGATCATGTCCCGGTCTATCCCCGGGAGGTGCTGCGGCGCTGCCTGGCGCTCAATGCCTCGGCGCTGATCATCGTCCACAATCATCCGGCCGGCGATCCCGAGCCCTCGGCGGCCGACCTCGCGATGACCAAGGAAATCCGAAACGCCTGTGCGTCCCTGGGGGTGATACTGCACGACCACATCATCACCGGTGCTGGCCGGGAGACCAGCCTGCGTGCCCGCGGTGAGCTCTGATGCGTATGCGCATTCATCCGCGGCTCGGCCATGAGAGGGAAAGGAGTGGGGGGAGCTTCGTGACGGGCTGGTTGCCGGAGAGAGAGGCTCCCCGGCGTCCGTCATGGAGACCCTGACATGGCCACTGCCATTCAGAAGATCACCCTGTCGTCCTCGCGCGACATCCCCTTCAACAAGCTGGTGCTCAGCCAGTCCAATGTCCGGCGGGTGAAAGCCGGGATCTCGGTCGAGGAACTGGCCGAGTCCATCGCCCGCCGCGGGCTGATCCAGTCCCTGCATGTCCGCCCCGAGCTCGACGCCGAAGGGCAGGAAACCGGCCTCTTCGAAGTGCCGGCTGGCGGCCGCCGCTACCGGGCGCTGGAGTTTCTGGTCAAACAGAAGCGCCTCAACAAGACCGCGCCGGTGCCCTGTATCGTCTCGGACGCCGGAGACGACATCCTGATCGACGAGGTCTCGCTGGCCGAGAATATCGAGCGCGCGCCGCTGCATCCGCTCGACCAGTTCCGCGCCTTCCAGGTCCTTCGTGAGAAGGGCATGAGCGAGGAGGAAATCGCCGCCGCTTTCTTCGTCGACGCCAAGGTGGTGAAGCAGCGCCTGCGCCTGGTCTCGGTCTCGCCGGCGCTGCTCGAGACCTATGCCGAGGACGGCATGACGCTGGAACAGCTCATGGCCTTCACCGTCTCCGACGACCATGCGCGGCAGGAACAGGTCTGGGAGGCGATCAAGGATAGTTGGCAGAAGGAGCCTTACACCATCCGTCGCATGCTGACCGAGACCACGGTGCGGGCTTCCGACAAGCGGGCGCTCTTCGTCGGCATCGAGGCTTACGAGGCGGCGGGCGGCTATGTGCTGCGCGATCTCTTCCAGCAGGACGATGGCGGCTGGCTTCAGGACCCGGTGCTGCTCGACCGGCTGGCCGGCGAGAAGCTGAAGGCCGAAGCGGAGACCATCGCCGCCGAAGGCTGGAAGTGGATCGAGGTCGCGGCGGACTTCCCCTATGGCCATACCAATGGCATGCGCCGTCTGGCCGGCACCACCATCGACCTGACTGACGACGAACGTGCCGAGCGTGAGAAGCTGCGGGACGAGTTCGACGCGCTGGAGGCGGAATATGCCGAGGCTGACGAGTTCCCCAACGAGGTGGACGCGCGGCTCGGCGAGATCGAGGAGGCGCTGGAGGCCTTCGAGGCCCGGCCGATGCGGTATGACGCGGACCAGATGGCGAGGGCCGGTGTCTTCGTCAGCATCCGCCATGACGGCCAGCTCTCCGTCGAGCGCGGCTATGTCCGTGCCGACGACGAGGCGATGGAAGGTCAGGAAGGGCAGGGTGCTGATGGGTGTTCTCCCGAGGGAGGCGAGTCCGGTGGTGTGCAGCGCGCGGTCATCATGGTGGGTGGCACGGCGACCGAACACGAGGAGGACGATGAGGTCGAATCCATCCGGCCTCTGCCCGACCGCCTGGTCAGCGAGCTGACCGCGCATCGCACGCTGGCGCTCCGCGATGCCGTGGCGGCGAACCCGCATGTCGCCATGACGGCGCTGCTGCATCGGCTGGTCACCGATTGCTTCCTGCCGCATTCCACCAAGGGGTGTCTGGAGGCCCATGTCCGGGAGGTTCATTTCCCGGCGCAGGCCGACGACAT
Source organism: Paracoccus sp. MKU1 (assembly GCF_001447385.1). Taxonomy (GTDB): domain Bacteria; phylum Pseudomonadota; class Alphaproteobacteria; order Rhodobacterales; family Rhodobacteraceae; genus Paracoccus. The sequence continues at coordinate 2,104 of NZ_LLWQ01000213.1, read as the reverse complement.
CGGCGAAAGCGTCTCGGCGCGCGCCATCGCCGAGCGGCACGAACACTGGGGCGATCACATCCCTGCCGACGATGCTGCGCTTTGGGACTGGCTCTCCGGTCAGGACGACGACACCCGGATGGAGTTGCTCGCCCATTGCGTCAGTTTCGGCGTCAACGCCTTGCACGAGAAGCCCAACCCCTATGGCGGTATGGGCGTCAGCCAGCACGGGCTCGACGTGCGCCTGTCCCAGGCCGACCGGCTGGCGCGGGCAACGGGCCTCGACATGGTGGCGGTGGGCTGGCGCCCGACCGTCGCCAACTATCTCGGCCGTGTGACCAAGCCGCGGATCATCGAGGCGGTGCATGAGGGCGCCGGCGAGCGGGCGGCCCAGCTCATCGAGCACCTGAAGAAGGGTGACATGGCGAAGGAGGCCGAGCGCCTGCTGGCCGAAACCGGCTGGCTTCCGGAGCCGCTGCGCATGGTGGAGCGCGATGCCGAAGCCGACAGCGCCGTAGATGGCGCAGCGGATGCCGTCGATCTGCCTGACTTCCTCTCCGTGGACGATGAAGACGACGAAGCTACCGAGGAGGAAGACGTCCAGTCGATGGTCGCCGCTGAATGATGCTCAGGCGGGGTGGCCTTCGCTACCCCGTCCACCACTGCTCCGTTTCCCACATCGCCCGGTCCTCCTGACCGGGCTTTTCTTTCTGGTCTTTGCGGTGGACATCTCTGCCGCTCCGTGACTGGCTGCCAACTGAGAAGCTCGGCCCTCTCCGGACGTTCGCCCGCGATGAAGATGTTGCAACGCAGCTTCCTCATAACTGCCATTCAAGGGCTTTGCTTTTCGATCTAGCATCGACCCCGAGTATTTGCTCCAGGACATCCCTATGACCTCTAATGTTGCCTTTTTCCAAGAACGTCTGCACGAAGATCAGCCCAACCGTTCAAAAGATAAGCGGTCACCATTTCAGAGGGACCGCGCGCGCATAATGCATTCGGCGGCATTTCGGCGGCTGCAAGGTAAGACACAGGTGATGGGTACTGGCGAGGGTGATTTTCATCGAACTCGCCTGACACATTCCATCGAAGTGTCCCAGATCGGCTATGGTCTACTGGAAGCTCTGCAATTCAAGAAAGCCATCTTCCACAAGGATGCGCAAGATTGGCTGCCAGCGCGTGATCTGATTGAAGCCGCGTGCCTCGCTCACGATCTTGGGCATCCGCCCTTCGGGCACAAAGGAGAGCAAGCGCTGCACAAGGCCATGTTGCGCCATGGGGGATTCGAAGGAAACGGGCAGACCCTTCGCATTCTCACGAAACTTGAGAAGTACAAGGCGCGAGGGAAAGGGCTGTATCCGACGCGTCGTTTGGTTCTCGCAGTGTTGAAATATCCGCGTTCGATGAAGTCTTTCAACCTCGCTGACTATGTGAAGAAGCCGCCTAAGTCGTTCCACGAAGACGAGGAAAGTGTTGTGGAATGGGCGCTTGAGGGATTTTCCGTTGCCGATCAAAAGCAACTGATAACATCAGCCGACGGCAAAGGAGCCCATCATAGCCTTGACTGCAGTATTCTCGAACTCGCTGATGACATTGCCTATGGCATTCATGACATCGAAGACATTGTCGCGAGGGGTTTGGCGACTGAACGTGAAGTCAAAGAAGAGATAAGGAACCCCTGAAGAACCTCCCGGCTCTGGCGTGATCTGATAGACTGCGGGAACGCCTTTAAGGAGTTCCGCCGATGCCGAAGCAGCCCGCCATTCCCGGTCTTCGCGAAGCGATGAAGAAGAAGGTGACGCGGCGGGAGCAGTTCCTGGCGGAGATGGATGCCGTGGTGCCATGGGGCCGTCTCCTGGCGCTGATCGCGCCGCACTATCCGAAGGTGGGGCCGAAGGGTGGGCGGCCACCGATGCCGCTGGAGACGATGCTGCGGGTCTACTTCTTGCAGAACTGGTACGCGCTGAGCGACCCGATGGCCGAGGAGACGCTCTACGATAGCGAGGCAATGCGGCGGTTTGCCGGGATCGAGCTCGGCGACGACCGCATTCCCGACGAGACCACGATCCTCAACTTCCGGCATCTCCTGGAGCGGCACGGGTTGACCGAGGCGATCTTCGCCGAC
>NZ_LLWQ01000212.1 GCF_001447385.1 Paracoccus sp. MKU1 | reverse complement strand
TAGTCGTAGGAGGACAGAAGCTCGCGCACTTCCATCTCGACCAGTTCCAGAAGCTCCGGGTCGTCCACCTGGTCGACCTTGTTCAGGTAGACCACCATGTAGGGGATGCCGACCTGGCGGCCCAGCAGGATGTGCTCGCGGGTCTGCGGCATCGGGCCGTCGGCGGCGTTCACCACCAGGATCGCCCCGTCCATCTGCGCCGCGCCGGTGATCATGTTCTTCACGTAGTCGGCGTGGCCGGGGCAGTCCACGTGCGCGTAGTGACGGTTCTCCGACTCGTATTCCACATGCGCGGTCGAGATGGTGATGCCCCGCGCACGCTCCTCGGGGGCGCCGTCAATCTGGTCATAGGCCTTGAATTCACCGAAATACTTCGTGATCGCAGCCGTCAGCGTCGTCTTGCCGTGGTCAACGTGACCGATCGTCCCGATGTTGACGTGCGGTTTCGTCCGTTCAAACTTTGCCTTTGCCATGGGCATGGCTCCTTATGTTGACGGTGCGTGCAGCCACGCACCCTACGGGGTTGGTAGGGTGCGCGGTCGCCCACGCACCGCCGGGATTACGCGTATTTCTTCTGGATCTCGTCCGAGATGTTCTGCGGCACGGCCTCGTAATGGTCGAACTGCATCGTGAACACCGCGCGGCCCGAGGACATCGAACGCAAGTTGTTGATATAGCCGAACATGTTGGCCAGCGGCACGAAGGCGTCGATGACGTTCGCATTGCCGCGCGAGTCCTGGCCGCGGACCATGCCGCGACGGCTGGTCAGGTCGCCGATGATCGAGCCGGTATACTCCTCCGGCGTCACCACCTCGACGCGCATGATCGGCTCGAGCAGCTTGGCGCCCGCCTTCTTCAGACCTTCGCGCATGGCGGCACGCGCCGCGATCTCGAAGGCCAGGACCGAGGAGTCGACGTCGTGGAAGGCACCGTCGATCAGCGCCACCTTGAAATCGATCACCGGGAAGCCGGCCAGCGGACCCGAGTCCATGACGGACTTGATGCCCTTCTCGACGCCCGGGATGTATTCCTTGGGCACCGCACCGCCGACGATCTTCGATTCGAACGAGTAGCCCTCGCCCGGCTGGGTCGGCTCGATCTGCAGCTTCACGCGCGCGAACTGGCCGGTACCACCGGTCTGTTTCTTGTGCGTGTAGTCGATCTCGGCCGGCTGCGAGATGGTTTCGCGATAGGCCACCTGCGGGGCGCCGATATTCGCCTCGACCTTGAACTCGCGCTTCATGCGGTCGACCAGGATGTCGAGGTGAAGCTCGCCCATGCCCTTCATGATGGTCTGGCCCGATTCCAGGTCGGTCTCGACGCGGAAGGACGGATCCTCGGCGGCCAGGCGTTGCAGGGCAAGGCCCATCTTCTCCTGGTCGGCCTTCGACTTCGGCTCGACGGCGATCTCGATCACCGGCTCGGGGAAGGTCATGGTTTCCAGGACCACCGGCTTGGCCGGATCGCAGAGCGTGTCGCCCGTCGTGGTTTCCTTCAGGCCGGCCAGCGCGATGATGTCGCCGGCGAAGGCTTCCTCGATCTCCTCACGGTTGATGGCGTGCATGACCATCATCCGGCCGACGCGCTCGCGCTTGCCCTTGGTCGAGTTCATCATCTGGTCGCCCTTCTTCAGCGCGCCCGAATAGATGCGCGTGAAGGTCAGCGAGCCGACGAAGGGGTCGTTCATGATCTTGAACGCCAGCGCCGAGAAGGGTTGGTCGTCCGAGGCGGAACGCTCGATGTTGCGGGTCTCGGTCTCGTCGCCCGGGGCAAAGCCCAGATAGGCGGGAACGTCGGTCGGCGCCGGCAGGAAGTCCACCACCGCGTTCAGCAGCGGCTGCACGCCCTTGTTCTTGAAGGCCGAGCCGGCCATGACCGGGAAGAAGGACAGCGACAGCGTGCCCTTGCGGATCAGCTTGCGCAGCGTTTCCTCGTCGGGCTCGTTGCCTTCCAGATAGGCTTCCATCGCCTCGTCGTCCTGTTCGACGGCGAGCTCGATCATCTTGCCGCGCCATTCCTCGGCAACGTCCTGAAGCTCCTCACGGATGGGCTGGCGGATCCACGAGGCACCCAGGTCCTCGCCCTTCCAGACCCATTCTTCCATCTTGATCAGGTCGACGATGCCTTCCAGCTTATCCTCGGCGCCGATCGGCAGGGCGATCGGGCAAGGCGTGCCGCCGGTACGGTCCTTGATCATGGCGACGCATTTGAAGAAATCGGCGCCGATCTTGTCCATCTTGTTGACGAAGACGATCCGCGGAACCTTGTAGCGGTCGGCCTGGCGCCACACCGTCTCGGTCTGCGGCTCGACGCCGGCATTGCCGTCCAGAAGGCAGATCGCGCCGTCCAGCACCGCCAGCGAACGCTCGACCTCGATGGTGAAGTCCACGTGGCCGGGGGTGTCGATGATGTTGAAGCGGCAGCGCTCAGAATCATCGGGGGTGAAGTCCGCATCCTCGTGGCGCTGCCAGAAGGTGGTGGTCGCCGCCGAGGTGATGGTGATGCCGCGCTCGGCTTCCTGCTCCATCCAGTCCATGGTGGACGCACCTTCGTGCGTCTCGCCCATCTTGTGGTTCTTGCCGGTATAGAACAGGATCCGCTCGGTCGTCGTGGTCTTGCCCGCGTCGATATGGGCCATGATCCCGAAGTTCCGGTAGCGCTCCAGCGGATATTCGCGTGCCATTAAGGGCCTTCCTTCCGGTTACCAGCGGTAGTGGCTGAACGCCTTGTTGGCGTCGGCCATCTTATGCGTGTCCTCACGCTTCTTGACGGCGGTGCCGCGGCCATTCACGGCATCGGCCAGCTCGCCCGCGAGGCGCTCTTCCATGGTGTGCTCGTTGCGCTTTTTCGAAGCGTCGATCAGCCAGCGGATCGCCAGGGCTTCGCGGCGCGACGGACGGACCTCGACCGGAACCTGGTAGGTGGCACCGCCGACGCGGCGCGAGCGCACTTCGACCGAGGGCTTCACGTTGTCGAGGGCTTCGTGGAAGACTTCGATCGGCTCGCGCTTCAGCTTGCCCTGGACGCGGTCGAGGGCGTTGTAGACGATGCGTTCGGCAACCGATTTCTTGCCGTCGATCATCAGGTTGTTCATGAATTTGGTCAGCACGCGATCGCCATATTTGGCGTCGGGCAGGACTTCGCGCTTCTCAGCGGCGTGACGACGAGACATATGCGGATCTCCTTACTTCGGACGCTTCGCGCCGTATTTCGAACGACGCTGGCGACGGTCTTTGACGCCCTGGGTATCCAGCACACCGCGCAGGATGTGGTAGCGGACACCCGGAAGGTCTTTCACCCGACCGCCGCGGATCAGCACCACCGAATGCTCTTGCAGGTTGTGCTTTTCGCCCGGAATGTAGGAGATCACCTCGAAACCATTCGTCAGGCGGACCTTGGCCACCTTCCGCATAGCCGAGTTCGGCTTCTTCGGCGTCGTGGTATAGACGCGCGTGCATACGCCCCGCTTCTGCGGGCAGGATTGCAGGTGCTGCGACTTCGAGCGCTGCACCTTGGGCTGCCGCGGTTTGCGGATCAGCTGTTGGATCGTCGGCATTCGGTTCCCCGTCTTGCTTTCGTCAATACTCGCAGCCACCGGCTGCGCCACTTCTCGACGGCGAATCACGCCCATCGTGAAACGCCAGAACCCATCCTATCCCCGAGAGAGGGAGGACGGGTTGAATTACCAGAGGATCGGGGCATTCCGGCCCGGATCATGACCACAGAGGTTCTGGGCCCCGATCAGATTCCTGACGGGTGAACGGCGTATATGGGCAAACCGGGGGTGAGTCAACAACCCCCCGGAACCGGACCGGGGGCAGGACATCCCGCCCATACCCTTCACATGCCCCAGCGCGGCCGGTCGGCGCCGGGCAGGCCGAAATCGCGGGCGGCGCGGTCCAGCGTCTCCAGGTCGATGCGGAACCGCTCGGCCAGCAGCCCGGCCCATCCGGCCGGGTCGCCGTCCCAGGGATAGCTGGCGCCGATCGCGCCCGAGTCGTTGTCGTGGTTCAGGAAACGGACGAACATCACCTTGCCGGGCAGCGTCACCCCGGGCATCGACAGGCCGATCTTCCAATGCGGGAAATGCATCACGCTGCGTTGCGCATCGGGCGGTAGATAGACGGTCAGCCCGGCCACGGCGTTATGGATCATCCGCGGCTCGACCGAGATGCCGTCCTGCGTCGCCTTCAGCACCAGCCCGCGGGAATAGTCGCAGGACAGCCGCCGGCGCCGCTCCCACAGCGGATGCATTGCCGCGAAATCCCGCCGCGCATCGCGGATATAGTCGATGGCCACGGCATCGTCGTCATCCTGGCGGAAATGGCCGACCACATCGGCATCGGGCTCGATATGCGGCGCGGTGGCGGCCAGGCAGGCATCCAGATGCTTCTCCATCGGCGGGATCAGCTCCAGCCGGGCCTGGGGCATGATCCCGGTCAACTCGCGCAGCCGCGACAGCCAGGGCTCGGGCAGGTCCGGCCCGGTCATCAGCACCAGGGTGAAATCCGGATCGGCCTGGGCCAGCAGCCCGGGCAGGGTGACGTTCTCGAACCAGAACCAGCGCCGGGCCAGCCGCTCGGGATCGTAAAGAAAGGCCCGCCGCTGCTCCAACGTCTCGTGCATCACCTGAAAGCCGCGCCCACCCAGATAGGAGAACCGGCACAGGCCCAGCATCTGCACCCGCATCAGCCCCTCCCGTGCAATTGCCGCTCGCGCAGGATGGTATAGATCCCCGCCCCCACCACCAGCGCCGACCCGGCCCAGGTCCAGAGATCCGGCCATTCGCCAAAGATCGCCAGCCCCAGCACCACCGCCCAGACCAGCGAGCTGTAGCGGAAGGGCGCGACGACCGAAATCTCGCCCACCCGCATGGTGGCGACGGCGGTGATATAGCCCACGGTCAGAAACAGCGCCGCCATCGCCAGCAGCGAAAACTCCGCCACGGTCGGGACGCGCCAGCTTTCGGACCAGCCCAGCACGAAGCCCGACGCCATCACGGCCAGCGCCGCGTAAAAGGCGATGGCAGAGGAGCTGACCCCGGGCGAGAATGTCCGCGTCGCCAGATCGCGCAGCACGATCAGCAGCATCGCCGCCAGCCCGACCGCCGACCACAGGTCAAAGGCGCCGGTTCCCGGCCGCAGGATCAGCAGCACCCCCAGAAAGCCGATGCCGATGGCCAGAAGCCGGCGCCAGCCCAGCCTTTCGCGAAAGAACAGCGCCGCCGCCAGCGTCACCGCCAGCGGCAGCGCCTGCATGATCGCCGAGATGTCGGCCAGCGCCATCTGCCGCAGCGCCAGCAGGTAAAGCACGGTCGAGATGACATCCGCCACCGTGCGCAGCGCCAGCGGCCAGACATCCTCGCGCGGCACCTTCAGGCGGATGCCGCCCTGCGCCCGCGCGATCAGCACCATGACCAGCAGCACCAGGCCGCCGCGGATGGCGATGGACTCATAGAGCGGCAGGCTCTGGGTCACCGCCTTCATCAGCGCATCGTTGCAGGTAAAGGCCGCCATGCTGAGCATCATCAGCGCAGAACCGCGCAGGTTGTCGGCATGGCCCCGTTGCGGATCGGGCATGCCCGGGCATTGGGCCAAGGCCGGCGCGCTGGGGGTGGGCAGGTCGGGTGTTTGCATGGCGGCTCTGGCTGCGCGATCTGATGGAGGGGCGGGGGATCACCAAAGCGCGATGCGCGACCAGCCGAGGCTCGGCTTCAGCTGATCCGCCATCTCGACAATGGGAATGAAGCTCAGAAGGACGAGCGTCTCGAACAGGTTGCGGCGCAGCGTGGCCGCGTCGAACCGCGCAGGTCGCCCGGCGCGGAACTGCCGCGGATCGGGCAGGAAGAACGGCGTGCGCGCCGCATAGGCGTCGTATTCCGCGCCGAAACGCCGCGACAGGTAAGCGGCCTCGCGCCGCGCGGCGATCCAGAGGATCAGCCCGACCGTGCCGCCGATCAGCAATGCGAAGCTGACGGCACCGAACATCAGCCCGATGCCGGTCGCCGCCACGGTGGAAAAGAAATACAGCGGGTTGCGGGTCATCGAATAGGGCCCGTCCCGCAGCACCCGCCGGTTCTCGACGCCGCCGACATAGAGGATCGACCAGAACCGGCCGAGCACGCCCGCCAGCAACAGCAGAAGGCCGAGCGATTCCACGGCCTCATGTCCGATCTCTTCCAACCCAAGGACGGGATTGATCAGCAGGGCGGCTGGCAGCAGCACCAGGCCCCAGAGCCGCAAGATCGTGATGCGAGTTTTCTGATTGACTGCCGCGCGCATGAAACCACCCCCGCAAACGCTCCGACCGCCCTTCGGCCCGTCATCGTTATCCTGCGCCCGCATTCCGCGCAATCGCGACCTGTGGATGAGAGGAGCGCGACCGCCCCTGCCCCGGCAGCAAAAAGGCCCGGCATCGCTGCCGGGCCTTTCCCATTCGCTTCACACGGCGATCACTCGTCGCCGCCGACCTCGGCCGGGCTGTCCTCCGGCGCGATCAGCGCAGCGGCGGCTTCCGCCTCGGCGCGGCGGGCCTCGATCACCTCATGGTCGCGCTCGGTCGCGATGCGGCGCACGCGGGCCGTGGCCCCGCCGGTGCCGGCCGGGATCAGCCGGCCGACGATGACGTTTTCCTTGAGACCGACCAGCTTGTCGCGCTTGCCCTGGACGGCGGCCTCGGTCAGCACGCGGGTCGTCTCCTGGAACGAGGCGGCCGAGATGAAGCTGCGGGTTTGCAGCGACGCCTTGGTGATGCCCAGCAGCACCGGCTCGCCGGTGGCCGGACGGCCGCCCTTGGCTTCGATCTTGGCGTTCTCCTCCTCGAACTCGTCGCGGTCGACATGCTCGCCCTTCAGCAGCGTGGTGTCGCCGCTGTCGGTGATCTCGATCTTCTGCAACATCTGGCGGACGATCACTTCGATATGCTTGTCGTTGATCTTCACGCCTTGCAGCCGGTAGACGTCCTGCACCTCATCGATGAGATAGTCGGCAAGCGCCTCGATCCCCATGATGCGCAGGATGTCATGCGGCGCCGGGTTGCCGTCCATGATGTAGTCGCCCTTCTGCACGAAGTCGCCTTCCTGCACCGGGATGTGCTTGCCTTTCGGCACCATGTATTCGACCGGCTCCAGCGTGTCGTCGGCGGGCTCGATGGCGATGCGGCGCTTGTTCTTGTAGTCCTTGCCGAAGCGCACATAGCCGTCGATCTCGGCGATGATGGCGTGGTCCTTGGGACGACGGGCCTCGAACAGCTCCGCCACGCGGGGCAGACCCCCGGTGATGTCCTTGGTCTTGGCGCCTTCGCGCGGGATCCGCGCCACCACGTCGCCGGCCTTGATCTCCTGCCCGTCCTCGACCGACAGGATGGCGTCGACCGACATCGGATAGGTGACCGGGTTGCCCTGTTCGTTGCGCACCGGCTCGCCATCGGCATCGACGATGATGATCTCGGGCTTCAGCTCGTTGCCTTTCGGGGCCGAGCGCCAGTCCGTCACGATCTTCTGCGTCATGCCGGTCGCGTCGTCGGTCTCGTCGCGGACCGAGATCCCCGACAACAGATCGACATATTTCGCGACACCGGCCTTCTCGGCGATGATCGGCAGGGTATAGGGGTCCCATTCGAACATCTTCTGGCCGCGCGCCACGGCATCGCCTTCGCGCACGAACAGTTTCGAGCCGTAGAACAGCTTGTGGCTGGCCAGCGTGTCGCCCGCCGCGCCCTTGATGTGCAGCTGCATGTTGCGGCTCATCACGATCAGCTCGCCATTGGCGTTTTCCAGCGTGCTTTCGTTCTCGAAAGCCACCGTGCCCTCCTGCGCCGCGGCGATGAAGGATTGCTGGCCACCCTGGGCGATGCCGCCGATGTGGAAGGTCCGCATGGTCAGCTGCGTCCCCGGTTCGCCGATGGACTGGGCGGCGATGATGCCGACCGCCTCGCCGATATTGACCAGCGTGCCGCGGGCCAGGTCGCGGCCATAGCAAAGCGCGCAGACACCATCGTCCGACTCGCAGGTCAGGGCCGAGCGGATGCGGACCGACTGTACGCCGGCCTGCTCGATCTCGTCGGCCTTGCGCTCGTCGATCAGCTCGTTCTTGCGAACGATCACGACATCCTCGCCCGGCACCAGCACGTCATCGGCCGCGACGCGGCCCAGCACACGCTCGGAAAGCGGGCTGACCACCTCGCCGTCGTTGACCGCCGCCGAGGCGGTGATCGCCCGGTCGGTGCCACAATCATGCTCGCGGATGATGCAGTCCTGCGCCACGTCCACCAGACGGCGGGTCAGGTAACCCGAGTTCGCCGTCTTCAGAGCGGTGTCGGACAGGCCTTTCCGCGCGCCGTGGGTCGAGTTGAAGTATTCAAGAACGGTCAGGCCTTCCTTGAAGTTCGAGATGATCGGCGTCTCGATGATCTCGCCATTCGGCTTGGCCATCAGGCCGCGCATGCCGCCCAGCTGCTTCATCTGGCTGACCGAGCCCCGGGCGCCCGAATGCGCCATCATATAGACCGAGTTCGGTTCCAGTTCGGCGCCGGTCTCGTCCTTCTTCGTGGCCGAGATGGTCTTCATCATGGCGTCGGTGACCCGGTCGTTACATTTCGACCAGGCATCGACGACCTTGTTGTATTTCTCGCCCTGGGTGATCAGGCCGTCCAGATACTGTTGCTCGAACTGCTTCACCTGGTCCTGGGTTTCCTCGACCAGGTCCCATTTCGTCGGCGGCACGACCATGTCGTCCTTGCCGAAGGAGATGCCGGCACGGAACGCCTCGCGGAAGCCCAGGCCCATGATCTGGTCGCAGAAGATCACCGATTCCTTCTGGCCGCAGTAGCGGTAGACGGTGTCGATGACGTTCTGGATGTCCTTCTTGCGCAGCAGGCGGTTCACCAGCTCGAAGGGCGCCTTGGCGTTCTTGGGCAACAGCGCGCCCAGACGGATCCGGCCCGGCGTGGTCTCGAAGCGCTTGATGACCTCGTTGCCGTTCTCGTCGATCTGCGGCAGGCGGGCGGTGATGCGGGCATGCAGATGCACCGCGCCGGAAGCCAGCGCGTGTTCCACCTCCTCGAGGTTGGCAAAGACCATGCCCTCGCCCTTCATGCCCTCGCGCTCCATGGTCGTGTAGTAAAGACCAAGGACCATGTCCTGCGACGGCACGATGATCGGCGCGCCGTTGGCGGGCGACAGCACGTTGTTCGTCGACATCATCAGGACGCGGGCTTCCAGCTGTGCCTCAAGCGACAGCGGGACGTGCACGGCCATCTGGTCGCCGTCGAAATCGGCGTTGAAGGCCGAGCAGACCAGCGGGTGCAGCTGGATCGCCTTGCCCTCGATCAGGATCGGTTCGAACGCCTGGATGCCCAGACGGTGCAGCGTCGGCGCGCGGTTCAGCAGCACCGGATGCTCACGGATCACCTCGTCCAGGATGTCCCAGACCTCGGGACGCTCTTTCTCGACCAGCTTCTTGGCCTGCTTGACGGTGGACGACAGACCCTTCGCCTCAAGCCGCGAATAGATGAAGGGCTTGAACAGCTCCAGCGCCATCTTCTTCGGCAGGCCGCACTGGTGCAGCTTCAGCTCGGGACCGGTCACGATCACGGAACGGCCCGAGAAGTCGACCCGTTTCCCCAGAAGGTTCTGCCGGAAGCGGCCCTGCTTGCCCTTCAGCATGTCCGACAGCGATTTCAGCGGACGCTTGTTGTTGCCGGTGATGACGCGGCCACGGCGGCCGTTGTCGAACAGCGCATCGACCGATTCTTGCAGCATCCGCTTTTCGTTGCGGACGATGATGTCGGGGGCGCGCAGCTCGATCAGCCGCTTCAGGCGGTTGTTCCGGTTGATGACGCGACGATAGAGGTCGTTCAGGTCCGAGGTCGCGAAGCGGCCGCCGTCCAGCGGCACCAGCGGACGCAGTTCCGGCGGGATGACCGGAATGACGGTCAGCACCATCCATTCGGGACGGTTGCCCGATTCCAGGAAGCTCTCGACGATCTTCAGACGCTTGATGATCTTCTTCGGCTTCAGCTCGCCGGTCGCCTCTTTCAGCTCCTCCCGCAGCTGCTCAGCGGTGGCGGCCAGGTCGATATTGGCCAGCATCTCGCGGATCGCCTCGGCGCCGATATTGGCGGTGAAGGCGTCGGCGCCATACTGGTCCTGCGCGTCGAGGAATTCCTCCTCGGTCAGCAACTGGCCATAGGAGAGATCCGTCAAACCCGGCTCGATGACGACGTAGTTCTCGAAATACAGGATGCGCTCAAGATCGCGCAGCGTCATGTCCAGCATCAAGCCGATGCGCGAGGGCAGCGACTTGAGGAACCAGATATGCGCGACCGGGGCGGCCAGCTCGATATGGCCCATGCGCTCGCGCCGGACCTTTTGCAGCGTGACTTCAACACCGCATTTCTCGCAGACCAGACCGCGATACTTCATGCGCTTGTATTTGCCGCAGAGGCATTCGTAATCCTTGATCGGGCCAAAGATGCGCGCGCAAAACAGGCCGTCACGCTCGGGCTTGAACGTGCGGTAGTTGATGGTCTCGGGCTTCTTCACCTCGCCATAGGACCAGGCGAGGATTTCCTCGGGCGAGGCCAGCGAGATCTTGATTTCGTCGAACTGCCGCGGCGCAGCCAGAGGGTTCAGGGGGTTGGTGGCAAGTTCCTGGTTCATTTTCAAATCCTAATGAGGGGCGCGGGGGACGTGGCAACGGATCGGCGGGATGCGCCTCGGCGCACCCCCGGAGCGATCCGTCACTCCTCGTCCTCCGCATCCAGGAGTTCCATGTTGAGGCCCAGACCCCGGACCTCCTTGACCAGAACGTTGAACGATTCCGGCACGCCGGCCTCGAAATTGTCCTCGCCCTTGACGATGCTCTCATAGACCTTGGTCCGGCCGGCCACGTCGTCCGACTTGACCGTCAGCATCTCTTGCAGGGTATAGGCGGCGCCGTAAGCCTCAAGGGCCCAGACCTCCATCTCACCCAGACGCTGACCGCCGAACTGCGCCTTGCCGCCCAGCGGCTGCTGGGTCACGAGGCTGTAGGGACCGGTCGAGCGGGCATGCATCTTGTCATCGACAAGGTGGTGCAGCTTCAGGACGTACTTCATCCCGACCGTGACCGGGCGGGCGAACTGCTCGCCGGTGCGGCCGTCGAAGACGATGGACTGGCCCGAGGTGTCGAAGCCCGCACGGCGCAGCGCGTCGTTCACATCCGCCTCTTTCGCGCCGTCGAAGACCGGCGTGGCGATGGGAACGCCGCCGCGCACCGCATCGGCATGCTCCAGCAGGGTCTCGTCATCCATGCCCTCGAAGGTCTCGGCATAGAAGTCGTCGCCATAGCCGTTCCGCATCGCCTCGCGCACCGGGGACATGTCGCCGTTGCGGCGATAGTCCTGCAGCGCCTCGTCGATCTTGATGCCCAGCCCGCGCGAGGCCCAGCCCATATGCGTCTCCAGGATCTGCCCGACGTTCATCCGCGAGGGCACGCCCAGCGGGTTCAGCACCAGGTCGACCGGGGTGCCGTCCGAGAGGAACGGCATGTCCTCGATGGGAACCACCTTGGAGACCACGCCCTTGTTGCCGTGACGACCGGCCATCTTGTCGCCGGCTTGCAGCTTGCGCTTCACCGCGACGAAGACCTTGACCATCTTCATCACGCCCGGGGGCAGGTCGTCGCCTTGGCGCACCTTTTCGACCTTGTCGTCGAAACGGTTGTCCAGCGCACGTTTCTGGGCGTCGAACTGCTGGTTCAGCGCCTCGACCTCCTTGGCGGTCTCCTCGTCGGCGACGGCAAGCTGCCACCACTGGCCACGGCTGAGCTGTCCCAGCAGATCCTCGTCCACCATGGCGCCGGCGCGGATACCCTTCGGCCCCTTGACGACTTCCTTGCCCATGATCAGCGATTTCAGGCGCGCATAGATGTTGCGCTCCAGGATCGCCAGCTCGTCGTCGCGGTCGCGGGCCAGACGCTCGACTTCCTCGCGCTCGATCTGCAACGCGCGCTCGTCCTTGTCGACGCCGTGGCGGTTGAACACCCGGACCTCGACGATGGTGCCATAGGCGCCCGGCGGCAGGCGCAGCGAGGTATCGCGCACATCGCTGGCCTTTTCGCCGAAGATGGCGCGCAGCAGCTTTTCTTCCGGCGTCATCGGCGATTCACCCTTCGGGGTGATCTTCCCGACCAGGATATCGCCCGGACCCACTTCCGCACCGATATAGACGATGCCCGCCTCGTCGAGGTTGCGCAGCGCCTCCTCGCCGACGTTCGGGATGTCGCGGGTGATCTCTTCCGGGCCCAGCTTGGTGTCGCGAGCCGCCACTTCGTATTCGTCGATATGGATCGAGGTGAACACGTCGTCGCGGTGGATCCGCTCCGAGATCAGGATCGAGTCCTCGTAGTTGTAGCCGTTCCAGGGCATGAAGGCCACGACCACGTTGCGGCCGATGGCGAGTTCGCCCTGGTCGGTCGAGGGACCGTCGGCCACGACCTGGCCCTTGACCACGCGGTCGCCCACCTTGACCAGCGGGCGCTGGTTGATGGTCGAGGACTGGTTGGAACGCTTGAACTTGCGCAGGCGATAGATGTCCACGCCGGCGTCGCCGGCGCCCAGATCCTCGGTCGCGCGGATAACGATCCGCTGCGCATCGACCTGGTCGATGATGCCGCCCCGGCGCGCCATGATCGCGGCGCCGGAATCGCGCGCCACGGTCGCTTCCATGCCGGTGCCGACGAACGGCGCCTCGGCCCGCAGCAGCGGAACCGCCTGACGCTGCATGTTCGAGCCCATCAGCGCGCGGTTGGCGTCGTCATTCTCAAGGAAGGGGATCAGCGCCGCCGCGACCGAAACCAGCTGTTTCGGCGACACGTCGATCAGGTCCACGGCCTCGACCGGATTCAGCATGAAGTCGCCGGCCTGGCGGGTCGAGACCAGCTCGTCCACGAACTTGCCGTTTTCGTCCAGCGTCGCGTTGGCCTGGGCGATGGTGTGGCGCATCTCCTCGGTCGCGGACATGTAGACCACGTCGTCGGTCACCTTGCCCTCGACCACCTTGCGATAGGGGGTCTCGATGAAGCCGTATTTGTTCACGCGGGCAAAGGTGGCCAGCGAGTTGATCAGGCCGATGTTCTGGCCTTCCGGGGTTTCGATCGGGCACATCCGGCCGTAATGGGTCGGGTGCACGTCGCGGACCTCGAAGCCGGCACGCTCGCGGGTCAGGCCGCCCGGGCCAAGCGCCGAGAGGCGACGCTTGTGGGTGACTTCCGACAGCGGGTTGGTCTGGTCCATGAACTGCGACAGCTGCGAGGAACCGAAGAACTCGCGCACCGCCGCCGCCGCCGGCTTGGCGTTGATCAGGTCCTGCGGCATCACCGTGTCGATCTCGACGCCGGACATGCGCTCGCGGATCGCCCGCTCCATGCGCAGCAGGCCGATGCGATACTGGTTCTCCATCAGCTCGCCGACCGAGCGTACCCGGCGGTTGCCGAGGTGGTCGATGTCGTCGATCTCGCCCTTGCCGTCGCGCAGTTCCACGAGGCCGCGGATACAGGCGATGATGTCCTCCTTGCGCAGGGTGCGCTGAGTGTCCGGCGCATCGAGGTCAAGGCGCATGTTCATCTTGACGCGGCCCACGGCGGAAAGGTCGTAACGCTCGCTGTCGAAGAACAGGCTGTCGAACAGCGCCGAGGCAGCCTCGACGGTCGGCGGCTCGCCCGGGCGCATGACGCGGTAGATATCCATCAGCGCGCCGTCGCGGCTCATGTTCTTGTCCGCGGCCATGGTGTTGCGGATATAGGGGCCGACATTGACATGGTCGATGTCGAGGACCGGGATGTCCTCGATGCCGTTGTCCAGAAGCACCTTGAGCAAGCCGCCCGAAATCTCGCCGTCGCGGTCGTATTCGACGGTGATCTCGTCGCCGGCCTCGGCATAGATCAGGCCGGTCTGCTCGTTGATGATGTCTTTCGCGACGAAACGGCCGATGATCTTCTCAAAGGGCAGCAGCAGGTTGATGTCGCCCTTTTCGCCAAGCTGCTTGACCAGGCGCGGCGTCACCTTGTCGCCGGCCTTGGTGATGATCTCGCCGGTCTCGGCGTTCACCAGGTCGAAGCTCGGGCGGGTGCCGCGTACGCGCTCGGGGAAGAATTTCGTGACCCAGCCAGCGGCCTGCCCCTTGCCGGCGCGCTGCAGCGTGTAGTCCACGGTATTGTAGAAGGCATCCATGATGCCCTCCTGGTCCATGCCGAGCGCATAGAGCAGCGTCGTAACCGGCAGTTTCCGGCGACGGTCGATGCGCGCGAAGACCAGGTCCTTGGCGTCGAATTCGAAGTCGAGCCACGAGCCGCGATAGGGAATGATGCGGCAGGCGAACAGCAGCTTGCCCGAGCTGTGGGTCTTGCCGCGGTCATGGTCGAAGAACACGCCGGGCGAGCGGTGCATCTGCGACACCACGACGCGCTCGGTCCCGTTCACGATGAACGTCCCGTTCTGCGTCATCAGGGGCATGTCGCCCATGTAGACGTCCTGCTCCTTGATGTCCTTGACCGATTTGGCGCCGGTGGTCTCATCGACATCGAACACGATCAGACGCAGCGTCACCTTCAGCGGCGCGGCATAGGTCATGTCGCGGCTCTGGCACTCGTCCACGTCGTATTTCGGCTTTTCCAGCTCGTATTTCACGAACTCGAGCGTGGCGGTCTCGTTGAAGTCCTTGATCGGGAACACCGACTGGAAGACGCCCTGGATGCCCTCACCGTCCTGGTGACCCTCGGCGTCGCCGGAGCGCAGGAACAGGTCATAGGAGGATTTCTGAACCTCGATCAGGTTCGGCATCTCCAGAACTTCGCGGATATTGCCATAGTAACGCCGGATGCGTTTCTGGCCGACATAAGCTTGCGCCATAGAGGGTCTTACCTTTCGTCTTTCGCTTGCGCAGACCGTCGGGGCCCGGGCGGCGCAAGGCGGCGAATGAGGGGCGGGGTTCCATTCGTGCCGCGCGTCCCACCGCACGGCTCCCGAACCCCGAACATGCCCTGAAGGAAGGTCTGCTTGCGAAACCGTCCTTCAAGACAGGTTCGGCAGGGACCGGGAAACCCCGGACCCTGCCCATTTCTTCCGAAATCAATCGGCCGAAACGGCCAATTACTTCAGCTCGACCTTGGCGCCAGCCGCTTCGAGCTTCTTCTTCATTTCTTCGGCGTCGGCTTTCGAGGCACCCTCTTTCACCTTGCCGCCGGCTTCGACCAGATCCTTGGCTTCTTTCAGGCCCAGGCCGGTGATGCCGCGCACTTCCTTGATCACGTTGATCTTGTTGGCGCCGGCGTCGACCAGGACGACGTCGAATTCGGTTTTCTCTTCGGCGGCTTCAGCCGGGCCAGCGGCCGGGCCGGCAACCATCACGGCGCCGCCGGCGGCGGGCTCGATGCCGTATTCGTCTTTCAGGATGTTCTTCAGTTCCTGGGCTTCCAGCAGGGTCAGGCCCACGATTTCTTCGGCGAGTTTCTTCAGATCAGCCATTTTTCCGTTCTTTCCATTAAGTGTTCCAACGTCGGGGTTTCAACCCCACGACGGAATCGGGATTGCCTCAGGCGGCCTCGCGCTCTTCCAGAGTCGAGAGGATGCCCGCGATGTTGCTGGCAGGTGCGCCGATCGCGCCCGCGATGTTGGAAGCAGGGGCACCGATGCAGGACACGATCGAAGCGATAAGCTCCTCGCGCGACGGCATCTGGGCCACGGCCTTCACACCGGCCGGGTCAAGCGCCGTGTCGCCCATCGCACCGCCCAGGATCACGAACTTGTCGTTCCCCTTGGCGTACTTGTCCGCGACCTTGGCGGCAGCCACCGGGTCCTCGGAGAAGGCGAGCACGGTCATACCCGTCAGATAGTCGGCGATGCTTGCGCAAGGCTTCCCATCCAGGGCGATCTTGGCGAGCCTGTTCTTGGCAACGCGAACGGACCCGCCAGCTTCGCGCATCTGCGCGCGCAGGTCCTGCATCTGGGCAACCGTCATTCCCTCGTAGCGGGCAACCACCACGACGCCAGAGGCTTCAAAGATCTGGCCGAGTTCTTCGACCACCTGTTCTTTTTGCGCTCTATCCACGGTTTCACTCCAAGTTGGGGGTTTCCCCCCGGCTCTCACTTTCCCGACGCCCGAACAGCGTCAGGACGGGTCCGTGACGGTCCCAAGATCACCCGGAGCGAAGCCCGGAAAATGGTCTTGATCCCATCTCAGGAAGGACGATTAAGCCGGTTTCCCGACACCCTCCGTCTCGGACAGGACGGGGCATCGCTGCCCCGCCATCCGCCGACCCCCTGTCAAAGGATGCCGGCGAAATTCTTGCCGCTTATTGCGCGGCGGTCGAAGACAGGTCCAGCGACACGCCCGGACCCATGGTCGAGCTGATCGAGACCTTCTTCACATAGGTGCCCTTGGCGCCCGAGGGCTTGGCCCGGTTCACCGCGTCCACGAAGGCGCGAATGTTCTCGGCCAGCTTCTCGATCTCGAACGAAGCCTTGCCGACGCCGGCATGGACCACGCCGGCCTTCTCGGCCTTGAACTGCACCTCGCCGCCCTTGGCGGCTTCGACGGCGGCCTTCACGTCCATCGTCACCGTGCCGACCTTGGGGTTCGGCATCAGGTTGCGCGGGCCCAGGATCTTGCCCAGACGGCCGACCAGCGGCATCATGTCCGGGGTGGCGATGCAGCGGTCGAACTCGATCTTGCCCGACTGGATCGTCTCCATCAGGTCTTCCGCACCGACGATCTCGGCGCCGGCGGCCTTCGCCTCGTCAGCCTTGGGGCCGCGGGCGAAGACGGCGACGCGCACGTCCTTGCCGGTGCCGTTCGGCAGGGTGACGACGCCGCGGACCATCTGGTCGGCATGGCGAGGATCGACGCCCAGGTTCATCGCGATCTCGACGGTCTCGTCGAATTTCGCGCTGGCGTTTTCCTTGACCAGCTTGACGGCTTCCTCGATGGCGAGATTCGACTTGCCGGCGAAGGCGGCACGGGCCGCGGCTTGTTTTTTCGACAGTTTAGCCATGGCTTAGCCTTTCACCTCGATGCCGATCGAACGCGCCGAGCCCAGGATGATCTGCATCGCGGCTTCGACGTCGTTCGCGGACAGGTCCTTCATCTTGGCTTCGGCGATCTCGCGGACCTGCTTGGCGGTCACGGTGCCGGCGGTCTGGCGACCGGGCTTTTCCGAACCCTTGGCGCGGTTGCGCTTGCCGACCGGCTTCAGGCCGGCGGCCTTCTTCAGCAGGAACGAGGCCGGGGGCGTCTTGGTCTCGAAGGTGAAGGATTTGTCGGCGTAATAGGTGATCACGACCGGAACAGGGGCGCCCTGCTCCATCTCCTGCGTCTTGGCGTTGAACGCCTTGCAGAACTCCATGATGTTGATGCCGCGCTGACCCAGGGCCGGGCCGACGGGCGGAGACGGGTTCGCCTGACCCGCCTTGATTTGCAGCTTGAGGCTGCCGACAACTTTCTTGGCCATCTGGCCCTCTCCTTATCATCACGCCCCGACCGAAATTGGGCCATGGGGCCGACTTAGCGGTGCGGCTGTATCCCGAAGGACCGGCGCCTCCCGCAGACGATCACGCGGTCTTGGCGACCTGCGTGAATTCCAGTTCCACCGGCGTCGGACGGCCGAAGATGGACACCGTGACCTTGATGCGGTTCGCGGCCTCGTCCACTTCCTCGACCATGCCCGAGAAGCCCTCGAAGGGCCCGTCGGTCACGTTCACCTTTTCGCCCACGTCGAACCGGATCAGGTTGCGCGGCGCCACCTCGGCCCCGCCCTCACCGGTGCGATGCAGGATCGCGTTCACCTCGTCGTCGCGCATCGGCATCGGCTTGCCCTGGGCGCCCAGGAAGCCGGTGACGCGGTTGATCGAGTTCACCAGGTGATAGGTCCTGTCCGACAGCTCCATGCGCACCAGCACGTAGCCGGGCATGAAGCGGCGCTCGGACGTGACCTTCTTGCCGCGGCGGATCTCGATCACTTCCTCGGTCGGGACCAGCACCTCGTCGATCTGGTCCTCGAGACCCTTTTCGACCACAGCCTGACGAATCGCCTCGGCGACCTTCTTTTCAAAGTTCGACAGGACGCTGACCGAATACCAACGCTTTGCCATGTCTCGATCGACCCCTGCTTCCTTCCGGGCCGACACAGGCCAACCCATTGAATTCCTTGTCCGCCCCGACCGGATCCTGCGCAATTTCCGCAAGCGCCAGCCAAATTGAAATCGGCGCGCACGACCGAATCGATGCACGCCGTATCACGGGCAGGTCGGGCGGACATAGCGCCCCCCGCCCTTCAATGCAAGTCCCTAGCTGCCGACGAGATGGATCACGGCCGAAAGGCCGGTCTTGATAAGCAGGTCGACGAGGAAGAAAAAGATCGAGGCCAGCGTCGCCATGATGAAGACCATGATGGTGGTCGTCACCACCTCGCGGCGGGTGGGCCAGGTGATCTTGCCAAGCTCGGTACGGACCTGGCTGATGAACTGGACGGGGTTGGCCATGGCTTTTCCTTCGGTCTTGCAGCGGGTCAGATAGCCTGCGCCGGCCGGTATTTCAAGCACCGATATGACGGTGGCCGATCAGGGCTCCAGCACCTCGACCCGCGGCATGGCGCGCAGGGCGGCGATATCCTGCGCGTAGCTGCTGGCCGAGCGGGCATAGGTCTCGTCATCGAGAAGGCGCAGCGGCGCATGGCCGGCGGCGGGCGGGAACCGTTGGCGCGCGCGCCGGGCCAGGACCCGCAGGTCGAGGTCCTGCCCGGACATGGCGCGGCGCAGCAGCCATTCGTAGCCGGTCTGCGTCAGGCTGACATTCGCGGGCGGCGGATCGGGCACCTCGGCGGCAAGGCCGGCCGGCAGCAGCCGCTCCAGCAGCCGCGGGCGCAGCGCCGGATAATCCTCGTATCGCCACAGCACGATGCGCGAGACCTCCTCGATCGCCGCCAGGCGCCCGACCAGCCCCGCCCAGACGGCCCGGGCCGGATCCCGCCCGCACAGATAGGCATCGAGGTCGAGCTCCTTGCCCCCGGCGACCTGTAGCGCAAAGGCCGAGACGATGAACGACGCCGGATCGCGCAGCGACAGATACAGCACCGCCGGCCCGCCGCCCGCCAGCGCGATGACATGCCGCAGCCGCTGGGTCGCGCGGGGATAGACCTCGCCCACACGGGAAAACAGCCTGCTGCGATGGGTCAGGCCCAGGATGTTTTCTTCCGAGATCAACAGGTCGGGACAGCCTCCGCGCAGATCCTGCAAGATCTGCCGTGCCTCGGCCTCGCCGGGGCCGCCGATGCCCTGCGCCAGGATCAGCGACAAGGGCAGAGGCTCGCCGCGCAGCATGTTGGGATCGATATAGGCCAGCCCGGCCTCGGCCAGCCGGTCCCGCACCTGACGCAGGGAATATTGCAGATGGGTCGAGGCGGTCTTGTGCGCCCCCAGATGTATGCTCAGGGCCATGGGATCTCGGCGGGATCGGGCACGCGGCATGACAGGGAAAGCGGCTGGCAGGGGCAGAGGGACTCGAACCCCCGACCCTCGGTTTTGGAGACCGATGCTCTACCAACTGAGCTATACCCCTAGGCCGCGCTGCTGATTACGGCAGCTGCGGGCGCGGTTCAAGAGGGAAGATCACTCGGCCTCAAGAAACCCGCCCGACTGCCGCGCCCAAAGGCCCGCATAGATGCCGCCTTGCGCCAGCAGCGCCTCATGCGTGCCTTGCTCGACGATGCGGCCCCGCTCCATCACCACCAGCCGGTCCATGCGGGCGATGGTCGAGAGCCGGTGCGCGATGGCGATCACCGTCTTGCCCTGCATCAGCATGTCGAGTTGCGACTGGATCGCCGCCTCGACCTCGCTGTCCAGCGCGCTGGTCGCCTCGTCCAGCACCAGGATCGGCGCGTCCTTCAGCAGCACCCGGGCAATGGCGATGCGCTGGCGCTGGCCGCCCGAAAGCTTGACCCCGCGTTCGCCGACATGGGCGTCGAGCCCCTGCCTGCCCTGCGAATCGGTCAGGGTGGCGATGAAATCCGCCTCGGCCAGTTCCGCCGCGCGCAGGATCTCGGCCTCGGAGGCGTCGGGGCGGCCATAGGCAATGTTGTCGCGGATCGAGCGGTGCAGAAGCGAGGTGTCCTGCGTCACCACCCCGATGGCGGCGCGCAGGCTCTCCTGCGTGACCTGCGAGATGTCCTGGCCATCGATCAGGATCTCGCCCGATTCGAGGTCGTGAAACCGCAGCATCAGGTTCACCAGCGTCGATTTCCCGGCGCCCGAGCGCCCGACCAGGCCGATCCGCTCGCCCGGGGCGATGGTCAGGCTCAGATTGTCCAGCACCGCGCCGCGGCCCGGTCGAGCCTGCTCGCCATAGCGGAAGGTGACATGGCTGAACTCGACCCGGCCCTCGGGCACCGCCAGCGGCCGCGCACCGCGCGCATCGGTCACCATGCGCGGCAGCGACAGCGAGCCGATGCCGTCGCGCACCGTGCCGATGTTCTCGAACAGCGTGGCGAATTCCCACATGATCCAATGCGACATGTTGCCCAGACGCAGCGCCAGCGGGATCGCCACCGCGACCGCGCCGACCTCAACCTCGCCACCGACCCAGAGCCACAGCCCCAGCACCGTCACGGAAAAGGTCAGCAGCGAATTGAGCGTGGACAGCAGGATGTTCTGGATCGAGGCCAGACGCATCTGCCCGTGCACGGTTTGCAAAAACCCGTCCATGCTCTCGCGGACATAGGACTCCTCGCGCGAACTATGCGAGAACAGCTTGACCGTCGAGATGTTGGTATAGCTGTCCACCACCCGGCCGGTCATCACCGCGCGGGCATCGGCCTGCGCCTCGCTGATGCGGCCGATGCGCGGGATCAGCCACCACAGCAGAAGCCCGTAGAGGATGCCCCAGCCGGCGAAGGGAATCGCCAGCCAGCCGTCGGTCGAGGCCGCCAGCACCAGGGCGCCGATGAAATAGACGCAGACATAGGTCAGCACGTCCATGAACTTCATCGCCACTTCGCGCACCGCCAGTGCGGTCTGCATCAGCTTGGTGGCGATGCGGCCGGCGAACTCGTCCTGGAAATAGCTCATCGACTGGCGCAGCAGGTAGCGATGCGCCTGCCAGCGGATGCGCTGCGGGAAATTGCCCATCAGCGTCTGGTGCATGAGCAGCGAGAACAGCACCTGCAACAGCGGCAGGCCGATCACCAGCAGCGCCCCCATCAGGATCAGCCGGTTACCCTCGATGGCCCAGAAGTTCTCGCGATCGGCCCCGGCCAGCCGGTTCACAAGTTCGCCCAGATAGCCGAACAGCACCACCTCGACCACAGCGATCATGGCCGAGCAGGCGGCCATGGCCAGCATGTAGCCCTCGGCCCCGCGCGAGAAATGCAGGATGAACCGCCACAGCCCTTGCGGCGGCATCTGCGGCGGATCGGCGGGATAGGGATCAAGCCGGCGCTCGAACCAGCTGAACATCGTAGACCTCATTCGCATCAGTCCGGGCCTTTGCCCGGTTCGTTTCGTCGGACCGCCTCAGGCGGCCAGTTCCTCAAGCGCCGCAACATCGGCCCGGGCCAGCGCGGCGGTGGCGCGGGAAATCCGCGCCGGCGGCCAGTGCCACCATTGCAACGCCAGAAGCCGGGCGATGGTGGCATCGTCGAAGCGCATCCGCATGACGCGGGCCGGGTTGCCGGCGACCACGGCGTAATCCGGCACCACGCCGCCCACCACCGCGCCGGCGCCGATGATGACGCCGCTGCCGATCCGGGCGCCGGGCAGGATGGTGGCGCCGTCGCCGATCCAGACATCGTGGCCGATCACCGTATCCGGCAAGCCGCTGATCTGGTCGATGTAATCGCCCACCCGCGCATGGTCGAAGATCGCAAAGGGATAGGTCGAGATCCCGGCCATCGGATGATTGGCCGAGGCGGTGATGATCCGCACCCGGTCGGCGATCTGGCAAAAGCGCCCGATCACCAGCCGCTCGGGCGCGCCGGCATAGGTATAGGGCGCCAGCCGCGCCGCCCAGTCGTCGGGAGGGTCGAAACTGCTGGCATAGGTGAAATCGCCGATCTCGATATTCGGATGGTCGATCACCCGGTTCAGATGCGCCAGCCCCCGGTTCAGGGTGCCGTCGGGAAAGCGCATGGGATGGGGCGAAGCCGCATCAAGGAAGTGGGCCGTCATGGGAATCCTCATCAATCCGTCCGTGAAAGGTCAGATCTGCGAGTTGTCCATGACACCGTTCTCCTCTGCTGCGGCAGGCACCATAGCCGGATTTCGCCGGCGAGGCAACCGTGGGTGGCGATTGGCATGGGGGCGCGGGAGGGGGGCTCCGCCCCCGCCCCTGCGGGGCTCCCCCGGAGTATTTGGAAAACGGTGAAGGCGCGTTCGGTCCTTGTCGCGGTTAAGGCCGGGTTACAGGTGCCGGGTCTCGGGTGCCGGGTTCCACCAGGCGTCATGCGCCCCGTCTGCGTAAAAGACCGGGGCGGCGATCAGTTCGGCCTCGGGCACGTCGTCCAGCGCGCTGACGCAGACCTGGATGAAGCGTCCGCCCATCTCCTCCAGATCGCCCTCGGTCCACAGCCTCGTGCCGCAGCGCGCGCAGAACAGGTGATGCATGTCCACGCCGTCCTGCTGCCGGCGCGGGGTTTCGGCCAGCATCTCGGCGCCATGGGTGATGCGGAACCGTTCCGGGTCGGGCAGGCGCATCTCCCAATAGCGCATCTTGCGGCAGAAGCGGCAATTGCAGCGCATGGTGCCCTGCGACAGGTCGCCCTCGGCCTCGAAGCGGACGCCGCCGCAGAAGCAGGAACCGTGATAGAGGGTCATGACGGTTCTCCGTGATGGACGGCCTCGATATTGTTGCCGTCAGGGTCGAGGACGAAGGCGCCGTAGTAACCCGGATGGTATTCCGGCCGCAGTCCCGGCGCGCCATTGTCGCGCCCGCCCGCAGCCAGCGCCGCGGCATGAAAGGCGTCCACGGTCGCCCGGTCGGGCGCGGCAAAGGCGACATGGGTGCCCGCGCCAGCCGGCTGGCCGCTGCCGATCCAGAAGAACGGCTTGCCGTCGCGACCATAGCCCAGATGCGCGCCATGGCCGCCGGTCATCTCCTCGGTCACCTCCATCAGCAGCTCGACGCCCAGGGGCGCCAGCGCCCGGTCGTAGAAAGCGCGCGAACGGTCGAGGTCCGAGACGGGAAATCCGATATGGTCGATCATGCGAAATCTCCTTTCCCGGCCAGGATCGCCCCGCCCTGCTGACAGATCGCGTCAGGAGAGCTTTTCAGCAAAGAAATCCAGCGTCCGCTGCCAGGCGAGTTCCGCCGCCGCCTTGTCATAGCGCGGTGTGGTATCGTTGTGGAAACCGTGCTGGGTGCCGGGATAGAAGAATGCCTGGTATTCCTTGCCATGCTGTTTCAGCGCCGCCTCATAGGCGGGCCAGCCCTCGTTCACGCGCTCGTCGTTCTCGGCGTAATGCAGCATCAGCGGCGCCTGGATCTGCGCTACCTCCTCGGGACGGGGCTGGCGGCCGTAGAAGGGCACCGAGGCGGCAAGCTCGGGATAGGCCACCGCCAATGCGTTGCAGACCCCGCCGCCATAGCAGAAGCCGACTGCGCCGATCTTGCCGGTCGAATCGGCATGGTCGCGCAGGAATTCATGGGCGGCGAAGAAATCCTCCATCAGCCTGGCCGGGTCGAGGCTGGCCTGCATCTCGCGCCCCTCGTCGTCATTGCCGGGATAGCCGCCCAGCGAACTCAGCCCGTCCGGCCCGAAGGCCAGGTAGCCGGCCTTGCCGAGCCGGCGCACCACATCCTCGATATAGGGGTTGAGCCCGCGGTTTTCGTGCACCACCAGCACGGCGGGCAGCTTGCCCTGCGCCCCGGCCGGCCGTGCCATCAGCCCGCTGATGCGGCCGTTGCCCTCAGGGCTGTCATAGCTTGCGGTCTCGGTCGCGATGGCAGGATCATCGGGCGGCACCTGCTGAGCCAGGGCGTAATTCGGCCTCAGCGCCTCGAAGATCGCGGCGGCGGTCATCCCGGCCGTGGCGAACTGCGCCGCCTGCACCATGAAATCGCGCTTGCTGATTCGGCCATGCACATAGCCGTCGAAGATCTCGAGGATGCGGGGATGGAAATCGGAAGCCTTCCTGCGTTCGGTCATGGTCCTCTCCCTTTGCCGGCTGGCGAAAGGATAGCACGAAACCGCTCCGGCCGGTGCCTTTTGCGCGCCGATATCCGGGCTGCGGCCTGCCCCGCTTCTTTCGTGCTCCAATATCCCGGGGTCCGGGGCAGAGCCCCGGAAGGCCGCGCCCCGCAAAAGAAAAAGGCCGCCCCGTCCGGAGCGGCCTTCCTGTCGCGATATCCCAAACGGGATCAGCCGATGCTCCCGGCGGGGGACAGGGGCCCGAAAGCCACCGCCCGGACCCGCATCACTTCAGGATCTTCGACACCACGCCGGCGCCCACCGTGCGGCC
>NZ_LLWQ01000211.1 GCF_001447385.1 Paracoccus sp. MKU1 | reverse complement strand
CTCCTCCATGTCCAGCAGCTGGTCCTGCTGGCGCACGCCGTAGGAGACGACGTTGAACCACTTGCCCGACATGTTGACCGGCGAGCCATGCGTCAGGTGGCCGCCCGAGTTCAGGTCGAGCCCCATGAAGGTGTCGCCCGGGCTGAGCAGCGCCAGGAACACCGCCTGGTTCATCTGCGAGCCCGAATTCGGCTGCACGTTGGCGTATCCGCAGCCGAAGAGTGCCTTGGCGCGTTCGATGGCCAGGTCCTCGACGATATCGACATATTGGCAGCCGCCGTAATAGCGCTTGCCCGGGTAGCCCTCGGCATATTTGTTGGTCAGCACCGAGCCCTGCGCCTCCAGCACCGCGCGGCTGACGATGTTTTCCGAGGCGATCAGCTCGATCTCCTCGCGCTGGCGCCCAAGCTCCTGACGGATGGCGCCGAAAATGGCAGGGTCGCGGCTGTCCAGCGTCTCGGTGAAGAATCCGGTGTCGGTCATCTGGTCCTCATGCAAAAAGCGGCTTGCCGGCCTTCTAGCGCCTTTCCTCGCGCCCCGCTAGGACGGATGCGACGCCTTGGTGGTAGATTGTCCCATGCGCCAAAGGGACTTGCGCCCGCCCCGCCGCGCGCCATGATGGCCGCATGAAGCTGCATTTCATCGCCTCCAGCACCGAAACCGCCGTGACCGCCGCCGAGACGCTGTCCGCGCGCTACGGCCATGTGCCGATCCGCGAAGCCGAGGTGATCGTGGCGCTGGGGGGCGACGGGCTGATGCTGTCGGTCATGCATCAGAATCGCGGCCTGCCTGTCTATGGCATGAACCGGGGCACCGTGGGCTTCCTGATGAACGCCTATAGCGAGGACGACCTGCCCGGCCGCATCCTGGCGGCCGAGGAAACCGTGGTCAATCCGCTGGCCATGACCGCCGGCACCACCGACGGGCACGAGCATTGCGCGCTGGCGATCAACGAGGTCAGCATGCTGCGCGCCGGTCCGCAGGCGGCGCGGCTGCGCATCAGCGTGAATGGAAGGGTGCGGATGGAGGAGCTGATCTGCGACGGTATGCTGGTTTCGACCCCCGCCGGATCGACCGCCTATAACTATTCGGCGAACGGGCCGATCCTGCCGCTGGGTTCCGACGTGCTGGCGCTGACCGCCATCGCGCCCTTCCGGCCGCGGCGCTGGCGGGGCGCGATCCTGCCCAAGTCGGCGACGGTACGCATCGACGTCCTGGAGCCCGACAAGCGCCCGGTGATGGCCGATGCCGATTCGCGGGGCGTCGATTCGGTGCTCTGGGTCGAGATCCGCTCGGAAAACACCATCCGCCACCACCTGCTCTTCGACCCAGGCCACGGGCTCGAGGAGCGACTGATCCGCGAACAATTCGTCTGAGGCCCGATTCCATTTGAGGCCGGACGCGGCGCGCGCTAAAGGGCCGGGCATGATGAACCGTCCCGATCTTCCGCCCGAAATCGCCCGCCGCCGCACCTTTGCGATCATCTCGCACCCGGACGCGGGCAAGACCACGCTGACCGAGAAATTCCTGCTGTTCGGCGGCGCGATCCAGATGGCCGGCCAGGTCCGCGCCAAGGGCGAGGCGCGGCGCACGCGCTCGGACTTCATGAAGATGGAGCAGGACCGCGGCATCTCGGTTTCCGCCTCGGCCATGAGCTTCGATTTCGGGCCCTATCGCTTCAACCTGGTCGACACGCCCGGCCACAGCGATTTCTCCGAGGACACCTATCGCACGCTGACCGCCGTGGACGCGGCGATCATGGTCATCGACGGCGCCAAGGGGGTCGAGAGCCAGACCCGCAAGCTGTTCGAGGTCTGCCGGCTGCGCGACCTGCCGATCCTGACCTTCTGCAACAAGATGGACCGCGAAAGCCGCGACACCTTCGAGATCATCGACGAGATCCAGGAAAACCTGGCCATCGACGTGACCCCCGCCTCCTGGCCGATCGGCATGGGCCGCGATTTCGTCGGTGCCTATGACCTGCTCAACGACCGGCTGGAGATCATGGACCGCGCCGACCGCAACAAAGTGGCCGAGTCGATCCAGATTTCCGGCCTGGACGATCCGAAGCTGGCCGATCACGTCCCCGCCGATCTGCTGGAAAAGCTGCGCGAAGAGCTGGAGATGGCGCGCGAACTGCTGCCTGCCTTCGACCGCAAGTCCTTCCTGGAAGGGCACATGACGCCGATCTGGTTCGGTAGCGCCATCAACAGCTTCGGCGTCAAGGAGCTGATGACCGGCATCGGCGAGTTCGGCCCCCAGCCGCAGCCGCAGAATGCCGCCGAGCGCCAGATCGCGCCCGAGGAAAAGCCGGTGACCGGCTTCGTCTTCAAAGTGCAGGCGAACATGGACCCCAAGCATCGCGACCGGGTGGCCTTCGTCCGCCTGGCCTCGGGGCATTTCGAGCGGGGGATGAAACTGCTGCATGTGCGGTCGAAAAAGCCGATGGCGGTGTCGAACCCGGTGCTGTTCCTGGCCGCCGACCGCGAACTGGCCGAGGAGGCCTGGGCGGGCGATATCATCGGCATCCCGAACCACGGCCAACTGCGCATCGGCGATGCGCTGACCGAGGGCGAGGCGCTGCGCTTCACCGGCATCCCGAGCTTTGCGCCCGAGCTTTTGCAGACCGTGCGCGCGGGCGACCCGATGAAGGCCAAGCACCTGGAAAAGGCGCTGATGCAATTCGCCGAGGAGGGCGCCGCCAAGGTCTTCAAGCCGATGATCGGCTCGGGCTTCATCGTCGGCGTGGTCGGCGCGCTGCAATTCGAGGTGCTGGCCAGCCGCATCGAGCTGGAATACGGCCTACCGGTGCGTTTCGAGTCCTCGCAATTCACCTCGGCGCGCTGGGTTTCGGGGCCGAAGGATAAGGTCGAAGCCTTCGCGCAAGGAAACAAGGGCCATATGGCGCAGGACCATGACGGCGATCTGGTTTACCTGACCCGCCTGCAATGGGACATCGACCGCGTGCAGCGCGACCATCCCGAGTTGAAGCTGACGGCGACGAAGGAAATGATGGTATAGGCGCCGGTCCCGGCACAAGCCCGGCTTGTCCGGCAGGCCGCGGGGCGCGCGTGTCGCCCCCGGTTCCTGAACGGCGGCGATGAGCCCAGTTTGACAGATGCTGCGCTCGTTATGGACGGCAGCTATGCGCGGCGTTCGTAGCCTTCGCCCTATCCAAATTGAGAATTTCGGTATGTATTTCCGCTTTACTGATGCATTCTGTCTCGGCGATATGCCTCTGGATCATCAACGACATCTATATGTGTCTCTTGATAATCAATCATTGCGAACATAAAAGCTTCAATTTCAGGCTGCTCCCCAAATCTTACAATGAGATTTGATGCTCCGATTCGGGCGTAGGAGATAATCCCCATGCATGCCCGCTGGATTATCTACTCATCGCTGAAACCTGACTCACGCTCACGCACCGCTCGCTGTTTAAATTCTTTCTCTAGAGTTGCGAAGTTAATCCCTAGCTCAGTCAGTGCTGTTTTGAAGAGACGGCGATCAACTCCTATTTCCAAGGCCAACCGGTTCATGAACTTATCGCTCGAACGAAAATCTCTGAAAAAACTGAACATCGATCTACCTTGAATGACGAATCAGGTGCTGCTCACCCATTATCTGCCGAAAATAAGCGTTAAGCGACAGCTGTATTTGGATGTGGGGGGTGGTGGTGCAGGAGCAACAGGTGAAGGACATTTGAGCCAAGCGGTCACTCGCCTCGTTCATCTCAGTGCGGTCTTCGGAGCTGCTTGCCGTCCTCACAATGGAAGCTTTGGTCTGCAGAGCGGCACTTCACGTTAAGATGCGAAGGTCAGCTTTGTCCCGCATGACCGCCACCTCGGACCGCATGCGGCACGGCGCAAGGCCGCGCCGCATGGCCGCTCTTACCCCACCGTCACGTCCATCGTCACCTCGGCATTCAGCACCCTGCTGACCGGGCAGCCCTTTTCGGCCTTGCGGGCGCATTCCTCGATCACCGCCTTGTCGCCGTCGCCCCAGATCCTGGTGTTCAGATGCGCCGTCTTGATGGCGAAGCCGTCGCCCTCCTTGGCCAGCCCGATCTCGGACGTGGTCTCGATGCGGACATTGCCGATCCCCGCCTCTTGCAGAATCGCCGACAGCGCCATGCTGAAACAGGCGGCATGGGCCGCGCCGATCAACTCCTCGGGGTTGGTGCCGGGCAGACCCTCGAAGCGGGTGTTGAAGCCATAGGGCTGGCTGCTCAGCGCCCCGGACTTGGTGGAAAGCGCCCCCTTGCCGTCCTTGAGCCCGCCTTCCCATTTCGCCGAACCGGAATTCACGATCATCGCCGTTCTCCTTTTCTGCCGTGACCTGCCGGCTGAACGCGCGATCCCTTGCACGGGTTCAATCGCCGGCCTATCCCGCATGGGGAACGAGGGGGAGAGGGCGCGGATGCCGGTGCATGAACTCGCCGCATTGGGCGCGGCGGCCTGCTGGGCGATCACCGGCATCCTGTCGCAATCGGCGGCGCAGGCGCTGGGGCCCTTCGGCTTCAACCGGCTGCGCCAGGCCATGGTCGCGGCCATGCTGGCGGCGATCGTCATCGCCACCGGGCGCTGGCACGGCATCTCGGTCGAGGACCTGTGGCGGCTGTCGCTCTCGGGCGTGATCGGCATCTTCCTGGGCGATACGCTGCTTTACGTGGCGCTGATCCGGCTGGGGCCCAGGCGCTCGGGGGCGCTGTTCGCGCTGAACGCGCCGATGGCGGCGCTGATGGGCTGGCTGGCCTTGGGCGAGGAGCTTTCGCTGCCCGCCGTGCTGGGTGTCGCGCTTTCGACCGCCGGCGTCGCCATGGCGGTGCTGGGGCGTCCCGGCCGCTCGGGCGGGCACCGTTTCGAGGCGGTGCAGGGCTCGGTCTGGATCGCCTCGGGCTTCGGGCTGATGGCGGCGGCGGGGCAGGCGCTGGGGTCGTTGATCGCGCGGCCGGTGATGGCGACGGGCTTCGATCCCTATGTCGCCTCGCTGGTGCGGGTGGGCGTGGCGGTGGTCTGCCTGATCCTGCTGATGGCGCTGCCGATCCGCGCGGTCCAGCCGCTGGGCCGGCCCACGCCGCGCGTGCTGGTCCTGACGGCGCTTTCCGGCCTGATCGCCATGGTCACCGGCATGACGCTGCTGATGTTCGCGCTGCAAGGCGGCAAGGTTGGCATCGTCTCGACGCTCTCGGCGCTGTCGCCGGTGCTGATCCTGCCGGTGCTTTGGGCGATGACCCGGGCGCGGCCCTCGGCGACCTCATGGGCGGGGGCGCTGATCGCGGTCGCGGGCATGGCGCTGATCTTCCTGCGCTGACGGGTTTGTCACTTGCTAGCCGGTGCCCGGCCGCGCTTCTCTCAGTGCATCCATCGTTACGACAGGAGAAAGCCATGCGTCTTGCCACATTCGCCCTTGCCGCGCTGATCGCTTTGCCGGCCGCGGCCCAGGATCATGCGGCCATGGATCATGCGGGACATGGCGACAGCCCCTCGACCGCCGGCTACCAGCAGGCGATGGAGCGGATGCATGAGGAGATGATGATCGATTACAGCGGCGACGCCGATGTCGACTTCATGCGCGGCATGATCCCGCATCACCAGGGTGCCATCGACATGGCCAGGGTCGCGCTGGAACATGGCAAGGATCCAGAGGTCCGCAAGCTGGCCGAAGAGGTCATCAAGGCCCAGGAGGCCGAGATCGAGATGATGCGGCAATGGCTGCAAGAGCACGGCAAGGCCGAATAGCCCCTGCGTTCTTCCGTGGTCAAATATCCTGGGGGAGCCGATCCGGCCCCCGTCGAGGGGGCCGGATCGGCGGGGGGCAAAGCCCCCCTTGCGCTCAGCCCAGCAGGCGCAGTGCTTCCTGGATGGCGAAGCGGTCGGTCATGCCGGCGACGTAATCCAGCACCACCCGTGCCCGGCCGGTCTCGTCCCCGGCGGCTTCGGCGGCCTCGAACCAATGCTCGGGCATCTTCGATGGATCGTTCAGGAACAGCGGGAACAGCCCGTTCAGCATCTCGGTCACCCGCTGCCTCTCGACCACCACCGAGGGGGCGCGATACATGCGCTGGAACAGGAACAGCTTGATCGCCTTGAGATTCTGATAAAGCGGCTTCGAAAACCGGATGATCGGCCCCTCCATGGCGCGAATCTCCTGCACGCTTTGCGGCTGGAGGCTGGCCAGGCGGTTCTG
Organism: Paracoccus sp. MKU1; assembly: GCF_001447385.1. GTDB lineage: Bacteria > Pseudomonadota > Alphaproteobacteria > Rhodobacterales > Rhodobacteraceae > Paracoccus. Next base: position 35,096 of record NZ_LLWQ01000211.1, on the reverse strand, counting down.
CGCCACGGCGATCACGTCCTCGACCATGACGCCGAAGACCCGGCGCAGCGCCTCGTGCCGCCGCCGCATCGGCTCCAGCCCCGGATGCAGCGCATCGACCTCGGCAAAGGCCTCGCCCACCACCGGCAGCTGCGCCAGATCCTCCTCGGTGAACAGCCCGGCACGCAGCCCGTCATGCAGGTCGTGGTGGTTATAGGCCACGTCGTCGGCCACCGCCGCGACCTGGGCCTCGGCGCTGGCATTGGTATGCAGCTCGAGGTCCCATTCCGCATTCACCTCGGCCAGCGCATAGGACAATTCGCCGGTCACCGGCCCGTTATGCTTGGCGATCCCCTCCAGGCTCTCCCAGGTCAGGTTCAGCCCGTCGAAATCGGCGTAATGCCGCTCCAGCCGGGTCACGATGCGCAGGGCCTGGGCATTGTGGTCGAAGCCGCCATAGGGCGCCATCAGCGCCGCCAGCGCATCCTCGCCGGTATGGCCGAAGGGCGGATGGCCCAGGTCATGCGCCAGCGCCACCGTTTCGGCCAGGTCGGTGTTCAGCCCCAGCGCCCCGGCGATGGTGCGGGCGACCTGCGCCACCTCGATGGTATGGGTCAGGCGGGTGCGGTAATAATCCCCCTCATGCTCGACGAAGACCTGGGTCTTGTGCTTGAGCCGGCGAAAGGCGCTGGAATGGATGATGCGGTCGCGGTCGCGCTGCCAGGGGCTGCGAAAGGTGGACATGCGCTCGGGCCAGCGGCGGCCGCGGCTGTCATCGGGCTGGCAGGCATAGGCTGCGGTCATCTGTTCCTGCGTTCCTTGCGGGGTATCGGGCCAGAGCCTATATTCCAGACCGGAAGACGGAAACAGGAACGCCCCATGAACACTGGTCTGAACCTGCCCCCCAGGGTCACCGAACGCGCCTTTGCGCGCCTGGCCGAGATCAATGGCGACGGCCCCATGCGGCCCTTGCGGGTCGCGGTCGCGGGCGGTGGCTGCTCGGGGTTCCAGTATGACATCCGCCTGGACGAGGCGGCCGAGGACGACCTCGTGCTCAGCGGTGCCGGCCAGAGCGTGGTGGTCGATCCGGTCTCGCTGCCCTTCCTGGCCGGCGCGACCATCGACTTCGCCGACGAGCTGATCGGCGCCCGCTTCACCATCGACAACCCGAATGCCAGTTCGTCCTGTGGCTGCGGCACGTCCTTCTCGATCTGATCTGGCCTCGGCGCGCGCAGACGGCTAGTCTCGCGCGCATGAAGATCGCGACATTCAACATCAACGGCGTCCGCGCCCGCATCGAGACCCTGACCGGCTGGCTTTCCGAAGCGCAGCCCGACGTCGCGGTCCTGCAAGAGATCAAGACCCAGGACGAGGGCTTCCCGCGCGAGCCGATCGCCGACCTGGGCTACAATATCGAAACCCACGGGCAGAAGGGCTTCAACGGCGTCGCCATCCTGTCGAAGCTGCCGCTGGAGGATGTCAGCCGCGGCCTGCCGGGCGACGAGACGGACGAGCAGGCCCGCTACATCGAGGCGACGGTGGTCGGCCATCGGGCGGTGCGTATCGCCGGGCTCTACCTGCCGAACGGCAACCCGCAGCCGGGGCCGAAATTCGACTACAAGCTGGCCTGGATGGAGCGGCTGCGCGCGCGGGCCAAGGCACTTCTGGCGACAGAGATGCCGGTGGCCATGCTGGGCGACTACAATGTCATCCCCGAACCCCGCGACGCCGCCTTCCCGGAAAAATGGCTGGGCGACGCGCTGTTCCAACCGGAAAGCCGCGCCGCGCTGCGCCGCATCATCTTCGACGGCTGGGCTGATGCGGTGCGGCTGCGTCAGCCGGACAGCACGCGCGGCCCCTTCACCTTCTGGGACTATCAGGCGGGCGCCTGGCAAAGGGACAACGGCATCCGCATCGACCATGTGCTGCTGTCGCCGCAAGCCGCCGACCTGCTGATCGACCTTGGCATCGACCGCGACGAACGCGCCAAGGACAAGCCCAGCGACCATGTCCCGGTCTGGATCGATCTCGACGCCTGATGTCTTTCACCGTTTGAAAAATACTCCGGGGGGGCGAGGAGCGCAGCGACGAGCGGGGCGGAGCCCCCGGCCGCCGGCGCCTCGATCCCCCGCCTCAGTCGCCGTCGTCCCGCACCTCGTCGTCATCGCCGAAACGGGCGTCGTCGTCATATTCGTCCTCGCCCTCGCCGACATATTTCGCGGACAGCGCGATCGAGTGATTGTCGTGGATCGGATCCATGACGATGTCCGAGGGGATCTCGCCCGCCAGCCATTCGCGGATCTCATCCTTGGTCTCGTCGATCTCCTGCCCGGTGACCTCGGCGATATAGGCGATGAAGGCGCGCTGGTCGCCATCGATCTCCTCCAGGTCGCTTTCATCGGCCGAAGGCCATTTCTCGACGATGGCCTCGAAGAAGGCGGGCCAATTGTCGCGGACGTGAACCCATTTCATCAGTAGCCTCCTCCGCCAATGCCGCCCTGCACCATGCGCGAGACGCCGGTGATGTCCTCGCCCACGCCGGCCACGGTATTGCACGCGGCGAGCGCAAGGAGGGCCAGGACGGTTGCGATCCGACTGAATTTCATTCTCTTTCCTCCTGCCACCAGGTTTCTGGCATGAAGCCGGGCCAGTCACCGTAAAGCGGCGTGTTTTCAGGATAATCCAGGTCGGCGCGATGGGCCAAGCGGGAAATCCGTGAATAGCTGACGGGAATGACATAGCGTCCGGCGGTTAAGATCCGATCAAGAGCCCTGACCGCTGCGACAAAACCTTCATGGGTGCGGGCCTGGCCCATCTCGGCGATCATCGCCTCGGCGGCGGGGCTGTCCATGCCCATCCAGTTGCGGCTGCCCGGCTTAGTCACGCCCTCGCGACCCCAATAGAGCCGCTGCTCGTTGCCGGGCGAGAGCGACAGCCCGCGCTCGTACCAGGTCATGTCGAACTGGTAGTTGTTGGTGCGTTCCACATATTGCGCCGAATCGAGCAGCGTCACCTTGGGGCGGATGCCCAGGTTGCGCAGCGACTGCACGAAGATGTCGACGATCTGCCGCATCTCGGCGCTGGTGCGCATGGCGCTGCCGGACTGGTTCAGCAGGATCTCGAAGCTGAAGGGGCGGCCCTGGGCGTCGCGCAGCTCGCCCTGCTGGACGGTCCAGCCCGCCTCGCCGAGCAGGTCCAGCGCGGCGCGGATGCCCTTGCGGTCGATGGCGCGCTCGCCGCCCTCGGGCAGGGCGTAGCCGTCAACGGTGCCGGGCGGCAGCTGGTCCGCGAAGGGGGCGAGCAGCTCGGCCTCGCGTCCGCTGGCCGGGCCGGGCTGCATCGCCAGTTCGGAATTGGCGAAATAGCTGGTGATGCGCGGGTCCTTGCCGCCGGTCAGCGTCATGTTGATGAAGCGGTGGTTGAAGGCCTCGATCATCGCCTGCCGCACCCGCCAGTCCGCGAAGAGCGGATTGCGGGTGTTCATCACCAGCCCCATGATTCCCGAGGGGCGGCTGTGCGGGATCTCGGATTTCACCATCCGGCCGTCGCGCATGGCGGGGAAATCGAAGTCGCGGTCCCAGCGCGCCGCGACCAGCTCGCGCCAGACGTCGATCTCGCCGGCCTTGAAGGCCTCGAACATGGCCGAGGCATCGCCGAAATAGTCGTAGCGGATCACGTCGAAATTATGCATGCCGCGCGTCACTGCCAGGTCGCGGCCCCAATAATCCGGGTTGCGGCGAAAGGTGATCGCGCGGCCCGGATCGACCTTGTCGATCACATAGGGGCCCGAGCCAATGGGCACCATCAGGCTGGACTGGCCGAAATCGCGCCCTTGCCATTGCGCCTTCTTCAGGATCGGCCGCATGCCCATCAGCATCGACAGCTCGCGGTCGGCGGTGTTGAAGGTGAAACGGACCGAGCGCGGGCCGGTCTGTTCCATCTCCTCGACCTTGGACCAGACGGCGGTATAGCGCGGGTGCCCCTTGGTCCCCAGCACCTCATAGGACCACATCACGTCCTCGACGGTGACGGGCGTGCCGTCCGAGAACCGCGCCTCGGGGCGCAGGGTGAACTCGACCCATGTCCGGTCGGGATCGGTCTCGACGCTTTCGGCGAGGAGGCCGTAAAGCGTGAAGGGCTCATCGATCGAGCGCATCATCAGCGACTCGGTCAGCAGGCCCGGCTGGGTAAAGATCGGCCAGACCGGGTTGCCCATCAGGATCCACGGATTGAGCGAATCGAAGCTGCCCGTCTCGGCCAGGCGAATCGTGCCGCCCTTGGGCGCCTCGGGATTGGCGTAGGGCAGGTGGGAGAAGCCGGGTGGCAGCGCAGGTTCTCCATACATTGCAATGGCATGCATGGGTTCTGCGGGGCTTGCCAGCGGCATGGATGCAACACACAGGCACAGCGCGATTCGCCGCCAGATCGCGGATTCGTTAGCAAACTTGAAGAATCGCATGCTCGATGGCCCTGTTTTCCGGGTCGTTGGTTCTGCCTGCGCCCAGATTAACCGCCCGTTCACCTTGAAGCAAACTTACGCCTTGGACTCATGGGGGGAAAAGCGTATAGATAAGGCACTGCTCGATAGGTTTCTTGCCTGTATGAAACCTGCCTCATGACTTGCGCCCGCCTCGTGCGGGCGCTTTTTTCTTGGGGGTTTTGCGGCTTTCCGCGGCGGCTCGGGACGCCGGGCATGCCAGCCCCCACGGGGGAATCGATCACGCGAAAATGTGAACGGAACGCGCGGCTTCGTCGGGCTCGCGCACCCCGCGGCGGGGTCGGTGCCCGATCTTGTGCGGTCCTGGCTTTTTCCCCATGCTGCCGCTGCAACAGCAACGCAGGCGTGGAGGCAGCGATGTTCGAGAAATTCCTCAGCGGCAAGACGGCGGTGGTGACGGGCTCCAACTCGGGGATCGGGCTCGGGATCGCGCAGGAACTGGCGCGGGCGGGCGCGGATCTCGTGCTGAACAGCTTCACCGACGCGGCCGAGGATCACGCGCTGGCCGAAAGCCTTGCCGCCGAGCATGGCGTCGCGGTGCGCTATATCCAGGCCGATATGTCCAAGGGCGCCGACTGCCGCGCCCTGATCGGGAAGGCCGGCGCCTGCGACATCCTGGTGAACAATGCCGGCATCCAGCATGTCGCGCCGATCCCGGATTTCCCGGCCGAGAAATGGGATGCGATCATCGCCATCAACCTGAGCTCCGCCTTTCACACCACGGCGGCGGCACTGCCCCTGATGCGCAAGGCCGGCTGGGGCAGGGTCATCAACATCGCCTCGGCGCATGGGCTGACGGCCAGCGAATACAAGTCGGCCTATGTCGCGGCCAAGCACGGCATCGTCGGCCTGACCAAGGTGACGGCGCTGGAGACCGCGAAGGAGCCGATCACCTGCAACGCCATCTGCCCCGGCTATGTGCTGACCCCGATCGTGGAAAAGCAGATCCCCGACCAGATGAAGACCCACAACATGAGCCGCGACGAGGTGATCGCCAAGGTCATGCTGCAACGCCAGCCCTCGGGGCAATTCGCCACGGTCGAGCAGATGGGCGGCACGGCGGTCTTCCTGTGCTCGTCGGCGGCAGAGCAGATCACCGGCACGACGATCTCGGTGGACGGGGGGTGGACGGCGCTTTAGGCGCCGCCGCTTCCTGCGCGATTCCCGGTCACATCTCCAACTCCGGGCCGGAATATTCGGTCGCGACCTCGATCTCTCCCGTCACGATCTGCTCGCGCAGGGCGTCGATGCGGTCGCGGATCTCGGCCGGGACGCTGTCGGACAGGGTCAGCGAGACGGCTTCGGGGTTTTCCAGCCCGATATGCTTGACGGTCTCCGGCTTCCATGTGCCGTCCACCAGGTCCTGCACCGCCTGTACGCTGGGAATGCTGACATCGGCGATGGCCGAGGCGATGAAGACGTCCGGCTCGACCTTGGTCCAGTCGATGACATTGCCGATCTGTTTCGCGCCGGCCTCGCGCATGGCGTCGGTGGCGCCCTGGCGCCCGGCGTTCAGCATGGTGAAGATGATGTCGGCGCCCTGGTCCGTTTCGGTCTTCGCCACCCGTGCGGCCAGTTCGGTGTCGTCCTGGTTGCCGGCAAAGATCGTCAGGAACTTTGCGTCGGGCCTGGTGTGCATCAGCCCGTGGTAGAACCCGCCGCGCCCCTTGAGGCCCGGCGTCACCCGGATGCCCGAGATATGGCCGACCACGCCGGATTGCGTCAGCAGCCCCGCGGCCGCGCCGCCAAGCCAGGCGCTGTGCTCTTGCAGCAACTCATAGCTGGACAGGTTTGGCCCGGTCACGCCGCCTTGCACCACGACGAAGGGGATGTCGGGGAATTCGGCCGCGACGGTCTTGGCGGCCTCGTTGTTCTGGCCGCCATGGGCGATCACCATGTCCGGGGTTTGCCGGGCGAGGGCGCGCAGCGCCTCTTCCAGCTTGTCCGGTTCCGGCTGCACCTGATCGGTATAGGCGATCTTCGCGCCGAACTGTTTCTCGATCTTCAGAAGGCCGTTATAGCCGGCCTCCATGAAACCATTGTCGTCGATCCTGCCCGGAATGAGCATGGCGATCGAAAGCTCGCCGTCCTGCGCATGGCCTGCGCCGGCCGCCAGCAGCGAGGCGGCCAGGGCCAGCCGAACTGTGGTATGCATCCTGTTCACTGTCCTTTGTCGGGATTGTGGGTTCCGACAGGGGAAGCGCAGGATGACGTTGCGTCAACGCGCAAGCTGTTAAGGGTGTCGCAAGAAAATATTGAAAATCTTCGGTTCAGCCCCAGACCGCCTCGAACTCGCGCCATTCGCCCTTGCTCATGCCGCTGTTTTCCTGCGTGACGGTTTCGCCCGCCAGCCGGCGCTTCAGCGCCTCGACGCCCTTGGCGGAAAGCTGCACCCCACCCAGCCGGTAATCCTCGAAGGCGGCATAGGCGAAGGGCACCCAGTCGCGGACGATGCCGCACATGGTCTCGGCATAGGCGCGGATCTCGTATTGCGCATGGGCATCGGCGCGCAGGCGCAGGAAGTGGAACAGGTTGTGCAGGTCCACCTTCCAATACCATTGCGTGTAGATATTGGCCGGCAGGTTCATACGCGCCAGTTCACGGGCCAGACCCTGCTGGCCGTCCTGGCTCAGCATCTGCTCGTAATGGTCATAGCTGCGCATCGCGTCCTCGCGCAGCAGGTCCAGGACGCGGGCGGCCTCGTCGCCCTCCAGCACCTGCCCGCGGCCCTGGTTGTTCACCGTCGATTGTGCGGCGAGGTGTTCGGGCGCCGGGATGTAGAATTCGCGGTCCAGGATCGAGTAACGCGCCGAGTATTCGTTCACATTGGCAGTGCGGTGGCGGATCCATTGCCGGGCGACGAAGACCGGCAGCTTGACGTGGAACTTGACCTCGCACATCTCGAACGGGGTCGAGTGCCAGTGCCGCATCAGATAGCGGATCAGCCCCTCGTCATTGCTGACCGATTTCGTGCCGCGGCCATAGCTGACCCGCGCGGCCTGGGTGATGGCGGCATCGTCGCCCATGTAGTCGATGACCCGGACCAGCCCGTGGTCCAGCACTTCATGCGCCTGGTAGAGGTGCCGCTCCATCCCCTCGGAGACGGCGCGCAGGGTGGGGCGCGGGTCGGCGCGCTGCTCGTCGATCTGGGCCTGTTGTTCGGGGGTGATGGGCATGGCGGAATCCTCGACTGGTATGGCCATATCTTGTGGCACCTGCGCGGGTTTCAATCAACCGGCGGTGTGGCCCTTCCGGGTGCAACCGTTTGCCGCGCGTTGCGGTTGATCCGGTGAGATGCCAGTCTGAAACCGCAAACAGGCCTGGACGGGCCGGGAAACAGGAAAGGGGAATGATGAAGATCCGCTATCTGCATACCATGGTGCGCGTGCTCGATCTCGAGAAGACGATGGCCTTCTTCCGCCTGCTCGGGCTTGAGGAGATGCGGCGAATCGACAATGAGAAGGGGCGCTTCACCCTGGTCTTCATGGCGCCGCCCGGCCAGCATGAATGTCCGGTCGAGCTGACCTGGAACTGGGACGGCGACGACGGCCTGCCCTCGGACAGCCGGCATTTCGGCCATCTCGCCTATCGGGTCGAGAATATCTACGAGATGTGCCAGAAGCTGATGGATGCCGGCGTGACCATCAACCGGCCGCCGCGCGACGGGCATATGGCCTTTGTCCGCAGCCCGGACAATATCTCGATCGAGCTTCTGCAAGAGGGCGAGCATCTGCCGCCGCAAGAGCCTTGGGCCAGCATGGAAAATACCGGCCATTGGTGAGCCGGGAAAGGCCGGGCCATGGCGGTCCGGCCGCGCCTCGGATCCGGCAGATCGCCTATGAAACTGGCCGGCCTGCCGGAACCGGCCGCATCCTGGACCGGTGGCGGTGGTGAGGGGCGATGGCTGATATGCGTCGGCATGGTCGAGCCCCGTCCCATGCCGGTTTCCGGCGGCGATTCAATAGATGTAGCGGATCTGCTCGGCCCAGAAGCGTTCGACGCGGCGCCATTGCAGGTTCACCGCCTCGATCGGCGGGTCGTCCAGCACGCCCGACAGCTCCAGCCCCTCGGCATGGCGGGCAAACAGCCGCGCCACGCAATCGCGCACCTCTTGCCCCTTCGGGGTCAGCCGCACCCGGACCGCACGGCGGTCCATCTCGCAGCGTTCGTGATGGACATGGCCCAGTTCGACCAGTTTCTTGAGGTTATAGGAGACGTTCGAGCCCTGATACATGCCGCGCGACCGCAACTCGCCCGCCGTCACTTCGGATGTGCCGAGATTGTAGATCAGCAAGGCCTGCACCGGCGTCAGCTCGGACCGGCCCAGCCGCTCGAACTCGTCCTTGACCACATCCAGCAAAAGCCGGTGCAGGCGTTCAAGCACTTGCAGGCTTTCCAGATAGGCCTCGGTCCGGCTGGTCCGCGGCGGCAGGGGCCGCAGGGCGGGCACCGTTTTGGCAGAGCTGCGCTGTTGCATGTGCGGGTTCCGTTCGTGGCCTCGTTTCCGCCACCATGCCGCAGATTTCCCAATCTTCGGTTAATCCCCGCGCAGTTTGCTAAAATTGCGCCTATTTTCGCATCAGCCGGGCATGGGCAAAGGATGCCACGCGGTCCAGGATGGGCAGCAGCGCTTCGGGCCCCGGGCGGGCATCGCCCAGCCGGGCGGTGATCCAGGGGTAGAGATCCTGGTCGTTCTCGGCCAGCAGCGCCTCGTAAAGGTCCAGTTCCGCTGCGGTCAGCCGTTCCAGCTCGCTGTCCGAGAAGGGACCCAGGATCAGGTCCATCTCCTTGGTGCCCCGCCGCCAGCTGCGCATCCGCAGCCGCTTCAGCCTTGCCTCTTTCTCGTCCACGCTTGCCCCCGGCTTGCCTGTCCGCGGCGCCGCCCCTATGAGGGGACGGCCAGCCGCAGGATGAATTCGATGAGCTTTTTGTCGCAGACGCTCGCCCGCGTCAAACCCTCGCCAACCATCGCCATCACCGGCCGCGCCCGCGAGCTTGCCGCCGAGGGCCGGGACATCATCAGCCTGTCCGCCGGCGAGCCGGATTTCGACACGCCCGTCCATATCCGCGAAGCCGCCAAGGCCGCCATCGACGCCGGCCATACCCGCTATACCGCGGTGGACGGCATCCCCGAGCTCAAGCGCGCCATCTGCGACAAGTTCGCGCGCGAGAACGGGCTGGACTACGGCCCGGCGCAGGTGACGGTCGGCACCGGCGGCAAGCAGATCCTCTACAACGCGCTGATGGCGACGCTGAACCCGGGCGACGAGGTCATCATCCCGGCGCCCTATTGGGTCAGCTATCCGGATATGGTGCTGCTGGCCGGCGGCACACCGGTGATGATCGAGGGCGCCATGGCCAACGGCTATCGCGTCACCCCCGAGCAGCTCGAATCGGCGATCACGCCGCGGACGAAATGGGTGATCCTGAATTCGCCCTCGAACCCGACGGGCGCGGGCTACGCATCCGAGCATATGCGCGGCCTGACCGAGGTGCTCATGCGCCATCCCCATGTCTGGGTGCTGTCGGACGATATCTATGAACATCTGGTCTTTGACGATTTCCGCTTCGCCACGCCGGCGCAGGTCGAACCGGGGCTGAAATCGCGCACACTGACCATGAACGGCGTCAGCAAGGCCTATGCCATGACCGGCTGGCGCATCGGCTATGGCGCCGGGCCCGAGGCGCTGATCCGCGCCATGGCCAAGCTGCAATCGCAATCGACCTCGAATCCCTGCTCGATCAGCCAATATGCTGCGCTGGCGGCGCTGCAGGGGCCGCAGGATTACATCGTCGAAAGCCGCGCCGTGTTCCAGCGCCGCCGCGACCTGGTGGTCGAGGGGCTGAACGCCTGTCCCGGCATCGACTGCCCGGTGCCGCAGGGCGCCTTCTATGTCTATCCCTCGATTTCGGCGCTGATCGGCAAGACCTCGGCCGGCGGGACGGCGATCACCGACGATGAAGCCTTCGCCACCGCGCTTCTGAACGAGACCGGGGTCGCGGTGGTCTTTGGCGCGGCTTTCGGGCTGTCGCCGCATTTCCGCATCTCTTACGCCACCTCGGATGCGGTGCTGGCGGATGCCTGCGCCCGGATCAAACGCTTCTGCGAAGGGCTGCGCTGAAATGCCCGGCGGCGGGGCCGAGACCCCGCCGCCCTCATGTCATGCGACGAAAAGCTGCGGCTTGGTCAGGCTTTCGGGGCGCAGGATCGCGTCCAGCCGCTCTTTCGGCAACAGGCCCTTTTCCAGCACCAGCTCATAGACGCCGCGGCCGGTCAGATGCGCCTCGGTCGCGACCTCGGTCGCGGCGGCATAGCCGATATAGGGGTTCAGCGCCGTGACGATGCCGATCGAGCGGCGCACGGATTCCTTGAGCACGTCGCGATTGGCGGTGATGCCGCGCACGCAGTTATGCTCCAGCGTGTTGCAGGCCGCGATCAGGTGGCTGACCGAGCGGAACATGCTGTAGGCGATCACCGGCTCGAAGGCGTTCAGCTGCAACTGCCCGCCCTCGGCGGCCATGGTGATGGTCATGTCGTTGCCGATCACCTCGAAGCAGACCTGGTTGACCACCTCGGGGATGACCGGGTTCACCTTGCCCGGCATGATCGAGGAACCGGCCTGTTTCGCGGGCAGGTTGATCTCGTTGAAGCCGGCGCGCGGACCCGAGGACAAAAGCCGCAGGTCGTTGCAGATCTTCGACAGCTTCACCGCCACCCGCTTCAGCACGCCCGAGACCTGCACGAAAGCGCCGCAATCCTGCGTCGCCTCGACCAGGTCGGGGGCGGTGACGACCGGGATCACGGTGATCTCGGCCAGCCGCGCCCGCACCCGTTCGGCATATTCGGGATGGGTGGTGATGCCGGTGCCGATGGCGGTGGCGCCCAGATTGATCTCGCAGATCAGGCCGGCGGCTTCGGCCAGCCGCATCTCGTCCTCGCCGATGGTGATGGCGAAGGCGTTGAATTCCTGGCCCAGGGTCATCGGCACCGCCTCTTGCAGCTGGGTGCGGCCCATCTTCAGGATTTCGGCGAACTCGCCGCCCTTCTCGGCAAAGGCGCCGCGCAGCGAGGCCAGTGCCGCGATCACGTTCTGCAATCCCCGCCACGAGGCCAGGCGCAGCGCCGTCGGATAGACGTCGTTGGTCGATTGGCTCAGGTTCACATGCTCGTTGGGGTGCAGATAGCGGTATTCGCCCTTGGCATGGCCCATGATCTCCAGCGCCCGGTTGGCGATCACCTCGTTGGCGTTCATGTTGGTCGAGGTGCCGGCACCGCCCTGGATCTGATCGACGACGAACTGGTCGTGCAGCTTGCCCGCCCGGATTTCCTCGCAGGCGGCGACGATGGCGTCGCGGCGCTCGACCGAGAGCAGCCCCAGATCGGCATTGGCCAGCGCCGCGGCCTGCTTGATCGCGGCCAGGGCGCGGATCAGTTCGGGAATTTCGCCGATCGGCCGGCCCGAGATCGGGAAATTCTCGACGGCGCGCAGGGTGTGGACGCCCCAATAGGCGTCGGCGGGCACCTCGCGGTCGCCAAGCAGGTCGTGTTCGATGCGGGTTGTGATCATGTTTACCTCGGGCGCAGGCACGCAGGCCCCGCCGGCAGGGCAGAGCTGGCGCGCGATGCGCATTCTGTCGGATCTGTTGCGATGATGGGGCAGTTTCTGCCCCGAGTGTCAAAGATTTAGGCAGGCTTGCGCGATTTTTCCAATGCCAAGTCGCGCTAGGTTATTCCGATTTTGCATAACCTTCGCCCAATTCGCGCGCCGCTTGCCAGACCCGGCCGGTGATCCCGCGCCCGCGGGCGGCATTGCGGTAAAGCCGGATCTCCATCGGCAGTTCCGGTGCGACGATTTCCAGCCGGCCGGTCTCGATCTCGGCCTCGACCAGCAGGCGGGGCAACCAGACCATGCCGTGACCGGCAACCGCCATGCTTTTCATCGCCTCGGCCATGGATGCCTCGTCGGTATGGGCGACATAGACCTTGGGCGCGCCGGGCTGGGCCAGGGCGATGCGCGCCATGGCGTTCAGGAACGAGCCGCGCGAATATTTCAGCATCGGCATGCCGTCGGTCAGCCATTCCTCGGGCCAGCCGGGGCGGGCGACGGCGACCAGGCTGTCCTGGCCCACCACCAGATGCGGATAGCCCGAGGGGTCCAGCGGGATGTTCACCTGCGGATGGGCATAGGTCAGGAAGAAGTCATAGCCGCCTTCGGTCAGCGCCTCGATGCAGCGGTCGAAATTCTCGGGCTTGACGCGACTGGTCATCTGGCCCGCCGCCGCCTTCAGCCGCATCAGCCAGCCGGGCAGGAAGGTCACGGTCAGGCTGTGCAGGGCCAGGAAGGAGATCTCGCCGCCGCGGCTTCGGGCATGGTCGCGGAACTCGGCGCGGCGGGCGTGGATCATGCGCACGGCTTCCTCGGCCGTCTCGCGGAACAGCACGCCTTCCGGGGTCAGCGTCACCGGATAGCTGTCGCGCGACAGAAGGTCGGTGCCCAGCCATTCCTCCAGCGCGCGGATGCGGCGGCTGAAGGCGCTTTGCGTGACGCCGCGCAGCTCGGCCGAGCGCGAGAAGCTGTGCGTCTCGGCCAGCACCAGGAAATCCTCGAGCCATTTGAAATCCATGCGCCCCCCTTTTCCGTCGCTTTAGCCGAGGCGCTGCGGCCGCGCCACAGAAAGACGATTGCGGCCGGCCGGGTGAGGGGCTAGATAAGAAATGTAATAACATTACATACAGGAAATGCCATGACCGCCAGCACCCAAGGGAAGCGCCTGCCCGTCACCGTCCTGTCGGGCTTTCTGGGCGCCGGAAAGACCACCCTGCTGAACCACGTCCTGAACAACCGCGAGGGCCGCCGCGTCGCCGTCATCGTCAACGACATGTCCGAGGTGAATATCGACGCCGATCTGGTGCGCCAGGGCGCCGAGCTGTCGCAGGCCGAGGAAAGGCTGGTCGAGATGACCAATGGCTGCATCTGCTGCACCTTGCGCGACGACCTGCTGGTCGAGGTGCGCCGGCTGGCCGAGGCGGGGCGCTTCGACCATCTGCTGATCGAATCCACCGGCATCGCCGAGCCCTTGCCGGTCGCCGCCAGCTTCGCCTTTCGCGACGAGGGCGGCCAAAGCCTGTCCGACGTGGCCCGGCTGGATTGCATGGTCACCGTGGTCGATGCGCTGAATCTGACGCGCGATTTTTCCAGCCACGACTTCCTCGCCGACCGCGGCGAGTCGCTGGGCGAGGGCGATGCGCGCACCTTGGTCGACCTGCTGACCGACCAGATGGAGTTTGCCGATGTGATCGTGCTGAACAAGGCCACGGATGCCGGGCCAGGGCGCCTGGATCGGGCGCGTAAGATCGTCCGGGCGCTCAATCCCGATGCCCGGCTGATCGAGACGGATTTCGCCCGCGTCCCGGCCGAGGCGATCTTCGACACCGGCCTGTTCGACTTCGACCGCGCGCATATGCATCCGATGTGGGCCAAGGAGCTTTACGGCTTCGACGACCATGTGCCCGAGACCGAGGAATACGGCATCTCCTCCTTCGTCTATCGCGCCCGGCGGCCGTTCCATCCGCAGCGCATCCATGCCGTGCTGAATGGCGCTCTGCCCGGCGTGATCCGCGCCAAGGGGCATTTCTGGATCGCCTCGCGCCCGGACTGGGTGGCCGAGTTCAGCCTGGCCGGGGCGATCTCGACCGTGACGCCGCTGGGCCGCTGGTGGGCGGGCGTGCCGCGCAATCGCTGGCCCGATCACCCCGAGATGCTGGCAGAACTGCGCAGCCGCTGGGTGGAGCCCTGGGGCGATCGCCGGCAGGAACTGGTCTTCATCGGCGCCGGCATGGAGGCCGAGGCGATCCGCACGGCGCTGGACGAGGCGCTGGTGATGGCGCCGGGCTTCGCGCCGCAGGATTGGGCCGGCCTGCCCGACCCGTTCCCGGCCTGGGGCGAGCGGCAGGTCGCATGAGGGGGCGCAACCTGGCGACCACGCTGCCCTGCCGCCGGCGCGGCCAGCCCATGGCGCGCTATGACCGGCTGCCGACGGAATTGCGGCGCTGGCTGGCGCAGGCCGCGCTGCCCTGGAGCGCCGATTCGGCGCTGCGGCTCTGGCAAAAGGCGCTGCGCGAGACCGGCGGCGACGCGCTGGCCGCCCGCGCCCGGCTGGATGCGGCCGAGGCGCGGCTGCTGGCCCGCGATGCCGGCCTCTGGGGCGCAACCCGGTCCTGAACGCTTGCCCCGCGCTGGAAAATCCGGTTTCCTGCCCGGCATCAAGCAAGGGATGGGCGCATGGGCGAAGTGACGATGGTGTCGGTGGCCGAGCTTGGCCGGATGGTCGAGTCGATCTTCATGCGCGCGGGCTTTACCGCGCAGCAGGCCGATGCCATCGCCCGCATCATCACCGCCGCCGAGCGCGACGGCGCGAAATCGCACGGCATCTATCGCATCGAGGGCTGCCTGCGCACGCTGGCGGCCGGCAAGGTCTCGCCCGATGCGCGGCCCGAACTGATCGACGAGGGCAATGCCGTGATCCGCGTGGCGGCGGATGGCGGCTTTTCGCCCGCCGCCTTCGAGCTGGGCCTGCCGGCGCTGGCCGGCCGTGCCGAAAAGCTGGGGCTCGCGGCGCTGGTCATCAACGACTGCGTGCATTACGCGGCGCTCTGGCCCGAGGTCGAGGCCTTGGCGGCGCGCGGCCTCGCCGGTCTGGCCATGTGCCCCAGCTATGCCACCGTCGCTCCGGCGGGCGGCACCAGGCCGCTGCTCGGCACCAATCCCATCGCCTTCGGCTGGCCGCGGCCGGCCGCCGCGCCCTATGTCTTCGACTTCGCCACCTCCTGCGTCGCGCGGGGCGAGATCGAGCTGCTGGCCCGGGCCGGCGAGCCGCTGCCCGAGGGCTGGGCGCTGGATGCCGCGGGCGCGCCCACCACCGATGCCCAGGCGGCGCTGTCCGGTGCCATGCTGCCCTTTGGCGGGCACAAGGGCTCGGCCCTCTCGACCATGGTCGAGTTGCTGGCCGGGGTGATGATCGGCGACCTGACCAGCCTGGGCGCGCTTGAGGAGCTGGGCACGCTCAGCCTGGCGCCGAAACATGGCGAGCTGATCCTGGCCTTTTCGCCCGCACGCTTCGCCGCCGGCCGGCCGGGCGATCCGCTGGCCCGGGCCGAGGTGCTGTTCGATGCCATCCTGGGGCAGGGCGCCCGCCTTCCCGGCCAGCGCCGCCTTGCCGCCCGCGCGCGATCCGAGGCCGAGGGCATCGCGCTGAACGCCGAGGAACTGGCGCTGATCGAGCGTTTCCAGCGCGAGGGGCTGGCGGCACTCGACTAGGGCGCGGCCCGGTTTCGCTGGCACCAACCTCCATCGAGACGCCGCTTGTCGTGGCGCGGATGGGGAGCGCGGAGATTTTCCCGGCCATGATGCTGCACACCAACATCGACTTGCGCGTGCCGGTCGGCAATATCTGCGTGAACCGCAACCAGATCGGCGCGGTCGTGCGCTTGCAGCCCTTCGGCGGAGGACAGCACCGGCCCCGTCCCAGATCTGCCTTATCCTGCTTCCCCAATGTTCGGGAAGCGGATACTCGACCTCGGCCGCGATCTATTCGGCTGGATAACCGATATCGACACCTTCTAGTGCCCCGGCCTTGTCGGTGGCTGGTTGCGGGCAATGAAGACCGTTCCAAGTCCCGGTCGATTGCCATGCCGCATCCAAGCGGAGGTGACCCCGCGAAGGGGTGCCATTTGCCGGATCGGCCCAGACCGCGGCTAGCGCCCACTCGGCCGGTAAGATGCCTTGCGGCGGGTTTTGTAGTGCTGCATCCGATATGCGGCCAAGAATGCAGCGGGATCTCATTGCATCATCGACAGCCAGGCATGGATCGCGGCCAGGGATTCGGGCTCGTCGAGGAAGGGGACATGCGCCCGATCTGGGATTTCGGCCAGGATCATGTCGGGGCGTCGGCGCTGCATCTCGGCCGCGGTCTCCTGCGACAGCAGGTCCGAATTCGCGCCGCGGATCAGCGCCAGCGGCAGTCCCTGCGTGGTGTCGAACAGCGGCCAGAGATCGACCTCGGGCGCGTCGAAGGCGGCCAGGAAGGTTTCGCGCAGCGCGGGGTCGTAATTGATGCGCAGGCCCGAGGGCGTCTCGACGTAATGGTGCCGCGCCTCCTCCAGCCATCGGCCTGCCGGCACATTGGCAAAGCCGGGCATGGCGGCGGGCAGGCGCCGGGCCAGTTCCTCCAGGCTTTTCGCGGCCGGGTTGCGGCCGACATAATCGAAGATCCGTTCCAGCCCGCTGCGCTGCAATGCCGGCCCGACATCGTTCAGGCACAGGCCCAGCAACCGGTCACGCGCCGTCGCGGCCAGCAACATGCCGATAAGCCCCCCGCGCGAGGTGCCCAGAATCGCCGCCCGTGCGATGCCCAGGTGATCCAGTAGGGCCAGCGCGTCCCGCGCCTCTTGCGGGACGGCATAGCTCTCCGCACCGGTCCAGGCCGAATCGCCGCGGCCGCGATAGTCGGGCCGGATCAGCCGCATACCGGCCAGATGCGGTGCCAGATAGTCGAAATCCCGCCCCGTCCGGGTCAGTCCCGCCAGGGCCAGGACCGGCAAGCCCTCGCCCTCGTCGCGATAGGCCAGCCGGGCGCCGTCCTCGGCCTGGAAGAAGCGGACGGGCATCACAGGTTTTCCGACTGCGGCATGCCCAGCACGTGATAGCCGCCATCGACCAGCACGATCTCGCCGGTGGTGCAGGCGCCCCAATCCGAACAGAGCCAGACCGCCGTGCCGCCGATCGCCTCCAGCGTGGCATTGGCACGCAGGGGCGCGTTCGCCTCGGTATGGCGATAGGTCTTGCGCGCCCCGCCGATGGCCGCCCCGGCAAGGGTCTTCATCGGGCCGGGGCTGATCGCGTTGACGCGAATCCCCTCGGGACCCAGATCGTTGGCCAGATAGCGGACGGATGATTCCAATGCGGCCTTTGCCACCCCCATGACGTTGTAGAACGGTGTGACCCGGTTCGAGCCGGCATAGGTCAGCGTGATGATCGAGCCGCCCTTCGTCATCAGAGGCCGTGCCCGCCGGGCCAGGTCGATCAGCGAATAGCAGGAAATCGTCAAGGAATTCTTAAAGTTGTCGCGGGTCGTATCGATGAATCGGCCGGTCAGCTCGTTCTTGTCGGAATAGGCGACGGCGTGGACCAGGAAATCCAGCCCGCCCCAGCGCGATTCGATCGTCGCAAAGGCGCGGTCGAGCGATTCGTCGTCCAGCACGTCGACATCCATCAGGAAATCCGAGCCCAGCGACTGCGCCAAGGGCTCGACCCGCTTGCCGAAAGCCTCGCCTTGATAGGAAAAGGCCAGTTCCGCGCCCTGCTCGGACAGCGCCCGGGCAATTCCCCAAGCGATCGAACGGTCATTCGCGACCCCCATCACCAGGCCGCGTTTCCCCTTCATCAATTCGCTCATGGTTTAACCTTTTGCTTATTTATTCGCGGTATTTCGACAGCACCAGCGTGGCGTTGGTGCCGCCGAAACCGAAACTGTTGGAAAGGACGCTATCGAAATCGACATTGTCCACGCGCGTCTGCGCGATCTCCTCGGGCCGGATCTCGGGGTCGAGCGTGGTGATATTGGCCGAGGCCGCGATGAAGCCGTTCTGCATCATCAGCAGCGAATAGATCGCCTCATGCACGCCGGTCGCGCCCAGCGAATGGCCGGTCAGCGATTTGGTGGAGGAAACCGGGGGAACCGCATCCTCGCCGAAGACCCGGCGCAGCGCCTTGATCTCGCCCACATCGCCCACCGGGGTCGAGGTGCCATGCGCATTGACGTAGGAGACCCTGCGGCCCTCGGGCAGGGTGGAGAGCGCCAGCCGCATCGAGCGTTCGCCGCCCTCGCCGGACGGGGCCACCATGTCGTATCCGTCGCTGGTCGCGCCGTAGCCGGTGACCTCGGCATAGATCCGGGCGCCGCGGGCCAGGGCGTGGTTCAGCTCCTCCAGCACCACCACGCCGGCGCCGCCGGCGATGACGAAACCGTCTCGGCTGGCGTCGAAGGGGCGCGAGGCACTCTGCGGCGTGTCGTTGTATTTCGACGACATGGCGCCCATGGCGTCGAACAGGCAGGAGAGGGTCCAGTCCAGCTCCTCGCCGCCGCCGGCGAAGACGATGTCCTGCTTGCCCATCTGGATCAACTCGGTGCCGTTGCCGACGCAATGCGCCGAGGTCGAGCAGGCCGAGGTGATCGAATAGTTCACGCCCTTGATCTTGAAGGGCGTGGCCAGGCAGGCGGAATTGGTCGAGGACATGCAGCGCGTTACCATGAAGGGGCCCATGCGCTTGGGCGCACCTTTCTCGATCACGGTGCGATGCGCCTCGAACAGGTTGGCGGTCGATGGCCCGCCCGAGCCCATGACTAGGCCGGCGCGTTCGTTCGAAACCTCCTCGGGGGTAAGCCCGGCATCCTCGATCGCCTGCTGCATGGCGATGAAGTTATAGGCCGCGCCCGCGCCCATGAAGCGCAGGTTGCGCTTGTCGATATGGTCCTCGAGCACGATCTGCGGCATGCCATGGACCTGGCTGCGAAAGCCGTGCTCGGCATATTCGGGGGCGAAGACGATGCCCGAACGGCCCGCGCGCAGGCTTTCGGTGACTTCTGCGGCATTGTTGCCGATGGGAGAGACGATGCCCAGCCCGGTGATGACGACACGGCGCATGGCGTGCTCCTTGTTCATGTGTCAGGCGGCCGACAGGGCCACCTTCATATCCTTGACCTCGTAGATGGTTTCGCCGTCGGCCTCGACGCGGCCATCGGCGACGCCCATGGTCAGACGGCGGGTCTGCACCGCCTTGGTGAAATTCACGAAATAGCGCAGCAGCTTGCGATCGGGGCGGACCATGCCGGTCAGCTTGACCTCACCCACGCCAAGCGCATAGCCGCGCCCCTGCCAGCCGCGCCAGCCGAGATTGAAGCCGGTCAACTGCCAGAGCCCGTCAAGGCCGAGGCAGCCGGGCATGATGGGATTGCCGGGGAAGTGGCAGGCGAAGAACCAAAGGTCGGGATGGATGTCGAATTCGGCGACGACATGGCCCTTGCCATGCGGCCCGGCATCGGCCGAAATCTCGGTGATGCGGTCCATCATCAGCATCGGCGGCTCGGGCAATTGGGCATTCCCGGGGCCGAACAGTTCGCCACGGGCGCAGGCCAGCAGATCTTCCTTGTCAAAGCTGGTCCGTGTCATCGTCATGCGCGTGTTTTCCCCTCGATCCGACGTTGCGTTATCTGCTGTGGCTGCCGCCGGGCGAGGCCCGCGCGAAACTTGCCCTTGGGTCTATCATTCCGCCCCGGCAGGGCGCAAGGGCGCAGGTTTTACGGGTTTTCGCATGGTGTTGCCGGCCATTGCCGGGGCGGGAGGTGCCGCGGACTGTCTTGCCGCGGCCGATCCGCGGGACGAGGCGCCGGATCCGGGAGCCGCGGCCTTGCATGCCCCGATCGGCGCCGTGGACCGGGGGCTTTGCGCCCCCGGACCCCCGCAGGATATTTGTCCACGGAAGAACGGGCCAGCCGGTGGATCGAACCCGGCTTCTTTCGTGGATAAATATCCTGGGGGAGCGCGGAACGCGCGGGGGCAAAGCCCCCGAATGCCTGCTACGCATATTGCGCTAGCTTTGCCCGGAAGGGCACGGGCGATGTGATGCGCAATCAGCCTGTCTGTTCCGCGGCCAGTTCGCGCGCATGCAGGGCGATCAGTTCGATGCCTGGCGCAATATCGGCCTCGCGGATCGAGGAATAGCCCAGCCGAAAGAAGGAACAGGGCATGGGCGGGGTTTCGAAGAACACCTCGCCCGGTTCGATCAGCACGCTGTCCTCTTGCAGCCGCATGGCCAGGGCGCTGCTGTCGATGCCCTCCGGCCCCTCGATCCACAGGCTGGATCCCCCCGAACGCGCCGCCCCGGCGATGCGCAGGTCCGTGGTGGCCAGCGCCTGCTCCATCAGCGCCCGGCGGCGCTTCAGCGCGCCGCGCAGCCGCACGATATGCGCGTCGTAATGGCCCAGCGCCAGGAAATAGGCGGTGATCCTCTGCAGGTGGTTCGGCGGGTGGCGCAGCATGATGGCGCGCAGCGCCCGCGCCCGGGCGATCAGCGGCGCCGGTGCCACCATGTAGCCGATGCGCAGACCCGGGAACAGCGATTTGGAGAAGCTGCCGATATAGATCACCCGCCCGGCGCGATCGAGCGATTTCAGCGCCGGCGCCGGCGGGGCCAGGTAGGACATCTCGAAATCGTAATCGTCCTCGACGATCAGGAAGTCATGGGCAGCGGCGCGGGCCAGCAGATCGCGGCGCCGGGCCAGCGGCATGGTGGCGCCGGTGGGAATGTTGTGGCTGGGGGTGACGATCACCAGCCGCGTACCCTGCGGCAGCAGCTCGGGGTTCAGCCCGCCCTCGTCCACATCGAGGAAGGTCGTCGGGCTATGCGCGCGGCGCAGGGTCTCGGCGAAATCGGGATAGCCGGGGTCCTCGGTCACCGCCAGCCGGTCGCCGCGCGCCAGCAGCTCGATGGTGATGAACAGCGCGTTCTGCGCGCCCAGCGTCACCAGCACCTCGTCCGGTTCGGCCTGGATGCCGCGCCGGGGCAGGGAATGCGAGCAGATATAGTCGATCAGCATCGGATCGTCGGCGCCGTAGAGATCCGAGGCCAGCTCGCCGAAATCGCGCGTGCCCCAGGCACGGCGGGCGCAGTCGCGCCAGGCATTGTGGTCGAACAGCGCCGCATCGCTTTGGCCGTAGATGAAGGGATAGCGGAAATCGCGCCAGTTCGCCGGCTTGCGGATCACCCGCTGGCGCGGCGGCCGCTCGGGCAGCCAGCTGTCCCAGTCGAGCGCGGTCTCGCGCGGCAGCGGCTCCTGCACCTTCAGCCGCCGATGCGGCACGGTGGCGGCGACCATGATGCCGGACCGCGGCCGCGTCTCCAGGTAGCCTTGGCTGATCAGCTCCTGATAGACCAGCGTCACGGTCATCCGCGAGAGTCCCAGCGACTCGGCCAGCCCCCGCGACGAGGGCAGCCGGGTGCCC
This sequence comes from Paracoccus sp. MKU1, assembly GCF_001447385.1. Classification (GTDB taxonomy): domain Bacteria; phylum Pseudomonadota; class Alphaproteobacteria; order Rhodobacterales; family Rhodobacteraceae; genus Paracoccus. The sequence continues at coordinate 13,557 of NZ_LLWQ01000211.1, read as the reverse complement.
GGCCGCGCCCGCGTTTCCAGGATTGCCCGCACGATGGCTGCCGCCAGCCGCGCCTGCAGCGTGCCTGCCTCGCCATCGCGCAGAAAGAACATCTCGACGGGAATCCGGTCGCTCATCTGGACCTAACTTTGGTTTCAACTGGACATATCGTTACGCCGCGTCACCTGCAACATTTTGTCGCAAGAAGCAGCCGTGCAGAGCTGCAAGGCCAATACAGACGAGGCCGAGCCCAAGGGCTTGGCTGCGTCGCAAGACCAACAACCGAAAGACAGGGAGTCACAGAAATGACCGACATGACCCGGGCCGGAGCCTTCCTGGCCGCGATGACCTTTGGCGCCGGCTTCGGCCTGGCCCCCGCCCATGCCGAGACCACGGTGGTGGTCGGCTACCAGCAGATCGTCGGGCCCTTCATCGCCGCCATCGCCGATGGCCGGCTGGACGCGGCCGCCAAGGAGGCGGGCTACAAGATCGACTGGCGGCAGTTCTCCTCGGGGGGCGACATCTCGACGGCGCTCGCCTCGGGCAACGTGCCGGTGGGGGTGATCGGCTCGACCGGGATCGCCGCCGCGGCGACGCGGGGGGTGGAGTTCGAGCTGTTCTGGATACTCGACAATATCGGCAAGTCCGAAGCCCTGGTCGCCCGCAACGGCTCGGGCATCGGGAAGCCCGCGGACCTGACCGGCAAGAAGGTCGCGGTGCCCTTCGTCTCGACCGCGCATTTCCACCTGCTGGTCGGCATGGATCAGGTCTGGAAGATCGACCCGCGTGGCGTCAACATCCTGAACATGAAGCCGCCGCAGATCCTGGCCGCCTGGCAGCGCGGCGATATCGACGCGGCCTATGTCTGGCCGCCGGTGCTGACCGAGTTGATGAAGGAAGGCGCGGTGATCGCCGACAGCGAGCAGATCGGCGCGGCCAGCGTGCCGACCTTTGACGGGCTGGTGGCGGACAAGGCCTTTGCGGCCGAGAACCCGGAATTCATGGCGGCCTTCACCAAGGCGCTGGCCGGGGCCTATGCCGATTACAATGCCGACAGGGCGGCCTGGACCGAGGATTCCCCGCAGGTCGCCGGCATCGTCAAGATGATCGGCGGCGATGCCGCCGGCACGGTCGAGGCGCTGAACATGCTGTCCTTTCCCGACGCGGCCGAGCAGGCATCCGAGACCTGGCTGACCGGCGGTGCGGTCCGCGCGCTCAGCGAAAGCGCCAGGTTCCTGGTCGAGCAGAAGCAGATCGACGGCGCGCTGGACGATTACGCCCCCTTCGTGAACCCGAGCTTCGCCCAGGCCGCGGCACAATAGGCGATCGGCCCCATCGGGGCCGCGTCCCGCGCGCCTGTAACTCCCTTTCTCTGAAAGACCGCTGATATGCAGACACTGAAAGTTTCCGACGTCAGCCTGATCTATCCCGGCCACCACAAGGGCGCCCCGGTCACCGCGCTGAAAGGCGTGAACCTGGAGGTCAAGAGCGGCGATTTCGTCGTCGCGCTGGGGGCCTCGGGCTGCGGCAAGACCACGCTTCTGAACCTGATGGCCGGGTTCATGGCGCCTTCCTCCGGGCAGATCACGCTGGGCGGCCGCCCGGTTGCCGGCTCCGGCGCCGAGCGCGGCGTGGTGTTCCAGAAACACGCGCTCTTGCCCTGGCTGAACGTCATCGACAATGTCGAGTTCGGCCTGAAGTTGCAGGGCGTGGACGCCAGGACGCGGCGTGAGCGCGCGGTGAAGAACCTGGCTCTGGTCGGCCTTCAGGATTTCCACAAGCACATGATCTATCACCTCTCGGGCGGCATGCAGCAGCGCGTCGGTATCGCCCGCGCCCTGACCTGCGACCCGGCCATGCTCTTGATGGACGAGCCGATGGCGGCGCTGGACGCGCTGACCCGCGAGACGGTGCAGGAACTGCTGCTTCAGATCTGGCAGCAGACCGACAAGATGTATTTCTTCATCACCCACAGCGTCGAGGAGGCGCTGTTTCTCGGCTCGCGGCTGATCGTCATGTCGCCGCGGCCGGGCCGCATCACCCATACCTACGAGCTGGACTTCAACCGCCGCTTCCTGGCCGAGGGCAATGCCCGCGCCATCAAGTCCAGTCCCGACTTCATCGCAATGAGGGAGCAGATCCTTGGCATCATCTATGGTGACGAACGCGCCGGCGAGCGGGAAAAGATCCATGCTTGATCGGCTGACGAAAGCGCGCCCGGCCCGCCCCGGCGTATCCTACGGCGCCCCGGGCGACGGCTCCAGCGCCATCATCAGCCTGGTCACCGCGCTTGCCCTGATCGCGCTGTGGTTCCTGGTCACCGGCATGGGCTGGGTCCGGCCGCTGTTCCTGCCCGCGCCGGCCGCGGTCTGGGGCAAGTTCGTGCTGGCCGCGACCGAGGGCGTGTCGAACTCGACCCTGGCCCAGCACACGCTGGCCAGCCTTGGCCGGGTGCTGGGCGCCTTCTTCCTGGCGCTGGCCATCGCGGTGCCGGTCGGCATCCTGATGGGGGTGAACCGGGTGATCCGCGGCCTTCTGGACCCGATCATCGAATTTTACCGCCCGCTGCCGCCCCTGGCCTATCTGCCGCTGATCATCATCTGGCTGGGCATCGGCGAGTTTCCCAAGGTCTTCCTGATCTTCCTGGCGATCTTTGCTCCCATGGCCATCGCGGCGCGGGCCGGCGTGCGCTCGGTCTCGATCGAGCAGATCCATGCCGCCTATGCGATGGGCGCCAGCAAGGTGCAGGTGATCTTCCACGTCATCCTCAAGGCCGCGCTGCCGGAGATCTTTACCGGCATGCGCATCGGCATCGGCGTGGGCTGGACGACGCTGGTCGCCGCCGAAATGGTCGCCGCCCACCGGGGCCTGGGCTTCATGGTGCTGAACTCGGCCGAATATCTCGCCAGCGACGCCGTGATCATGGGGATCATCGTGATCGGGGTACTGGCCTTTGCCTTCGACCTGCTGATCCGCCGCATCGAGCGGGCGCTGATCCCCTGGAAGGGCAAGGTCTGATCCCGCTCCGAACCTGACCCGCCGCAATTCACCGCAAACGTCCCGGAGGCGCGCCCGCGCGCCACCGACCGGGAGAGGAGTATCCATCGATGACCCGCAAGCTGACCGCCGACGACCTGAAGGCCACCTTCGACGCCTTCAACTGCCACGACATCGACGGCGTGATGACCCATTTCGCCGAGGACTGCGTGTTCTACACCGTCGCCGGCGAGCACGAATACGGCAACAAGGTCGAGGGCAAGGCGGCCATCGCCAGGGCCTTCGAGGCGGTCTGGACCACGATGCCGGACGTCGAATGGGCCGACCACACGCATTTCCTGTCCGAGGACGGCACGCGCGGCGTGTCGCAATGGACCTTCCGCGCCACCAACCCGGACGGCAGCCGCATCGAGGTGCAGGGCGTGGACCTGTTCCGCATCGCGGGCGGCCGGATCGTCGAGAAGCAGGCGATCCGCAAGCAGCGCCCGGCCATCCCCGCCCCCGCACCCGCCCTTGCCGAGAAATGAGGGTGGCCATGCAGGTGATCGAGAAACGTGCGGGCCAGACACGTCCGGGCTCGCTCCCCTTCGACCCGTTCTACGATCCCATCACCGCGCGGGATCTGGGTCCGCGCAGCGATTACGCGCCGACCTACTGGATCGGCACCGCCGGCACCCCGCCGCCGGATGACGGGCCGCTGACGCGCGACCTGGATGCCGACGTGGTGGTGATCGGCTCGGGCTATACCGGCCTTTCCTGCGCCATCCACCTGGCCAAGATGCACGGCATCAAGGCCACGGTGCTGGAGGCGAACGGCGTGGCCTATGGCTGCTCGACCCGCAATGGCGGGCAGGCGCAGGTCAGTTCGGGCCGGCTCAAGCGCAGCCAGTGGATCGAGCGCTGGGGCCTCGATGTCGCGAAGCGCCTGCATGCCGAGGTCTGCGAGGCCTTCGACCTGTTCCGCGGGCTGATCCGCGACCATGCCATCGACTGCGATCCCCAGGACGGCGGGCATTACTACATCGCCCACAAGGCCGGCGTGATGCCGGCGCTGGAGAGCGAGGCCACGCTTCTGCGCGACACCTTCGGCTATGACGCCCGCATGATCTCGCGCGACGAGCTGCATGCCGAGGTGGTGCGCGATCACGAGGCGCATGGCGCCCTGTGGGAGGCGGACGGCGTCGGCATCCATGCCGCGAAGCTGGCCTTCGGCTATCTGCGCCTTGCCCGGGAACTGGGCGCAAAAGTGCATGTCGACAGCCCGGTGCAGGGCTGGGACTGCCGAAATGGCCTGCATCACCTGCGCACCCCGGGCGGCACGGTGCGGGCGAAACGGGTGGCGGTGGCGACGGCGGCCTATGCGCCGCGCGGCCTGCACCCGCGGCTCCGGGACCGGCTGATGCCGATCATGTCGAACAGCATCGTCACCCGCGGGCTGACCCCGGGCGAGCTGGAGGCGGTCGGCATCCGGAAACTCTCGCCGCTGACCGACACAAGGACGCTGCGACATTACTACCGGCTGCTGCCGGACAACCGGCTGCAAATCGGCTCGCGCGCCGCGATCACCGGCCGCGACGCGGCGAACCCGGCGCATCTGAACGCACTCAAGGAGGGGATGTATCGCAAGTTCCCCGCCCTGCGCGGCATCGAGCTGGATTACAGCTGGTGGGGCTGGGTGGATGTGAGCCACGACATGATGCCGCGCATCACCGGCCTGCCGGACCTGCCCGGCGCCTTCTACGCCCTGGGCTATGGCGGCAACGGCGTGATGTATTCCGCCATGGCCGGGCGGCGCATGGCGCAGCTGGTGGCGGGCGAGGCGGTGCCGGACCTGCCGATCTTCAACTCCGAACTGCCGCATGAGGGCTGGAAGACGCCGTTCCGGCGGCTGGGCCAATGGGGCCTCTACAAGTTTTACCACTATCGCGACGAGCGCAAATAAGGAGCCATCGCCATGAGAATGACCACTGAGGAGTCTTTTGTTAAGGTTTTGCAGCTTCACGGGATCGAGCATGCGTTCGGGATCATCGGTTCTGCGATGATGCCGGTGAGCGATCTGTTTCCGAAGGCGGGGATCACGTTCTGGGACTGCGCGCATGAGACGAATGCCGGTCTGATGGCGGACGGGTTCACGCGCTCGACCGGCAAGATGTCGATGGCGATCGCGCAGAACGGCCCCGGGGTGACCGGCTTCGTGACGCCGGTGAAGACCGCCTACTGGAACCACACGCCCTTGCTGCTGGTGACGCCGCAGGCGGCGAACAGGACCATCGGCCAGGGCGGCTTCCAGGAGATGGAGCAGATGCGGCTCTTCGCCGATTGCGTCTGCTACCAGGAGGAGGTGCGCGACCCCAGCCGCATCCCCGAGGTGCTGAACCGGGTGATCATGCAGGCCTGGCGCAACTCGGCCCCGGCGCAGATCAACATCCCGCGCGACATGTGGACCCAGGTCATCGACGTCGAGCTGCCGCAGGTGGTCAGCTTCGAGCGGCCCGCGGGCGGCGAGGCGGCGGTGGCCGAGGCGGCGCGGCTGCTCAGCGAGGCGACGTTCCCGGTCATCCTGTCGGGCGCCGGCGTGGTGCTGTCGGGCGCGATCCCGGACCTCGCGAAACTGGCCGAGCGGCTGGATGCGCCGGTCTGCTCGAACTACCAGCACAATGACAGCTTCCCGGGCAGCCACCCGCTGGCGGTCGGACCCTTGGGCTACAACGGCTCGAAGGCGGCGATGGAGCTGATCGCCCGGGCCGATGTGGTGCTGGCGCTGGGGACGCGGCTCAATCCGTTCTCGACCCTGCCGGGCTACGGCATCGACTACTGGCCCAAGGACGCCAGGATCATCCAGGTCGACATCAACGCCGACCGCATCGGCCTGACCAAGAAGGTCACGGTGGGCATCCAGGGCGACGCGGCCAAGGTGGCGCGCGGCATCCTGGCGCAGCTCGCCCCGACGGCGGGCGACGCCGGCCGGGCCGAGCGCCGCGACCTGGTGGCGCAGACCAAGTCCCGCTGGGCGCAGGAGCTTTCGAGCCTCGACCACGAGGATGACGATCCCGGCACCGAATGGAACGCCGAGGCGCGGGCGCGCGACGCCGGGCTGATGAGCCCGCGCCAGGCCTGGCGGGCGATCATGCAGGCGGTGCCGAAGGAGGCCATCGTCAGCAGCGACATCGGCAACAACTGCGCCATCGGCAATGCCTATCCGAGCTTCGAGGCCGGGCGGAAATACCTGGCGCCGGGGCTCTTCGGTCCCTGCGGCTACGGCTTCCCGGCGATCCTGGGCGCCAAGATCGGCAATCCCGAGGTGCCGGTGATCGGCTTTGCCGGCGACGGCGCCTTCGGCATCTCGATGAACGAGATGACCGCCTGCGGGCGCGCGGACTGGCCGGCGATCACCATGGTGATCTTCCGCAACTACCAGTGGGGCGCGGAAAAGCGCAACACGACGCTGTGGTACGACAACAACTTCGTCGGCACCGAGCTCGACCGCGACACCTCCTATGCCGGCATCGCCCGGGCCTGCGGGCTGAACGGCGTGCAGGTGAAGTCGCAGGAGGAGCTGACCGCGGCGCTGCACGAGGCGGTCGAGCGGCAGATGCGGGACGGCGAGACCACCTTCATCGAGGTGCTCTTGAACCAGGAGCTGGGCGAGCCCTTCCGCCGCGACGCGATGAAGAAGCCGGTGGTGGTGGCGGGCATCGACCCGGCCGACATGCGCCCGCAAAGGGGCGCGGCCTGAGCCAGGGAGGGGGGCAGGCCCCCAATGCCCCGCCCCGCCTTTCTCCGTTGCCCGAAATACCCCGGGGGGCGCCTGCGCGGCCCCGTCGAGGGGCCGCGCAGGCGCGAGGGGGCAGAGCCCCCTCGGCGGCCCGGCGCCCCATGACACTGCCCGGTGCGGCCCTCTCCGCGCCGGCCCCATTCCCGCATCCCGGTGACGACGATGATGACCACCATGATCCCTTCGCGCGGCCTGATCGAGGAAGCCTTCCCGGGCTTCGCGGTCTCGGCGCTGGTCGCGGCCACGGCGCAGTTCCTGTCGGACCATTACGGCGCCCCGGCCATGCTGCTGGCGCTGCTCCTGGGCCTGGCGCTGAACTTCCTGGCCGAGGACGGCACCCGCACCGCGCCCGGCATCGCCTTCACCGCCCGCACCGTGCTGCGGCTGGGGGTGGCGCTGCTGGGCGCGCGCATCTCGGTCGACATGCTGGCGGCGCTGGGGCCGCGCGCCATCGCGCTGGTGGTGGCCGGGGTGGTGCTGACCATCCTCTTCGCGCTTCTCGCCACCCGCCTCGTCGGCCGCGGCTGGCGCTTTGCGCTCTTGACCGGCGGCTCGGTGGCGATCTGCGGCGCCTCGGCGGCCATGGCCATCGCCGCGGTGCTGCCCCGGCACGAGAAATCCGAGCGCGACCTGGTCTTCACCGTGCTCTCGGTCACCGTGCTCTCGACCCTGGCCATGGTGCTTTATCCGATGCTGGCGGCGGTCTTCGGCTTCACGGCGCGCGACAGCGGCGTCTTCCTGGGCGGCACCATCCACGACGTGGCGCAGGTGGTCGGCGCCGGCTTCTCGATCGGCCCCGAGGCCGGCGAGACCGCGACGCTGGTCAAGCTGATCCGGGTCTCGATGCTGGCGCCGGTGGTCTTGTGCTTCTCGCTGGCGATCCGGGCGCGCGGGCTGGCGGGCCGAGACGGCGGCAAGGCGCCGCCGCTGCTGCCGGGCTTCGTCATCGGCTTCCTGGCGCTGGCGGCGCTGAACAGCCTGGGCCTGATCCCGCAGGCGGTTTCGGACTTCGCCGGGCAGCTGTCCCGCTGGGCGCTGCTGATCGCCATCGCCGCGGTGGGGATCAAGACCTCGCTCGGCAAGATGCTCGAGGTCGGCGGCGGCGCCATCGCGCTGATCGTGGCCGAAACCGTGTTCCTGGGCGTCTTCGTCGTCGCCGGCCTGCATTTCCTGGGGTGATGAGATGAAACCGCTCGACCGCATCCACGAGACCGCGAAGGCGCTGAACCGCCACATCATCCTGCCCGAGGGCGAGGATCCCCGCGTGGCCGAGGCCGCCCGCCGCCTGGTGGCCGAGGGCCTGGCGCGCGTCACCCTGATGGGCGGGCCCGAGATCCCGGGCGTGGGCCGCATCGACCCGGCCGGCGCGCCGGACCTGGCGGAGCTGGCCGATCACTGGCACCGGCTGCGCGCGGCCCGGGGCATGACCGCCGAACGCGCGCTCGACGAGATGCGCGATGGGGTCCGCCAGGCGGCGATGCGGGTGCGGCTGGGTCAGGCCGACGGCACGGTGGGCGGTGCGGTCGCCACCACCGCCGACACGGTGCGGGCGGCACTGCAGATCATCGGCCGGGCGCCCGATGCCGGCATCGTGTCGAGCTTCTTCCTGATGCTGTCCTGCGGGCCGGAGGCGCCGATCAAGGGCGGCATGATCTTCGCCGATTGCGGGCTGGTGATCCAGCCCGACGCGGGAGAGCTTGCCGCCATCGCGCTGTCGGCGGCCGAGAGCTGCCGGCGGCTGCTGGCCGAGGAGCCGCGGGTGGCGCTTTTGTCCTTCTCGACCGCCGGCTCGGCCGATCACCCGAGCCTCGGGCGCCTGCGCGAGGCGCTGGCCCTGATCCGCGCCGCCGCGCCGGGGCTGGAGGTGGATGGCGAGATGCAGTTCGACGCGGCGCTGGACGAGGCGATCCGGGCGCGCAAGGCGCCCGGCAGCCGCCTGAACGGCCGCCCGAACGTGTTCATCTTCCCCGACCTTGCTTCGGGCAATATCGGCTACAAGATCGCCGAGCGCCTGGGCGGCCTCACCGCCATCGGCCCCATCCTCCAGGGCCTCGCAAAACCCGCAAACGACCTCTCAAGAGCATGCTCCGTCAACGACATCGTCAACGCAGCCGCAATAACCGCTATACAGGCGGTGTAGGCAGGGCATTCTTCGCAGGCCGCGCATCGGCCCGCCATTCCCGGCAAGACATCTCCGATCCGGGAAGTACCATCGCGCATGCGCTCCGCAGATACCGACGAATAGTCGAGGCGATCCCCGGGATCGGATGCGTGCCGGCAAATCGCGCCAAACTACCTGAACAGGCGGTGGAAGGCGCGATTTGCCTCGCTTTGCAACCCGTCGCCGCGCAGGGGCGGAACGGGCAGATTATCGGACATGACGAGCGATCTTCCCTCGGCGGCGAGAGAGGCCGCGGATGATGGGATCACGCATGGGAGCCCAGGCGATCACTGCATGGCTGGGGCGGGGCTCTCCTCATCGAACTCGGGCAAGGCCTCCAACTGTTCGCGCGTCCAGGGCAGATAGATGCGCAGGTCGGTGTCGCTGCGATAGACCACCAGGTCTTCGATGGGCACCGCGACACGATGCGCTCCTATGCCCAGAAAGCCGCCTACGTCGATGATGGCCTGGCTGATCTCGGCCGTGTCCATCGGCTGCGGAGCGTCGTCGGGTGCGGTTTGCACCGGCGGGGTGGTGGCGTCGGTGGGCGTGACGGTGCTGGTGTCCGAGCCGATATTCTCCATCCGGTCGCTGTCGGTGCCACCGGTCACCTCGGAGGCATCCGCGCCGGAATCCGGGGCCGCGGTCTCGGGGCCGGCCGTCTCGCCGTCGGCCGTGCCGGCTGCGTCCGGGGTGGTGCCGGCCGCATCGCCTGCGCCGGTCCCGGGGTCTGTCGCCGGCGCCGTGGCGGGTTCGCCAGCCGGAAGGGTTTCAGGGGCGGCGCCCGTCGCCGGCGCGGTGGCGTCCGTGTCGCTGCCTTGCAGCGAGGTGGTGCCATCGGCAAAGACCAGCCCATGCACCTCGCCGATCGCGTCGCCGTTGGCGTCATAGACCGTGGCGCCCTCCAGGCTCTCGGTCGTCAGCGCCGCGTCGTCTTCCACATAGCCTTCGGGCGGGGTGATGGCGGGCGGGGTGGCGGCGTCAGGCGGCGCTTCGATGGCGGGGGTGGTCTCCTCGCCCATCGGCACCGGCGGCTGGGTCTCGGTCTCCTGGGCCTGGGCGGCGGCCACGCTCAGCGCGGCGGCAAGGGCGGTGGTGGCAAACAGATGTTTCATCTTGTTTCCTCCTCTGGATGCGGGGATTGCTCAGGGCCGTTGAACCGTCCGGGGCGGCAAATGTTCCCGCAAACGGCCTTCACGGTGGCGTTATGGAACATCCGGACCTTTCGACGGTTGGGGGGACCTCGACCGGACAAGCAGAGGAGGACCTGGAATGGACCATGCCACGCATACCCGCCTGAACGAGGACGAACTGACCGAGGCCGCGCTGACCGGCGCCACCATCTATGGCCCGGGCGATGAGAGGATCGGCCATGTCTCGCATGTCCATGGCGTTGGCAGCGAAGCCGTGGTGGTGATCGATGTCGGCGGTTTCCTGGGAATCGGCTCGAAGCCGGTCGCCGTTCCGGCCCGCGAGCTGGACTTCATGCGCGATGGCAGCAACAGCATCCATGCCGTCTCGCGCTGGACCAAGGAGGAGCTGAAGCAGATGCCCGAGCATCGCGATTGACACCTGACACCGTCGGGCCGGCCTGCGCAGGGCCGGCTGCGCTGACTAGGAGGATTTCACCATGGGCGAGGAATTCGATCCGAAAACGGAAAACGAAAAGTTCAACGTCCAGAAACGGGCACAGCAGCTGAAGATGGGCAATGCCGATCCGGTGCTGAACCCCAAGCAGATGCAGCGGTCGAACGAACCCAATGCCGGCGGCCAGAACCGCGAGGCGGGCGACCGCAAGGCCCGGCAGAACGACCGCGCCACCAATGGCGGGGAATGAGGCTCCGGCGGTCTCGCTTCCGCCCTTCTCTGGAGGATCAGGATATGCCAGCCAAGTCCAAGGCACAGCAGAAGGCGGCCGGCGCGGCGCTGGCCGCCAAACGCGGCGAGACCAGCAAGAGCGAACTGCGCGAGCCTTCTAAGCAAATGTATGAATCGATGACCGAGAAGGAGCTCGAGGAGCTCGCCAGCACCAAGCGCAAGGGCAAGCCCGAGCACAAGGGCTGAAGGCGCCTGCGGGCGGAGGCTGCCGGCCCGCGCCCGTTTTCTTCAGTAATTCCCCGGCGGGTCGCTTGCCGGGAAGGATTCGTCGCTTTGTTCGTCGACGATGTCCCAGTCGCGCGGCGGATTTTCCATCCGGCGCCGGCCGGCCGGGCGGATGTTCTGGCGTGGGAGGTCCTGGCGCGGCCCGCGTCCCGGGGCCGGCCGCGCCAGCGCATCGCAGGCCCCTTTGAGCGCGAAGCCGGCCGCAAGGCCGCAGAAAAACGCGAGATTGCGATTGTTCATGTCTCGACTCCTTTTTCAGATCATCGGCATGCCGCCGGTGGCGGCGATGGTCGCGCCCGAGACATAGCTCGACATCGGCTCGGCCAGCATCACATAGGCCGAGGCCAGCTCGACCGGCTGCGCCGGGCGCTTCATCGGATAGTTGGCGCCGAATCCCGCCACCTGCTCGGGCGACATGCTGGCCGGGATCAGCGGCGTCCAGACCGGGCCAGGCGCCACCGCGTTCACCCGGATGCCGCGCCCGGCCAGCATCTGCGCAAGTCCGGTGGTGAAATTCTGGATCGCGCCCTTGGTCGTGGCATAGGCCAAGAGCTGGGGATTGGGCTTGTCGGCATTGATCGAGGCGGTGTTGATGATCGCCGACCCATTGGGCATATGCGGCACCGCCGCCTTGGTCAGGTGGAAGATCGCGTCGATATTGACCGCGAAGGTTCGGCGCCATTCCTCCTCCGGGATCTCCTCGATGCTGTCGAACAGCGCCTGATGCGCGGCATTGTTCACCAGGATGTCGATGCGGCCGAAGCGCTCCACCACCTCGGCAACGATCCGGCGGCAATGGGCGGGATCGGCAATGTCGCCGGGGATCGACAGGCAGTCGCGGCCGGCTTCGCGCACCAGATCGGCCGTGCTCGCGGCATCCTCGGTCTCGTTGAGCCAGGACAGCGCGATGTCGGCGCCCTCGCGGGCATAGGCGATGGCGACGGCGCGGCCGATACCACTGTCGCCGCCGGTGATCAGCGCCACCTTGCCCTTCAGTCGGCCGCTGCCTTGCCAGCTGTCCTCGCCATGGTCGGGGCGCGGGTCCATCTTGCGAAAGCTGCCGGGCAGGGATTGCTGCTGCTCGGGGAAGGGCGGCTTGGGATAATCACGCATCGGTCGGGCCTTTCGTCAGGGTGGGGGCGCCGGGATGCGTGCCGCCATCGCCATGGCGGTTCGGATCCTCGGTGACGGCGCCGGCCGGGTCCACGCGCTGCTGGCGCTGGTCGAGCACATGCGGCGCGGGCTGCCGCAGCCGCTCGAGCCTCGAAAGCGGCGGCTCGGCCGGTCTGGCACCGCCGGGGACCGGGGGATAACGATCCTGCCCGACCGATGTTCCCGCTGCGGGGCGCCCAATGGCCTGCGCCGCGATCAGGCCCAGCGACAGGCCGACCCCCAGCGCCGCAAGCCCGGCCGCGACGCCCCAGGGCGGCACCACCAGCTCCCATCCCGGCCGCAGGCGCGCGGGCATCAGGCCGTAATCGACCAGCCCGGCCATCAGGGCGGTGGCGAGCCCGGCGGTCCAGCCCAGCCAGGCGCGATCCTGGGGCAGGCGGCGGACCAGCAGCACCGCGACCGCCGCCCAGAAGAAGCAGGAGGCGACATGGATCGCGGTGCCCAGGCCGGTATGGCCGAGGTCCAGCGCGGTGGTGCCGGCGGCGGCGGGGCCGTGCAGCGCATGGGTGGTGGCGTTCAGCGGCATCCAGACCGGCAGGCCGCGTGCCGCGGCCGTCGCACCCAGCACCAGGGCCGAGAGCAGCGCCGCAAGAGCTCCGGCCAGCGGCCAGGCCAGGTCGAACCGCGCCATGGCGATCGGACGGGTCATCGCTTCCTCCTTATCTCCTGGATGGCGAACTGCCTGCGGGCGCAAATGTTCCCGGGAGCATTTTCCGGGGTTGCCGGTTCAGGCCCCCGCGAAACCGCCGGGCCGTTTTCAAGGCCAGCCTGGCAAGGAAGGAGACATCCGCATGGCCCACAAGGTTCTTGACGATCTGTTCCACGACACGCTGAAGGACATCTCCCATGCCGAGCGCCGGATCCTGAAGGCGCTGCCCCGGATGGCGCGCGGCGCGCGGCTCAGAATGCCGGCTCCAGCGCCCGGCGCAGCATGGTGCGGGCGCGGTTCACCCGGCTCTTGACGGTGCCGATGTCGCAATCGAGGAGCCTGGCCGCGTCGAGATAGCTCTCGCCGAGCGCGCCGACCAGGACGATCGCCTCGCGGTAATGCCGCGGCATCACGCGCAGCGCGGCCTGCAACTCGCTGGTCTGCATGTGCCATTCCTGGGCGGGCCGGACCTGCGGCACCAGCGAGGCGCAATCCGCCGCCCCGGTGCGCTCGCGCGCGGCCTTCCGGCAATGGGTGAAGAAACGGTTGCGCATGATGGTGAACAGCCAGGCCCGCATATTGGTGCCGGGCCGGTAGCGATGGGCGTTCTCGATGGCGCGCAGCAGGGTCTCCTGGACCAGATCCTCGGCATCCGGGGTCGATCTGCACAAGGCGCGCGAATAGGCCCGGAGCGCCGGAATATGTCCGAGTATGTCGTCC
>NZ_LLWQ01000210.1 GCF_001447385.1 Paracoccus sp. MKU1 | reverse complement strand
CTCATCGGCATCTGCGGCTGGGGCGGCATGGCGCTGAGCGCCGTGGCGGTCGACAAGCGCGTCAAGGCGATCGCCGTCAGCACCATGTATGACATGACCCGCGTCATGTCGAACGGCTACGACGACAGCATGACCCCCGAACAACGCGCGCTGGCACTGGAACAGATCAGCCGGCAGCGCAGGGAAGATGCCGCGAACGGTGCCCCGGCCTGGCAGCCGCCCTATAACGAGCTGAAAGGCGGCGAGGCGCAGTTCCTGGTCGATTACCACGACTATTACATGACCCCGCGCGGCTATCATGCGCGCGGTCAACTCGGGCAATGCCTGGACGCGGACCACGCCGCTGCCGTTCATGAACCTGCCGATCCTGACCCATATCGCGGAGATCTCGCCGCGCCCGGTGCTGTTCATCCATGGCGAGAACGCCCATTCCCGCTATTTCAGCGAAACTGCCTATCAGGCAGCGGCCGAGCCGAAGGAGCTGATGATCATCCCGGGCGCCTATCACGTCGATCTCTATGACCGGATGGACAAGATCCCCTTCAACAGGCTGGCGGCGTTCTTCGGCCAGCATCTTGCCGCCTAGGCTGGGCGAGGCCTGCTTGCTATGATGGAGAATGCAGGAATGACCCATGAACCCGCCGGTCTCTCTCGGCGCATGTTGCTGGCCGCAGCGGCCGCCAGCCTCGCCCTTCCCGCCATCGCCCGCGCAGGAGCCGCCATGCGTATCCGCCTTGCCTTCGCCGACCAGGACTTCACCGCGACGCTCGAGGACAATCCTTCGGCTCGCGACCTGCTCTCGATGCTGCCGCTGGACCTGACCATCGACGACTACTCGACCAACGAGAAGATCGCCTACCTGCCGCGCAAGCTGACCGAGGAGGGCAGCCGCCCCTTCGGAAACGAGGCGCCGGGCGATCTGTGCTATTACGCGCCCTGGGAAAATCTGGCACTGTTCCACGGGTCCTATCGCTGGTCGCGCGGGCTGATCCGGCTCGGGCGGCTGGACGCGGGGCCGGCGCTGCTGCTGGTGCGCGGCGAATATCCGCTGCGCGTCGAAATCCTGTCCTGATCCAAAGGAGGTTCTCATGCAGATCTATCGTGCCGGGCAGACGCCCTCTCGCCCCGGCCCCGCCGACTGGTTCACCGGCCGCGTCCGCATCGATGCCCTGTTCAATCCCGCCGCGCCCGACCGGGTGCAGGGCGCCCAAGTCACCTTCGAGCCTGGTGCCCGCACCGCCTGGCATACGCATCCGCTGGGCCAGACGCTGATCGTGACTTCGGGCTTGGGGCGGGTGCAGCGCGAAGGCGGGCCCGTCGAGGAAATTCGCCCGGGCGACGTGGTCTGGTTCGAGCCGGGCGAGAAGCACTGGCACGGCGCCGCGGCCGGCGTGGCCATGACCCATATCGCGCTTCAGGAGGTCCAGGACGGCAAGGTCGTCGACTGGCTGGAGCATGTCAGCGACGCCGAATACGGCGCCTGAGCCCGGAAAGGAGAGCCCTTGCTGGCAGCCGTCCTTCATGGCCCCGGCGATGTTTGCTTCGAAAATGTGGCCGACCCCGAGATCCTCAAGTCCACCGACGCCATCATCAGGCTGGCGGCCACCTGCATCTGCGGCTCCCACCTCTGGCCCTATCGCGGTGCGCAGAGCATCACCGAGCCGATGCATAGGGGCCACGAATATCGCGGCATCGTGGTCGAAGTCGGCAGCGCCGTCACGAGATGACGGCCCGGGAGCTGGCGGAACGGGTGATGATCGAACGCGACCTTGAGGTAACGGATACGGCGCTGCGGAGTTCAGTGGTGTTCAAGGCCGTCCAGGCGCTGCGGCACGCCAAACGTCGACGGAATTCGTGCGGCGAGCAGGAAGTGTTGAGCCATGATCGCCTCATCATACAGCGCATGTTCATGCTATGTTTATGGCGTGGCCATCCAGGCAAGCGTTTGGTGCATTTGGTCCCTAGGCTCAGGATGCATTGATTTTCAATGCTCTGCGTGATTCATGGCTCGAAAACGGAGCGGTGACATGAGCGATCTTTACTGGCTGACCGACGAGCAGATGGCCAAGCTTGCCCCTTTCCTCCCGAAGTCGCACGGAAAGCCACGGGTCGATGACAGGCGCGTGCTGAGTGGAATTATTTTCATCAATCGCAATGGGTTGCGCTGGCGAGACGCTCCAGATGCCTACGGCCCGCACAAGACGCTCTACAGCCGGTGGGAGCGCTGGAGCGAGAAAGGCATCTTCGCGCGGATGATGGTCGGTCTGGCTTCCGAACACGGCGAGGAAAAGACCGTCATGATCGACGCGACCTACCTGAAGGCACACCGCACCGCGACCAGCATGGCCGCGAAAAAGGGGGGCGAGGTCGCCTGATCGGTCGGAGCAAGGGCGGCATGAACACCAAGCTGCATGCCATCTGTGACAGCCAGGGACGGCCGCTCAACCTGTTCGTCACTGCAGGGCCGGTTAGCGATTACATCGGCGCGCGGGCGCTGCTCAGCAGCCTGCCAAAGGTCGACTGGCCGCTGGGGGATCGCGGCTATGACGCCGACTGGTTCCGGGACGCGTTGAAAGACAACGGGATAGGCGCCTGCATCCCTGGCCGGAAGCAACGCAAGACCCCAGTCAAATACGACAAGCGCCGATACAAGCGGCGCAACCGCATCGAGATCATGTTTGGCAGGCTCAAGGACTGGCGCCGGGTGGCGACCTGCTACGACCGATGCCCAAAGGTCTTTCCCTCAGCGATCGCTCTCGCCGCGACCGTCATCTACTGGTTATGAATCCTGAGCCTATCACTACTTTGGCAGAAGTCTGTTGAGCATTTTTCGCCACTTCCTACGGCAGTGGGGACAGTTGGGCGGCGGCTGACTGAGCTGGATCAAGATCGTCTGCCTGATAGCTGGTAAGCTCAGTTGTGGCGGGGGAGCTGGGGCCCTTTTTTCCGATCCGCTGCCTTCAGGCGTCGGGCTTGCAGGAAGGCGAACGCGATCATGGTCATGAGCGCATGTCGGTGCAGGCCCTGCCATGATCGGCCCTCGAAGTG
>NZ_LLWQ01000209.1 GCF_001447385.1 Paracoccus sp. MKU1 | reverse complement strand
CAGTGCGGCGCGGGGTCATGTAATAGTCGTGGTAATCGACCAGGAACTGCGCCTCGCCGCCTTTCAGCTCGTTATAGGGCGGCTGCCAGGCCGGGGCACCGTTCGCGGCATCTTCCCTGCGCTGCCGGCTGATCTGTTCCAGTGCCAGCGCGCGTTGTTCGGGGGTCATGCTGTCGTCGTAGCCGTTCGACATGACGCGGGTCATGTCATACATGGTGCTGACGGCGATCGCCTTGACGCGCTTGTCGACCGCCACGGCGCTCAGCGCCATGCCGCCCCAGCCGCAGATGCCGATGAGGCCGATCCGCTCGCGGTCCACCGAGCCGTGCAGGCCGAGGAGGTCCACAGCCGCCATGACATCCTCGGTGTTGATGTCGGGCGAGGCGATGTTGCGGGGCTCGCCACCGCTTTCGCCAGTATAAGAGGGATCGAAAGCCAGCGTGACGAAGCCGCGCTCGGCCATGGTCTGGGCATAGAGGCCCGAGGATTGTTCCTTTACCGCGCCGAACGGGCCGCCCACGGCCAGCGCGGGCATGGCGTCGGTGCGGTCCTTCGGCAGATAGAGATCGCCCGACAGGGTGATGCCGTAGCGGTTGGTGAAACTGACCTTCTCATGGTCCACCTTCTCGCTGCGCGGGAAGGTCTTATCCCATTCGTCCGACATGTTCTGAGCCTTTGCGTTGGGGATATTGAAAAGCAATCCGGCACCGAAGGCGACAACGCCCGCACCTGTCAGCTTGAGCAGGTTGCGGCGGCCGGCGTCGGGCAAGTCCCGGCTTCCGGCGGCGAGGCCAGATCGGTGGGGTTCGTTCATGGCATGTTGTCCTTTCGCGGTTGGGGGACCGGGCGCGGTCATGCGGGTTTCAGCATCCGCCGACCGTTGCCGATCAGCATGAGGGCGGCGGCCAGCAGCACGCTGCCGAGGAAGGTCGCCCGGATCGAGATGCCGTCCAGCAGCAGCCCGCCGAAGCTCGCCCCGAGCAGGATCGATCCCTGAATGGCGGCGACCATCAGGCTGCTGGCGGCCTCGTGGGCGTCATCGGCGTTTTGCGACATCCAGCTCATCAAGATCACCGAGAGCGGGGTGTTCATCGCGTGCCAGATCGCCATGAAGAAACCTGTGGCGACGACCGAATGACCCAGGGCCAGCAGCCCGACCGTCGCCCCGCCCATCACCAGTGCCGGCAGTTTCAGGAGCGGCGCGAGATTACCCCTGATGAAACGCCCCCCCCCCCGCCCAGGTGCCGGCGAACCCGGCGCAGCCCAGCAGCAGAAGCAGGACCGAAAGCGTGGTCACATCGACCCTCGTCACCTGCTCCAGAAACGGGCGCAGATAGGTGAACATGGTGAAGGCCGAGCCCCAGGACAGCATCACCGCAACCAGTCCACGCTGAAAATACGGCCGCTTCAGCAGGTCGAACATCGCCCGGACATCCTGCCTCTGGCTTGCGAGCAAGGACGGCAGCGCGATCATATGCCAGACCAGGTTGACCGCGACGATCGGGATCAGCGCCCAGAACACCGCGCGCCAGCCGAAGATGCCACCGAGATAGCTGCCGATCGGCGCGGCGAAGGCGGCGGCGATGGCTTGGCCGCCATACATCTGCGCCAGCGCGCGCGGCACGTCTTCGGCCGGCACCAGCCGCATGATCACGGCGGTCGCCAACGCCCAGAAACCGCCGATGCAGATGCCCAAGACGGCGCGGCCAATCATCAGCACGGTGAAACTCGGCGCCGCGGCGACCAATACCCGCGACAGCAGCATGAAGCCCGTCATGACCACAAGCACCCCTTTGCGGTTCAACCTCCCAGCAGCGGTGGTGATCAGCAGGCTCGCCACAGCATCTGCATCAACATGCGCCACGAGAGCGCCGGCGGCCTCTATGCCTGGGAGTTCGAGAAGGACGGCCAGGAGTTGCGCGTCCGGGTGGACGGGCAGCTGACCTTCAACAATTCCTACGCCATGATCGACGCGGCGGTGAACGGTTACGGCATCGCCTATGTCCCCGAGGATATCGTCGCGGCCCAGATCGCGGACGGCAGGCTGGTGCAGGTGCTGGACGACTGGTCGCCCATGTTCGACGGCTATTTCCTCTACTATCCCAGCCGCCGCCAGAACCTCCCCGCCTTCCGCGTCATCGTCGAGGCGCTCAGGCATCGCGGCGGGCGCGGGCGCTGAGCATCTGTTCTATTGACTCTGCCGCGCGGCACGCGGGTTTCCCCTCTCGTTCTGGGCAGAAGCTCCTGGGCCGCAGAGTCCTCTGCTTCCGCATCTGGATCAGAGTGACGCCTCCGAGGATCAGGGCACGCGCACCTATCGCCCGTGTTATGCAAGATGTGATCGATGTTCGATTGCTTGATGCGCCCATGAACCAGCGTCGTGCAAAGCGGCGAGGCAACGATCTGGCCACGTCGGAGCGTCGTGCCGCTGCCGAATTCGGCCGGGCCGGTCTGCAACATCATGCGGCCCGTCATGCCACAGCGGGCCGCGGCAACCAGGGCTGCCTCGGACCATCGCCATGGTTCCCAGAGAGCGGATGCGGGGCGTTGTGTCACGGCTGGTCCCCTCCCCGCGCCACGATCAATCCTCGTCGATCTGGTCCAGCACCGCAAGCGTCGTGTTGGCATGGGCATAGGCGGCTCCGGCGCGCATCTCGGCGGCGACCCAGATCGCCTCCATGATCTGCTCGGGACTGGCGCCCTCGCGGCGGGCGCCCTTGACATGGCCCTCGATGCACCAGGGGCATTGCGTGACATGGGCCACGGCGACCGCGATCAGCTGCTTGGTACGCTTGTCCAGCGCACCGTCGGCAAAGACGGCTTTGGACAGCGCCAGAAAGGCATCGTCGGGGCCCGGCGCCAGCGCGTGACGTTTCGCGCCAAGCGCGGCGCTGGCCTTGGGCATGGAGATGTCGGCCATGATCGTCCTCCGTTCAGGTTCATTCGCGCCAATAGTCGTTGGCCGCGGCGATGGTCGCGAACCAGGCCGCCGCCACGCCCGAGACATCGATCAGACTGCCCGCATCGGCCGCATAGCCCGGCCGTCCCGCCTTCAGCACCGCGACATCGGGCTGGGTCGTCCTGACCGCCCGCCGCGCCATGACGATCGCCAGGTCGAAGCCCTGCTGCGGCGTCCGGGTCTGCAAGCTCGGCAGCCACGTGTCTTCCGCCGTTGCGCCCGTGGCAGGCTGGCCGGTCTGGGCAAGGCTGGCAGGCGGCAGCAGCGCCAGCGAGGCGGCAAGGATGCAACTGGGTCGAAACATGGAACCTCCTCCTCGATTGGATCACATGGGGCGGGCTTCGGGGCGTTGGATGCGAGGCCGGCGGCAAGCGTCGCGGGATCGCATGAATAGCGGCCCGGCTTCCAGCAGCAGGCTCATGCGCCCTTTTCAAAGCGCGGGAACAGCACGTTGTTTTCCAGATGGATATGCTCCATCAGGTCGGCCCGCAGCTGCGCGGTCCCGGCGTAAAGCGCCTGCCAGGTCCGGCAGGCGCCCTCGGGCACGGTATCGTTCTGCGTCAGCCTCGCCATCTCTGCCAGGAAGGCGCCGTGATCGTCGTGATCGTGCCGCATCTCGGCGATGGGGACGGCAATCCGGTCCACCGCCTGCCGGCGCATGGCCGGGAAAAGGATCAGCTCCTCCTTCTTCATGTGCCCCTCCAGCTCGCCCCATATCTGCTGCAGCAGGTCGGCTAGCCCCTTGGGCACGTCCGGGTGGCCGGCATGGACCGCCTCGACCTTGCGCGAAAGCGCGATCAGTTCGGGGATCTGCCGGCGATGCACCTGGTGATAGCGGGTCTGGATATGGTCGATCAGCGCCCCGGTCTCCCGTGGCGCATCGGGGATCGCCAGGGGGTCGAGGTCGCCCAGGACCGCCTCGAGCGCACCAAGGTCCAGGTGGCGCCGATTGGCCGCCTCTGCCAGCGGCACCTCTCCGTGGCAGCAGAAATCGATGCCGAAGCGGCGGAACACGCTGGACGCGCCGGGAAGCCGCGCGGCGATCTCGCCGACCGTCCGGTCGTGCAATGGGAATGTCGTCTGGGGCATGGCTGTCTCCATGAGCGGGGGGCTGACGGTGAGTCGGGCGCCGCGGGTCAGGAGGATGCGCGAAGCCCTTATATTCGGTACTTGCAATACCGAATATCCTCCCACATAATTGGTATTGTCAATACCAATTAGGAGAGCCGATGCGTCTTGCGACCTTTACCGACTACGGATTGCGGGTGCTGATGCGGCTGGCGGGGGCGCCGGAAAAACCGATCTCGACCGGGCAGATCGCCAGGGAGTTCGCCATCTCGCAGCATCACCTGGCCAAGGTGGTCAGCGACCTGGGGCTTGGCGGTTTCGTGCGGTCCGAGCGCGGCCGGTCCGGCGGGCTGCGGCTGATGCGCCCGGCGCACGAGATCACGCTGGGACAGGTCGTGCGCCATCTGGAGCGCAAGTTCGCCATCGTGGAATGTTTCCGCGCCGATGGCGGCGAATGCGTCCTGAGGCCGCGCTGCCGCCTGCGGCCGCAGCTTTCCGCCGCGCGCGAGGCGTTCATGGCCGAGCTGGACCGCACGACGCTCGAGGATTGCGCCTGGCCCGGAGCGGGTCCAGGCGGAGACGTAGTGGCGGCCGAGTGATGCCGGGAAAGAGAGGGGGCGATGCCTCGGATCGAATTGCAGGAAAGGCGGCGCCGGGATCGACGCGGATGTTCTGGCCAGAGTGTTCGGGATCAGCGCCCGGTCCGTCACCGTGGCAGCGATCCAACTGGCCAGTTTTGCTCGCACCGGATCGGCGGCGGCGCGGTGCTGCGCATCGCACTGATGACATAGGAAAGGGTTCACGTGCTTATCCGGAAACTTCTGCCCATCGCGCGCCGCCATCTGCAAGTGATTGATGTAGGCGCGGCGCTTCTGCAAGCGGCCAGACGGCTTGACGAGGGCTGCGACATGCTGTTGGTCTGCGATGCCGCCGGCCGGCTGACGGGCGTGCTGACCAAGACCGACGTGGTGCGCCAGACAGGCCGCTGTGCCGGCGCCAGCTGCACCGCGCCTGTGGCCGAGGCGATGACGCGCGACGTCACCACCGTGACCTCGGATGGCTGGTTGCAGGATGTCTGGGACATGATGAAGGCCCGCGGCTTCAAGAACATTCCGCTCCTCGATGCGAACGGCAAGCCGCTCGGGGTGCTGAATGCCCGGGATGTTCTTCAGACACTGCTACAGGAGGTTCAGGAGGAGGAAAATCTGCTGCACGATTATGTCATGAATATCGGTTATCGCTGAAAGGACCCGGACGGAGCGTTGTTCTCGTCAATTGCGCTGCCCGGCGGCCCCGGCTCTCTAGTTGTTTGATCCCACAGTTTAACGGTGCGATCCTTTCGATGGAATGGAAGGAAGCCCTATGGGACAAGTTCGTCACGGAAGCGCCACGACCACGCACGCCATCCGAGCAGCGATAATGAGGGCCTGACCGCCATTGGTCCGAGGGCTGGCCCGAATGATCGGAAGCTTCGCTCGCGGCGTTGAGCCGGGAATTCGGCATCAACCCCAAGACTGTGTAGAAGTGGCGGAAGCGCGCGACGGTCGAGGATCTGAAGACTGGCCCGAAAGAGCTGCGCTCGACGGTGCTGACCGAGACCGAGGAGGCGATTGTGGTCGCCTTCCGGCGCCATACGCTGCTGCCGCTGGACGGCGCTTCGCTGGCCTCTATGCCCTGCTGCCGTCGATGCCGCACCTGACGCGGTCAGCGCTGCACCGATGCCTGCGAGGCATGGCATCGCCCGCCTGCCCGATGTCGACGGTGACAAGCCGAAACGACAGCGGTTCAAACGCTATCCGATCGGCGTTCGGGCATTCTCTCGGACCAATGGCGTTCATGCCCTCACTCCACATCGACATCGCCGAGGTGCAGACCGCTGAAGGCAAACTATACCTGTTCGTGGCCATCGATCGGACCAGCAAGTTCGCCTTCACCAGGTTGGCCGAAAAGGCCGGCAAGATGGCCGCCGCCCAGTTCCTGCGCGATCTGGTCGCCGCCGTTCCCTATCGACTGCATACGGTGCCCACCGATCGAGCCATTGGAACGCCACTGGTCCGAGAGACAATGGCGAGGGGCATCCAGTTCACCAATCACGTTCACCACAAATCCGCCTTCCACCACATCTTCGGGCGGGTCTGCGACGAGAACGGAATCGAACACAGGCTCACCAGGATCAATCATCCATGGACCAACGGCCAGGTCGAGCGCATGAACCGCACGATCAAGGACGCGACCGTCAAGCGCTTCCACTACGACGACCACGATCAACTACGGGCGCACCTCGCCGACTTCATGGCCGCATACAATTTCGCAAGACGCCTGAAGACCCTTAGCGGTCTCACGCCCTACGAATACATCTGCAAGATCTGGACTTCGGAGCCAGACAGATTCATCCTCAATCCGATCCACCAGATGCCGGGACTGAACACCTAGAATCGTGATCCCTGCCCCGGTTAGCGCGGCAGCGCGCAGCGCTCCAGAACGCGGCTGGCAACGGCTGCGGTTTCCGACCAGCCGGGCAGGACGTCGCCGGCTTGGCGCGCGGCATCACGCATCCGCGTCCGCAGGGCCGCGTCGCCCAGCAAGCGGCGCAGCGCGGCGGCGAAGGCCGGCGGATCGTCGGGCGGCACCAGCAGCCCGGCGGCGGCGGGAACGGTGTCGGAGACGGCGCCGGTCGCGCAGCTGGCGATCGGCAGGCCATGCACCAGCGCCTCGTCGAAGACCAGGCCATGGCCCTCGTATCGCGTCGCCAGGGCGAAGATCGAGGCGGCGGCGTAAAGCTGTTCCAGCCGCTCGGCATCGACGCGGCCTGCCAGCGTCACCCGGTTCGCGACCGGGCTTTCGGCCAGTTGCCGGGCCAGCGCGGCGGCATGGGTCCGGTCCCAGGGATTGCCGACGATCACCGCCTGCCAGTCCAGATCGGCCAATTCCGCCAGCGCGGTCAGCAGCAGGTCGTGGCCCTTGCGCGGATGCAGGATGCCGACCGACAGGATCAGCGGCGGGCTGGCCGGCGACGGGGGAAGCCGCGCGGGCTCGACTCCCGGCCGGGCGATGGTGATGCGGTCGGCGGGCACGCCGTAGCGGTCGGTTAGCATGGCGCGGGCATGGCGGCTGGGGACCAGCACATGCCGCGCCAGTTGCAGGTTGTCGCGCTCGGTCCGGTAGAGATGCGCGCGCCGCGCCGGGTCGAGGCCGGTCTCCATCGCCAGCGGGTGGTGGATCATCGCCAAGACGGGCGCGCGGATCCGGGCGAGACCGGCCGTATCAACGGCGCCGAAGACCAGCCCGTCGATGATGAGCGGCCGGTCCTCGGCCGCCAGCGCCGCTATGGCCGCCGCCATCTCGGCCGGCGTCGGGTCGGGAAAACTGGCGGGCAGTTGCAGGTGGCGCATGTCGTGGCCCAGGGCGCGCAGCCCCTCCAGCAAGCGGCGCTCGTAGATATAGCCGCCGGTCAGCGTGGCGATGTCGCCGGGGATGGCGAAGGCGGCGGCACAGGGCCGGATCATGGGCGCACCTGCTCGGGGGCGTAGCGGGCCAGCACGCGGCGCTCGGCCGCGCCGACGGCGGCATGGCCCAGCCAGGACAGCGCGGCCACCAGCACCACCGCGGACCAGAGCATGTCGTAATCCGACACCGAGGCCGACAGCGCCATCAGCCCGCCGATGCCGCCGCCGGTCGCCAGCCACTCGACCACGGTGACGGCCAGCACCGCGGCCGGCACGCTCATCCGGGCCGAGGCGAAAAGCGCCGGTAGCATGGCCGGGATGCGGACATGGATCATCTGTCGCCAGCGGCCGGCGGCATAGGTGCGGAAGACGTCCAGGATCTGGCCGGGCGCCTGCCGCAACCCGTGCTGGCAGGCGACGAAGGTCGGAAAGAATACCATGACCGCGACCAGCACCACGACCCCTGCCGCACCGCGCCCGACCAGCAGCACGATCAGCGGCGCCGTGGTCACGATGGGGATGGCGCGCAGCGCGACGGCCAGCGGCGTGACCAGCGCCGAGAGCGCCGGCAACAGTGCCAGCAGGATGGCGAGGCCCGCCCCCGCCGCCAGCCCCGCCGCATAGCCCGGCAGCACATGCGCGCCAGTCTGCGCCAGCGCCTGCGCCAGGGCCTGCCGGGTGTGGGCGGCATCCGGCGCCCAGACCAGCACCGCCAGCACGTCGCCCGGCCGCTTGGCGAAAAACGGGCTGAGCCCGGCCAGCCGCAGCGCCGCCCACCACCCGCCAAGCACCGCCGCGATCACAGCCAGCGCCGAGGTCAACGCCGCGCGTCGCGAGCCGGGCGCGGCACCCGGCGGGGCCAGCAGGACGGGCGGCGACTCGTCCAGAAAGCGGCGGGCCAAGGCGCCGATCAGCGCATAGGCCGCAACCGCGACGGCGGCGGCCAGCGCCGCGATGCTCCAGAGCGCGGGCACGTCCAGCGCGCGGGTGAAGCGGATGGTCAGCACGCCCATGCCGCGCTCGGCCCCGGTGAACTCGCCGACCAGCGCGCCGAGGAAGGCGGCGGGGGCCGAGATCTGCAACCCGGCGACCAGATAGGGCAGCGCAGCGCGGAGCCGGACATGGCGCAACTCGGCCATGCGGCCCCGGCCATAGACATGGATCAGGTCCAGCCAGGCCGCCGGCACGGCGCGCAGGCCGGCCAGCAGCGCAATGAGGGTCGTATAATAGACCGCCAGCGCCGCCAGCGCGATCTGCGGCCCCTCCCCCGGCCCCATCATCACCCGCAGGATTGGCCCGGTCGCGACCAGCGGCAGACAAAAGACCACCAGCGCCAGGCCCGAGACCGGTCCGGCCAACCTTGGCCAGAGCAGCGCCAGGCCGGCCAGCGCCACTGCCGCCAGGTTCCCCAGCAGAAAGCCCGCCGCCGCATTCGCGCCGGTCACCACCAGCGCCCGCGACAGCAGGCCGGCATGGGCGGCGGTCCATTGCGCGACCTCGGCCGGGCCGGCGATCAGGTAGCGGCCCGCCAGGGCCAGCGCCGCGGCCTGCCACAGGGCGAGCAGCAGGAAGAACCCGGCCAGCGCGTTTCGCATGGTCATGCCGCGCCCGCCGGGCCGGAAAGCGCCGCCCGCGCCTCGGCCTCGATGCGGCGGAAGGCGGGGCTGTCGGCCAGTTCGGGGCGGCGCGGATGCGGCAGCGGCACGGCGATGTCGGCAACGATGCGCGCCGGACGGGGCGACAGGACCAGGATGCGGTCGGCGAGCAGCACCGCCTCGGCCAGCGAATGGGTGACCAGCAGCGCCGTGGTGCCCTGCGCCTGCCAGAGCGGCGGCAGGTCCTGCGCCAGCTGGCGGCGGGTCAGCTCGTCCACCGCACCGAAGGGCTCGTCCAGCAGCAGCACCTGCGGCGCGGTGGCCAGCGCGCGGGCGATGGCAGCGCGCTGGCGCATGCCGCCCGACAGCGCCGCGGGGCGGGTGGCGGCAAAGCCCTCCAGCCCGACTAGCCGCAGCAGCTGCGCCACCTTGCGCGGATCTGCGGGCTGGCGGGCAAGCTTTCGCGCCAGCGCCACGTTCTGCGCGGCGCTGAGCCAGGGCAGCAGCGAGGGGTCCTGGAACGCCACCGAGATCGCGCCCTGCCGGCGCCGGTCGGCCGGGTCCAGCCCATTGATGCGCACCTGCCCGCTCTCCGGCAGCTCAAGCCCCGCGACCAGGCGCAACAGCGTGGACTTGCCGCAGCCCGAGGGGCCGATCAGCGCCGTGGTCTGCCCCGCCGCGAAATCGGCGTCGAAGCCCGCGACCGCCTGCACGCCGCCGGGCCAGGTCTTGGCCAGCGCCCGGCATGCAATCCCGGCGCTGCTAGCCTGCATGGACCGCCTCCAGGATCGAGCGGTCCCAGAGCGCGGGCGTCACCTCGCGGCCCAGCAGGGCCAGGGTGCGGATATTGGCCTCGACGGCCTCGTCGCTCCACCAGCCGAAACCGTGCCTCTCGGTCAGGTCCGAGAACATCAGCGGCAACTGCCGGCGGGCCTGCAATTCCTGCGTGGGCAGGTCCAGCCCGGCATCGGGGAACATGGCGAGGGTCAGCGCGGCCGCCGCGTCGCTGTCGGCGCGGCAGGCTTCCCAGCCCCGCGCCTCGCCCGCCATCAGCGCCACCAGCGCCTCGCGGCGGTGGGCAAGGCTGTCCTCGGTCGCGATATAGGTCTGGGAATGCAGGGCATAGCCATGATCGGCCATCAGCATGGTGCGGGCCTCGATGCCCTGGATCGCCATGGCGACCGGCAGGTCGGTTTCCCAGCAGAGCAGGCAATCCACCTCGCCCGCGATCAGCGGCTGGGCCGAGTATTGCGTGGGCACGATGCGGATGGCGTCGAAATCCACCCCGTTCAACCGGCACAGCGCCTGAAGCACCGGCGTGTTGGCGATGGCCATGCCGATGCTTTTCCCCGCCAGGTCGGCGGGGGTTTCCACGGGATTGTCCGGCAGCGAGGCGATGGCGAAGGGGTTCTTCTGCATGGCGACGCCGATGATGCGGAACGGCGCCCCCTGCGCCACCGCCGCCGCGGCGTAATCGGCAGCAGAGACGCCCACCAGCGCCGTGCCCGCCACGACCGGAGGCTCGACCGGCGCGTTCGGGCCGCCCTGCAGCAGCGAGACCTCCAGCCCCGCCTCGCGCCACCAGCCGTTCTGCAGCGCGATGTAGCTGCCGGCGAACTGCACCGAATGCAGCCAGGACAGTTGCAGCGCCACGGCTTCCTGCGCCCGCGCCGGGCGCGGCAGGCCGGAGAGGCCGAGCGCCAGCCCCGCCGCCCCCGTCTGAAGGAGCCGGCGCCGTGTCAGTGGGGAATGGGTCATGAGGGCACCTCCATTCGGGTCGTGGCGGGACTGGGGGAAGAACGGCCCTGCGCCGCCGGGCGTTCCATCGGCTCGGTTCCCGGCGCGGCAAAGCCTTGCAGGATCAGGTCGCGCATTCGGTCCATGGGGATCGCGGTGCTGTCCGGCGGCGGGATCAGGCCAGGGGCAAAGCCCCATGCGGCGCTGCGTTCGACCAACGCCTCGGGGCCGATCACATGCATGGGCACGTCGCGCCCGCCCTCCGGCGCGAGGCGCTGCGCGGCCTGGTGATCGCCCAGCACCAGGATCAGCGGCGCGTCATCCGCGTGGCGCAGCGCATAGGCCATGACGGTCTGCAAGGCATAGCCGATGGCGTCGCGATAGTGGCGGCGGATGCTCGCCGGGTCGCGCCAGACCTCTTGCGGGCTTGGGCCGGCGACGGCCATGGCGGCGAAGGCCGCGCCGTCCCCGATCTCGTCCCAGCCGATCAGCTGCGGCACCGGCACCCAGGGCGCATGCGAGGAGATCAGCGCCACCTGGGCGAAAAGCGGGACATCCCCGACATGGCGCAGCAGCCGGTCGGCGGCGGCCAGGGTGAACTGGTCGGGCATGGTGACCCAGTTGAAGGGCGGGCCGCGATAGCCCAGGTCCGCCGCGGCCAGGACACGGTCGAAGCCCATTTGTGCGGCCTCGGGCCAGGGCCGGGTGATGGCGGGCATGACGGCGGCGGTGCGGAAACCGGCGCGTTGCGCGTGGTGGAACAGCCCCTGCCGTCCGCTGGCCAGCAGGGCTTGATAGAGCGCCTGGTCGCCGATCCAGAGGCCCGAGGCGAATGTGGCATGCGCCAGCCAGCTTTGCCCGCCCTGCGTCGGCGAGGCGAGAAAGCCCGAGCGCATGGCAAGGCCGGCCTGCGCCAGATCGGCCTCGGCCCGGCGCAGGATGGCAAGATGGGCATCGGCATGGAAGGGCGTCGCAAAGCTGGCGCGGCCGTAGCTTTCGACGAAGATCACCAGCACGTCGCGGTCGATGGCGCCCAGAAGGGCCGGCCGGCCCGCCACCGGGTCCTTTGCCGCCGCCGCCCGGAAGTCGCGCAGCGCGGCGAGGGTGGCGGCGGCCAGGCCGGCGCGCTGGGTGGCATAGCGCGCATTCTCGAACCTCGGGGCCATGGCCGGCAGCAGGACCAGCCCGATAGCCGCGGCAAGGGCAATGCGCGGGCGCCGCCCCGTGGCCGGGCGGGTCCAGAGCCCCGTCGCCCACCACAGCGCCCCGCCGATGCCCAGGGCGGCGAACACGGCGGCCAGGACGGCGCCGAAAGCCGCGAGCGGGCCGAGGCTGCCGCTGGCCAGCCGCACCGCCGCATCCAGCAGCGGCAGGTCCGCCGCGATGTTGAAGGGTCGCCCCAGCGCCGAAACCATGGCAAGGTCGGCGAGCTTCTGCACCGCCAGCAGCGTCAGCGCCGCCGCGACCGGCAGGCGCGCCATGCCGCCGCCGAGGACCAGGGCAAGCAGCAGCAGCGGCAGCTCCGGCGTCGGGCGGATGGCGGCGCCCGGCAGGATCAGTGCCAGCTGGACCGCCAGCGCCGCAACCAGCAGCGGCAGGGCCCGGCGCATCGTCATGGCCGATGCCGCCATAGCCAGCGGATGTCGAGCGCGAAGGACAGCACCACCGCCGCCGTGGCGATCCAGGCCAGCAGCCCGGCCTGCGCATGGCTGGGCAGCGGCGTCTGCAAGAGGATCAGCGTGCCGAGTTGCAGCACGCAAATCGCCTTGCGCCGCAGGCGCTGCGGCAGCTCGGCCCGCAGCCAGGGCAGGATGAGGCCGGCGACGACGAAGCCGTAGCGCAATGCCCCCAGCAGCAGCACCTCGGGGCCCAGCGTGGTGCCCAGCCAGGCATGCAGCGCCAGGGTCAGGGCGAAGGCCGCGTCGACCTCCATGTCGAACCGCGCCCCGAAACCCGAGACGAGGCCCGACCGCCGCGCCAGCCAGCCGTCCACCCCGTCGAGGACCAGCGCCGCCAGCCCGGCCGTCGCGACCGCCCATCCTGCCGCGATCCCATCCGCAAGCGGCGCCAGCAGGGCGCAGGTGATGGCGGCGCGCAGCAGCGTCACCGCGTTGCAGCCGCCGATCCGGTCATGCGGATAGCTGCGCCGCATCTGCGCCAGGATCATCGCGCAGCAGCCCAGATAAAGCGCGCTGGCTGCCAGCCAGCCGCCGGCCATGCCGCCGATGCCGCCGAGCCGCAGCGCCTGCATGGCGAAAACGCCCATGACGGCGCTGGCGGCAACCTGCGCCGGGATTCCCGCCGCCGGACGGGGCGGCGGCGCAAGCGGGCCGTGATCGCGGTCGGACATGGGAAAATGCTACGCCAAGCGTGGGTTCCGTCAAGATGCCATGGCTTTGCGCCGGGCGGGGTTTGCGCTAGGATGGGGCAAAGGAGCCAGCCGATGACCGAGCCCGCATCCGGTTACCGAACGCCCGCCCGCCTGTTTCACTGGATCGTCGCGCTTGCCGTGCTGCTGATGATCCCGGCAGGACTGACCATGACGCGCGAGGGGCTGGACCGCGGCTTGCAGGACGCGCTGTTCATCTTTCACAAGAATACCGGCACGCTGCTGATCCCGATAATCCTGGCGCGGATCGTCTATCGCCGGCTGCACCCGCCGCCGCCGCTGCCGGCCTCGGTCCCCGGCTGGCAGCGGCAGGCGGCGGCGGCCTCGCATCGGGCGCTTTACATCCTGCTGGTCGTCATGCCGCTGAGCGGCTTCGTGCGGGTGCGGGCCGGCGGCTTTCCCATCGAATTGCTCGACGCGATGGGTGCCGGACCCTGGCTGCCGAAATCCGAGGCGCTGGCCGGGGCCGCGCAGGGGCTGCATTTCATCGCGGCCATGCTGCTGATCGCGCTGCTGGCGGTGCATGTCGGCGCGGCGCTGCATCACGCGCTGGTCAGGCGCGACGGGGTCTGGCAACGCATGTGGCCGCCCGGCGGCGGCTGACGCCCGGCCCGGCGCCGGCAGGATGCCGCGCCGCGGCAAGGGGCGGCGTCGGCAAGACTCGGCCCATTCCGGCCCGACGGCTTGCAATGCGGCCGCGGCTGCGTCTCGATGGCAGGCGGCTGAATCACCTAATCCTTGGAGCATCATGTATTCGCAAGACCTCTTTCGTCGCACCGTGTTGCAGGCTGCGCTGGGGGGCGGCGCCTTCTTCCTGCTGCCCGGGATCGCACGCGCGGCGGACAGCATCACCGGCGATGCCGAGCCGGAGGCGTTCTCCTTCGAGATCCTGACCGAGCGGGCACGTGCGCTGGCGCAGGCCGCCTATCGGCCGCCGGAGATCGAGGAGGCCGAGACCCTCGAACAGGTGGATTACGACCGCCACAACGAAATCCGCTTTCGCCAGGACCGGACGCTCTGGGGCGACGAGCCGGCCTCGTCGCGGGTGCGGTTCTTCTTCCCCGGCCGATACTTCAAGCAGCCGGTCCACATCCATGCGCTCAAGGACGGCATGGCGACCGAGATTCCCTTTTCGCTGGATCTGTTCGACATTCCCGCCGACAACCCGGCGCGGCGGCTGGCCCGGACCGACGGTTTCGCCGGATTCAGCGTCATGGATGCGGAAACCGGGCTCGACTGGATGGCGTTCCTGGGCGCCTCCTACTGGCGGACTTCGGGCTATAGCGGCCAGTTCGGCCTCTCGGCCCGCGGCCTGGCTATCGACACCGCCATCCCCGAGGGACCCGAGGAGTTCCCGCTTTTCACCCATTTCTGGCTGGAACCGGAAACCGACAGCGGCATGACCACCTATGCGCTGCTGGACAGCCCGCGCGCGACCGGCGCCTATCGCATCCATTCGCGCCGCGGCAAGGGGGTCGAACAGGACGTCACCGCCCGTATCTTCATGCGCGAGCGGGTGGAGCGGCTGGGCATCGCGCCGCTGACCTCGATGTATTGGTTCGGCAAGAACACGCCGCATATCGCGCCGGACTGGCGGCCCGAGGTCCACGATTCGGACGGGCTCGAGATCCTGACCCAGGCGGGCGAACGGATCTGGCGGCCGCTGAACAACCCGCCGCATACCATGGTCAACACCTTCAGCGCGCCCTCGGTCAAGGGCTTCGGCCTGATGCAGCGCGAAAGGAATTTCGAGCAATATCAGGACGACGGCGTCTTCTATGAAAAGCGCGCCAGCGCCTGGGTCGCGCCCAAGGGCGACTGGGGCGACGGCACGGTCACGCTGGCCGAGCTCAGCACCGATGACGAGATCCACGACAATATCGTGGCCTTCTGGCAGCCCGCTGCAGCGGCGAGGCCGGGCGCGGAATACCGGCTGGACTACCGGCTGTCCTGGCTCGAGGACAGCCCGCTGACCGGCAGCACCGGGCAGTTCGTCGCGGTCCGCATCGGCGCCGGCGGCGTGCCCGGCCAGCCGCGCCCGCAGGAGACGGTGAAGATTGTCTGCGACTTCACCCCGGTTTCGATGGGTTCCGGCGACAAGCCGCACCTGAACATCACCGCCTCGCGCGGGGTGGTGTCCAACGACGCGGTCTATCCCGTGGTCGGCCGCCCGACTTGGCGCGCGATGTTCGACCTCAGCTTCGGCGGCCCGGAGGAGCTGGTGCCCCGCGACGACAGCCCCATCGACCTGCGCGTCTTCGTCGCGAAGGCCGAGGATGCGGTCACCGAGACCCTGCTGCTGCAATTGTTCCCCACGCAGCTGCGGGCCTTGCTGGCCAGCCGGCCGTGACCTGACGGGCGGTCCTGGATGCCCGCTGCGGCGACGACCGCCGCCCCTGGGGCGGAGCATGGACGCGCCATCATCATCGTCGAGGCGATCAGGCCGCCCTTGAGAACCCTGGTTGCGCGGCGGAGCCTTCATCTGGATGCCAACGGATCGCGGCGGTCCCGGTCGGTGATCCACAATTGCAAACCATTGTTTTTCTGCGACTTCCCTCGGCGCGGAGAGCGCCGAGCCGGCTTGGCCTGATGGATAACGGGCAGCAGGCCACGACCCCGGCGCAGACCAGGGACGGAAAGGAACATGGCATCGCCGCTCTGTGCCGCGATTACCCGCGCTAGCGCCCCGGCTCCTGGCTGATTATCGGCCGAACAGACGTAGCGATAGAAAGTCTCGTAGCAGCTCGATGGCGATGGCCTGCAAACCGCATGCGTATCGCCGGCCCTGCGTATCGACAGGAGTGGCGATGGTTTCGCGCAAGGAGGCACCCCGCCTTCAGGCGCCGTCAGCCCAGCCGTTCGATCAGCGCCATGGCCGCATGCGGATTCCTGACCTTGTGGCCGCCGATGACGTAGAGATAGACGTCGCGCGGGCCGGACCGGGCGGCGTTTCCGACATAGTCCAGCCCTTCGGGCGCACCGCCCGCAGCCCAGATCCGAGTCCGTTGAGCCCAGAGGTCCAGCGTCTCGGGGCTGTAGCCCGAGGGTTCGTCCTCGACCGTGCCCATGATGCGCGCATAGACGAAATCGGCGGTCGGATCGGCGATCTGGGGAAAGTCTCCGCCCGCCGACAGCACCGCCGCCACGTGATGGGCGCGGATCAGCTCGATGAATTCGGGCACGCGGAAGCTGTCGTGGCGGACCTCGACCACATGGCGAAGGGCGCGCCCTTCATGCGACGGTGGCAAAAGCTTCAGGAAAGCCTCGAAATCGACCGGGTCGAATTTCTTCGTCGCCATGAACTGCCAGTTGATTGGACCAAGCTTGTCGCCAAGCAGGATCACACCGCTGTTCAGGAACCGCTCTATGGTCTCGCCCGCATCGGCCAGCACCTTGCGGTTGGTAGCGTAACGCGGCGCCTTCAGCGAGAAGACGAAATCCTCGGGCGTCTCGTTGTGCCACTTCTGGAAGCTCTCGGGCTTCTGGCTGCCGTAATAGGTGCCGTTCACCTCGATCGAGGTGAGCTGGCGGGCGGCATATTCCAGTTCCCGCTTCTGGGCGAGCTTTCCGGGATAGAAGCTGTTCCGCCACGGCTCATAGGTCCAGCCGCCGATACCGATGCGGATTTTTCCGGTCGTCATGAAGATGTGCCTCGCTTTTGCCTGACCCATGAATGACGGAGCGCGGCAGGATGGTCACCCCGCTCCTTGCGCTGCACCCCGCGTCAGGAGGGTGGCCTCGCCCCTTTCCATGCCAGCGCTGCGAACCGCCTTGCCCTCAGGATGCCATGTCCTTCTCTGATCGCCATACCGAAAAGGTCGAGAAGGTGGTGACCCCGCCGATGACGCCGGTGGTCAGGAATAGGCGCAAAGGCTGGGGAAGCCCACCCCGGATCGCCCAGTATTCGGCGCCCCCCATGAGGAAGGACCCGGCGATATTGATGGTCAGCGTCCCGATAGGAAAGTTCGAGCCGAGCCATCTGAGCGCCAGCACGCCGACACCGTGGCGCGCCATGCCGCCGATGCCCGATCCGACGAAAACCAGAAGAAATCCCACGCACGCCTTCTTCTGCGCTCAAGGAGCGCGAAAGCAGGCGTCATCAGCAACAGCGCGGTTTTACGGGAGACACCATTCCCTTTGGTGATCAGATAAGGGTTGGGCCGACTTTCGACCTTCGCGCAACCAGGCTGCCTGGCCGGTCGATCTGGTTCTTAGGTGTTTGATCCCACAATTTGATGGTGCGATCCTTTCTACAGAATGGAAGGAGGCCCTATGGGACAAGTTCGTCACGGGAGCGCCACGACCACGCACGCCGTCCGAGCAGCAATACAGCGATCGCAAGCTTCGCTCGCGGTGTTGAGCCGCGAGTTTGGCATCAATCCGAAGACAGTGGCCAAGTGGCGCAAGCGGGCGACAGTCGAGGATCTGAAGACCGGACCGAAGGAGCCCCGCTCGACCGTTCTGAGCGAGGTGGAGGAGGCGATGGTGGTCGCGTTCCGGCGGCACACCCTGTTGCCTCTGGACGATTGCCTCTACGCCCTGCAGCCGACGATCCCGCACCTGACCCGCTCGGCGCTGCACCGCTGCCTTCAGCGGCATGGTATTTCCCGCCTGCCCGATGTCGAGGGCGACAAGCCGAAGCGGCAGCGCTTCAAACGCTATCCCATCGGGTTCTTTCACATCGACATCGCTGAGGTCCAAACCGCTGAGGGCAAGCTCTACCTCTTTGTGGCCATCGACCGGACCAGCAAGTTCGCCTTCACCCGCCTGGTCGAAAAGGCCGGCAAGATGGCAGCCGCCCAGTTCCTGCGTGATCTGGTCGTGGCCGTTCCCTACCGACTGCATACGGTGCTTACCGACAACGGCGTCCAGTTCACCAATCACGCTCACCACACATACGCCTTCCACCACATCTTTGATCGCGTCTGCGACGAGAACGGCATCGAGCACAGGCTCACCAAGATCAACCATCCCTGGACCAATGGTCAGGTCGAACGGATGAACCGAACAATCAAGGAGGCAACGGTAAAACGCTTCCATTACGACAGCCACGGTCAGTTGCGCCGACACCTGAGCGACTTCCTCGCGGCCTACAACTTCGCCCGCAGGCTCAAGACCCTCAATGGCCTCACGCCCTACGAATACATCTGCAAGGTCTGGACTTCAGAGCCCGACAGATTCATCGTCAATCCGATCCACCAGATGCCGGGACTGAACACCTAGGATCGACCCCGACATTTACGCCTGGCGCCACCTCATCGAGAACTTCGTCTGCAAGCTGAAGGAGTTCAAGCACCGCTATGCGTGCCTGCAAAACCGATCAAAGCTTCGAAGCAATGGTCTACCTCGCTGCAGCCGTTATCAACTCACGATGAAGCCCCACACGCCCTAGAGTACGGGATGCTTGCGGAGGCGCGCATTGGACATTGTTTCGCAATGTCGAGGGCGTTCGATCTTTCTCCGTCAGCAAAAACAGGTTGCTTGTAGAACATCACCAAAGCCGAATTCGCCCAGGGCCGCCCTATCGGACGGCCCTGCTTCGCTTCAGAAGGTAAACTTCACCACGCCCTGCAGGCGGGTGTTGTCGAAGCTCGCGCCGTCGAACTGTTCGCGCTCCAGATAGCTTACCTCGGCCGCCAGCATCAGCTGCTTGGTGGCGAAGTAGCGATAGGTCAGATAGGCCGAGCTGATCTGTTTCGTCCCGCTGTCCGCCGCTCCGGCATAATCGTCGAAGCGCTGCATCCCGTAGGCCACGGAAAGGTCGCTCTTCTCGCCCAGCTTCTGGGTGATGCCGGCCTTGAGCCCCTGGACCTCGATCGCATCGCCATTGGCGTCGATGTCATAGGCGTATTTCCCGCCGGTGGCGATGTCGATCGTCGCCGCCCCGGCATTGTTCATCGCGGTCGCGATCCCCTTGCCGCCGACATATTGCAGCTGCAGCTTGCCGCCCTGCCAGGCCTCGACATCCGCGCCGAGCGCATAGCCGAGACCCCGCACGGTCTCACCGGCATTGGCTTCAAGATTGCGTGCGATCACGCCCAGGCCGGCCTTCACCCGTGGCGAGGCATAGCCGCCGAAAGCGGACAGCGCCAGGTTCGACTGTGCGCCGGGGGCGTAATCCTCTTCGATGGCCAGAGACAGGCGCCATTGCTCATTCGGCCGGAAGGTATAGCGCAGCTGCGGCACCCGGTAGTTGGTCCCACCCGCCGCGCCGTTGAAGTCCTGTACCGCACCGGGCGTGCCCTCGAAGGGCATCCAGTTCGTCCAGGTCTGGCCGGCCAGCAACGGCCCGACCTCGCCATAGGCGTGACGCAGGCGGAAATTGCCGCTGCCGCTGGCCGCGCCGTAGAAATCGCCCTCGAGGTTGAACTTCACCTCGCCGATCTCGGTGTCGATGCTGCCCTTGACGCCCAGCCGGCTTTCAAAGGCCGTCGCCCCGCTGCCGCCGTCCTGCACCGAACTTTCCCCGACGCTGGCCATGCCGCCGGTCGTATAGCCGAGGTCATAGTTGTTGTCGCCGACCAGATCGAGCTTGGTGAAGCCGTAGAAGGACAGCTTCACCCCCGGCCCTGCGATCGCCGCCGGCAGGGCAGCCTTTTCGGCCTCGAGCGCGGCGATCCGCGCCTCTAGCGCGGCCAGATCCTGTGCCGATGCGCCTGCCGCGCCGCAGCCCAGAAGCGCCGCGGCCAGCAGGCCGGTCTTGCGTCCCTTCGTCCATTCGGTTGTCATCTTGATCCTCCCTCTCGGTGTGATGCCAGTTCGCTTGCGCATGCGACCCCCCTGGCCCGGAGCCGCAAAGGACCACCGGGATGCCCGCACCCCGTGTTCGTCATGTCGTTGAGATCTGTGCGGGATGCCGGCGCCCGCCGGGCATCCCGGTGCTCTTATTCCGAGGCCATCACCCGCTCGAGGCGAACCTTGAAGGCCGCGCGCGTCAGCAGGACGAGGCCGATCATCAGGACCGTCTGCACCACCCCGACCGCCGAGGCGAACTGATATTCGCCGCCGTCCATGTAGTGCCAGGTCAGCACCGAAAGCGTCTGGCTGTTGCGCCCATAGAGCAGCGCCGAGGCCGATAGCTCCTTGATGGATTGCAGCATGACGAAGAACAGCAGGGCGATCATCGTCGGCTTGACCATCGGCATCAGGATGGCGCGGACCGCGCGCAAGGGCGAGGCACCGGACATGCGGGCGCTCTGCTCAAGCTCGGGGTGAACTTGCATGATCCCGGAGCGACTGACCAGCACGCCATAAGGCAGGAACTTCGCGATCATCGCCAGAAGAAGGATCCAGATCGAGCCGTAAAGCGGCGTGCGCAGATAGAGCCAGAGCAGCCCGATCCCGTAGACCATTCCCGGCACCGCCGCCGGCAGCACCGCCAGCGTCGCCAGAAGCCGTGCCCCCCGGCCCGAGCGGCGGACCTCGAGAAAGCTGATGAGAAAGCCGATCACCACGCAGGCCGCACCGCTGAGCACCGCAAGGATGAAGGTATTGAGGGTGGCCGAGCGCACATCGGGCAGGTTCCAGATCGTCCGGTAGTGATCCAAGGTCAGCAGATCCAGGCTGATCGTCGCCGAGCTGAAGCGCATGAATGAGGACAGCATGATCGAGACGAGCGGCAGGATGTCGGCCGAAAGCACATAGAGCGCCAGGACCGCGAATGCCGGCCATTTCAAGCCGCCAAGCGGCAGAAGCTGGCCCTTGAACCCCTTGCCGCCCATGGTGACATAGCGCTCGCTGCGCCGGGTGATGCGCCGTTGCAGCAAAAGCCCGATCAGCGCGATCCACAGGATCATGGTGCCGGCCGCAGCGGCATGGGCACGGTGAACGGGGAAGGCGGTAGAATCCTCGTAGATCTTCCAGGGCAGGGTCGTGAAGCCCGCGTTGGTGCCGATGATGCCGGGAATGGTGTAAAGCTCGGCCGCGAGGATGAAGACCAGCAGCCCCGCCGAGAAAATCGCCGGCGTCGACATGGGTATGGTGATCCGCGTCAGCGTGTAGACCGGACCGGCGCCGCTGGCGCGTGCGGCTTCCTCAAGCGAGGCGTCCATGTTGCGCATGGCCCCGATGGTGAACAGATAGACGAAGGGGCAGAAGAACAGGAACATCACCCAGACGACGCCGCCAAAGCTCCAGATGTTCACCAGCGGCCCGGCATCGACGCCGAAGACCTGCCAGAACCGGACCCAGGCGACATTGATGAAGCCGGTCCGCTCCGAGCCGAGCGCGATCCAGGCGATCAGGCCCGTGAACGGCGACACGAACAGCGGCATGATGACGAGAAGCTCCATCAACCCCTTACGCGGCAGGTCGGTCCGCGCCACCAGCAGCGCCATGAAGACGCCGACCACCAGTGAAAGACCCGTCACGACAGCCGAGAGCGCCAGCGCGTTCAATAGGTAGCCCAGATACTCGCGCGAGAAATAGACGTTGATAACCGCATCCAGGCTGCGCTTGTCGCTCAGGCCGACCTTGGTTTCCTCGTAGAATGAGGCATCCACCGCGAAGACCAGCGGCGCGATCGAGACGGCCAGGACGACAACCATCAGGATGATCCACAGGATGCGTTCGGGGCCGAACCAGCGCTGCATCCTGGCGGCGCGGCGCTGTTCCTTCATCTGCGCCAGGCGAAAATCACCCGCCGGGTTTTCGCTGGTTCGGATAGCGAAGATTGCCATCGTTGCTGTTCCTTTCCTGAACGGATCAGGCGGCTCGGACGGTCGAGGCCGTCGCGGAAACTGGGAAGACGAGGACATGTGCCGGGTCGATGCGGACCCAGATGTCCTGCCCGCTTTCCCAACGGTTCGGCGGGCTGAGCTGTCCGCGCATCTGCTGGCCCAGCACGCTGAAATAGAGATCGGCGATATTGCCCAGGAAATAGCTGGTCTCGACCTTGCCGCGGAACACATGCTCACCGCCCGGATTGTTCGTCGAAAGCTCGACCAGTTCCGGACGGACGATCAACTCGACCTCGGTTCCGACCGGCACGGTGGTCGGACCCGCGGCAATTTCTTCGCCGTTCGCCAGGCGGGCGCGGCTGTGGCTGCCGCTGGCAACCAGTCGCCCGCGCAGCCGGTTGGCAAGGCCGACGAACTCGGCACCGAAAAGCGTCGAGGGCCGGTAATAGATATCGTGGGGCGAGCCGATCTGCTCGATCCGGCCTTCGTTCATCAGCACGATGCGGTCTGCAACCACCATCGCCTCTTGCTGGTCATGGGTCACGTAAAGCGAAGTGATGCCCAGCCCCTGCAACAACTGCCGCAGCTCGAACCGCATCCGCTCGCGCAGCTTGGCGTCCAGATTGCTGAGCGGTTCGTCGAACAGCAGCACCTTCGGTTCGAGCACGATGGCGCGCGCCAGCGCGACGCGCTGCTGCTGCCCGCCGGATAGCTGGCTCGCCCCGCGCCCGGCCAGATGCTCCAGCCCCACGCGGCGCAGCGCGGTGGTCACGCGCCGGGCGATGTCCTGCGCGGGAAGCTTCTTCAGGCGCAGGCCGAAGGCCACGTTCTCGGCCACGGTCATATGCGGCCAGATCGCATAGGATTGAAACACCATGCCGATGTCGCGCTTCTCGGGCGGGATCGACAGTTCGGCGGTCGAGACGGTCTTCATCCCCAGGTCGATACGGCCCTGCGAGACACCTTCAAGACCGGCGACGCAGCGCAGGGTGGTGGTCTTGCCGCAGCCACTCGGGCCCAGCAGCACGACGAATTCGCCGTCCTCGATCTCGAGGTCGATGCCCTTCACCGCGTGAAAGGCGCCGTAATACTTGTGAACCGACTGCAAGCTGATGCCAGACATGAGCGCATCCCGTTTGATTGGTCAGGTTGAAGGGAACGGCCCATCCCGACGGCGCGAGGCGCGTTGGCGGGATGGATCGCGTGGCCTATTTATTGCTGGATCGCCTTGACCCAGCGGGCCATGTCGGTCTCGTAGCGCTCGGGCCAATGCTCGAAATCGACCTCGTAAAGTTCGGCCGGCGGCTGATACCAGTCCTCGCTGACGAAGCTGCGGCTATCCTCGACGCCTTGCAGGGTGGGCTTGCTGTAATAGTCGCGCTGAAGCGACAGGGCGCCGTCCTCGCTGCCCATCCAGTTCAGGAAAAGCCGGGCCGCGGCCGGATGCGGCGCCGTGGCCGAAATCGCCATCCAGGTGCTGGGGAAGGCCGGGGTCGGTTGCGGATAGACCCAGCGTACCGGCGCCCCCTGCGCGCGCCGGGTTGCGGCGATGGACTCGAAGCTCCAATAGGCGAAATCCTTCTCGCCCGCGACGACGCGGTCGACCATGGCGATGAAATCGCCATAGACCGCCGGTTTCTGCGCACCGACCTGTTCCAGGAAATCCTCGGGATAGGTATTGGCCTGGGCCGGATCGAGAAACAGGCTGATCGGCGCGTAGCAGGCCCCGCATTTGGCCGAAGTCACCGCGAAGCGCGAGGCGAAGCGCGGATCCAGGACATTGCGCCAGTCTGCCCGCAGCAGTTCCGCTTCTTCCTCGGTCACCAGGTTTTCGTTGTAGATGATGACCGAATCCACGCGGTTGAACGCATAGGCCGACTGGCCCATCAGATAGCGGGGATCGAAGCGGTCATGGGTCGGGATCTTCCATTCGGCGACCATCCCGTCATCCACCAGCGCCACCATGCTGGGATGGTCGCTGAGCCAGAGAATATCCGCGATGTCGTGACCTGCAGCAACCTCTTCCATGAAGCGCTGGTATTGCGAGGCGCCGGGCAGGCGCATGACCTCGACCTGGATGCCGGGGTATTTCTTCTGAAAGGCCGTGGCCATGGCCTTGGTG
Source organism: Paracoccus sp. MKU1 (assembly GCF_001447385.1). Lineage (GTDB taxonomy): Bacteria > Pseudomonadota > Alphaproteobacteria > Rhodobacterales > Rhodobacteraceae > Paracoccus. Next base: position 62,913 of record NZ_LLWQ01000209.1, on the reverse strand, counting down.
GTGTCGAGCGCCCCGCCCGAATACCACACCAGACTGCCTTCGGACTTCGCCATGTCGTAGAGCGCCGCCTCGTCGGCGGGGTCCGGCATCTCCTGCGCATGCAAGGTGGTTGCGACCGCCAGCAATGCCGTGAATGCCATTGAAGCCAGAGTACGGATTCCCGTTCTCATGCCTGTTTCCTCCCTATCAGGCATATCATTGGTTCAACCATATAACCTATGCCTGTTAAGTCAAGTTTCTTGTGGCAAGGAAGACGGAAACCCGGCTGCGTCCGAACAGAAGAGGAGCGGCCGGCGCTGTCGGCCCTTGCCGGCGCTGATACCGCCAAAACCCTCGATCAGCGTTCCAGGACGATGCCGGCCTTTTCGCGGTCCCAGCAATCGGCGGTGACCCCTTCGGCTTTCAGCCGGTGCTTTTCGACCCGCATGCTGGGGGTCTTGGGCAAGGCGTGGCGCAGGGCGACATAGCGCGGGATCGCGAAATAGGCGAGGCGCGTGCGGCACCAGTCGATCAGTTCCGCCGGGTCGAGGGCCTGCCCCCCGCGCAGGACCACCACCGCCTTCACCTCCTCCTCGCCCAGGTCGGAGGGCACGCCGACCACACAGGATTCCAGCACCGCCGGATGCTGGTCCAGAACCGCCTCGACCTCGAAGGACGAGATGTTCTCGCCCCGCCGCCGCAGCGCCTGGGATTTCCGGTCCACGAAGAAGAAATAACCGTCGGCATCCTTGTATCCCAAGTCGCCGGTATGCAGCCAATAGTTCCGCATCATGGCAAGCGTGGCGTCGGGCATGCCGTCATAGCCCATCGTGCCAAGGAAAGGGCGCTGCGGCCGCGCCACGATCTCGCCCACCACGCCCGGCGGGCATTCGTTGTCGCCGTCATCCGCGATCATCACGTCCCAGCCCGTGATCGGCTTGCCGCAGGAACCGGGCCGCCGTGCGTCGATCGGGTTCACCAGGCAGATCGTCGCTTCAGTCTGTCCATAGCCTTCAAGGATACGGGTGTTGAACCGCTTCTCGAAAGCGTCGAACAGATCAACCGGCGCCGCGGCGCCCGCGACAAGGCGCAGCGGGTTGTCCCAGTCATCCTCGCGATGGGGTCGCTTCATCAAGATGGGCATGATGCCGCCGATATACTTCGCGGCGCTGCATTCCCAGCGGCGGCAATCGTCAAGCATCCGACTTGCCGAAAAGCGTTCGGCAATCACTGCGCTTGCATCGGCCAGCATGGCCGGCCCCACCGTCGTGCCCCTGGCACTGACATGGAACAGCGGCAGGCCGCCATAAAGGATGTCGTCCTCGGTATAGCGCGCATAGCGCACGGCCTCGGCGCAGATCTCATACCAATAATTATGGCCGATCATCACGCCTTTCGATCGCCCGGTGGTCCCCGATGTATAGATAATGCTGGCAAGATCGCGATAGTCTGGGCGGAACGACGGGGTGGACTCGGACAGCGAAACAAGGTCGTGCAGGCAGACGGCGGAACCGCCAGGCAGCGACGGAGGCCGCCCTTGCCCCATCACGATTACATGCCGGAGCGATGGCAGATCCTCGATGACCGGTAGCAGCCGTTCAAGCAGCGCGTCCTCGACTACGACAGCGACGCAATTCGCTTGCGCGATCTGATAGGCAAGACCCTCACCCCGAAGCGATATGTTGATCGGCACGTCCACCCCACCGATGCGGTTCACCCCCCACCACGAGAACAGCGCCTCGGGGCAGTTCGGCAGCATCAGCGCCACTCGCTCACCCGGACGCAGGCCGAGCGAATGAAAGCCATTGGCGAAACGGCTGATGCCTAGGTGAAGCTCCTCATAGCTGAGCACCGTGTCGCCAAAGCGCAGCGCCGTCCGCTGCGGCTGGCGCCGGGCCTTGCCCTCTAGGACAAGCGGCAGCGCCCGATCCGGCTTGGCATGGTCCTGCATCTGCCAGCTTTGCCACTTCCGTTCGGCCCGCAGGAACTTATCGTCCCACCGACCCTTGGAAGGCCTCTGCATCAACTGAGTCTTCATTTCGTCCCCGCATCAACCGCTCCCTAATTGTATCAATGGTTGAACCTATAAACAACCAACTTTCTGCGTGACGCGACTGTCAACCCTGTGCCAGCGACCATCCTCTGTGCTAACCACGCGCCCATCCGCTCGCAGCTTTTCAAGATGGGAACGGACATTGTGCACCGCCGCCCTGAAAACTGGGGAAACCCGCCCTTCATAAAGCCGATGGACAAGCTCCTCCGGCGTGCACGTCGTGGGTTCCAACGCATTCAGGATACCCGCCTCGCGTTTCAACCGTCGGCCGATAAGCTGGTCGATAAACGCCGAAGGGGATGGCAAAGCCGGTCCGTGGCCTGACAAATGCCACCTGTCGCCACGATCCCGCAGCATTGCCAGATTGGCAATATAGGCGCGCATATCCCCCGAAGGGAAAGGCACCACGCTGCTTGACCATGACATTACATGATCGCCGGTGAACACGATCCCGCCGGGAAGGGCGAAACACAGATGGTCGATGGCGTGGCCCGGCGTGTGCAGACAGGTCAGCTCTCCGATCCTGTCGCCATGACGCAACTGCCCGGTGATCGCGGCAACGCGAGAAGTGAAGCTTTCATGCCCCAGGACGGGGGTGCCAAGCATGTCGGCAAGCACCGACGCTCCAGCGCAATGATCGGCATGCCCATGCGACAGCAGAATGGCCTTGGCGCGCCCATTGGTGGCCTTTGCCACGGCACGCAGATGCGGCGCATCTGCTGGACCTGGATCCAGCACCACCACCCCGTCCGGCACGTCGATCAAATAGGTATTGGTGCCGTGATAGGTCATCGGACCGGGATTCGGCGCCACAATACGGCGTATCCCGGCGATGACCGGCAACGGGATCTCACGCGGGGGAATGGGCTCGACAAGGAAAGCCATAGGCACCTCAGAATCTTCTAAGGTTCAACCATTGCCTCACCCTTGCGAAAAAGTCAAAGCCTCGCTTGCCACGTCTTCAGGCGGAGCCTTTGGCCTGTTCCGACAGATAGTGCTGCTGCAACAGACGCAGATTGCTTTCCATTTCATGTGCCGCCCGGTCTTCATCCCGGGCACGCAGATAGCCCAGCAGCCGTTCACGCGAAGGCATGACCGCGCTGTTCGGTGCGGCGGGCAGCACTTCCAGCATCTGACGCTGGATCTCGATCATCGCATCATAGATGACAATGAGAACCGGGTTCCGGGTGCATTTCGCAAGCAGCCGGTGAAACTCCAGGTTGATGCGGGTCCGCTCGGGAAAGTCGCCTCGGCTGACGGCTTGACGACTTGCTTCGACATTCGCCTCCAACTCGTCCAAGTCGTCTTCACTTGCGCGCTGGCAGGCCAGCCTCGTTACCGCGACCGCCACGATTTGGCGTGCCTCTGTCAGATGTCCTGGCTGGATCTTTCCCAGGATGAACAGATCGGCGAAGCTGGAAATGACGGCATCCCCCTGCCCCTCGCGCACGAAAGCGCCACCGGTCGCCCCCTTGCGCAATTCCAGCATCCCGGCGATCTCCAGCGCCCGCAAGCCCTCGCGCACGGTATTGCGGGACAGGCTGAACTGCTCGGCAAGCTCTCGCTCGGAAGGCAGGCGATCCCCCGGGCGCAAGGCGCCACGCGCAATCAGGCCCCTAATCTGATCGGTGACCTCCTCGAAGGCGCGTTTCGTATGAACCGGCGCATAGGTGGCTAACGGTTTGTCGCTCGCGTCAGACATGCAGCAATCCCTGTCTCATCTCATCCTACATATAAGTAGGTTTTTCAAAAGATGAACCATTAATGCGGGTAGCGCAAGGGCGGGCAGGCTCAATAGAAGACCCTGCCCTGCATCAGCACCCGCGCGGTTCGCAGCACGGTGGTTTCCGTGACCAGTGGCTCGGGGATGTCAAACTCGCCCTTGGCCGCAACCTCGAGCATGCCCGAGACATGCGCGATGCGGAAGCTTCCCGGCCCTGTGGCGGCTTGGGCCATCTCATGCGCCAAGGTTCCCGGTATGGCCGCCGCTGCGGCGAGGCCCATCGCCCCTGTCAGCGGCGACGCTTTATGCGGCTGATCCGACGAAAACATGCGGACGCGAAGATTGGCCTCCTCGGTCCGCGAGATCACGGCGACAAGCGGCAGGTTTCGCAGTTCCCTGCGCGCGACCTCGGCAGCTTCGACCAAGCCCATCATCGCCGCGGCAAGGCATCGCGCCTCGGAAAGCCTGGCAAGCAAGCCGGTATCCGAAGCAAGCCCAGCCGCGCTTTCATCCCCGGCCAACCCGAAATCCGGCGCTTCAAGGATCAGCAGCGGATTGCAGACGTCGATCATGGTCGCCCGAACCGAGCCATGCCCGGGGATCTGCAGCTCCTGCTGACGCAGGCCGGTCGGAAAGACCTGGCCCGTCGCGGCTCCGCCGGGATCGGGAAAGGACAGCTCGATCGGCGCCGCACTTCCCGCGACCCCATCTAGGGCCAGATTGCCTTTTGTCGCAAGCTGGCCGGCCTCGACCGGAAAACGCGCCCGGATCAGCTTGCGCGTGTTGGTGTTGTGGATCGTGACACTGGCCCGGTCGCCCTCGACCCTCACCAGACCCCGATGCAGCGCATAAGGCCCCACGGCGGCGGAGATGTTCCCGCAATTGCCACGATAGCCGACGACCGGCGCCGTCACATCGACCTGCGCGAAGGTATAATCGACATCGGCCTCAGGATGGGTTGGCGGACCGATTACCGCCACCTTGGAGAGCGAGGTGATGCCGCCCCCCATCCCGTCGAGCTGGCGCTGCCAGGGATCGGGGCTGCCCATTGCCGCGCAAAAGATCCGGTCCCAGGGCGCGGTATCGTCACCCTGCAGCAAGGGCAGGTCAGCGCGGTCGAAGAACAGCGCCCGGCTGGTTCCACCGCGCATATAGGTCGCGGACAGGGATCGCAACGCCATCGGATCAGGCCGCCAGCAGACGGCGGGCGATGATCATGCGATGGATCTCGTTGGTCCCCTCAATGATCTGGTTGACCTTCGCATCCCGCATCATGCGCTCCACCGGGAACTCGGTGGAATAACCATAGGCGCCCAGGACCTGGACCGCCTCGGTCGTGACCTCCATCGCCATGTCGGTGACGAAGCACTTGGTGATCGAGGACAGCATGTTGAGCCGGGAATGATCGCCCGAGTCGATCTCGGCCGCACAGTTGTAAAGCATGTTGCGCGCCACCTCGACCTTGATCGCCATGTCGGCCAGCTTGAACTGCAAGCCCTGGAAATGGGCGACCGGCTTTCCGAACTGATGGCGTTCCTTGCTGTAGGCCACGGCCGCGTCCAGCGCGCCCTGCGCGAGGCCCAGCGAGCCGGCCGCGATGGTCGGGCGGTTGAGGTCCAGCGTCTTCATGCAGGCGATGAAGCCCTGCCCCTCCTCGCCCAGCAGGCAGTCGGCGGGCACGCGCATGTCCTCGAACAGAAGCTCGTGGCTGGGCGAGCCGTGCCGGCCCATCTTGTGCTCCTTGCTGCCGACCCGGAAGCCCGGCGTGGTGGTATCGACGATGAAGGCGCTGATCCCCTTCGAGCCCGGCTCATCCGAGGTCCGGGCAAAGACCATGGCGTAATGGGCGTCCGCCCCCCAGGTGATCCAGCTTTTCTGGCCGTTGATCACCCAGCTGTCGCCGTCCCGCACCGCGCGGGTGCGCAGCGACGACACGTCCGATCCGGTCTGCGGCTCGGTGATGGCGATGGCCGAGATCAGCCGACCCTCCGCCGCCAGCGGCAGGTATTTCCGTTTTTGTTCCTCGGTGCCGTGGTTCAGGATCGGCAGGATGAAGGAGATCGAATTGTTCGCGCACAGCGTCGAGGCCGCCAGCGAGACCTTGGCGATCTCTTCCTTGGCGATGCAGACCAGCGTCAGGTTGCCGCCGGGGCCGCCATATTCCTCGGGCAGCCAAAGCTGAAGCAGGCCCATGTCGCCGAAGACCGGGACAAGCTCGGCGGGAAAGCGGTCGGTCGCCTCGAGATCGGCGACGATGGGCGCGACGTGCTTTTGCACCATCTTGCGGATGGCGTCGCGGAAGGCCTCGTGTTCTTCGTTGTAAAGCATGACGGATCCTTGCGGCCTAATAGCTGGGGAACGACAGGCCGCCGTTGATGCTGATGGTGGAGCCGGAAATCTGATCGCTTTCAGGCGAAGCGAGGAACAGGACGTATTCGGCCAGGTCCTCGGCCGAGTTCATGCGGAACTTCACCCGCTCCGCGACCTTGTTGAAGGCGCGCACGATGACCTCCTGCGAACCCGAGGCCTGCGCCTTGAGGAAGGTGTCATGCCCCGGCGTCCCGGTCGTCAGCGTGGTGGCGATGGCGTTGACGCGGATGCCGAGGCCCGCCAGTTCCTGCGCCAGGGACCGGGTCAGCGACATGACCACCGCCCCCGCCGCGCCGATCATCGATTCGGCCGGCGTCGGGATGCGCGCGGCGTCGGTGGTCAGCAGGATGACCTTGCCATAGCCCTGATCGCCCATGTAGCGAACCGCCGCATGCAGCGCGTGCAGCCGCGGCATCAGCCGGCTTTCGATGGTGGCGATGCCTTCCTCGGGGCTGGTGTCGACGAACAGCTTCGGACGCGGCTCTTTCGGGCCGCCGCTGGCGACGACGATATCGACCCGCTCGAAAGCCTCTTTCGCGGTGCGCACGGCCGTGTCGATGCCCTCGTAGCTCAGCAGATCGCTCTCCACGAACAGCCGCATGCCGCGATAGTCCTTCAACTCGGCAATGAGTTCCTGCGCCGCGCGGGCATCACGGCCCTGGATCACCACGCTGGCGCCAGATTGCGCCAGCTTGATGACCGCGGCGCGGCCGATCCCCTTGGTGCCGCCCAGTACGACGGCGCTGCGGCCTTCCAGGTCAGTCTGCATGATGCTGCCCCCCGCTCAACGCTTGGAACCGGCGTCGGAACCGCTGCTTTCAAAGCGGCCCTCGCGTTCCTTCGAGGCCCCGGTGACGCCCTTGTCGCGGCGCAGCTTCATGAAGTTCTGCTCATCCGGCTCATAGCGGATGTTGGTGCCCAGGGCGTGGCCGACATAGCCGTAGATGAATTGCGAGGTCATCCCCAGCGAATCCATCGCCATATGGGTCGCGGCCTTTCCGATGGCGATGGCATCGCGCGGCAGGCGGACGATCCGCTCGGCCCATTCCTCGCCGGCGGCGGCCAGTTCCTCGGGCGGCACCGCCCTGTTGGCCAGCCCCTGCTCGACGGCCTCGGTGCCGTTCACAGTGGTGCCCAGCAGCAGCATCTCGCGCGCCTTGCGCGGACCCATTGCTAGGATGTTGAAGGTGGTCATGTAGGCCGCGCCGGCCAGCATCATTTTCTGCTCGGGGTGGCCGATCTTGGCGTTGGTCGCGGCGATGACCAGGTCCGAGGCCTCGACGATATAGGTGCCCGCGCCCACGCAATTGCCCTGGACCAGCGAGATCGTCGGCTTGACGCAATAGAACAGCTCGCGGAACTGTTCGACATGGCGCTTGTCGAAATGGATGCGCCGGCGCTGGCTGGGACGGCGCGCATCCTTGTCGGCCGAGAAGCCGTATTCCGAGCCGACCTGCGCCAGGTCGTGGCCGGTGCAGAAATCCGGCCCTTCGCCGCGGATGATGATGACGCGCACGTCGTCGTCGTCCTCGGCGGTGCGGATATGCTCCATGAAACGGTCGAACATCTCATAGGTGACGGCGTTGCGCTTTTCCGGCCGGTTCAGGGTGATGTAGGCGCGGCCGTCGCGGGCTTCATAAAGCACGCGATCTCTCAGATCCTCTGACATAGGGGGTCCTCCAATTTTCATTGGTTCAACCGTTGACCCAAATGCCGACATGTGTCAAGCCTCTCTGACCCGCCGCGAAGAATGTCGAAGAAGAAATTGGCGGCGAAACACCCCTTGCTTATGGATCGGCCATGTCTTTCCTGCACTCCCCGCCCCAACACCTCGCGCGCGCCCCGACCCTAAGGTTCCTGGTCTGGATCACCATCGCAGGCACCTTTCCGATCCATATCTTCGTTCCGGCCCTTCCGGATGCGGCGCAGGATCTGGGGGTCTCGGCGGGCGCGATGCAGCTGTCGATCACCGCCTATCTGATCGGGCTGTCCCTGGGGCAACTGATGCTGGGTCTTCTCTCGGACCGTTTCGGCCGCCGCCCCGTGCTGCTGGCGGGACTTCTGCTTTACGTTCTGTCCAGCGCAGCGCTGGTCGTCGCGCCCGACCTCGGCTCGGTGTTGGTCGCCCGGGTATTCCAGGCCATCGGCGGCTGCTCGGGCTTGGTCCTTGGCCGCGCCATTACCCGCGACACGGCGGGACCGGATCGCGCAACCGCCCAACTGGCGATTCTTGGCGCCGCGATCAGCATCGGCCCGGCCTTCGCCCCGATCATCGGCGGGCAGGTTGCCCTGCATTTCGGCTGGCGTGCCGTCTTCGTGCTGCTGGCCTGCATGAATGCGGTGCTGCTGGCCATCACCTTGGCCACCCTGCCCGAGACCCATGCCGGTCGCGGCGACATCAACATCCGGGCCTATTTCCAGCGCATCCTGGCGCTGCGTCAGAACTCGGTCTTCATGCGCTTCTGCATCGGCGGCGCCTTTGCCACCACCAGTTTCTATGCCTTCGTCGGCGCGGCCCCCTTCATCCTGAAGACCCGCTTCGGCCTGACACCAGATCAGGTGGGGGTGGCCTTTCTGGTCGTGGTCGGCAGCCTTACGCTGGGCAGCCTGCTGGCCAGCCGGCTTGCCGGTCGCTTGCCGGTGCAGGCCGTGGTCAGGGCGGCCAGCCTGACGATGCTGGCAGCAAGCCTGTTCCTGCTTGGACTCATCCTGGCGGGCTGGTTGAGCATTCTCAGCCTGCATCTGCCGATCATGGTCATATCCTTCGCCATCGGGCTTTGCAGCCCCTTCGCCATGAGCGGTGCGATCAGCGCCGAGGCTGCGGCGATCGGCGCCGCCTCGGGCTTTTACGGCTGCACGCAGATGGGAACGGGGGCCGCGATCATCGCAGCCACCGGGATGCTGCCTTTGCCGCTGGAACTGGCGATGGCATTGGTGCTGCTGGCGGCCAGCGCAGTCGCGGCCGCCGCCTTCTGCCCGATGCCCCGGCGGTGGTTCAGTAAACGATGACGCTGCGCAGGGCGCTGCCCTGCTTCAGCAGATCGAAGCCGGAATTGATCTGGTCAAGGCTGATCCGATGCGTGACCAGCTGGTCCAGCGACAGCTTGCCTTCGGCGAACCACTCCACAAGCTGCGGCAGTTCGGTGCGGGTTTTCACGTTGCCCAGGTACGAGCCCATGATACGCCGGCCCTCGAGGATGGAACGCGGCCGGAAGGCCACCGTCTCGACGCTTGGCGGCACGCCGACCATGACGGCCGTGCCCCAACCGATTCGCGTGCATTCCACCGCCTGACGCCACAGCTCGGCCGAGCCCACGCATTCGAAGCTGTAATCCACGCCGCCGCCGGTGATCTCGCGGATATGGCCGACCACGTCATCGACCTGCCGCGGATTGATGAAATCGGTGACGCCCGCCAGGCGCGACGAGGCCTCGCGCAATGGGTTGGTATCGACACCGATGATGCGCGCGGCGCCGCAGATCCGCGCCCCGTCGACGACATTCGTGCCGATCCCGCCCAGACCGAACACCACAACGGTCGAACCTTGTGCGACGCGGGCGGTATAGGCCGCGGCACCGATGCCGGTGGCGCCGGCGCAAGCCAGGCAGCAAACCGTCTCGAGCGGCACATCCTTGCGGATCCGGCAGACCTGGGTCTCGCGCACCACGATATGGCTGGCGAATGTGCCGAGCTCGCAGAAGGCGCGCACCGGTTGGCCGTCCAGGCTGAAGGGCCGACGCGGCCAAGGCTGGAAATAATGGTCGCAGAGATTGGTGACCTTGCTTCGGCAGGCCGGACACTCGCCGCATTCCGGGATCGCCACCGGAATCACGTGATCGCCGGGTTTGACCGAGGTGACGCCGGCCCCGCATTCCAGAACCACGCCCGCCCCTTCATGGCCCGGCAGCAGCGGATAGTCGGTCCAGTCGCGCGATCCGTCGAACAGGCTGAGATCGGAATGGCACAGTCCCGAGGCCTTGAGTTCCACCAGAACCTCGCCCGCGCGCGGCCCGTCCAGATCCAGCGTTTCGATTGTCAGAGGTGTCTTTTGCCGATGCGCCACCGCGGCGCGCACTTTCATTGCCATGGAGATATCTCCCAACCGATGGATATTCAGGGAACCGCTGTCTCGCCGGCCAGAAGGCCGAAGGTCGCCGCGCGGGCGAGGCCGCCAAGATAGGCCGCATCCGGACCGCCTTCGAAGCCGCCTGTGGCCGAACCCGCCGCGAACAGCCCTTCGATGACACTGCCGCTGCGCGAAAGAACCCGCGCCGAAGGGTCGATGGCGATGCCGCCCATCGTATAGGTGATGCCGGCGCAGAGACGGATCGCCATGAAACCGGGCCCGTCGATGGGCCGGGCCGCGCCGGAAAGCGTATCGGCGCGCGAGCTTCGGGGCGGATCGAGCTGTGCGGTGCTGCTGGTGGCGACGGCGGCATTATAGTTGGTCACCGTCCGTACCAGATTTGCCTCGGGCAGGCCGGCGGCCTCGGCCAACGCCTCAAGGGTATCGGCGCGCAATATGGCGACCCCGCGCTCCTCGAAGTTGGGGTTGGGCGGCAGAAGAAAGGCCCGCCCGGGCCCTTCCCAGATCGCCTGGTCGAAAATCACGAAGGAGGACAGCGGATCGGGCAGGGCTGCGATGGCATTGGCCAGAGCGACACCACCCTTGCCCTCATCGGTGAAACGCCGCCCGTCGGGTCCGACAACCACGGCAGAAGACGCCAAGATGTCGAGGATCGGATAAGGCCAGAGCCTGTCGTCCCGGATCGCCTCGGCGGCCTGGACATGGCCATAGAAGCGGTCGAGACCGACAAGCCTTGCTCCGATCGCTGCGGCCATCTTCAACCCGTCTCCGCGGCCGGTTCCGGCGCCCCGCATGCACAGGCGTTCGGGGCGCGGCGAGATATGCTCACGCACCAGTTCGGGGTCGCCCTGAAAGCCACCGTCGGCGATCACCACGGATTTCGCGGCGATCCGCAGCACTTCTCCATCGGCCCGCGTGGCGTCCAGCCCGTGACAGCGCCCATTCGTCGTCAAAAGGCTACGCCCACGCCAGCCACGCAGGAACTCGCCCCCTGCCTCGGTGAAATCGCGCGCCAACCGTTCCAACAGACGCTCGGCCCCCTTGTCGGGCCAGTGATTGGGAAAACCCGGCTCGCGCAGGCTCAAGGGCACCAGCATCCGGCTCATCCAGGGGAAGTCCCCGCCCTGCCCGAAGTCGGCGCCATTCGCGGCCAGCCATTCGATGGCCCGCCCGGCATGTGCGGCATAGGCGCCGGCAAGCTCCGGGTCGCAACAATCGCCGCCCGCACCGGTGATCGCGTCGAGAAGCACTGTGGGACCCGCTGTCACATCCTCGAAGGCGACGTGGAACACGCCGCCGGTATAGCGCGAATTCGCGGGGTAGCGCCCGTCCCCCGCCTCAAGCAGCACCACGCTGGCGCCCAGTTCGAGCGCCCGCCGGGCGGCGACCAGCCCGGCAAGCCCGGCGCCCATGACGACGACATCCGAGGTCATTTCCTGCATTCGTCCCGCCTCCGCCCCTTAGGCCGCCCCCGCATGTCCAAGATAGGAACTGGTGACAGCCGCGTTGCTGCGCAGTTCGACGCCGGGCCCATGAACCGTCACCTTGCCCACCGAAAGCACGAAACCGTAATCGGCAAGCGCAAGCGCCTCGTCGGCGTGCTGTTCGACAAGCAGCATGGTCAGCCCCTGCGCCCTCAGGCCGGACAGCACGTCGAAGATCTTTTCGACGATGAGCGGCGCAAGGCCGAGCGACGGCTCGTCCAGCAACAACAGCCGTGGCTCGGCCATCAGCGCGCGACCGATGGCCACCATCTGCTGCTCGCCGCCGCTGAGCGTGATCGCCCGTTGCCCCGCCCGCTCCTTCAGGCGCGGAAACAGGTCATAGATATAATCCAGCTTGTCACGGAATGCGGCCTCGCGGTTCTTGCCGCGCCGCTGGCGGTGAAAGCCCAGCCTGAGGTTTTCGGTGACGGTCAGGGGGCCAAAGAGCTGGCGGCCTTCGGGCACCTGAATGATGCCCATATCGACCACATCGGCCGGACCCAGCCCGGTGATGTCGCGCCCCTCGAAGGTGATGCTGCCGCCATAGGTGCTCACCAGCCGCGAGATGGTGTTCACCGTCGTCGATTTGCCGGCGCCGTTCGAGCCGACCACCGACACGATGGTGCCCGCATCCACCCACATCGAAACGCCATGCAGCGCCTCGGTGCCCTTGTATCCGGCACGGATGTTCTCAATTTTCAGCATTGCCGCCCCTCCGCCCCAGATAGGCTTCGATGACCTTTTCATTGGATTGCACTTCGGAGGGCCTACCCTCGGCGATCTTGACGCCGTGATCGAGCACGACGATCTGGTCGCACAGCCCCATCATGAAATCAATGTCATGTTCGACGATCAGGACGGTGACGCCCCTTTCGTTCAGAACCCGCAGCATGGCGCCAAGATTGGCGGTCTCGGTGCCGTTCAGCCCGGCCGCCGGCTCGTCCAGCAACAGGATGCGCGGCTCGATGGCCATGGCGCGGGCGATCTCGACCAGGCGCTGCTTGCCATAGGGCAGCTCGCCGATCTTCTCGTCGGCCAGATCCTCCATGCCGACGAATTCCAGCAGTTCCATGGCTTTCTCAGTGACGCGACGCTCCTCCCGCAGGCTGTGCCGCAGGCCCAGAAGCGTGCGCAGCAGCCCGTCTGGAAGCTGCGGGTGAAAGCCCATCAACACGTTTTGCAAAACGGTCATGCCTGGGAACAGGCGGACGATCTGGAAGGTGCGCGACATGCCGATCGAAGGCCGACCGTGCAGCGGCAGGCCGGTGATGGACTTGCCGTCGAAAAAGATCTCTCCGGCCGAGAGCTGCGCAACGCCGGTGACGAGGTTGAAAAGCGTCGACTTACCTGCACCGTTCGGTCCGATAAGGCCGACGACCTCGCCACCGCGCACGGAGAACGAGACATCGTTGACCGCGACCAGCCCGCCAAAACGCTTGGTGCCGTTGCGTACCTCAAGCAGCGGTGCGCCTTCCCCGATGTTCCGGGTTACCGCGTTCATCTTGCACCTCCCTCGACGATATTCTTGGTGACCGAACGCCGACCAGGAGCAGAGCTGGGCCGAAGCATCCTCGCTCCCAGGCGTTCCATGACGCCGGAAAGCCCGTTCGGCAGGAAGATCAGGAACACGCCCAGACAAAGGCCATAGATCAGCGTCTCGAACTCGCCGAAGCGGGCAAGCGCCTGAGGCGCAAGCACGACGACGATGGCTCCGATGACCGGCCCGAACCGGGTTCCAAGCCCTCCGACAACTGCGATGGTCAGCAGCGAGACGATGACGGGGAACTCGCCAAAGCTCGGATTGACCTGGCGGCTGATCAGTCCATAGCCGATCCCGCCGACCGCTGCATAGACCGCGGCCAGGACGAAGACCCGCAGCTTGACCGCCGTGACGTTCACCCCCAGCGACTCGGCTCCTGTCTCATCGTCGCGCACCGCCTGCATCGCGCGGCCAAGATGGCCCGAGATGATGAAGTTGTGGATCACGAGGCCGATGGCCGCGACAATGACCAGCGTGTAGTAGAGCTCTGCGCGGCTCATGCTCCAGTCGCCGACCGTGATGGTGCGGATCTGGATACCCGCCGACCCGCCGGTGAAATCCACCCATCTGTTCGTCAGCCCAACCATCATCAGCGAGAAGGCCAGCGTCGCCATGGCGAGATAATGCGTGCGCAGCCGCAGCAGCGGCAAGCCGATCACCGCCGCCACGCAGGCGACGATCACGACCGCCACCGGCAATGCCACAAAGGGCGACCAGCCCAGCTTGGCCTGAAGCATGGCAAAGCCATAGGCGCCGATGGCGAAAAAGGCCTGCTGGGCCATCGAGATCTGGCCGGTGATGCCATAGAGCAGGTTGAACCCCATGGCCAGCAGCGCAAAGACCCAGATGATCGAGACCATGCGAAGCTGATAGCCGCTGGACAGCAGGGCCGGCAGGATCAGCGCAACAACGACGATCAGGACGATGGCAAGGTTTCCGTTCCGGAACAAACTCCGCATCTCGCTTACCTCCGGGCGGCTTCGAAGTCCCCGAGCAGGCCGTAGGGCCGCACGAACAGGACCATGAGAATGATAAGAAAAATGATCGGCTCGGCGTAAAGGCTGTTGCCATAGCCGGCGATCATCGCTTCGGCGACGCCGATGGCCAGGCCGCCGGCCGCAGCCGCGAAGGGGCTGCCAAGACCGCCGAGAATGGCCGCCATGAAGCCCTTGACCGTCAAGGCCAAACCGATGGAGATCTGCCCGCCGAGCAGCGGCCCGATCAGCACGCCGGCAAGGCCGCTCACCGTGGCGCTGAACAGAAAGGCGAAACGCACGATCCGGTCCGAACGAATGCCCATCAGCAGGGCCACCTTGGGATCCACGCCGGTGGCACGGATCGCCAGACCGAAGGACGTGCGATAGAGGATGAACCAGGTGAGCCCCAGAAAGGCCACGAAGGAACTGATGATCGCAAGCTGCTGCCAGTTGGTGATCAGCGGACCCACGGTCATGGGCTCCATCGGCAGGATGTTGGGCACGGAAAGCTGGTTGGGACCCCAGATAAGAAGTGCCACGCCCATGGTGGTGATGGCGAAGGCCATCGTTCCGATCATGATGGTCAAGGGCGGAGCATCACGCTTGCGCAGCGGAAGATACACGGCGAACTCAAGAGCAAGCGCCATGGCCAGCACAACGCCCAGCGTCAGGACCAGCGCCACCGGAAGCGGCAGGTTGTAGGTTGCCATGAAAAGGATCGCAGACATGGTGCCGATCATCACGAATTCGCCCTGGGCGAAATTGATCACGCGGTTGGCGCCATAGATCAGCGAAAGCGAAAGTCCGACGAGGCCGTAGACACTGCCATTCGTAAGACCCGAGAAAAGCAGGACACTGAACTTGTCCATGTAACGGCCTCCCTTCTTGGTTGGATTTGGGCGGCCTCCGCGACCGGGATCGCGGAGGCCGTCGGAGTCAGTCAGCGCGCCGGGACGAACTTGCTCAGATCGGGGGGCACCAGATCGACCCCGCCATTCGCAACGGTCGTGAAGGTGAACCAATCCTGGTCGGGCGAGCCGTGCCGCTTGTCGTCGGCGAAACTGTAGCTGGCTGCTTCTTTGCCTTGCAGTCCCTTGAACTCGGCCTGGGCAAGCACGCCGTCGCGCAAGGCAGTGCGCGCAGCCTGGATGTCGCCGCTCTCGATCGCCTCCACGACCTCGGGACGGGCCATGACCTGAAGCGCAATCATGCCGGCATCATAACCGATCACCGGATAAAGAGTCGGCTGCGTCTCCTCGCCATAGGCCTTCTCATAGGCCTGGAAGAACGCCTGGACATCCTCGCGCGCGGTGTCCACGGTGTTCGGGATCAGAATGCCGTCGCTGGCCGGCCCAGCGATCTCGCGCAGGGTCTTCAGTAGTGCGCTGCGGCTGACGATCACGGGCTTGCCCACCTGCAACTGATCCAGCGTCTTCAGCACCCGTGCGCCATCGGCGGGATAGGGGAAGACCAGGACCGCCTCCGCATCCGAGGCCTTCAGGTTCAGTACCTGCGGCGAAAGATCGGTCGCCGCGATATCATATCCCTCCTCAGCAACGACCGAGATGCCATGTTCTGCAAGATGCTCGCGCGCGGCAGCGGCGCTGTCCAGACCGAAGGGCAGCGTGTTGTAGATCAGCGCGACCTTCTTGAAGCCCTGCTCATCCAGAAGCTGGGCGTAGGCGATTGCGTCCTGGGCGTTGCGCGGTCCGAAGCGGAAAAGCCAGGGCGCCGGATTGTCGGTCAGGTTGTCGGTGCCCGCGGACAACATGAAGAAGGGAATGTCGTATTCATCGGCAATGGGCAGGATCGCTGCCGCAGGACCGGCGGGATTGCCGCCAACGATCAGCAGCGCATTGTCGTCCTCGGCGCAACGCGCGGCAAAGCTTGCAGAGAGCTGAGGGTCGGTCTTGCCGTCATATTCGATCATCTCGATCATGTGGCCGCTGATGCCGCCCGCAGCGTTCGCAGCTTCCACCGCCATCTTGAGGCCGCGATAGCTTTCATTGCCGGTATCCGCCGCCGCACCGCTGCGATCATCGATCGAGCAGATGCGGATCGCATCCTTGGATAACGCCGAACCGGCCATGAGGGCGGTTATCGCAATCGCCAGACTGCTGGTCTTCAGCAGCCCTTCCCCTATCCTTGTCATTCGCTCCTCCCTCGATGACACAATCTGTAGTGCCGGGTCCGCATCCACGCGCGGGCTTCCGGCGCTTTCTCTAGGCGGGCAACGCCTCGCGCTTGTCCCAGACCGAATGGCCTCCGGCGGCCCCTTGAACCACGGGCAGGCTCATCTCTCCCACCCCGCGGATCGAGATGGTCACCACGTCCCCACCGACCACCGGCCCCACGCCTGCGGGCGTGCCGCTGGCGATGATATCGCCCGGGCAAAGCGTCATAACCGAAGATGCCATGGCGATCATCTCGGGAATATCGACAATCAGATCCCGCGTTCTGGCCTGCTGGCGCAGCTCGCCGTTCACACGCAGCTCAAGGTCTATCGCAGCATGATCGGCGATCTCGTCGGCGGTAACGATATGCGGACCAAGCGGACAGAACGTGTCGAAGGATTTGCGCATCACCCGCTCTTCGCGGCCGCGTACCACCATGTCGAGCAGGCAGGAATAGCCGAAGACATGCTCCATCGCCCGGTCACGGGGAATATCGCGCCCGCCCTTGCCGATGATCACCGCCAGCTCGCATTCATGGTGAATGTCACGATCCGGCAAGGCCGGCAGGACGATGGGATCGGACGGGCCGCTCAGACTGGAATTGGCCTTCAGGAAGAAGCCCTGACCGCTGGCCTTGAAGGTTGAGATCAGCCCGACCTTCGAGGTGATCTGCTCCTCGATATGGGCCAGGTAATTCGCCGGATAGGCGATCAGCTTGTTGGGCCATTGCACCGGCGCCTCGAGCCGCAGCTGGGCCGGGTCGAGGCGCGGCCCTCCGGCGACGGCTTCGGCAATGAGATCGCGCAGGCCGTCGAAATCCGCAATTAGCCGAACCATCCCCACGGGCGGCCAGCTCCCGGCCGGAACGCCGGACAGAGCGGTGATGTCAACGATCCCCTCTTCCAGAACGACCCCGATACGGCCACCGTCAAAGCTGACAAGCTTCATACCTCACCTCCAGCCGGGGCGATCTCGACATCGTGTTCGCCGATGGCCGGCGGACCCGAGCGCGCCGTCATCAGCCGGTCATCGAAAATGGCAGGATGCCGCGCGGTGCGGATCGGGCCGACATGCGAGTCGACCTCGTTGAAGATCCGGTTATGGGCCACCTGCGCATCCTCAAGGAACTCGTCGAGGCTGAACACCGGGGCTGCCGGCACATCCCGCTCGGCAAAGACGCGCAGCCAATGTTCAGTATCCTTCTGCGCGACCACCTCGCCGACACGGCGGAAGAACTCGTTCGCCATGGCAACGGGGTCGGGCATCCGCTTGAAATCCTCCTTCCATTCGGGGCGTTCGATGGCATTGAGGGTCTTGGACATCTGCTGCCCGTTCGCGGGCGAGATCACGACATATCCGTCCGAGGTCGCAAGAACCTGCGACGCCGGCGGCTTCCAGTCGCTGCGGTCGTTCTCGAAGGTCCGGTGCTGGAACATGTCGGGGAAGTTGAAATAGCCCATCACGTCCAGCATCGGCAGCTGGATCACCGCGCCCTTGCCCGTGCGCTCGCGCTCGTAGAGCGCGGCCAGGATTGCCTGGGCCCCGAAGGTGCCGGTCACCTTGTCGACCATGTTGAAGGGTGTGACGGCGGGTGTCCCATTGCGCCCCTCGGAGGCAACGATCCCGGTGCGGCCCTGGATCAGAGAGTCGAATGCCGGGGCATTGGCCAGCGCACCGCTCTTGCCGAAGCCGTTGATCGACAGCCGGATCAGCCTCGGATTGAGTTCGCGCACCACATTCTCGCCCAGGCCCAGCGACTCGGAAACGCGCGGACGCCAGTTCTCGATGAGCACATCGGCGGTCTTCAGCAACCGCTTCAGCCGGGCCAAGCCCTCGGCCGTCTTCAGGTCGATGACGATGCTGCGCTTGCCGCGGTTGGCGTTGGTCCAAGAGGCGCCGAACCCGTCGCGATTGTGGCCGAATCGGCGGAAGCCGTCGCCCCCCGGGGGTTCCACCTTGATGACGTCCGCCCCCAGGTCCGACAGCATCATCGACGCAAATGGGCCGGTCAGGAAACTCGAGGTTTCGATCACTGTGATCCCGCTCAAGGGGCGGTCGGCGGTCGTGGGGCTTTCGATCGTCATCTTCGATTCCGATTTACTTCATTGGATGAACCATTGATACTTTGCCCTGTTCGTGTTGTAAAGTCTCATTCGCATGATTTGCTTCGGCCGCTCTTGGCCAGGAAGGGGAACACCATGACTTATCTGGTTGCCGGCAGTCTCGAGACGACGCCCGCCGGCGAACGCTTTCGCGCCCTTGTCGAGGCGCAGGACATCCTGCAACTGCCGGGCGCGCATAACGGCCTGGCCGCGATCCAGGTCAGGCGCGCGGGCTTCCAGGCGGCCTATCTGTCCGGGGCGGCGATGAGCGCATCCATGGGCCTGCCGGATCTTGGCATCATCTCGGTCGAGGATGTCTGCTTCTTCATCCGGCAGGCCACGCGCGCCTCGGGGCTGCCGGTTCTGGTCGATGGCGACACCGGCTATGGCGAGGCGCTGAACGTCATGCAGATGGTCCGCGCCTTCGAGGAGGCTGGCGCGGCGGCCGTGCATCTGGAAGACCAGTTGCTGCCGAAGAAATGCGGCCACCTGAACGACAAGAAGCTGGCCACGCCGCAGGACATGGCCGCCAAGATCGCTGCGGCGGCCAAGGCGCGTCGGCATCTCTACATCGTCGCTCGCACCGATGCTGCCGCCAGCGAGGGCATGGAGGGCGCTGTGGCCCGCGCGAAGCTCTATCTCGAGGCGGGGGCGGATGCGATCTTCCCCGAGGCGCTGACCACGCCCGAGATGTTCCGCGAATTCGCCCGGCAGGTGGACGCGCCGCTTCTGGCCAACATGACCGAGTTCGGCCGCACGCCCTTCCTGACGGCGCAGGAGTTCCAGAACCTGGGCTACAGCATGGTGATCTGGCCCGTCAGTTCGCTGCGCGTCGCCGCCCGCGCGCAGGAAGAGCTTTACGCGACGATTCGCGATACCGGCGCCACCAAGGCGATGCTGGAGCGGATGCAGACCCGCGCCGAGCTCTATGACACCATCGGCTATCATGAGTTCGAGGCCCTGGATGCCTCGATCATCGCCACCGTTCTGCCCTGAAACGACAGCAGGCCCCGCAAATTTGCGGGGCCTCGCCAGGAATGACAGCAGGATCGGTCGGGCCTACTCGCGCGACAGGATGGAATGCGCGATCTTCTCGGCCGCCATCATGGTCGGGAAATTGATGTTGCCCGAGGGGATCACCGGAAAGATCGAGGCGTCGCAGACCCGCAGCCCGTCGATGCCGCGCACCCGGCCCTGCGGGTCCAGCACCGCCAGCGGATCGTCGGCCGCCCCCATCCGGCAGGTGCAGGACGGGTGCCAGACCCCGACGCAGGCGCCGCGCACGAATGTCTCCAATGCCTGCTGATCGGCAAGCAGCTCATGCAGGCCGGGGCCGCCGGCGACCACACGCCGCATCAGGAAGTCGCGCAGCGGCGCGGGCCCATCCAGCAGGGTCGCAAGCGTATCGGTCAGCAGCTTGTTCTTGCGGCTCAACATACCGATCTGGCGGACCTTCTCAGAATAACTGGCCGGGAACGGGTTGGCGGTGGCCGCCTGCATCGCGGCGCTCAGCTGGACGGCAGCCATGCGGCGAAAGCCGTCCGTCAGCCGGTCCAGATCGCGGCTGTCCGAGAGCAGGTTGAAATCGACAGCCGGGTTCACCCGCCAGTCCGCCCCGCGCAGCCGCACCGCGCCCCGGTCGGAATAGGGCTTGTTGACATACATCAACATGGTGCCGATCCGGTCGCCCACCGCGTGCCATGAGGTCTTGGTCACCCCGGCCACGAACATGTCGCCGGCCGGCGCGCCGCCGATCTGCGAGGAATAGCGCCAGCCAATATAGATATGCCGCCGGCTTGGCCCGCCGTTCAGCCGCGAGGCGCGGCGCAGGAAGGCAGCGAGCGCGATCGAGGGATGTTCCATCAGGTTCTGGCCCACGCCGGGCAGGTTCTGCCGCAGCTCGATCCCGTTCTCGGCCAGATGCGCGGCGGGTCCGATCCCCGACCGCATCAGGATCGCCGGCGATTGTAGCGCCCCAGCGCTGAGGATCACGGTTCCGGCGCGATGCTGCTCCTCCTGCCCGTCCGGCCCGACCAGGCAGATACCGGTGCAGCGCCCGGCGTCGAACACCAGCCGGCTGACCGTTACCTCCGGGCGGATGTGAAGATTGGCGCGCGCCCGGGTCGCGTTGTCCAGATAGGCCATGGCCGAGGAAACCCGCCGCTCGTCCCGGTTCGAGATGGCGATGGGGAAATAGCCGTCCTCGAACGGTCCGTTCTGGTCGGGCAGGTAGCGGTATCCCTGCTCGCCAATCGCTTCGGCCAGCGCCTTCGCATGTCCGGGCCAGGCATCGGGGAAAATCCGCCGGACCGGGACCGGCCCGTCCTTTCCGTGCAGCGGCCCGTCGAAATCGAGATCGGTCTCGACCTTGCGAAACCAGGGCAGGACCGAGTCCCAGTCCCAGCCGGTCGCCCCGCGCGCCGCCCATTCGTCGTAATCCGAGGGACCGCCGCGATTGAAGAACTGGCCGTTGACCGAGGAGCCGCCGCCCATGATCCGCGCCTGTTCGTATTTGCGCGCCCGCGGCGCCACCGCACTGTTGGACGAGGCGACACCTTCGGTGGTGACCATCAGATCAGGCCAGAGAAATCCCGGGTTCAGATAGGCCGTGCCCGGATAGCTGTCGAGGATCGCCGGCGGCACCGCACCCGCGGGCGTATCCGGCCCGGCCTCGCACAGCAGCACCCGGTTCGCGGCCTGCGCCGACAGGCGATTGGCCAGGACGCAGCCCGCCGAGCCGCCTCCGACGATGATGAAATCGTATTCCGACATCTTGCTCCCAGCCTTGTGGGCATTCATGTTCAAGCGAGTCTGACCGCCACGCTCTGCAACTCGGTATAAAGTTCCAGAACCTCGCGCCCGCGTTCGCGACCCCATCCAGACTGGCGGAACCCGCCGAAGGGCAGCGCCGGCTCGTTGACCATATGGGCATTCACCGAGACGGACCCGGCCCGGATCTGCCGCGCGAAGCGGAGCGCCCGGCCGATATCCGAGGTCCAGATGCCGGCGAAAAGCCCGTACTCGGTATCGTTCGCGGTGCGGGCCAAGGCGGCGAGATCCTCTTCGTTGCCGAATTTCTGGGTGACCAGAACCGGCCCGAAGATTTCTTCCCGGACGACGCGCATCTCGGGGCGCGTATCGACCAGAACCGTCGGCGCGACGAAGTATCCCTCGCTCTGCGCCTTGGCGCCCGACCCGGCAATTCGGGCGCCTTCATGCAGCCCGCTGTCGATGTAGTCGGAAACCCGCTCGCGCTGCACTGCGGAGATAAGCGGTCCCAGCTGCGTTTCCGCGTCCAGCCCATGCCCAAGCTTCATGCCGTCGCCTATCGCGGCAACGCCCTCGACCACCTGATCGAAAATCCTCTCATGCACGTAAAGCCGCGAACCGGCCGAACAGACCTGCCCGCTGTTGAGAAAGATGGCGTTTGCCGCCCCTTGGATCGCAGCTTCGATATCGGCATCAGGAAAAATGAAGACCGGGGATTTTCCGCCCAGTTCCAGCGTGACCTTTTTGAGGTTCCCCAGCGCGGCCTCGACGATCTTCTTGCCGGTGCCGGTCGAGCCGGTAAAGGCCACCTTGTCCACGCCGGGATGCCGCGCCAGCGCCGCGCCGGCACCCGAACCGAAACCGGTCAGGATGTTCACCACGCCGGGCGGGAACCCCGACTCCAGGATCAACTCGCCCAGCTTGATCGCGCTGAGCGGCGTCTGCTCGGCGGGCTTGAGCACCACCGTGCAGCCCACTGCCAGGGCCGGCGCCAGTTTCCAGATCGCCATGGAAAGCGGAAAGTTCCACGGGATGATCTGCGCCACTACGCCGATGGGCACATGGCTGGTGAAGGCGTGCCACTCGCCGGGCAACGAGATCTTGACGGTTTCTCCATTCAGCTTGGTCGTCCAGCCGGCGAAATAGCGCACCATCTCGGCAACACCGGAGATCCCCGCGCGCGCCAATGCCAGGGGCTTGCCATTGTCGATCACCTCGACCTGGGCCAGCAGTTCGCCGTTCGCCTCGATCAAGTCGGCAAGGCGCATCAGCAGCCGCGCCCGCTCGGGTCCCGAAAAGCGCGACCAGGGGCCTTCCAACGCCCGGCGCGCGGCCGCCACCGCCAGATCGACATCCTCAGTCCCGGCCTCGGACGCGGCGGCAACCACGCCCCCCGTCGCCGGATCGAACACATCGAAGCGCCGCCCCTCGCTCGGGGCAACCCATTGCCCGTCGATCAGCAGCAAATGCCGGCCGGCAATGAAGCTGGCGGCGTCGGCGGAAAGCCCGGGATGCAATGTCATCTGTCCACGTCCTGGTTGCGGTTCACGCGGCTGGCTGCGCCGCGACGAACAGGGATTTCAGATCAAAGCCGGGATCGGCCGCCTGCTCGGGGGTCGGCGACAGCCCGGCGGTCAGCAGGCGACGCGCCGCCATGTGATCGGCCGGCCGGTTGACGGATTCCACCGCGACCAGACGGTCGCCGCGATAGCAGAAGACCGAAAACTTCATCTCTGCCCCGTCGCCCCGCAGCACTTCCCGGTCGGTTCCCTGCGCAAGGCCCGCGATCTGCAGCTTGGCGCCGCCCTGATCGCTCCAGAACCACGGCACAGCGTCGTAGGAGGCGGGTTTGCCGGTCAGCACCGCCGCCAGATGCCGGGCTTGGTCCATTGCGTTCTGGATCGACTCAAGCCGCGACGGCTGCAACGCAAAGCGCGACGGGAACACCGCGCAATCGCCCAGCGCGAAGATGGCCGGGTCGCTGGTGGCAAGGCGACCATCGACGACGATGCCGTTGTCGCAATCAAGCCCGGCATCCCGCGCCAACGCGACATGCGGCTCGACCCCGATACCGACCACGACCAGGTCGGCGGGCAGAAGGATGCCGTCATCGAGCTCGACCGCACTGATCTCGCCGGCTTCGGCAATCAACCGGCGAACCTTGGCCTGAAGGAAAAGCTGGCTTCCCAACGCGACGTGATGCGCCCGGAAAGCCTCGGCCATCGGCTGCGATATGGCGCGCCCCATCAGGCGCGGACCGGCCTCGATGATACTGACGGCAAGGCCCCATTCGCGCGCCACGGCGGCGAATTCCAGGCCAAGGAAGCCGCCGCCGATGACGACGGCATTCTTGCTGCGCTCAAGGCGCTCCCGGATCGCGCGGGCATCGGCAATGGTGCGGATGCTGTGGATGCCGCCAATTCCTTCGGCGCCCGGCAGGGCCCGGTTCGCCGCGCCGGTCGCCAGCACCAGCTTGTCATAGCCGATGTGGCTTCCGTCGGCGAGGATCAGCTTGCGGCCCGCCCGGTCCAGCCGCTCGGCCCGGGTGCCGATCCGCAGGTCGATCCCCTTGCTCTCGAAATGCGCCGGCTGCTGGAAGGTCAGCGCCTCGGCGCCGATGGTGCCGCTGAGAAAGGCCTTGGAGAGCGGCGGGCGCTGGTAGGGCAATTCGGCCTCGTCGCCGATCAGGACCAGCCTGCCCTGATGGCCGGCATCCCGCAGGGCGCCGGCAAGCTGATAGCCAGCCTGCCCTGCACCAACGATCACGATCCCGGCGTCAGTCATTGTCGTCCTGCAAATGGATGACCAGAGCCGGGCACAGGCGGGCCGCCTCACGCACCGCTTCGTGCTGATCCGCTGGCGGGTTTTCATCCAGGACGATCACCAGCCCGTCGTCATCATTCTGCGCAAAGACCTTGGGAGCCGCGACCACGCAAAGCCCCGCGCCGATGCACTTGTCCATATCGACTGTAATTTTCATCGCCATCCTCCTCATTGGCAGCCGCGGGCACCGGGGCGCCATGGCCGTTTCCCTTCGTCACCAGGTGACCGGCAGCTTTTCGATACCGTAGACGAAAGCGTCATAGCGGAATTCCAGCTCCTCGACCGGGACCGCGAGCTTCAGGTTCGGGAAGCGCTGGAACAGCTTGCTGAACACGATCTGCAACTCGGCTCGGGCCAGCGCCTGGCCCAGGCACTGATGCGAGCCGAAGCTGAAAGCCACATGATGCAGCGCCTTGCGGCGAATGTCGAAGCGGTCGGGATCGTCGAAGGCGCCCGGATCGCGGTTCGCGGCGCTGATCAGCGCCAAGACGCCATCGCCCTTGCGGATCAGGGTCCCGCCGACCTCGACATCCTCCAGCGCCACCCGCGGGCCGTTGTAATGCACGATCGTGTGGAAACGCAGCATCTCCTCTACCGCGTTCACCACCAGCGACGGATCGGCCACCAGGTCGTCCTTCTGGTCGGGGTGCAGCAGCAGCGAAAGGCAGCCAAGGGCGATCATGTTCGCCGTGGTCTCGTGCCCGCCCATCAGCAGAAGCTCGGCGGTTGCCAGGGCCTCCTCGCGGGTGATGTGCCCCGGCAGCATGTAGTTGTGCAGCATCCGGGTGATAAGATCGTCCTGCGGCTCGGTCGCCTCGAGCTTGCGGGTGATAAGCCCGTCGAGATACTCGCGCATTTCGCGCCCCGCCCGAAGCGGGACTTCCGGATCGGCCTTCAGGTCGAGCTTCTGCAAGGCCCGTTCGTGGAAATACTCCTGATCTTCGTAGGGCACGCCCAGCATATGCGAGATCACCGTGGTCGGCAGCGCCAAGGCGAAGACCTCGGCAAAATCGCAGCTGCCGCCCTTGGCCTCCATCTCGTCGAAAAGCCGATCGACGAGATCGTTCAGATAAGGCTTCATTGCCTCGATGGTCTTCACCATGAACTCGCGCGAGAACATCCGGCGATGCTTTGTATGTTCGGGCGGATCCATGCGGATCAGGGTCGGCGGATGTTCGTTGCGCAGCAGCGAAGCGCGCGCCGGCGCGATCATCGGATAATTGGGCGTCGAGGGCACCGTGGAAAAGCGGTTGTCGCCAAGGACCTGCTTCACCTCGTCATGCCGGGTGACGATCCAGGCCCAGGCGCCGTCCGGCATGCGGACCTTGCTCAGCCCCGGCTTCTTGCGGATCTCGGCATATTCCGCTGGCGGCGCGAAGGGACAACGCTGCATCGGAAAGTTCGGCAGCCCGTCTTCACCGACGGAGCGCTCTGACGTGTCAATGGACGACGGGTACATTGCTTTCTCCTCCTTGGAACCTGTCCACCCAGGCCCAGTTATGCGGGTCGCTGCATCGATCGATGCAGCTGGTCGTATCACCTCGCGAAGCCGGCTCCGTAGCCGGGCCACCACGTCCTTACCGGTGCCGGTCAGGCCTCCTCAAGCCTGCCTGCCTCGTCTTCCCTGTTCAGCATGATGCCGAATTCGGCCAGAACCTCTTCGGTATGCTCCCCGAGGACCGGCGGGCGCGAGACCTTTTTCAGCGGCGTTCCCGAAAGCTTCAACGGATTGGCCAGCAGTTTGAAGCGACCCGCCCGCGGATGGTCCAGTTCGACCACAAGATCGCGCTGAATGCGCGGATCCGCGAAAACCTCGTCGAAGGTCGCCACCGGCGCGAACATGGTCCCGGCTTCCAGAAGCACCTTGTTCCAATGTTCCATCGGCTTTTTGGCAAAGGCCCGCGCTAGGCCGGCATCGACGATCTCACGATGAGCCAGACGGCCCTCTTTGGTAGCAAGGCGCTCATCGGCCAGCAGCTCATCTGCCTCCAGCGCGCCCGCCAGTGCCCGCCAGAACTTGTCGGTATGGGCGATGATCATGATGTGGCGTTTGTCGGACGTCTCATAGGTGTTGTAGGGGACGATCTGCCAATGCGCATTCCCCATGCGGGCCGGCGTGTCGCCCGTCGAGAAATAATAGGAATCGCGCGGGATCATGCTGTAGATGGTGGCGTCCATCATCGAAAGGTCGATGCGCTGGCCCTTGCCGGTCTTCTGCCGGGCGTTCAGGGCGGCCATGACGCCGATGGTCGAAAGCAGGGGTGTAATCAAATCGCAATAGGGCATGCCGGTCTTCAGCGGACCGGTCTTTTCGTCGCCGGTCAATTGCATCAGGCCCGACAGCGCCTGGATCACCGGGTCCATCCCCGGACGGGTGCTGTCGTCGCCTTCGGCACCGAAGGCGGTGGTCTGGCAATAGATCAGCCCGGGATTCTCTGCACTGAGCTCCTCATAGGTGATTCCCAGCTTTTCGGCGATGCCCGGGCGGAAATTCACCGCGACGATATCGACATGCTTGGCCAGCTCGCGCGCGGCGCGCTTGCCGGCCTCGGTGTTCAGATCAAGGACGACGCTGCGCTTGTTGCGGTTCATCGTCAGGAAGTAGGCCGCGTCGTCACCCAGGAACGTCTCGCCGGTTTTGCGGAACGTGTCGCCCTGCGGCGGCTCGACCTTGATCACGTCCGCCCCGAAATCCGCAAGAAGCATGGTCCCCATCGGACCGTTCATCATCTGCGTGAAGTCCAGCACGCGGATTCCATCCAAAGCACCGGTCATGACGCCTCCTTCTTTCTCGCCTCCGGCATTGACCGAATGGCACATTGGCTCAACCTTTGACTTTTATCCTCAACTGCTGGATAGAAGTCAAGCAGAAATAGACAGGACTTTCGGAAAGGTGCCCTATGAACAAAACCCCCGGCTTTATCGACGTCACCGCAAGCGATGGCCATGTCCTTTCGGCCTGGAGCGCCGGTCCGCCCGCAGCCACCCGCTCGCTGGTCGTGGTACAGGAAATTTTCGGCGTGAATCACTACATCCGCTCGGTGTGCCACAAGCTGGCTGATCTGGGCTACCGCGTCATGGCCCCTGCCCTTTTCGACCGCGTCAGCCGTGGCTACGAGCGCGGCTACAGCCGCGAGGAGGCGCAGGAGGGCATGGCAATCCGGCGTCAGCTGGACGAGGCCTTGGCGCTCGACGACATTCTGGCGGCGGCGGCGCTGCTGCCTGGACGCAAGGGAATCATCGGCTTTTGCATGGGCGGCACGCTGTGCTGGCAGGCCGCCTCGCGCAGCACGGCTTTCGATGCCGCGGTCGGCTGGTACGGCACCGGAATCGCCGCCGATCTGGACGCCCGGCTGAACTGCCCCGTGCAGTTGCACTATGGCGACAAGGATCACGCCATCCCGCTGGAGGACGCCCTGAAGGTGCGGGACGCCCGCCCGGATGCCGAGGTCTTCATCTATGACGCCGGGCATGGCTTCGGCTGCACCGAGCGGGCCAGCCATGTCGAGCCGGCCGCCACGCTGGCATGGCAGCGCAGCCTGGCCTTTTTCGACCGTCACCTGGACAGGAAGCCGCCGGTCGGGTCGGACAGATAGAAACAAGGCGCGGCGGGTTTCCCTGCCGCGCCCGAAAGGGGCCGATCCGATGCCGCGCTCAGGCCGCGCTGCGGATACCCAGAGCCTGACCGTCTGCTATGCCGCGCACGGCATCGATGATCTCGCCCGGCCGCGCGGGGGCATTATCGTCGCGCCAGACCACTTGGCCGTCCGGCCGCACCAGGACGAGCCGGCGCTCGTAAAGCACCGCCGCTTCGGCGTTGTCGATGGTGACGACCCGGAACGGAACCCCGCGCGCGGCCGCTTCGGTGGCAAGCCCGTCACCCGAGGGCGCATCCTCGCCAAAGCGCAACAGGACGAATTCCTTGCCGAACAGGTCGAGAATCGACCTGCCGGGTTCAAGCCAGACATGCGGGGCGCGCGAGCCGGGCCGCGCGGTCGGGGTATAGGTCTGCACGGTGTCCTCGGGACGCGGCGTGCCGTCGGGAATGACGATAGGCGAGCCCTCGAACACATAGCCAAGATGGATGCCGATCGAGAACCATTCCCGCTTCATCAGCTCGGTATAGGCCTCGCCGAACTCGCGGCGCTTCTGTTCCGCTTCGGGGGTGTCGGCGAACATCTCGGGCCCCGGGGAGACCACCCGCGGCGACAGCATCCGCTTCAGGTTGCCGGTCGCCTCGGACACATTGCGGATCGCCACCGGCCGCATCTCGCTCTCGTAGGAGCCCAACAGGTTCGGCCCGCCCCAGCCCTCCAGCGTAGCGGCAAGCTTCCATGACAGATTCACCGCGTCCTGGATGCCGGTGTTCATCCCGAAACCGCCGGTGGGCGAGGTCAGGTGCGCCGCGTCCCCGGCCAGGAAAACCCGCTTGGTGCCATAGCTGTCCGCGACCAGCTGGCGGCGGACCCAGGGCAGCAAGGAAAGGATCTCGAAATCGAACTCCTTGCCGACCGCCCGGATGATGGCAGCCCGCATCACCTCCTCGGAATGGGTCTGCATCGTGTCGTCACCCACCAGCGAGAAGCGCCACTGATCACGACCGTTGATGGCGACGAGCGTGGCCCAAGTGCCCTCGGGCCCGATGAAGATATAGCGATAGGCCGGACGCAGATCGTGAACCCCCTCGAGATCTTTGGTGCGGAACACCACATTGGTCGTATAGGTCAGGGTCGGCTCACCCGCCATGGCGATGCCCAGCGCCTGCCGCACGCTGCTGGCGCCACCGTCGGTGCCGACCAGGTATTGCGAGCGGATCTCGAAGGTCTCGCCGCTTTCCAGATCGCGCAGCGTGCTGAGAACGCCGTCCTCGTCCTCGACAAAGCCGACCAGCTCGGTGCGGTAGCGCAGCGAGACATGCGGATATTGGCCGGCAAAGCGCCGCAGCACCGGGTCGAAGAAATTCTGCGGGCAGCGTTCGCGCTTCTGCGGGCTTTGCGGCGGGCATTTCTCGTCCTGCGGGGCCGGAAACACCTCGCGCCCGAATTCATGTCCAGTCAGCGACGTCACCCAGGCGCAGTCCTGCGGATAAGCGCGGTTGTAGCCCGCGCTTTCGACCCAGGGCACGATTCCCCAGCGACGGCAGAATTCCATGGTGCGGATGCCGATCATGTCCATTTTCGGTTGCAAGATCTGGCCGTCGCTCCGCTCGACCAGCGTGCAGGCGGTGCCGCGAAAGCCCAGATCCCCAGCCAGCGCCAAACCAATCGGGCCAGCGCCGACGATCAAAACAGGAGTGTCCATACTTTTCTTCCCTGAATGTGGCAGGCGCAGCGCGCCTGATAACTGCGGGCGAGGCCCGCGACGAGTTTCCGCGTCAGGCCGGCTGCTCGCGATAGAAGCCGAGCTTTTCGAGGGCGGGGATGTCGTTCACCTGGAACAGCACGGCTTCGTTCAGCCCGGTGTTCAGATGCTCGTGCACGGCCCAGGGCGGCAGAGCCAGGAAATCGCCCTTGGCCCAGTCGAAGCGCTGGCCGTCGATGATCGTCGCCCCCTCGCCCCGCACCACGTAATAGACCGCACTACCGGTGTGACGATGCGCACGCGTATGCGTGCCCGGGCGCAGCATCTGAAGCCGCGTGCCGATGGTCGGTAATGCCGGCTCGCCGGTCAGCGGGTTCTGATATTCCAGGATCACGTCGTCATAAGGGTCGGGGTCGAGTCCAGCAGCCTGCCGTAGCGCCTCTTCCGACATGGCGCGGGTATAGGCGAGCATCGGGCTGTATTTCGTCGGACCGGGCCGGCGGGGCGGCCGCATCAGACCGCTGCCGTAACGACGATAAGACTCATCCGGGATCACATTGGGCGTCTGCCGTGCGGATTCGAAATCCTCGAAGAAGACGGCATGGCAGGACCGCACCAGCGAGATGTCCAGAACGTCGATCCAGACCATGGGCTCGCTGCCCTTGTGCTCATGATCGTGCCAAGTCCAGTTCGGAGTCAGCACAAGATCGCCCTCGTTGATCTGGTACATCTCGCCGTCAACGGTGGTATCGGCCCCTTCGCCCTGCATGATGAAGCGTAGCGCCGAGGCCATGTGGCGATGCGCCGTGGCGATTTCACCGGGCAGGATATACTGGATAGAGACCCAGAAGGTTGGCGTCGTGCCATAGGGCAGGCCCGGATTGCTGAGTTGCAAGGTCCGGCGCACACCGCCCGCCTGAAGCTTTAGCCGCGAGCCGATCTGTTCCAGCTGCTCGGCAATATCCTTCGCTTTCCACAAGACCGGCACCATGGAGGAATTCGGCTCCTTGGTGAACAGCGGCCGGTCAGGCGAGCTGACCCGGAAATTATACTTCTCAAGTTCGGCAATCAGGGCCTGCCGTTCATCGGCATCAACCATCTGCACCTCAGCCATCCAATCCTCCCTTCACTATCCGACGGGTTGATGGCCTTCCGGGTGGGCCGTCAGCCCGATCCGGCCCCGGATAACCCACGCCATCGACGCTATCATGCGGCGGCGGAAAGTGTTTGTCAATGGATCAACCATTAATTTCCAGCTATGCCGACGACATCTGTGCAAGACATACCGGCAAGCATGTCGCGAAAGTGAGAGCTTGATCTCAAAAGGTTTAACCATTGACAATTAGTGTGCAACGGAGTATCCAAAGATCACCATGTCGGAAGGACTGCCACACCGCAGCAGCCGGGTAGCGGGGCACAACCGCAAAAGGCAGAGTTCAGGCCCGGCCGCCCGCGAGCGCCCGAAACGCGAGGCGAGCCTCAGATATTGGTACTCACCGAAACCAAATCCGGACGATTCCCTTGACACAAACTGTCACAACCTACCCGGGGGAGGCTTCCGCCAACCTCCGCGCTCTGCGCCGCAGTGACCGGCGATGGCACATTGAAGTTATGGACGGCCCCAACATGCCACATCTCGGCAAGCGTGACCGGAGGCTTTTTGGCGACATGGCGTCACTTGCGGATCTGCAACAGATGGTCGTTGCATTCGGGGAGTCGCTGGGTGTCGACGTGCACACCTTCGCCTCCAACCGCGAGGGCGAACTGCTCGAACATGTTTACGCGACAGCGGCCTTTACAGACGGCTACGTTGTCGACCCTGGCGGACTGGCAACCGTCAGCCAGGGTTGGCCGCATGCGCTGATCGAAAGCCGCAAGCCCGTCGTTGAGGTGTGTTTCTACAACATGGTGGCGCAAGGGGAGCAATCGACGTTCGGCGCAACGGTCATCGGCCGCATCATGGGCCTGAGGCAATATTCCTATCTGGCGGCGATCCTGTCCCTTGTCCTTGCACTCGATGACGAATCTTTCCTACATCCCGAAGCACCGAGCACCGAGACGGTGCGGCGCCAGGGTACACCCTACAGCTTCCGACTGACATGAACAGGCCAGCCGTTCCAGACCCCGCATGGGCATACCAGTTCGGCGTCGCACTGCGTAGCTTTCGACCCGGACATCACCAATGGCGCTTCTACCTGATCGACGGGCCGAATATGGCCAACCTTGGTCGTGGTGGCGGAACCGGAGGACGGGATCCGCGGACCTATGGCTCGGTCACTTCGCTGAATGACCTGCAATCCGCAGTTTCCGGCTTCGCGGAAGGCCTGGGGACCGTCATCCAGGCCCATTCGTCCTATCACGAGGCCGATCTGGTCGCGCTCGTCTATGAAACCGCCGCGGATTGCGATGGCTTCTTCGTGAATCCGGCAGCGCTCACGCGCTTCGGTGCCCCTCTGAGGATCGCGCTCGTGGAAGCACGGCGACCACTCATCGAGCTGCATTTCTCGAACATATCCGCGATTGGCTGGCAGGGAGGACAGACGACCCCCCTCGCTACGGCAGTCGTGATGGGCTTGCGACAATACAGCTATCTCGCCGCGGTCTTCGGTCTGATCTGCGCGCTCGACGCCGGGGAAATCGATTCCAGAACATAGATAGGCCCGGCGTGCAAACGCCGGGCTTTCCTTTCGTCGTTACGGATGGAACGAAGTCAGGTCCGGTTTCACCAGATCCTTTCCACCATTCGCAACGGTGATAAAGGTGAACCAGCCCGAATCGGGCGATCCATGGCGCTGATCGTCAGCAAAACGATAGGCGGCATCCTCATTCCCCTGCAGCCCCTGCCAGGTTCCCATGGCGAGAACCCCGTCGCGGAAAGCTGTCCTGGCAGCCTCGATATCCCCGGCATCGATCGCCGTCAGCACCTCTGGCCGTGCAGCGACCTCAAGAGCGAGCTTCGCACCGTCATAGCCGATAATGGGATAGAGGGTGGGCTGCGTCTTCTCGCCGAACTTCTTTGTATAGGCATCGAAGAACGCCTGTACATCGGGACGGTCGGTGTCAACTGTATTCGGAATGATCATCCCATCAGCTGCGCTGCCCGCAATGTCCCGCAGTGTCTTGAGCAGACCACTACGCGTGACGACGATGGGAAGGTCGACACCAAGCTGCCTGATCGTCCGCAGCAACCGCCCCCCATCCGCCGGATAGGGGAAAAGCACGATCACCTCTGGATCTGCGTCGCGCACATTGAGCACCTGGGGCGACAGGTCTGCGGCTGCGGGATCGTACGATTCCTGCGCGACGATCTTAATGCCTTTTGCTGTCATCAGTTCTTGGGCGTCACGGGCGCTGTCCATTCCGAACGGAAGGGAAACATGGATGATCGCAACCCGCTTGAACCCCTGCTCCGCCAGCAGTTCGACATATGCAGCGGCGTCCTGGGCGTTGCGTGGTCCGAACCGGAACAAATAGGGAGCCGGATTGTCCGTGAGATTGTTGGTTCCCGCAGACATCATGAAATACGGGATGCCATATTCGTTCGCGACCGGCGTGATTGCCGCGGCGGCTGCGGCGACATTTCCACCGTGGATCATCAGCGCACCGTCATCCTCGGCGCAGCGCGCGGCAAAGCTGGCTGTCAGTTGCGGATCGGTCTTTCCGTCATATTCTATGATTTCAATTGGGTGACCGGCGACGCCTCCGGCAGCGTTTGCCTCGTCCACGGCCAACAGCAGCCCCCGGAAGCTTTCGTTTCCGGTATCGGCTGCAGCGCCGCTTCGATCATCCACAGAGCAAATGCGAATAGGCTCAGCCGCCATTGCTTGCACGGCAAGAAGCATCCCGATCGCAAATGTGCAGCCGGACAATAAGAGCTTTCGTTTCAACGTGTCTCCTCCCTGTCTACAGACAGGTTCATGACGCCATCGATCAGAATTTTTGTCAATGGTTAATCCATTGTATAAATTTTCTTGTCATAGGTTGAGGTTCCTGCCGGCAAGCCTGAGTGCCCGGCGGGCGGTCGAACAGATTCGAGAGTTCCATCGGGATCAAAGCCAGACATCCGGGCCAGATCGTCCTGATGCGCCGCGACGACGACCAGCCGGTCCTTGGCAAAGGGATGCAGCTCCAGCCTGTCCCGCTCCGCCGCCGAGAGAATGCCAAGATCGTCAAAGCCCGCCGCCACGTTGCGCGCGATCTCGATGCTCTGGCGTTCCTTCAGGTCGAGATCGATGCACGGATTGGCGGCCCTCCAGTCGGCAAGCCGCAGCGGCAGCAATTCGGCCATGGGTTCGGCCATGGGAGCGTGTTCGTCACCCGCAGGGTCGAGCGCAGCCCCTTGGCATATTCGCCAAGCTCCCCGCGCCACATGGCCATCTGGCGGCAGATCAGCCGCGCATGATGGGCCAGCGCCTCACCGGCCTCGGTCAGCGTCACGCCGCGCCGCCCGCGTTCCAACAGCCTGACGTCGCCGGATAGTTCCATGCTGGGATTCGGCGGATTCACTCCCGACGCGATAAGAGCTACCATGGCCTCACTGTTGCAAGTGCTTCAGAGACACCTCACTTGAAACGTCGAGAGGCGGCGTTGGGATGGCATTCCCGGCCCCGACCCCAGCTTTGCGACAATGCCCCCCGCCCTGCTGGCGCTGGCTCGCCCTGTGCCGCAGCCGTTATCCCTCGCGATCTGCTTTGTCGGTCTCGCCATTCTTCGAACCCCTGGGCGGCAAGCGGCGCTTGGGGGCGGTATAATAGGTATTGAGCTCCAGCAGGTGGCGGTCGGCGTTCTGCAACGCGGCCAGCGCGCCGTCGCGGTCGCGATTGGCCAGTAAACCGCAAAGCACCTCGGACACAGCCAGTGCCGGGGCCAGCGTGTGAAAGAAGGTCGGGCTTTCGGTTGGACAAAGGATCACCTCGTCGGCGATGGCGACCAGAGGCGAGACTTCGCTGTCGGTGATCGCCACCACGGCCAGCCCCTTGTCGCGCGCCATATGCGCCAGTTCCAGCGAATGCCGCGCATAGGGGGTGATCGACACCGCCAGCAGCACGTCCTGGGTCCCGGCGCCCATCAGTCCGTCGCCGACTGTGCCCGCCGGCCCGTCCAGATGCACGCTGCGTTCGCCCAGCAGAGTCATGACATAGTGGAAATGCCAGGCGACCAGGTGGCACGAGCGCAGTCCCAGAACGTAAATCCGGCGCGCCTGGCCCAGGCGCGCGACAGCGGCTTCAAGCCGGGCGATAGCACCGGGCTCGGTCAGGCGCGCAATCTGCACCGACAGGCTTTGCAGCATCTGCACGGCCAGCCCTTCGCCGCTGGCGCTGGCGCGTTCCTGCTGCGCGGCAAAGCCGTCGATACGCTGGCGGATGGCGCGGGCATGATGGGTGCGGATGTCGTCATAACCGTCCAGGCCCAGGAACTTGGCCAGCCGAGTCATGGTCGAAGGTTGCACCTCCGCGTTGCGGGCCAGCTGCCGCATCGAAACCAGAGCCACCTCGTCGGGATGTTCCAGGATATAGCGCGCGGCCTGCTGCAATTGCGACGGCATGCTGTCGAAGGCGGCGATCAGCCGGGCCGACCGCGATTCCGATGCCGATTTTCCTATTGCGCATCACCGCTCCTTTCCCGGGGCGATTGTCCCGCCTCCACCCTGGCTTTCAGCGCCGCGTTCATCCTTTCGAAATCGGCACCGAACCGCTTCGCGTCGATGAACCCCAGCAGCACGCCATGAAACCCCTCGCCATGGATCAGATAGGTGCTGCCCTGGCGCTCGTCGAGGATGAAGTAATGCTCGCCGTCGAGGGCGTGCGGCAGGAACAGGCGGCCAAGCCAGCGCAACTCCCTTGCCGGCTCGACCTTCAGCACAACCGCTTGAAGGTGATCTGGTTGCCGGTTCCGGGCCGCATCCTGTTGACGAGCGTTTCGCCCTCGGCCAATGCGCCCTCCACCGACACGATGAAGGGATTCCAGTCGCGATAGCTGCCCGGATCACCCAGCAGCGCCCACAGCTGCGCGGGCGTGGCGTCGATCCCGACCTCCGTGACCACCTCCTGCCGCGGAGCGAACGCGAACGCCGCCACCAGAATGGCGGCCACCGGCCGGCTGCAAGCAGGATGTTCATGGCGTCCCTCCGCATTGACCCTGTCCGTGGACAAGACATAGGCCGCGCAAGGAGGAACGAAAATTGACGAATGGCGTAGGGACGATATACAAAATCGTATGTCTGGTCGTGTCGATAGCTGGGATCATGGCGCAGCTTTCTCGCCGTGGTCGAGGAAGGCAGCCTGTCGGGGGCGGCCAGAGCCCTGAGGCTGACCCAACCGACGGTGGGCCGTCATGTCGACGCGCTCGAGGACGGGATCGGGGCAAGGCTCTTCACCCGTTCGCGGGGCGGACTGGATCCGACCCCACTGGCACTGTCGCTGGTGCCGCAGGCAAAGGACATGGCCATGATCGCGGACGACCTGCTCCGCACGGCCTCGGGCGAGCGGGATGAGTTGCGCGGCACCGTCCGGCTGGCGGCGGTCGATATAGTCGGAACCTTCGTGCTGCCGCCGATCCTGGCCGCCTTCCACGAGGGCCACCCCGGGATCGACATCGAACTGACGCTGTCGACCCGCAACGAGAACCTTCTCCGCCGCGAGGCCGACACCGCGGTGCGCATGGTTCGCCCCGAACAGCAGGCCATCGTTGCGCGCCATGTCGGGTTCGTGCGGGTCGGCCTGTTCGCCCATCGCCGCTATGTCGCCGCCCACGGCTTGCCAGAGACGGCCGCAGAGCTGTTCTCCTACCCGTTGATCGGCATCGATCAGGAAGAAGGCCTTGTCGCCGACATATCGTTCGGCGGCCACCCGCTGTCGCGCGAGAGCTTCGCCTTTCGCTGCGACAGCGCCGTGGCACAGCTAATGGCCGTGAAGGCCGGCTGCGGCATCGGCGCCTGCCACCTTGGACTTGCGGCCAATGAGCCGGATCTGGTGCGGGTGCTGCCGGATATGGTGGAGTTCGGCTATGAGATGTGGATCGCCATGCACGAAGACCTGCGCGACACGCGCCGGATGCGGTTGCTGTTCGACCATCTGGCCGAAAACCTCGCCGCCTATTCGGAAATACGATGGCTTCGGCAGGCTTGAGCCGTCGTCAGGTCGCGCATGATCGGATGCGGACGGTTATCCCGTGCAGGCCGAACGCGGCCCTGGGCTTCGGCGACCGCTCCGTCCCACCGAATGCGATCACGCTGTGGTGGTGGCCCCGAAGAGAGCACCGGATCATGCTGGTCGGGCAGAATCCCGCAGGCTTGGCTATGCTGTTCTGCCCGGGCCGGGACCTGTTCGAACTGATCACCAGCCGCGGGCCGCTGCTGATCCTCTGGTCGCCGCGGGACGGCCCCCAGCGCTTCTACGAGGTCCGCAACGCGGTCGAGGGCACCAGCGAGCGCGTGCTGTCCGAGGTGCTGAAGAAGCTGTGCCGTCACGGGCTGATCACCCGCCATGTCGAGCCGAGCGTCCCGCCAAAGGTCAGTTATGCCCTGACCGGCCTGGGCGAGGGGTTGCTGGGCATCATGGACGGGCTGACCGGCTGGATCGGGCGCGAACTGGAAAACGTCGAGGCGGCCAAGCGCCGCTATAACGCGCAGGAAGGCATGGCATGATGGCGACAAACGGAGAGAGCTGATGAGCGACGCGATAAACCTGGCGGAGAAACTGGCAAGCTTCGACCAAAAATGGTCGCCCCGGACCGTGGCGACGTTCAACGGCCATGACGTGACGGTCGTCAAGGTCGAGGGAGAGTTCAGGTGGCATTCCTATCCCGACACGGACGATTTCTTCCTTGTCCTGCAAGGCGAGATCGAGATCCGGCTGCGGGACCGGGTGGTGTCGCTGAAGGCCGGCGAGATGTTCGTCGTCCCGAAGGGCGTCGAGCATTGCCCGGTTGCCCGCAAGGAAGCCCATCTGTTGCTGATCGAGCCGACCGGCACGCCCAATACCGGCGATGCTGCTACGGCTGCC
This sequence comes from Paracoccus sp. MKU1, assembly GCF_001447385.1. Classification (GTDB taxonomy): domain Bacteria; phylum Pseudomonadota; class Alphaproteobacteria; order Rhodobacterales; family Rhodobacteraceae; genus Paracoccus. The sequence continues at coordinate 25,528 of NZ_LLWQ01000209.1, read as the reverse complement.
GAACGCAACCTCATCTGATCGAAAGGCGGCAGGACCGTCGCCCCCTGCGTTCCGCGATCACGGCGCATGGCGCTGCCCGACCGCCCCGAGCCAGCGCTCCACCCCATCGCGATCACCTCGTCGCCGAAGCACTCGCAAAGCGCATCGCTCACCTGTTTCGCGCGGGCGATGGCGTTGGTGAGAACGGCGCGGCCCTGCTCGCTCAGCGCCGCCTGGGAGCCGCGCCCAACGGTCGGATGGGCGGCCGCACCAGCCCTGGCACGCCTGTCGACCCCTCCCTCACCGAGGTGCAGGCCGTGATCGACGCACGCGACCCTCGCGCAAGGATCCGCAAGAGCCTGCGGGAATCGCGTTTGCGCGTCCATCGCAGGATGATCGCGCTGAACGATCAAGCGGCCTGCAAATAGTCGGTTTCCGCAGCCCGGTTGCCCGCCGCCGGCCCGGAAGCCGCGGCATGAGGACGGCGATCAAAGCCGCAGGCCACCACCGCTGGCCCCGGCTCAGGGGTGGCTGGCCCGGTGGGCGCCTCACGCGGTCGGCACGGTTCCTCCGTCGATCACATGTTTCGTGCCCGTGATAGAGGCTGCGCGATCCGAGGCGAGAAAAGCGATGAGGCGGGGCCCCTCAGCCGGTTCCGCGGGCCGGCCGAGGGGGATGCCGCCAAGCGCTTCCATGATGATCCGCTTGCCGGGCGCGCTTGCCCTGCAGGGTCAGAAAGCCGGTCATCAGCGGATCTTCAGATCGGTGATGCGGCCGCCCGCCATCGCCCGGCTGGAGGCGGGCCTCGGCGTGCGGCTGTTCAACCGGACCACCCGCAGCGTATCGCTGAGCGATGCCGGGCGGCAGTTCATCGCAAGCGTCTCGCCGGCGCTGGCCAAGATCCGCGGGGCGATGGACAGTGTCCGCGCGCAGGGCCAGACGCCCTCGGGGATGCTGCGCATCAACGCCTCGGCGGTAGCGGGGCGAGAGATCATCTCGCCCCTGGTGCTGGAGTTCCTGCGCCGTCATCCCCGGATGCAGGTCGATCTGGTAACCGAGGAGCGGCTGGTCGACATCGTGGCCGAGGGGTTCGACCTGGGCATTCGCACCGCCGACCTGGTGCCCAGCGACATGATCGCCCTGCCGCTCGGCAAGCCGCAGCGTTATGCGGTCGTCGCGACTCCGGCCTGGCTGGCGGACCGGCCCGGGCCGCTGGTCCCGGCCGATCTGCTGGCGTATGATTGCATCCGGGTCCGGCTGCCCGACGGAAGGCTCTTTCGTTGGTATTTCGAGCGGCAGGGCGAGGTGGTGCAGATCGACGTCCGCGGCCGCATGATCCTGGACGAGGCGGCCATCGCCCGCGCTGCCGTGCTGGAGGGCGCGGGCATCGGCTTCTTCATCGAGCAGAACGTGGCCGAGGACATCGCCGCCGGACGCCTGATCCGCCTGCTGGAGGACTGGACCCCGCCGCGCCCCGGCTTCTGCCTGTATTATCCCGGCCGCAGAAACCCCTCGGCGGGGTTCACCGCCTTCCTCGCGATGGCGCGAGAGATGGCGCGGCAGGCGCAATGGGGCTGACGGCCCCTCTGCTTCCCGCTCAACTGGCCCCTGCCAGCACCCCCCGCATCCAGGCCCGCCGGATAATGCAGATGGCCCGAGGCATCGTTCGCGACCAGCCAGACCGCCCCGGGAATCATCTCGGAGATCGAAAGGCCGATATTCGCCGGCAATTGCGTCGCGGGTGCATCGCGGGACTCGGTCAGCCTCACCCGCAGGCCGAAACACAGGCCAGGCCAGCGCACAGCGAAAAACGGGCCAGCGCCGAGCTCAGCAATAGCGCTCGACGAAAGCCATCTGATGATCGCCATAGCGGTCGCCATGGGCAAACCCCGCAGGCAGGATGCGCTCGATTGCCGCAATATCCGCAGCGGCAAGATCCGGAACCTGCCAGTCGCGAAGGTGATCCGCCGTCCGGGTTGCCGGGATCGGAACGATGTGATCCCCCTGCGCCAGAACCCATGCCAGCGCCGCGCCAGGGACCGTCCAGCCCCGCTGGGCACAGAGATCGCGGAAGGGCGCAATGGCGGCGAGGTTTGCCGAGAAGTTCGGCTCGGTGAAACGCGGGTTGGTTTCGCGAAAATCGATGCCGGCCCGGAAATCCCGTTTCAGCGGTTCGCGTCCGAACATCCCCCGGCCCAGCGGAGAAAAGGCGACGAAGGCGACGCCAAGCTCGCGGCAAGCCTGGATCAGGCCCAGCTGGGGCAGCCGCGTCCAGAGGGAGAATTCGCTTTGAACCGCGGTCACGGGATATTCGGCATGGGCGCGGCGCAAGGTCGATGGTGCAATCTCGGACAGGCCATAGCCGCCGATCTTTCCCTCCTGCACCAGCTTCGACATCGTCCCGGCCAGGTCCTCGACAGGGATGTCGGGCTGGCGGCGGTGGATGTAGTAAAGCTCCACGTGCTCGCGTTTCAGCCGGCGCAGCGATTCCTCGAGGCATTGGCGGATATAGGGCTCGTCATTGCGCACCGCACGCGGCGGCCCGTTGACGATGCCGCATTTCGTGGCCAGATGCAGGTCGCGACGCCCCCAGCGACCGATGATCTGTTCCGATACGCCCATGCCGTAGATATTGGCCGTGTCGAAATGGCTGATGCCGGCATCCATCGCCGCGTCGAGGCAGGCCAGCGAAGTCGCCTCGTCCGTTGCGCCGAACATGCCGCCAAAGCTCATCGTGCCGAAACCGATGGCGCCGACGTTGCAGTCGCCGAGCCGTCTCTGTTCCATTCCTGCCTCCTGTGCCGCGGTGCGGCAGGGAAACGCGGCCTGCCCCGCCCGTCAAGCGAAAGCGCCCTCATTTCCGGCGGCCCCTGGCACCAACGCGGCATCCAGGCACCGCATTGGGGCCCGTTCGTCGAACCGACGTTCATGCTCGATGCGGTGCTTCCGGCAATCTAAGCCCCTTTGGACGCGCTTCGCCACATGATGAACAGCCCGGACAGGACGATCATGGCCGAACCGAGAAGCATCGGGGCGGTGAGGCGCTCTCCGAACAGAAGGACGCCCAGCGCGACGCCAAAGATCAGCCGCACATACCTGAAGGGCGTGACGGCAGATACCTCGCCCGTGCGCATCGCCTTCATCAGGCAGGCATAGGCGCAGACACCACAAAGCACCGCGCCCGCCAGAAACAGGCAAGCCCGATTTTCAGGAAGGACGAACGCTGCATCCGACCAGAAGGAAACGATCATGCCGGCCATCGCCACCGCCAGAAACCCGTAGAAGCCAAGGACATTGGTCCCCAGCGTCGCGGGGGCCGCCCGGCTGGCAAGGTCTCGTCCGGCAAATCCCAGCATGCCCGCGACGGCGAGGAGCGAGAGCATGGAGAAGCTGTCCGTTCCCGGCCTGATGATCACCAGCACGCCCGCCATGCCCAGCAGGATGGCGCTCCACCGGCGCCACCCGACCCGCTCGCCGAAGACCAGGGCGGCGGCGGCCACCACCACGACCGGCGTCGCCTGGAGAATGACGGTGGCTGCCGAAAGCGGTATCAGCGCCAGCGCGAGAACATAGAACAGCCTGCCCGCGATCTCGAACACCACCCGCAGGCGCATCGGGAACGACTGCACCTCGGGCGTGAAAAGGCTTTCGCCTGCCCATCGGGCCAGGCCGGCAAAGACCAGCGCGCCGCCTGCCCCGAAGGTGACGAGGATCTGAGCGATCGGGATGGTGGAGGACGCGCCCTTGATCAGGGCATCCTCGAAGGTGAATCCCGCCATCGCCGCCACCATCCACAAGGCGCCGACAAGGTTGGCGGCATGGCGCGGGCGCGCGACCAGGGTTTCTTGCGGAGGGGCCGAAACGCGTTCCATGGATGGGCTCGTCCAATGAATGGTAAGAAGACCTTTGCCCGGGGTGCTATCAGTCCGCGCCCTTGCACGCCACCCACCCCGACCGGCCGCAGGACCGGCCCTTCGTCATCGCCGCGGTCGGCGGGGCGGGACCTTGCGGACATTGCGCCATGGCCGCGGACCATGCATCAGTTCGCCTGGACCAGCCAACGGAACGCCATGCCCCAGTCTTTGCAGAATCTTGCCCCGCCCATCCCGCCAACGGTCTGGATGCTGGGCATTGTCAGCCTGCTGATGGACGTGTCGTCCGAGATGATCAACACCCTGCTGCCGCTCTGGCTGGCGGGCGGGCTTAGCGCGTCGGCCCTCGCCATCGGCTTCATCGAGGGGCTCTCGGTCGCCATCGCCACCGCGGCCAGGTTCCTCTCGGGCGTGTTCGCCGACTGGAGCCGCCGGGCGAAGCCGCTGGCGGTTCTGGGATATGGGCTGGGTGCGCTGTCGCGGCTGATCTTTCCACTGGCGATCAGCGTCGACCAGATCGTGCTGGCCAAGGCATTGGACCGGGTCGGCAAGGGCATCCGCGGCACGCCGCGCGACGCCATCATCGCCGCCGTCGCCCCGCCGCAGATCCGTGGCGCCAGCTTCGGATTGCGCAAGTCGCTGGACACGGTGGGCGGCTTCCTGGGGCCGCTGGTGGCGGTCGGGGCGATGATCCTGCTCGCCGGCGACATCGCCGCGGTCTTCTGGATCGCGGCGATTCCCGCCGCCCTTGCCATGCTGGTGCTGGTCCTTGCCGTGCATGAGCCCGAGCCGAGCCGCGTGGCAAAGCGGTCAGGCTTCCGCCTTGCGGACGCGCTCCGGCTGAACCGCGCCGTCTGGGCAGTGATCGGGTTGGCCGCCATCATCATGCTCGCGCGGTTCAGCGAGGCCTTCGTGCTGCTGAAAGCGCTGGAGGCCGGGTTCGCCCCGACCTGGGTTCCCCTGGCCATGGTGGTCATGCATGCGGTCTATGGGCTGGCGGCATGGCCGGTCGGCCGCCTCTCGGACCGGATCGGAACGGCAGGGCTGCTGTCTTGGAGCCTTGTCTTCCTGATGATCGCGCATCTGACGCTGGCCTTTGCCGGGACGGTCTGGGCCTATGTCCTGGGAACCGTGTTCTGGGGCCTTCACATGGGATTTTCCCAGGGGCTTCTGGGGGCAATGATCGCCGCCGCCACGCCCGATGCGATCAGGGGCAGCGCCTTCGGGACGTTCAACCTGGTGACAGGCGTGGTGATGCTGGTGGGCAATACTGCCGCCGGATGGTTCTGGCACAGTGCGGGATCGCAGGCGCCCTTCCTGATCGGCGCCGGCCTCTCGGGCGTTGCCATGCTGTGGATCGCGATCAGGCAGCGGCGGTTCCATATCTGATGTCCGCGCTGGGGTTGGAGATGCCCTCAGACCTATCTGGAACATGCGGAAATCCATCCAGGGGAACCTGCACCGCCCCCGCCCGGGGCCATTCATCGCGGAACGCTTCGGCTCTATCGGCCTGATCGAAAGCTGCGAACAAACCGGAATATCGCAAAGCCGGCCGAGACGGCATAGAGAAAGCCGCCGATGAACATGATGCCGTAGATGCCGGCGAACAGGTCGCGGTCGTGCTCATAGGTATGAGGCTCCAATGTTGCGGAAAAAACAAACACTGCAATGACGTAGCCGATGGCATAGCCGAGGATCCCGCATATGGGCACAAGCGCGACCAGGCTGCCGAGGAGGAGCGCAATTCTCTTCAGCACGGGGCGCATCGCTAGAAATCCGTCAGGTGATCGAGCGTGAACCTGTCGGAACCGCTCTCGCACCTATGCCAGCCCTTCTGGGCATTGGCCTCGTTACGGCGGCCGTGGCACCAGCCCCGCTCATTCAGCGCCAAGCCGTAGATGACCATCGCCTTGCAGGCGACGACAACCTCGACGTCCCGGCTGGGATTCCTGAGGCACAGGTCGCCGGCGTCATGGTGGAGCTTCTTGAGTTCATCGTCGCTTTCCGTCGCTTCGGGGAAAAGCTTTTCGTCCGCGATGGCCGGCAGGTGACAGCCGACTGCCGCAACCATTGCCGTAAGGCCACGTATGGTCAGGCGCAATGTGACCTCCTTTTCATCCGGAAAAGTCGCATGGGCAGCGTTCATACCACAATCGGGCCTGCGGCGACACAGCCCTGCCATTTGCACGCTGCCCTGGGCAGTTTGCGGCCGACTGCATCTGCCACCCCGCCGAACGGATCGACAGCGAAGGCGTTCACGCTAAATGAGAATCATTCATTCTCTTATGGGCGCGGTCATGAACGCCGAGCAAGCCGACTCCACCACCCTGTGCTGGTCGACCTGGACGCCACTGCCCAGGCCGAGATGGTCAGGACCGGCGCGGCGACGCCGATGGACCTGCTGCGGGCCGCGATCACGCGATGCGATGGGTTGAACCCGGCGTTGAACGCCCTGTCTTCGCTGGATGCCCACGCCCGCCCGGCAGCGCATCGAAGGGCTGGCGCCGGATGGGGCCTGCCATGGCGTCCCGACCCTGTTGAAGGATTTGCTGGCCGATCCCGGCCTGCCCATCGGGCTGGGATCGCGGCTGATGGCGGGACAGATCGCACCGCAGGGCTCGGCCTATACGGAGGCGCTGGATGCCGCCGGGCTGGTCGTGCTGGGCAAGACCACGACTTCGGAATTTGGGCTCCTGGGCACGACCGAGCCGCCGGCCACGGGCGCCACGCGCAATCCCTGGGACCTGACGCGCTCGGCCGGCGGTTCGTCGGGGGGTGCGGCGGCGGCGGTGGCCTCGAGCATGGTCCCGGTGGCGCATGCCTCGGACGGCGGCGGCTCGATCCGCGGGCCGGCGGCGCTTTGCGGCGTCTTCGGCTTCAAACCGGGGCGCGGGCGGATCAGTTCGACCGGCATCCCGCCCGAGGCGCCGCTGGCAGGCATCCTCAGCGATCACTGCCTCAGCCGCACGGTCCGCGACAGCACGACATGGCTGCGCGCGACCGAGGCGGCGGGGCTGCCCCATCCGCTGCCCGAGGCAACTGCGCTGGCCAACGATCCACCGGCCGGGTTGCGGATCGGCTGGTTCGCGCGGGATTGTTTCGGCGAACTGCCCGAGCCGGAGGTGCTGGCCGGGCTGGAGCGGACCGTAGCACTCTGCGAGACCCTCGGCCATCAACTCGTTCCGGTGGCGGGACCGCGACTGGAGCGCGCGGTTGCGGGCCGGGCGATGTTCCACCTGATGGCGGTGACGACGGCGGGCATGATCGACATGCTGGCGCCGGGGCTGGAAGACACCGCCGACCTGCTGGAGCCCTATACGCGCTGGCTTGCCGATCACGGGTGCGGGTTGGCGCCGCCGCGCATCGGCGAGGCGATGCAGGTGATCGCCGCATCCGGCGCGGCCTTGACGGATTGCCTCGATGGGGTCGATCTGCTGCTGTCGCCGACCATCCCCTTTGCCGCCTTTCCGCTTGGCGCATTCGCGCCCGGCACCGCCAACGAGGTGCTGCGCGCCCATGTCGAGCGCAGCGCGGCAGATACCGCCCCCGCCTCGCTGGCCGGCTGCCTGGCCATGTCGGTGCCGCTGCATGTCGGCCCGCCCGGTCTGCCGCTCGGCAGCCATTTCAGCGCCCCGGCGGGCGGCAACGCGCTGCTCTTCCGCCTCGCCTTCCAGCTTGAACGGGCGGCGCCGTGGCTGCCGCGCCGACAGGCGCTGTCGCGGAGGCTGGCATGGCGCAGGTCCTGAAGGAAGAGCTGCGGGCGCGCATCCTTCGGGCGGCGGGGTCGGAATTCGCCGCCCGCGGCTTCGCGGCCGCGCGTCTTGCCGATATCGCCCGGCAGGCGGGAACGACGGCCAGCAACCTCTACAAATACGCACCCGACAAGGAGGCGCTGTTCCTCCAGACCGTGCCGCCGGAACTGGCCGCCCGCCACATGGACCTGCTGCGCGCCCGCCTGGCCGGGTTCGAGCAGGGCGAAGCCTGGACTTCGCTGACCGCCGACGGGTCGACGGCGGCGGGCGCGTTGCTGGCGTTCTGGGCCACGCATCGCCACCCGGTGGCGATCCTGATGAACAATGCCCAAGGCACCCGCTACGAGACCATGCGCGAGCGGATGACCGAGGAGATGGCGACCCGCGCCTTGCTGCGCTTTCCGCAGGGGGACGATCCGACGCTGGCCTTCGTGCTGCGCCGGATCTTTTCGGGCACGCTGGACACGATCTCCACCATCCTGCGGGAATACGAACGGCCCGAGGACATCCGCGAGGCGATCCGCCATTTCTGGCGCTTCCAACTGGCCGGGCTGCGGGCCCTGCTGGTCGCAGAGCACCAGGGGTCAGGCCAGCCATGACGCGTCAACCCGCATCCGGCGTTGGACGATGAGGCGGATGGCCAGGACACGGCACAGGGGACGGGTAAGCCCGGCGGGCAAAGTCCCCCAAACCCGCCAAATGCCGCCAAACAGCAACCCTTGCAGCGGCAAGAATGCGATTGCGCGCGGACCCCGGACCGATGGGCAAGAACGGGAATCGGAACCACCAATCGCGTTCCCGTTTCCCAGGGTCGGGACACATGGCCAGAACATGACGATTGCGGCGATGGCGCAGATCCTCCATAGGTCATCAAACCGGCCGCGCCGGAACTGCGGTTCAAACCGATCTCGGGAATGCGGGACAGCCTCCCGGAACCGGCCCTTGCAGCAACATACCCGCAGCGCGCCTCTTGCTACCGGAGCCACTTCGGTATACATCAGCATACAATAAGCTTGCCGCCGCTCGCCAAACAGTTCTCACGGCCCGGGGGTCCAGCTTTATCCGGCACTGAATCGTAGGGATCGTCATGAGCTTGTACACGGACTACCTGACCGAAATCGAAACGCGCAAGGGTCAGGGCCTGCATCCCAAACCCATCGAGGATGGGGCGCTGGTGGAAGAGCTCATCGCGCAGATCGAAGATGCCGGCAGCGAATACCGCGACGATTCCCTGAACTTCTTCATCTACAACACCTTGCCCGGCACCACGAGCGCCGCGGGTGTCAAGGCGGCATTCCTGAAGAAGATCATCGTCGGCGAGACCACCGTTCCGGAGATCGCCCCCGCCTTCGCCTTCGAACTGCTGTCGCACATGAAAGGCGGCCCGTCCGTCGAGATCCTCCTCGACCTTGCCCTTGGCGAGGATGCCGCCATCGCGCAGCAGGCGGCAGAGGTGCTCAAGACCCAGGTATTCCTCTACGACGCGGACATGGCCCGGCTGGGCGCAGCCTACAAGGCCGGCAATGCGGTCGCGAAGGACATTCTGGAAAGCTATGCGAAGGCAGAGTTCTTCACCAAGCTTCCCGACATCGAGGAAGAGATCAAGGTCGTGACCTATATCGCCGCGGAAGGCGATATTTCCACCGACCTGCTGTCACCCGGCAACCAGGCGCATTCGCGCTCCGACCGGGAGTTGCATGGCCAGTGCATGATCTCGCCCGAGGCGCAAAAGGAAATCCAGGCGCTACAGAAACAGCATCCCGACAAGCGCGTGATGCTGATCGCGGAAAAGGGCACCATGGGCGTCGGCTCGTCGCGGATGTCCGGCGTGAACAACGTCGCCCTCTGGACCGGCAAGAAGGCCAGCCCCTATGTGCCCTTCGTCAACATCGCCCCGGTCGTCGCCGGGACCAACGGCATCTCGCCGATCTTCCTGACGACGGTCGGCGTGACCGGCGGCATCGGCATCGACCTGAAGAACTGGGTCAGGAAAACGGATGAGGACGGCAAGCCGATCCTGAACAACGACGGCAACCCGATCCTCGAACAGAAATATTCCGTCGAGACGGGCACGGTCCTGACCATCAACACCCGGGACAAGAAGCTTTACGACGAAACCGGCACCAGGGACCTGGTCGACGTGGCCTCGGCCTTCACGCCCCAGAAGGTGGAGTTCATGAAGGCCGGCGGCTCCTACGCCATCGTCTTCGGCAAGAAGCTTCAGACCTTCGCGGCCGAAACCCTGGGCATCGAGCCGCTGCCGGTCTTCGCCCCCAACAAGGAAATCTCGCGCGAGGGCCAGGGCCTGACGGCGGTCGAGAAGATCTTCAACCGCAATGCCGTCGGCGTGACGCCCGGCAAGGTGCTGCATGCCGGGTCGGACGTGCGGGTCAGGGTGAACATCGTCGGCTCGCAGGACACGACCGGGCTGATGACCGCGCAGGAGCTGGAGGCCATGGCGGCGACCGTCATCTCGCCGATCCTGGACGGCGCCTATCAGTCCGGCTGCCATACGGCCTCGGTCTGGGACGCGAAGGCCCAGGCGAATATCCCGAAGCTCATGGCCTTCATGAACAATTTCGGCCTGATCACCGCGCGGGACCCTAAGGGCGTCTATCACGCGATGACGGACGTGATCCACAAGGTCCTGAACGACATCACCGTCGACGACTGGGCGATCATCATCGGCGGCGACAGCCATACCCGCATGTCCAAGGGCGTGGCCTTCGGGGCGGATTCCGGCACCGTGGCGCTGGCGCTGGCCACGGGCGAGGCGACCATGCCGATCCCGGAATCGGTGAAGGTGACCTTCAAGGGCACCATGCAGCCCCACATGGACTTCCGCGACGTGGTCCACGCGACCCAGGCGCAGATGCTGAAGCAATGCGGCGACAACGTGTTCCAGGGACGCGTGATCGAGGTGCATATCGGCACGCTGCTGGCCGACCAGGCCTTTACCTTCACGGACTGGACCGCCGAGATGAAGGCCAAGGCCTCGATCTGCATCTCGCAGGACGAGACCCTGATCGAATCGCTGGAGATCGCCAAGAGCCGCATCCAGATCATGATCGACAAGGGCATGGAGAACGAGGCGGGGACGCTGCATGGCCTGATCGCCAAGGCGGACAAGCGCATCGCCGAAATCCGCTCCGGCGAGAAGCCGGCACTCGCCCCCGACGAGAATGCGAAGTATTTCGCGGAGGTCGTCGTCGATCTCGATCTGATCGACGAGCCCATGATCGCCGACCCGGACGTGAACAACGCGGATGTCTCCAAGCGCTACACCCACGACACGATCCGGCCGGTTTCCTATTACGGCGGCGAGAAAAAGGTCGATCTCGGGTTTGTCGGTTCCTGCATGGTGCACAAGGGCGACATCAAGATCGTCGCCCAGATGCTCAAGAACCTCGAGAAATCGCAGGGTAAGGTGGAGTTCAAGGCGCCCCTGGTCGTCGCGGCACCCACCTACAACATCATCGACGAGCTGAAGGCCGAGGGGGACTGGGAGATCCTGCAGAAATATTCGGGCTTCGAGTTCGATGACCTGCTGCCCAAGAGCAAGGCGCGCACCGAATACGAGAACATCCTGTATCTCGAGCGGCCCGGCTGCAACCTGTGCATGGGCAACCAGGAAAAGGCTGCAAAGGGCGATACGGTCCTGGCCACGTCCACGCGTCTGTTCCAGGGACGGGTCGTCGAAGACACCGCCGAGAAGAAGGGGGAATCCCTGCTTGCCTCGACGCCGGTCGTCGTGCTGTCCGCGATCCTTGGCCGAACGCCCAGTGCCGAGGAATACAAGGTAGCCGTCGAGGGGATCGATCTTACCAGGTTCGCCCCGCCGCTGGAAAAGCCGGGAACTGCACGATCGGTCCATTTCTGAAGGGCTGGCCCGACCGGGCGAGACGAAAACGTTCATCGGGCGCTGGATGCTCCAGCGCCCGCATCGCATCAGGGGCAGCCCTGGAACAGACAAGACGGGTGTCTGGTCCGCTCCATCCGGGTTGCCCCTGTAACGATGACGAGATGGCGGGCCGGTTCGTGACAGGCTAATCCTCGTCCCTCGTCTCATCGACCAGGAATTCGACGAAGGCGCGGACCTTGGGCAGAAGATAGCGGCGCGATGGATAGACGGCATGGATCGCGGTCTGCACCGGCACCCAGTCGTCCAGCGCGGTGACAAGCCGCCCGGCCTTGATGTCCCCGGCGACATACTGGCGGGGGATCAGGTTCAGACCAAAGCCCGCCAGCAACGCATCGCGGATCGCCAGCCCGCTGGTCACCCGGTAGCGGCCTTCGATGGGCACCCGGACGGTCTCGGCCCCGCGGGTGAACTCCCATTCGCTGACATGGCCCGACAGGGTGAACCGGATACAGTCATGCGCCCGCAGGTCCTGCGGCACGCGCGGCATGCCGCGCCGCGCGAAATAATCGGGCGAGGCGCAGACGACGTGATGCAGGGTCATCAGGCGACGGGCGACCAGGCTTGAATCCTCAAGCCGGTCGCTGCCGCGGATGGCCAGGTCGAAGCCCTCCTTGACGATATCCACCCGTCGGTCGTCCAGTTGAAGGTCCAGAGACAGATCGGGATGGCGCATCAGGAAACCGGGGATCGCCGTCGAAAGCCGGGTCAGCGTGAAGGTCATCGGCGCGCTGACGCGCAGCAGCCCGCTTGGCTGGCTTTGCAGGGGGCCAAGCGAATGGTCCGCCTCGGCCAGATCGTCCAGGATCCGGGCGACCTGCTCGTAATAGCGTCGGCCCGGCTCGGTCAGGCTCATGCGGCGGGTGGTGCGGTTCAGCAGCCTGACGTTCAGCTGGTCTTCCAGTGCGGAAATGTTCTTGCTGATGGCAGCGGGCGACAGCCGCATCCGGCGCGCGGCAGCGGCAAAGGAACCTTGTTCCACCACCGTCCTGAACACGCGCAGGGCGACCATCTGGTCCATCACTATTCACCATCGGTAGCGAGTATTGAGATCATTTAGCCGATTATCGACTTTCCAAGAAGCAATTAGATCGAAGGGACAACCAATCCGCCGACCACAAGAGGCAAAGATGAACGACGCGATCATCTCCGGCATCAGGGCCCGCGCTTCCGCAAGCCGCTTCGATGGGGAAGGGACCGTGCCCGACGTGCAGGTCCAGGCCCTGGCGGAATTGGCGACCTGCGCCCCCACCGCCTACAACCTGCAGAACTGGCGCCTGGTCGCGGTGCGCTCGCCCGCGGCCAAGGCACGGCTGCGCGACATCGCCTTCGGGCAGGCCAAGGTGACCGAGGCGGCGGTGGTCTATGTCGTCTGCGGCCAGGCGCCGTCGCACAGGACGCTGGCCAACCGGTTGCGACCTGCCGTCGATGCCGGGATCATGCCGCCCTCGACCGTCGGTTCCTGGGTTGCGGCGGTCGAGCAGACCTATGCCGGCAATGCCGGAATGCGGCGCGACGAGGCGATCCGCTCGGCCACGCTGGGCGCCGCCTTCCTGATCTTCGCCGCCCAGGCCCATGGGCTCGCCTCCTGCCCAATGGTGGGCTTCGACGCGGAACGGCTGGCGCGCGAATTGGCGCTGGCCGCGGATGAGATCCCCGTCCTTCTTGTCGCCGTCGGACATGCCGCAGAGGGCAACCGGCCGCAAAAGCCGCGCCTTCCGGTGGCGCAGATCCTGACGACGCTCTAGCAGCCCGAGGCCGACCGACATGCCGAAACCGTCCGACATCCTGCTGACCGCGCTTGCCCCGGCGGTCTGGGGCAGCACCTATATCGTGGCGACCGAGCTGCTGCCCGGCGCCCCGCCGCTAAGCGTCGCCGCGATCCGCGCGCTGCCTACGGGGCTGATCCTGCTGCTTCTGGTGCGGCAGCTTCCCAAGGGGGACTGGCTCTGGCGCTCGTTCGTGCTGGGGGCGCTGAACTTCACCGTCTTCTGGGCGCTGCTATTCGTCGCAGCCTATCGCCTGCCCGGCGGCATCGCCGCGACGGTGGGGGCGGTGCAGCCGCTGATCGTGGTCTTTGCCGCAAACGCGGTGCTTGGCACGCGGATCAGGGCGCTGTCGGTGCTGGCGGCGGCCATGGGCATGGCAGGCGTCGCGCTGCTGGTGCTGCAAGATGGCGCCGCGCCGGACATGCCGGGTATCGCGGCGGCGCTTGGCGGGGCCTTCTCGATGGCCTTCGGCACCGTGCTGACCCGCAAATGGCGGCCGCCGGTTTCCGCCCTGGTGTTGACGGCATGGCAGTTGACGGCGGGTGGATTGCTGCTTTTGCCGCTGGCCTTGCTGCTGGACCCGCCGATGCCGCCGCTCGATGCCGCCAACGCGGCCGGCACGGGTTATCTCGTGCTGTTCACGGCCCTGACCTATGTCCTGTGGTTTCGCGGCGTGGCGAGGCTGGAGCCGGCGGCGGTGTCCTCGCTGGGCTTGCTCAGTCCGCTGACGGCGATCCTGCTTGGCTGGGCAATCCTTGGCCAGGCGCTGTCCGCATCGCAGATGATCGGCGCGGCGGTCGTCGTCGCCAGCATCTGGCTGAGCCAGCAGGCCACGCCATCGAGGCAGGTTCACGCCCGATAAGGGGCGGGCCGCAGCGCGCGGCCAAGCGTGACGGCAATCGCCATGCCGGCCAGCGCGGCAATGCCGACGATCACCGCCGCCGCGGTCCAGCCATGGCTCTGGATGGCGCTGCCGACCGCGACCGGCCCGGCGATCTGGCCCAGGTTGTTGCCCTGCACCATCAGGCCAAGAACGATGGGAACCAGCCCTGCCGTTGGCGCCGCCAGCGGCGCCGAGGACAGAAGCACCGCCGGGATCAGCCCGCCGATGGCCGAGAACAGGACGCACAGCCCAAAGGTCGGCACGTCCGGCAAGACCGGCAGGAATATCCCCAGCCCGGCCACGCCCATCGCAAGGCTCGCCCCCGCCAGCAACGGCCTGCGCCCGACGCCGCGCGACAGCAGCAGGCCCGCGGCCAGGTTGCCGAGGATATTGGCCGCCGTCGCCAGCGCGCTCAGCAGGCCCGCCATCTGATGCGTGACCTGCATCCGCTCCATCAGCAGCACCGGCAGGAAGCCGAACAGCGCAAAGAACATCAGGCTGTAGAGCGCGAAGGCGGCGGCAAGGCCCAGCGGCCCGCCCGCCCTGACGGTGGCGGTCGCATCCGCGGCAAGGCCCTGCCACGACCAGCGCCTGCGTTGGCCGTCCGGCGGCAGCACGCACGGGACCGCGATCCCGACCGCCAGCGCCAGGCCGGCGCTGGCCCACCAGATGTCGCGCCAGCCGTCGAAAAGCGGCCCGGCAAGCATCGCGATCGCCATGCCGGCGGGCATGAAGCAACTCCACAGCGCAAAGGCGAGGTCGCGGCGCGACCGCTGGGCCACATGCTCCAGGATGGAGGGCGCGGCGACCGTGACCAGCAGAAAGCCCGCCCCCTCGACGATGCGCGAGACCAGGAGCGATGCGAAGCCGCCGGCGGATGCGCCGAGCGCCGATCCGGCCGCCGTCGCCAGCAGGCCGAGGACAATGATGCGCCGCCCGCCGATGACGGCGACCAACGCGCCGGCCAGAATGCCGCCGCCCAGCCCGAGAAGTGCGAAAACCCCGGTCAGCCAGCCGATGGCGGACAGGCCCAGCCCCAGATCGGCCTGCAACATCGGCGCAGCGATGGCCGCCTTGCCAACCTGCATGGCGGCGGCGATCCCGGCCGCCACGATCAGCGAGACGGCACCCCAGCGCGTCGCCATCACGCCGCCTCGCGCTTGCGTCCCGCGACCAGCGCCGCGGCGATTTCCGCCACATGCCGCCCCTGGAAGTGCGCCCCGTTCAGCTCGTTCGCGCTTGGCTGGCGGTTGCCGCCATCGCCGTCATCGGCCAGCGTCGAGGCGCCATAGGGCGAGCCGCCGGTGATCTCGTCCATGCGCATCTGGCCCTTGAAGCTGTAGGGCAGGCCGACAACGATCATACCCAGATGCAGCAGCACCGTATGGGTGGACTGGATCGTCGTTTCCTGCCCGCCATGCTGGCTGCCGGTCGAGGTGAAGACGCTACCGACCTTGCCGACCAGCCGGTCCTCGGCCCACAGCCCGCCGGCCTGGTCGAGGAAATTCTTCATCTGCGAGGCCATGTTGCCGAAGCGGGTCGGCGTGCCGATGATGATCGCGTCGTAATCGGCCAGTTCGCCCACCGTCGCGACGGGTGCGCGCTGATCCTGCTTGTAGCCCGCCCTTTCCGCGACGGCCTCGGGCACCAGCTCCGGCACGCGCCGGACCGCGACCCTCGCCCCAGCCTCGCGCGCACCTTGGGCGACCGCAGCGGCCATGGTTTCGACATGCCCATAGGACGAATAATAAAGCACCAGCACATCGGTCATCGGTTCTCTCCTGTTCCTGTCGCGTCCAGGATAGGGGTGACGGATGAACGGCAGGAGTGATATAATCCCGATGGTTCCGATCATCTGAAGCGATCATGCTGGACGCCCTGACCCTCGACCAGATCCGCACCTTCGTCGCGGTCGCCGACAAAGGCAGCTTTCGCGCCGGCGCGGGCAGCCTGTCGCGGGCGCAATCCGGCGTCAGCGCAAGCGTGGCCAATCTGGAGGCCCAGCTGGGCGTGCAGCTGTTCGACCGCTCCGGCCACCGCCCGGTCCTGACGGCCGAGGGCAAGACGCTGCTTGCCGATGCGCGCGACATCCTGCTGCGGGTCGACGCGATGCGCGCCAGGGCGCGGGGCTTTGGCGAGGGCGTCGAGCTGGAGCTGTGCATCACCGCCGACACGCTGTTTCCGATCCCACTGGTCGGCGCGGCGCTGGCCGAGATGCGCAGAACCTATCCCTCGGTGGCGGTCAGGCTTGCCATCCAGCCGCTTGGCGGGCCGTTGCAGGCGCTGACCGAAAGACGCTGCACGCTCGCCATCATGGTCGGCGAGGATTTCCGCGATCCCCGCATCAGCTTCGAGGCCCTGTCCCCCGTCTCGCAGGTGGCGGTGGTCGCGGCCGGCCATGCCCTGGCGGCCGGGCGCGGGATCGGCATCCCCGATCTGGCCGACCACGTCCAGATCGTGCTGTCCGATCCCTCGCCCCTGTCGGAGGGGCGGGATTTCGGCGTGCTGTCGCCGCAATCCTGCCGGGTCAATACCCAGGGCGCCAAGCATGCGCTGATCCTGTCGGGCGTCGGCTGGGGCAGGCTGCCGTCCTGGCTGGTCGCGGATGACCTGAGATCCGGCAGGCTGGTCCGGCTGGACACGGCCGCGCTTGGCCGCAACGCCCAGGTCACTTCCCAAAGCTATCTCGCCCATCGCCTCGACGAGCCCTTCGGTCCCGCCGCAAGCACGTTCGCCAAGGTGCTGATGCGGCTTTGTGAAAGCGATGCAGCAGGGTAAACGAGGACCTGCTGCCGGTTGCATTAAGCCTCTGGCGCGGCACCCCGGAATGAATTGCGGCGAGGCGGCGGGCTTCAGCCGCAACAGGCGGCGATCACGATCCAGGCGACGAATGGCGTCCCGGTCGGAACGGTGGCTTTGCAGCCCGGGGCCGGCGCTGCCACGCCGGCCCCCGCGATCTTCCGGCTTCTACAAGTCGAAATCGTTGCTGCGAAGCTGGCCGAGGCGCGTGCCCTCGATCACCAGCCGGTCGGCGTGATCCGGTCGCGCCCATGAAGACGTCGGCACCTTCTCCGCCGTTCAAGGTATCGTTGCCCTCGCCTGCGTTGATGCGGTCATTGCCCTCGCCGCCATCCAGCGTATCGTTTGCCCGCGCAGCCAAAGAGCAGGCCGTCGCCCGAGCGGCCCCAGATCTGGTCGGCGAACTTGGTGCCGACCAGGCACTTGTCGTCATCATTGCCACGGATTCTGGCCATGGTTTCTCTCCGTCACTTTGGTTTGGATCGGCATGATCGAACCGTGATCCGCAGCCCGGCTGCCGGCTCCTCCGGTCGCGGCATAGGTCGTGGCTCAGACGCGAGCGGCAAGCCGCTGGCCGACCAGCAGCATCCGCATCGTGTTCTCAGCGGCGTTGCGCAGCAGTTTTGCACCCTCGCCGATGGCCTTTTCCAGCGAGCAGGGCCGCCGCATGATCGAGGCATAGGCGCCGATCCCGTGCTCATAGGTCTGGCGTGCGCCCCTGCCGATGATGCCTGCCAGCGCGACGGTCGGGAGGCCGATCGCCTCGGCGCGGCAGGCGACCTCGCAGGGAGCCTTGCCGAAGGGGCTTTGCGCATCCAGCGCACCCTCGGCGGTAATGACCAGGTCGGCGCGGCCCAGCAGCCGGTCGAAATCCAGGTAATCCAGCATGACCTGGAAACGCGGATGCAGCACCGCACCGGCAAAGGCGACCAGCCCGGCGCCAAGCCCGCCCGAGGCCCCAGCGCCCTGCATCGGCGCCACGTCCCGGCCCGTGGCCGCCATGATCGCCTTTGCATAGCGGGTCATACCGCGGTCGAGTTGCTCGACCTGCTCAGGGGTCGCGCCCTTTTGCGGGCCGAAGACGCGGGCCACGCCGCGCGGTCCCAGCAGCATGTTGTGCCAGTTCACCGCCGCGTCGATCCCGACCCCGGCCAGCCTCGGGTCCAGCCCCGAGACGTCGATCTGCGCCAGTTGCTCCAGCGCGCCGCCGCCCTCGGGCAACTCGCGCCCCTCGCCGTCCAGCAGCCGCGCACCAAGCGCGCGCCATGCCCGCGCCGCCGTCGTTGACGCCGCTATCGCCGCAGCCGATCAGGATGCGGTCCACGCCATGGTCCAGCGCCTTCAGGATCAACTCGCCCACGCCGCGGCTGGTGGTCAGGGTCGGGTCGCGCCGGTCGCGCAGCACCAGCGACAGCCCGGCAGCGGCGGCCATCTCGATCACGGCGGTGCGCGGCCCATCGCCGCCCATCAGCCCCCAGAAACTGTCCACGGGTTGGCCCACCGGGCCGGTCACCTCGGCCTGCATCAACCGACCGCCGGTCGCGGCAACCAGCGCCTCGGTCGGGCCCTCGCCGCCATCGACCATCGGCGCGGTCAGGATGGTTGCATGGGGGGCGGCGCGACGGACGCCCCGCGCGATGGCCTCGGCCACATCCTTGATTCCTTGAAGCCCGAAGGCGCGATCAGGACGGTGAGAGACATTTTCATATCCTTTCCGGTTATCTGATGGGGTTACGCCCGCACCCCCTGCCTTATTCCCGGCAAGGGCGAAATATTCCGCCCCGGCGTGGAAAAACGGCGGTCCCGAGCCGCCCTTTCATCGCATTTGCAGCGGATCACCGGATGACGAGCCGGATGCCCGCAGGCCTCAGGATGCGGTTCAACGCTCGCAAGCCGAGCTCGGGGCGCGGCTGGCCGGCCTGGGGCGACGTTTTTTGCGGGACGGCCTGGGCCAGCCGCTGGGGGCGGGGCAAGGGCCGCGCTGCCTCGATCATCGGGACGGCAGGGGGCGGCAAGGCCACGGCGGGCGCGACCAGCATGGCGGCGGACATGGCCGGGAGGGTCGGAACGGGCGCCGGTTGCACATCGTCCCGCATCCGCGCCAATTGCGCGGGCCAGACCAGCAGGGCAAAGCCGATCAGCAGCACCGTCACGACCGGCGCCAGTGGCAGTGCCAGCCGGATCAGGTTGCGCTGGCAGAAGCCCGCTTCCTCGGCCTGGCCGAAGATCGCCACCGGCTTGGCCGAGGCCATCATGCTTTGGCAAAAGCCCGTGCCCATCACCGCGACCATGACCATCAGCGCCGGGTCGTGCCCCATCGCCGCCAGCGGCAGGGCCACCGCCGGGATCAGCACCGCCGCGCGGGCCGAGCGCGAGGTGATCGCCAGATGCGCCAGCACCGCCACCGCCGACAGCAGCACCACCACGGTGGGCAGGCTGCCCGACAGGCCGGGCGGCAAGGCCGCCAGCGCCTGTTCCGCCAGCCAGCGGTCGGCCCCGGTCGCGACCATCGCCTCGGCCATCAGCACGGTCGCGGTCATGTAGAGCAGAAGCTCGGTATCGACGGCGCGGAAGATCTCCTTGGGCTTGCGGATGGTAAAGAGTGGGGTCAGCAGCGCCAGCGCCCCGATCAGCGCGACCAGCGCCATGCCGATCCCGTGCAGCCCGGCCGTCAGCCACAGGCTCACGACCAGCGCCCGCACCAGCCCGATGCGGCGCTGGCGGGCGCGGGTGGCGGCGTCCGGGGCGGGCGTAGCGATGCGGGGCAACGGCGCCAGCAGCGCCTCGCGCGGGACGAACAGCCACAGGATCAGGCCCGCGCCGGCAAGGCTGGCCAACAGCGAAACTGGCAGGCCGAGCATCGCCCATTCCACATAACCAAGATGGATGCCGGTCGCGCCCCGGACCGCCTGCGCCGCCAAGAGATGCGCCCCCGCCCCGATCAGCGAGGCCCCGGCCGACAGCAGGATCACCGTCGGGAACAGCAAGGCCAGCCGGCGGCGCAGGCGCGGATCGGGCAAGGCCGCCGCGATGGCGGCAAAGACCGGCAGCAGCAGCGCCGCCCGCCCCGAGGCAGCAAGGCGATCTTTTCGGTGCGGGTGGTGTGGTCGACATAGCGGGGGGCAAGCCCCGGATTCAGCATGCAGCGCGTGGTGATCATCAGGATGAAGGCCGTCGCCGTCAGGATGCCGGGGATCACACCGGCCATGAACAGCGTGTTGATCGAGGTGTCGACCAGCAGGCAGTAGACGATCATCAGCACCGAGGGCGGGATCAGCGCGGCCAGCGTGCCCGAGGCCGCGACGGAGCCCGTCGCAAGGCCGGGATTGTATTTGCTGTCCAGCATCTCGGGCACGGCGATGCGCGAAAAGGCGGCCGAGGTCGCGACGCTCGACCCGCTCGCTGCGCCGAACAGCGCCGATGCGAAGACGGTCGAAGAGGCAAGCCCGCCGGGGATGCGCGCCAGGAAGATGCGGGCCGCGCCGAACAGGCCGCGCGTCAGCCTGGCCTCGACCGCGACGAAACCCATGAACAGGAACATGGGGATCGCCGACAGGTTCCAGTCCCCGATCAGGTTGAACGGGATGGCCTTGGTGATACCGATGGCGGGCTTCAGCCCCATCATCGCCCAGAT
The DNA here is from genome assembly GCF_001447385.1 of Paracoccus sp. MKU1. Lineage (GTDB taxonomy): Bacteria > Pseudomonadota > Alphaproteobacteria > Rhodobacterales > Rhodobacteraceae > Paracoccus. The sequence continues at coordinate 4,921 of NZ_LLWQ01000209.1, read as the reverse complement.
GCCGAAGAAGGCGGTCGACCCCATGGCCACCCCGATGGGCACGCGGACGCCGATCAGAAGCAGAATGGCGGCAACGCCGGCAAAGCCGATTTCAAGACGTTCCATGAGGCGACCTCAGATATCCAGAGCATGGGCTGCGGTGCGGATGCGGCCCCGGTCCCCCAGGACCAGCCGCAGCAGGATCACGACCACCGCAAGGAAAAAACCGAAGGGCAGCAGGAATTTGGCCGGCCAGGTGACGATCCGCCAGATGCCGTCCACCGTTTCGTTGATGCGCCAGGCATGCATGGCCACGCCCCAGGAGAACCAGGCAAGGATCGCGTAGTAGACGGCCGAGACCATATCGGCGATCCTGAGCATGACGGCCTGGGCGCGGGGCGGGACCTTTTCATAGACGACCTCGACGACGATCGATCCGCCCGCGGCCTCGACCCAGGCCAGCGGCAGGAAGACGCAGGCGATCATGTAATAGGCCGCCACCACCTCGGCCGTGCCCGGCAGGGGCGCATTGAAGGCATATTTGCCGATCACGTCGATCATGACGTGGAACATCATCAGCAGGACCGTCACCCCCGCTATCCACCCCAGAAGATGGGTCAGTTTTTCCGTCAGCTTGACCATCACGTCCTCCCCGGCGTCATTGCATGCGATAGCCGCCGTTCACGTCGACGACGGCGCCGGTGATGTATGCCGCATCCGGCCCCATCAGGAACGACACCGCCCCCGCCACGTCCTGTGGCGTGCCGATGCGGTTCAGCGGAATATTGGCCGCGACGGTCGCATCCCGTTCCGGCGGCAGCGACTGCCGCAGCATCGGCGCATCGATCAGCCCCGGCGCCACCGCGTTCACGGTGATGCCCAGGTTTGCCGCCTCGCGCGCGCCGGCCTTGACCAGCGCCATCACCGCCCCTTTCGAGGCGATATAGGCCGAGCTGGAGCGATAGCCGCCCAGCTGGGCCGCGACCGAGGCAAAGCCCACGAAGCGCCCGCCGGCGATGGCCCGCCGATTCGCGCCGCGCAGGTATTCCCGCAGCAGAAGGAAGGTGCCGGTCGAATTGACGGCCTGCGTCCGCTCCCAATCGGCCAGCAGGATGTCGGTGATCGGCGGGCGGTCGCCATTGGCGGCAAACAGCAGAATGCCGGCGGCGGCGACCACATGGCCGACGGGCTGGTTCAGCGCCTCGGCCTCGGCGAAGGCGGCGATCACCGCGGCTTCGTTCGCGACATCCAGCGCGATGGCGCGATGACCCCGGCCCGGCAGGGCGGCTGCGACCCGCCCTGCCGCCTCCTGCGACAGATCCGCGGCAAGGACTGCAAAGCCGTCCTGCGCAAGGCGATGGCAAACAGCTTCCCCGATGCCACCGGCGGCACCGGTGACAAGCACGATTCCAGACATGGCTTGAGGCCCCTACTCGTTGCAAACGCAATGAACGCATTTATGCGTATATTCCAAAGAGAATCTGCATGAGGTACATTTTATCTCTGCCCGACCGGGGGACCCTTGACCCAAGCACATACCAGCACCGAAGTGGCGACGCAGAAACTGCGCGAGGCAATTCTCAGCGGCGAGCTTCTGCCGGGCGACAAGCTGCACCAGGATCGACTGGCGGAAATGCTGGGCATCTCGCGCACGCCCCTGCGCGCGGCACTGACGGCGCTGGCGCAAAAGGGCCTTGTCTCATACGCAAGCAGTCGCGGCTTTTACGTGCGCGAGTTCTCGTTCGCCGAAGTGTCCGGCGCCTTCGAGGTGCGCGCGGAGCTCGAGGCGCTGGCCTGCCGCCTGGCAGCCGGCAACATGACGGAGGAGGCAAGCCGGCATCTGGCCGATCTGGTCGCCGAGGGCGACAGGCTGCTGAGCCCCGGCGAACTGCTGCCTGAAAACCTGGCCGACTATCGCCGGATGAACGTGAACTTCCACACGGCGGTGATGACGCTTTCCGGGAATGCCTGGATCATGGAATTCGTGCAAAGCCTGCACAACGTGCCCGCCGCATCGGACCGCGTGATCATGTGGCGCGATTTTGGCGTGCTCGAACGATCCCATGACGACCATCACCGCATCGCCCTTGCCCTGTCCAAGGGTCAGGGCGAGCGCGCGGCCGCCCTCATGCGCGAGCACATCACCTTCGCCCTGGAACATCTGCACGAGCAGATGAAGCTCTACCCGCAGGATTTCCTGCGCATGCCCAGCTTTGACAAACCCGCAAAAGGCCGAAACGGCAACCGCAATCGGAGGAACCCCTGATGACCATCCGCCTCTTCTTCTCACCCGCCTCGCCCTTCGTGCGCAAGGTGATGGTCGTCGCTCATGAGCGCGGTGTCGAGATCGAGAAACTGCCCTCGGCGGCCTGGCCGGTCAAGCGCGACCCCGAAATCGTGCGCCACAACGCGACCGGCAAGGTGCCCTGCCTGCTGCTCGAGGACGACACCCCGGTCTTCGACAGCCGCGTGATCTGCGCCTATGTCGATTCCAAGGGCACGGTGGGGGAAACGCTGTATCCGCAGGACGCGCGGCGGTTCACCATTCTGACGCTCGAGGCGCTTGGCGACGCGATATTGGAGGCGGCATTGCTGCACCGTTACGAAAATGTGCTGCGGCCCGAGGAGAAACGCTGGGACGACTGGTCGCGCGGGCAGATGGAAAAGGTCGATTCCGGCCTTGATGACCTGGAAGGTCGCTGGTTCGATGCGATCTCGGACGGCTTCCATGCCGGCAGCATCGCCGCTGCCTGCGCCCTCGGCTATCTAGACTTTCGCTTTGCCGGAAAGGACTGGCGCGCGACCCATCCGAAGCTCGCCAAGTGGTTCGCCGGCGTTTCGGCACGCCCGTCGCTGGCCGCGTCGGTGCCCGCGGCCTGAAGCACATGCCGGAATCGGAACCCAGAACCTGTCCTCAGCGAGTTGTTCTCCGAGAGTGGCCGGCCTGGAAAAGACGCTTCGACATGAAGCCCCATGCGGCGAAGAAACGCGCCGCTTGCAGACGATGCCGGGAATTGGCCCGATCACAGCCATGGCGGCGGAGGCGATCGCACAATCTAAGACCACCTTCAAGCGCGGTCGCGACTTTGCTGCCTGGCTCGGACTATCGGGATCCCGGCCTCGCAGCAGCATGGGCTAGCGATCTGACGCTGCGGGATCAGGAAAGCACCGAGGCTCCCGGAACGCAAAGCTCGTCGAGTCGATCTGCGCCTGCTCCGCGTATCTCCATGACGGCCGGCGGCAACCATGGCGCCGCATGAACAGGCCTGACACATGATCCGCACCGGATCACATGCGCCACGGCGAAAAAGGCAACTGCATCAACCGGGGCATCCACACAGTGAGCCTCCGGCAAACCCGGAGCAATTCACAAAAAACGTAGTCAACTAAAATCGTTTAGCTATAACGCGAGCTCGCAGCTCATCCTATACATCGATCCACCCGCATGTTACATTTCGCGTCACAGCAACTGGGCCCAGCGGCCCGACAACCAAACTGCTCCGGAGGCATGTGATGACCCACGGTCGCTTGCGTTCGTTGCCCTTGGTTGTCACTTTCCTTGCTTTGACGCTGGTTGGGTGCAGCCGCCCGCCGGAGCTCGTCGGTATCGAAAACCCGGCGATTCCAGTCGAATCCGTGGCCGATCTCAGCCGGCACCGCATCTTCATCACCACGACGCGCGAGGCATCCGAGGTGGTGGGCGCCTTCTACTCGTCCGGTCGTGCGCCTGAGCTTGGCCTCGCCTCGGTTGACGTGACCATTCCACCGAACCATGCCCCTGGACAGGTTGAACGACCATGGCGCTTGCCGCCCGATCCGCGGCGCGAATTCGCGGTTGTCGATCCGTTGATCTATCGCACCGATGCTTCCTTCATCGCCGAGATCAACCGCGAGCTTGCGACCCGTCCGGCGGGCGAGCGCAAGCTGCTTCTCTTTGTCCATGGCTACAACAACACCACGAGCGATGCGCTGCTCCGGCTGGCGCAGTTCGTCGAGGACACCGGATTCGAGGGCGTCCCGGTGCTGTTCACATGGGCCTCTGCGGCCAGAACGCCACGCTATGTCTACGACCTCAATAGCGCGTTGGTCGCGCGCTTCAAGGTAAAGGAAGTCTCCGACATTCTCGTCCGGACGAATGCGGAGAGCGCCGACATCCTTGCCCATTCGATGGGAACGCTTCTTACAATGGAGGGGTTGATCGACGCCCAGCAGGCCGGCCGGCTGGGCCGCCGCAAGACCATCAACCACATCATGCTGGCCTCGCCCGATATCGACCTAGATCTTTTTCGGACTCAGCTCGCGCTGCTGCCCCCGGAAATACGCAGGAAGATGTATCTCCTGGTTTCCAGGGACGACAGCGCGCTGCGCATATCGCGCCGGATCGCGGGCGGCGTTCCACGCGTCGGCGCCGCCGACGCGGCGGAACTGGAACAGCTCGGGGTGACCGTTATCGACCTTTCCGAGATCCACGATTCAAGCTCAGGCAGCCATTCGAAGTTCGCCGGCTCGCCCGAGGTCGTCCGTCTCATCGGCGCCGGGCTCAACTCTGTCGGCGGCTTCGACGAAAGCAACACGCCTGAGCTTGCGCAGCTTATGGCAGGCATGCCGATCCGCATCATCGGAAACTGAGCGGATGCCGGGATGATCGCCGATGGCGCGGTTCTGGAAGCTCTTGCTCTCCCGAAACGTAAGCTCCCGGTGAGGACCGTCTGACGCTGAAGGTGGGATGGATGTAGGAGGCTGAAGCTATGGACACCCATAGCTTCAGTTCCCAAGTCGAGGTTCTCTCGGTGACCGATAGTGGTCGGCGGCGTCGCTGGTCGGCTGCCGAGAAGATCCGTATCGTCGAGGAAAGCCTGTCGCGCCCGCGCAGCGTGGCGCTGACGGCGCGGCGTCACGATATCTCTCGCGCGTTGCTGACGCGCTGGCGGAAGGACTATCG